>NZ_JARAVL010000001.1:0-561785 GCF_033792725.1 Streptomyces sp. PA03-5A | reverse complement strand
CTCGGCGCTCGCGCTGTTCATGTACCCGCACTCCATCACCGCCGTGCTCTCCAGCCGCAGCCGCGACGTCATCCGCCGCAACACCACCGTCCTGCCGCTCTACACCTTGATGCTGGGTCTCCTCGCAGCCCTCGGCTTCATGGCCATCGCCGCAGGCGTGCAGGTCGGCAACACCCAGCTGGCGATCCCGCAGCTGTTCGAGAACATGTTCCCGTCCTGGTTCGCGGGCGTGGCCTTCGCCGCGATCGGCATCGGCGCGCTGGTGCCGGCGGCGATCATGTCGATCGCCGCGGCCAACCTGTTCACCCGCAACATCTACAAGGACTTCCTCAAACCGGACGCCACCCCCGCGCAGGAGACCCAGGTCTCCAAGGTGGTCTCGCTGCTGGTCAAGGTCGGCGCCCTGATCTTCGTCCTCACCATGGACAAGACGGCCGCGATCAACTTCCAGCTACTGGGCGGCATCTGGATCCTGCAGACCTTCCCGGCCCTGGTCGGCGGCCTGTTCACCCGCTGGTTCCACCGCTGGGCACTGCTGGCGGGCTGGGCCGTCGGCATGGTCTACGGCACCTGGGTGGCCTACGGCGTCGCCAGCCCGGCGCAGAAGCACTTCGGCGGCTCCTCCGACACCATCCCCGTCATCGGCCAGATCGGCTACATCGGCCTGACCGCCTTCGTGCTCAACCTGGCGGTCACCGTCGTCCTCACCTTCGTCCTGCGGGCCCTGAAGGCCCCCGAGGGCGTGGACGAGACCAGCAAGGCCGACTTCACCGCCGACGCCGGCGACCCCGGCGTGCAGAAGGACCTGCCGGTCGCCGCCGGCCACTGACCGCCGCTCCGGCCACGATCACGGGCCGCCGCCCTGGGACGGGGCGGCGGCCCGTGATCGTGGCGGCTCCGGATGCCGCCGTCGTGGGCAGGAGCGGCTGCGGGCCGCTCGCCGTCAGGCCGGCGGAGGGACGTCCCGTTCGCGCCGCGGCCGCAGTATCACCAGCGCGAGCACGAACGCCGCGGCCAGCAGGGCCGCGCCGGTGCCGAAGGCGAGGCGGAAGCCCGCGGTGAGGGCGGACGCGGTGTCGTGCCCGTCGGCGACGAGGGCGTGCGTCCGGGAGCCGGCGAGGGTGGACAGGACGGCGACGCCGAGGGCACCGCCCACCTGCTGGGTGGTGTTGAACAGGCCCGAGGCGACCCCCGCGTCCGCCGGCCCCGCGCCGGACATGCCGAGCACCGTCAGCGCGGAGACGGCGAGGCCGAAGCCGGCCGCCAGCAGCATCGTGGGCAGCAGGTCGGCGGCGTAACCGGCGTGGACCGGCAGCCGGGTGAGCAGACCGAGTGCCACCACGAGCAGGGCGAGCCCGGTGAGCAGGACGCGGCGCTCGCCGAAGCGTGCGCTCAGCCGGGCGGAGAGCAGCAGCGAGACGGTGCCGATGGACAGCGCGGCGGGCAGCATGGCAAGCCCCGTGGCGGCGGCACCGTACCCCTTGACGTTCTGCAGGTAGAGCGCCATGAGGATCTGGAAGCCGAAGAGGGCGGAGATCATCAGCACTTGGACGAGGTTGGCCCCCGAGACCTCGCGCGAGCGGAACATGCGCAGCGGCAGCAGCGGGGACGCGGCCGTCGCCTGGCGGACCACGAAGGTTCCCAGGAGCGCCACGGCCAAGGCGGCGAGGCCGAGGGTGCGTGCGGAGGCCCAGCCGTGACCGCCGGTCTGGACGATCGTGTAGACGCCGGTCATCAGTCCCGTCGTGACCAGGAGTGCGCCGAGGGCGTCGGCGCCCCGGGCGGGGGGACGTGCCGGGTCGGGCTCCAGTACGCGCACCGCCAACAGCGCGGCCGCCAGCCCGATGGGCAGGTTGATGAAGAAGATCCAGTGCCAGCCGGCGGCCTGGGTGAGCACACCGCCGAGCACCTGGCCGATCGACGCCCCGGCGGCGCCGACGAAGCTGAACGCGCCGATGGCCCGGCCGCGTTCACGGGGTTCGGGGAAGAGTGTGACGAGCAGGCCGAGGCTGACGGCTGAGGTCATCGCGCCGCCGACGCCCTGGAGGAAGCGGGCGCCGATGAGCACGGCCTGCCCGGTGGCGAGGCCGCACAGGAGGGAGGCCCCGGTGAAGACGGCCAGCCCGGCGATGAACATCCGCTTGCGTCCGAGGAGGTCGCCGAGCCGGCCGGACAGCAGGAGCAGCCCGCCGAAGGCGATCATGTAGCCGTTGACGGTCCAGGTCAGGTCGGCGGAGGAGAAGTGCAGGTCACGCTGGATGGCGGGCAGTGCCACGGTGACGATGCTGCCGTCCAGGATGATCATCAGCATCCCGGCGCACAGGACCGCGAGGGCCAGTCCGCGGGATCGGTGGTCGGGGGTGGCTCCCGTGGTCGCCGCCGCGGGCGAGAGCTGTGCGCGTAAGGGCATGGCGTCGTCTCCTGGTTGTCGGGGACCCAGGTAAGACGCTAGCAGATGGTTTTGTTGAAGACTATTTGTTTCGGGCCTTCTGAGGCCCGGTCAGTACGACTGGAGCTCCACGAGGCTGCCGTCCGGTGTGCGCAGATGCGCGGTCCGCAGCCCCGGGCCCCACTCGGGCCGGTCCCGGGGTCCGGTGACGACGCTCGCACCGTGCGCGGTCAGCTTCCCCGCGGCCGCCTCGACGTCGTCCACCCGCAGGACGAGCATGGCCGCGTCCTGTGCGGGGGCGTGCGCGGGCAGCGCCTCGGTGCCGATCGTGCGGGCGAGCGCGGCGCGGGAGAAGAGGGTGAGGGCGGCCTCGCCGCCCAGGTCCCAGTTGGCGTATCCGGCCTGCGGGGTCACCTTGACGGGCTCTATGCCGAGCAGGTCGCGCAGGGCTGCGGTCCAGAAGCGGGCGGCGGTGCCGAAGTCCTCGACGAGGAGGCGCGGGTACAGGGCGTCCATGGCGTGATCGTATTCCTCTCCCGTTCAGGGGAGTTGGTCCTTCGATGGGGCGGAAGGTCCACCGGCGGGCCATAGGATGGCGCGGTGCTGGTGAAGTGGATTCGCTGCGGAATCGTCGATCGCGCCGGATTCGAGCGCGGGCAGCGGAAATGGGCCAACGGGCTCATGGGGGAGCCGGGGTTCCGGGGGCAGGGCGGTGGCTGGAGCCGCAGCCAGCCGGGCGTCGCGCACCTCTTCGCGTTCTGGGAGGACCGCGAGTACTACGACGCCTTCATGGCCGGCGCGCACGACCGCCTCGCGGCCGCCCAGGCCGGCACCTACGAGAGCCTCGGCGTCAAGCTCTTCGAGCACCGTCTGGACGTCAAGGTCGGCTTCCGCCCCCGATTCGCCGACAGCGACCTGCTGCGGCTGGCGCACTGCAAGGTGCGGCCTGACCGCGTCGAGCACTTCGTGCTGATGCAGGAGAAGGTCTGGAACCCGGCCATGGCCGGCTCCCCGGGGATGCTGCGCGGGGTCTTCGCGCAGGGACCCGCGTCCGACTTCCTGGTGCTGTCCATGTGGGACTCGGCGTCCGAGCACGCCAAGTACCGGGACGGATCCATCCTGCGACTGTCCGAACGCGCCGATCTCGACGCCGACGTGCTCACCGTCGCCGGTGACGTCGTCGACCTGGAACAGGCCTGGTCGATATGACGGCACGGCGACTGGGGACCGCCCCGGGAGCCGCCGCGGTCAGCCCTTCCCGCCCTGCGCGGGGCGGGTGATCACCGAGAAGTACGCGCCGTGCGGGTCGTCGAGCACGGCGACCCGCCCGACGTGCTCGAGGTCGAACGGCGGCACGGAGACGCTGCCCCCGAGCTCGGTGGCCCGCGCGGCGGCCGCGTCGGTGTCGGTGACGGAGAAGTAGTGCATCCAGTGCTGGGGTATCTCCTGCGGCCAGGCGTCGTTCATGAGCAGGATGCCGCCGAACTTCCGGTCGGTTCCCTCCACTTCGAGCTCGGTGTACGAGCTGTCCCCGGCGAACGGGTGGGTCTCGCCCGTCCAGCCGAAGACGTTGCGGTAGAAGGCCCGGGAGCCCTCCACGTCCCGGGTGTTGAGCTCGATCCAGCACAGCGCGCCCGGCTCGTCGAGCAGGCCCGCGCCGCTGAACCGGCCCGGCTGCCACGCGGCGAACTCCGCCCCGTGCGGGTCCGTGAACTGCGCGAAGCTGCCCTGGTCGAAGACCGCCATCGGCGGTACGCACACCGAGCCGCCGGCCGCCTCGACCGCCTTGGCCGTGTCGGTCACGTCGCTCGTGGCCATGTAGGTGATCCACCGCGGCCGGTCGCCCTCGGCCATCACGGGACCGACGGCCGCCACGTGCTCGCCGCGCAGGCTGAAGAAGGTGTACCCCCCGGCCTCCGGAGGGCCCGCCTGGGAGTCCCAGCCGAACAGGCCGCCGTAGAACGCACGGGAGGCCTCGATGTCGGGACTGCTCAGATCGGTCCAGCAGGGTGTGCCGGGAACGAACGACGTGGTCTTCATGACGGCCTCCAACCGTGGCGCGCGTACGCGCCCCCCTCTTCATGCTGAGTCTGAGGTACGCCACTGACAATCGGGGGCGGGACGCCCGGCCTGTGGACGGAGCCGGCGACCGTCGCCCGGGGACCGCAGCAGGCCTGCGGCGGGGGCTGCCCACGGCCCGCGCCGGGGACCGCCGCGACCTTGCGCGCGCGTACGAATTACAGTGAGGCCATGGCCCGACCGCGTCGCATAGTGCTCATCAGGCACGGAGAGTCCCAGGGCAATGCCGACGACACGATCTACGAGCGGGTGCCCGACCACGCGCTGACCCTCACCACGAGAGGCGAGGAGCAGGCCCGCGCGGCGGGCCGGGAGCTTCGGGAGCTGTTCGGCGAGGAGCGGGTGCAGGCCTTCGTCTCGCCATACCGCCGGACGCATCAGACCTTCCACCTGCTCGGCCTCGAGCCGTGCCGTACCCGCGCCAAGGAGGAGCCCCGGCTGCGCGAGCAGGACTGGGGGAACTACCAGGACGCCGAGGACGTGCAGCGGCAGCGCAAGGCCAGGGACGCCTACGGCCACTTCTTCTACCGCTTCGCCCAGGGCGAGTCCGGGGCGGACGTCTACGACCGGGTCGGGTCCTTCCTGGAGACGCTCTACCGCGCCTTCGACAAGCCGGAGTTCCCGCCGAACGTCCTGCTCGTCACGCACGGGCTCACCATGCGGCTGTTCTGCATGCGATGGTTCCACTGGACCGTCGACGAGTTCGAGTGCCTGTCGAACCCCGACAACGGCGAGACGCGGATGCTGCTGGCCGAGCCCGACGGCCGGTACCGGCTCGACCGGCCCTTCGCCCGCTGGCGGACCACCGACTCCGACCTGGCGCGATATCACGGGTGAGATTGCGCACAGGACGATTGACCCGGGTGGCACCGGATGTCAGAGTTCTCCCGCCATGACCGCTGACCCCCGTGACCTCCCACGCCGCCGCGCGCTGTCCAGCCTGCGCGGTCTCGCCCTGGGCGACGCCCTCGGCTCCCAGTTCTTCGTGCCGGCGCACTACCCGGCGCTGCAGGGCCGCAGGCTGCCGCCGGGAACCTGGCAGTGGACGGACGACACCGAGATGGCGTGCTCGGTCGTCGCGGTCCTGGACTCGCACGGCGCCGTCGACCAGGACACCCTGGCCGCCTCCTTCGCGGCGCACCACGACTTCGACCGCGGCTACGGCCCTGGCGTGAACCGGATGCTGCGGCTGATCCGGCAGGAAGGCGCCGACTGGCGCACGCTCGCCGCCGAGATGTTCAACGGCCAGGGTTCCTGGGGCAACGGCGCCGCCATGCGCGTGGCGCCCCTGGGCGCCTGGTACGCGGGCGAGCCGGAGAAGGCCGCCGAGCAGGCCGAACTGTCGGCGTACACCACCCACCAGCACCGCGAGGCCGTCGTCGGCGCGATGGCCGTCGCGGCCGCCGCCTCGCTCGCCGCGGACCCGGCCGGCCCCGGCGACCCCGTGGACCTCATCACCCGCGTCGTGGCGCTGCTGCCGCGCAGCGCCGTGCACGCCGGGCTGCGCCGCGCCGTCGACATGCTCGACTACGACGACGTGGCCACCGTCGCGGCCGTGCTCGGCAACGGCCGCCGCACCAGTGCGCACGACACCGTCCCCTTCGCCCTGTGGTCCGCCGCCCGGGGCCTGGGCGACTACGAGGGCGCCTTCTGGACCACCGCCCGCGCGGGCGGCGACGTGGACACCACCTGCGCCATCGTCGGCGGGATCATCGCCGCCGGCGCCGGTGGCGAGCCCCCGCGGGAGTGGCAGGAGCGGTGCGAGCCCCTGCCGGAATGGCTGCCCGCCGGCTGAGCCGCGCCCCGGCCGCCTGCGGGCCTCCCAACCCTCTGCATTGTCACGGCCCTGTCACAGACTGCGCCCTCGGGCCCGTACCGCGCTTGCGCAGCTCGTCGGCGCGCCTAGCCTGTCGGCCACGCCGTCCGGCCGATCTTCGCCGGACGCGCAGTCGAGCACCGGTCCCGCGCGCAGCCCCCGGGCGCCGTGCGACCGGCGGGGAGGGGTTCTCATGTCCGACACGCCGTCCGACGCCGCGCCGACGGCGCAGGCACCCGCGCAGGCACCGCTGCAGAAGCAAGGTCCACCCGTCCATCCGGCGCCGCCGTACCCGCGTCCCTGGACGCCCCCGCCACCGCCCCCGCCGCCCGCGTGGGTGATCGCGAGCCGGTCGCGGACCCCACGCGCCGCACGTCCCGCCGTGCTGTGGACGGCGCTGCTCACCGGTGTGCTGGCCGCGACCCTGCTGCGCGGCGGCCTGGGGATCAACCTGTTGCTGGTCAGCGTGCCCGCCGCGGCCGCGGCCGCGGTCGCCGCCCTCGACCACGGACGGCGGCTGCGGCCCTGGTCGGCCCTGTGGGCGGTGGCAGGCCTGATGCTTCTGCTCATTCCGGCACTGCGGGACGCCTGGTGGCCGTCGTTCCTGGCCGTCGTCGCCGCCGCCTTCCTGGGCTCGCTGGCCCTGCACGGCGGCCGCCGCTGGCCGGGCGTCCTGCTCGGCGGCGCCGGGCTGTGGTTCGCTCCGGCGCCCGCGATCGGCTGGGCGCTGCGCGGGCTGCGCGAGCGGTCCGCCCACGACCGGAGCCGGCTGCTGCCGATGCTGAAGACCGTCGGCGTGACCGTCGTGCTCCTCGTCGTCTTCGGCGCGCTCTTCGCGGGGGCCGACGCGGCGTTCGCCGACCTGCTGGGCGACCTCATGCCCGATGTGACCGTCACCGACCTCCCCCTGCGCGTCCTGCTCCTCCTCGTCGGGACGCTGTTCGCCCTCAGCGCGGCGTGGACCGCCGCGGCACCGCGCCGCTGGGACCGGATCGAGGTGAAACCGGGACGCGCGCGCCGGCGCGCCGAGTGGGCACTGCCCTTGGTCGTCCTCGCCGCACTGTTCGCGGCCTTCAACGCCGTCCAGCTGGCGGTGCTGTTCGGCGGCTACGAGAAGGTGTTGGCCAAGACCGGCCTGACCTACGCGCAGTACGCCCGGCAGGGCTTTTGGCAACTGCTCGTCGTCACCCTGCTCACCGTGGTCGTCATCGCCCTCGCGCAGCGCTGGGCGCCGCGCGGCACCGACCGCGACCGCGTGCTCGTGCGCTCCGTCCTCGGCACGATCTGCGTGCTGACCCTGGTCGTGGTCGCCTCCGCGCTGCGTCGCATGGACCTGTACGTCGACGCGTACGGGCTGACCCGGCTGCGGATCTCGGTGGCGGGGGTGGAGCTGTGGCTCGGGCTGCTGATCGTCCTGGTCATGGCGGCCGGGGTGTTCGGCGCGCGCTGGCTGCCGCGCGCCGTGGCGGTGAGCGCCGCAGCGTCCGTCCTCGCCTTCGGGCTGGTGTCGCCCGACGCCCTCATCGCCGACCAGCAGGTGAGCCGCTACGAGAGCACCGGCAAGATCGACCTGGAGTACCTGCGGCACCTCTCCGCGGACGCCGTCCCGGAGCTGGACCGGCTGCCGGAGCCGCAGCGCTCCTGCGCCCTGGAGAAGATCGTCGAGCACCTCTACGAGGACGGCACCGAGGCCTGGTTCACCACCAGTCTGGGTGAGGTCCGGGCGCGGTCGCTGCTCGACGGGCGGCCGGCGCAGACCGGCGGCCGGCCGTGCGACGCGGCGGGGCTGCCGGGCTTCTACGACGAGTGGGGCGACCCGGTCTTCCCGTGAGGTGGAACGCCGTGTGCCGCCGCCCCGGCCTCCCCTCGGGCCGGGCGGCGGCGCCGGCGTCAGGCCGCGGGCATGCCCGCGCTGCCGCTGAGCGCCTCCAGGTCGCTCTTGCGGACCCGGATCACGAACAACGCCGTGACCAGGGCGAGCGCGACGAGCCCCACGGCCGCGTAGAACGCGGTCGAGATGCCGTGCGCGAGGACCTCGTGGCCCCACGGCGGCGGCAGTTCGTGCGTCCGCTGGAAGGCGGCCTGCTGCTCCCGGGTGGCGTGCGCCAGGAAGTCCGGGACGAGAACGGTGGCCTTGTCGCGGCTCGCGGTGCCGAACACCGTCACCAGGATGGACAGCCCGAGCGAACCGCCCACCTGCTGCATGGCGTTCAGGAGCCCGGAGGCGGCCCCCGCCTCGTGCTGGGCGACGCCGGAGACGGCCGTCAGGGTCAGCGTGACGAAGTTCAGGCCCATGCCGAAGCCGAAGAGCAGCATGGGGCCGAGCACCCCGCCCACGTAGCTGCTGCCGGGGTCGATCAGGGTCAGCCACGCCATCCCGGAACCGGTCAGCGCCGAGCCGGCCACGAGGAACGGCTTCGGCCCGAGCACCGGCAGGAAGCGGGTGGACAGCCCTGCCCCGGTGACGATCGCCGCGGTGACCGGGAGGAAGGCGAAGCCCGCCGCGATGGGGCTGTAGCCGAGCACGTTCTGCACGAAGATGACGATGAAGAAGAACATCCCGAACATGGCCGCGGCCAGGCTCAGCATCATCAGGTAGGTGCCGGAGCGGTTGCGGTCGGCGAACATCCGCAGCGGGGTGATCGGTTCCCGGGCCCGCCGTTCGATGACCACGAAGGCGCCGAGCAGCACGACGGCGGCCGCGAACGAGGACACGGTCAGGGTGTCCCGCCAGCCCGAGTGGGCGGCGCGGATGAAGCCGTAGACCAGCGAGGCCATGCCGAGCGTCGAGGTAACGGCTCCGGCGACGTCGAACCGCCCGGGGTGCCGCTGCGACTCGCTGATGAAGCGCGGTGCCAGGAAGGCGATCAGCAGGCCGATCGGCACGTTGACGAAGAACACCCAGCGCCAGTCGAGCCAGTCGGTGAGCATGCCGCCGGCCAGCAGGCCCACGGCGCCGCCGCCCGCGGAGACCGCGGCGAACACGCCGAAGGCCCGGTTGCGCTCCGGGCCCTCGGGGAAGTTGGTGGTGATGAGGGCGAGCGAGGTCGGCGAGGCTATCGCGCCGCCGACGCCTTGAAGGGAGCGTGCGGCGAGCAGCTGCCACGGCTCCTGGGCGAAGCCTCCGAGGAGAGAGGCGAGGGAGAACAGCAGGATGCCGAAGACGAACACCCTGCGCCGTCCGAGGATGTCGCCCGCGCGCCCGCCGAGGAGCAGCAGGCCGCCGAAGGTGAGCGTGTAGGCGTTGAGCACCCAGGACAGGTCGGTGGTGGAGAAGGAGAGCGCGTCCTGGATGTGCGGGAGCGCGATGTTCACAATGGTGGCGTCCAGCACGACCATGAGCTGGCAGGCCGCGATGACCGCGAGTGCGATGCCCGGCCTGCCGTCGCGTCGCGCGGCTCCGGGCTTTCGTGGTGAGGTGAGTTGCCCAGTCGTCACGAGGTCCCCCAGTCGGTGACTTAGTGAACGGTCGCGTTCACTGTGTACGACACTAGGGTGATGGTGGTAGTGAACGCAAGCGTTCACTAGAGAGTGAATGAGAAGGTGGCATGACCATGTCGCAGGGAGGGGGGACCCGCCGTCGCGGGCCCGTTCTGGAGCGGGCGATCCTCGGAGCCGCTCTGGAGCAGCTCAGCACGGTGGGCTGGCGAGGGCTGACCATGGAGGGCGTCGCAGCCGGCGCCCAGACCGGCAAGGCGGCCGTCTACCGCCGCTGGCCGTCCAAGCAGGCCCTCGTCGCCGACGCCCTGCAGACGGCCTTCCCCGAGGTCCCCGACGTCCCGGACCTGGGCGGCCTGCGGGAGGACCTGGTCTTCCTCGTGCTGCGGATGCGCGAGGCGATGTACTCGCGCGGCGGGCTCGCCCTGCGCTCGGTGATCGACGAGTGCGACCAGGAAGCCGCCCACTGCTTCGTACGGCTGATCATGGAAGGGGTCGTCGAACCCACCAAGCACCGCATCCTGGACGTGGTCCGGCGCGGCATCGAGCGCGGGGAGGTGAGGCCCGACGCCACCGGTGACATCGTCGCCGACGTGGTGCCCGCGCTGATGATGTACCGGTCGAAGATCGGCGGCCGGGAGATCACCGAGGAGGACCTGATCGAGGTCGTCGACCAGGTGATGCTGCCCCTGCTGCGCCCCTGACGCGGTCGCCGGGCCGGACGCTCGCGGCCTGCGGCCGTGCTCCCGAGACCTGCTCCCGGCCGGTCCAACGCGGGAGCGTAGGCTAAGCCTTGCCATGGTCCACGAACCCCCCACCCACACCGTCGAGCGCTCGCTGCGCGCGACCCTCGGCGCCAAGGTCATCGCGGGCGTCGACGAGGTCGGACGGGGCGCCTGGGCCGGTCCCGTCACCGTGTGCGCGGCCGTCACCGGGCTGCGACGGCCCCCCGACGGCCTCACCGACTCCAAGCTGCTCACCGTCAAGCGCCGTACCGCGCTCGCCGGTGCGCTCACCGGATGGGTGAACTCCTTCGCGCTCGGCGACGCCTCCCCGGAGGAGATCGACGCACTGGGGATGACCGCCGCGCTGCGGCTCGCCGCCACGCGCGCCCTGGACGCCCTGCCCGTGCGTCCGGACGCGGTGATACTCGACGGCAAGCACGACTACCTCGGGGGTCCCTGGCGGGTGCGCACGGTCATCAAGGGCGACCGCTCGTGCGTGGCCGTGGCGGCCGCGTCCGTGATCGCCAAGGTGCGGCGGGACGCGATGATGGCGGAACTGGGCGTGGACTATGCTCCGTTCGGCTTCGAGGACAATGCCGGGTACCCTTCGCCGGTGCACCGGGCGGCACTGGAGGAGCTGGGGCCCACCCCCCTCCATCGGCTGTCCTGGGCATATCTCGATACGCTGCCGCGTTGGCAGCACTTGAAGAAGGTCCGGGAGACCGTGGAGGCGGGGGAGACGGGTGAGCAACTCGGGTTCGACTTCTGAGCCGAGTTGTGACCTACCCGCCGCTGCGTTGTTCCGGTGCATTTGATAGACATCAGCACATGCCTCTCACCCCCGAGGAGCCTCAGATTCACGAGAGTGTCCCGGGTCCCCGCGTAGCCCCGGCCGCCGGCCGGCCCGCGCCGACCCCCCGCCCCGTACCGGGCCCCGGCCCCCGCCCCGCGCCGCCGCGTGGCGCCCCGGCGGCCAACGCCCGGCCCGGCCGTCCCGGTCCGGCCCGCGGACCCGTCGTACCCCCGCAGCAGCGTTCGCCGCGGGACGCCGAGGTCGTGGCCTCCGTCCCGTCCGGCCCGTCGGCGCAGATCCAGCTCATCCCCGCTTCGGTGGACGGCGCCCTCGACGCCGCCGACGAGGCCGTCGACCTGCTGCTGGACAGCGGGCGCGCTCCGGGTGAGGTCCTGGTGTTCACCACCGGCGAGCAGCACCCCTGGGCCGCCCACGAGCTGAGCTTCGGCGAGACGTCCTACTGGGCCCAGCACGACGCCGGCGACGACGTGTTCTACGCCGCTCACGACGCCGACCGCGCCAAGGGCCGGCCCGTGGTGGTCGTGGCCGTCAACGGCGGCTCCGACGAGACCGTGGCGCGTGTCCTGCCCTCCGCGATGGCGCGGGCCGGAACCCTGCTGGTCGTCTGCGGCGACCCGCAGCGGATCAACGCGCTGCTCGGCGTCAACGCCTGATCAGCGCGCCGCCGCGCGGCGCAGGGGCGGCGTCCCACTGGGACGCAGGCTCACTGCGCCGCGGCTCGTGGCCGACCAGGAGGTCGCGTTCGGGGAACGACCCGAACGGTCCTCGCCCTGCACCCGCCAGCCGTCTTCGGTCAGGGTGATGTACGAACCGGGGCGCAGCCCGTACAGCGAGCAGGCGTCGCGCAGTCCCCACATCCACGCACCGTCCACCTCGGTCCACCCCGCTCCGCCGTCGCGGCAGACGAGCAGGACCGCGGTGCGCACGGGCCTGCGCCGCCGCAGGTCGTCCGCGGTGATCCGGCGCAGGTGGACGAGGATCGCGTTGCGCCGTTCCCAGCCGTCGGTGACGCCGGGGCGCTGCGCGAAGGACGCGCTGGCCGTCAGCCGTTCGTCCGGGGAGTAGACCGCGACCACAGCGGTTCCCGGGGCCGGGAGGTGGCGTGTGTGGAGGTCCGTGACCACTTCGCGGGGGTTGATCAGCAGGGGGATGCCCGCGGCCGTCCATTCGGCCGGCTCCAGGGTGCGATGGCGTCCGGCACGGCGGGAGGAATTCACGGAAGCGGTTTCCGGAGCGAAGCCGATGGCCACGGTCCTCCCTTCGGGTATGCGTCCGCGACCGGGCGTGCGAGGGCATGCCGGTCGTGGGGCTCCAAGAGCCGATGCGGGGATCCAGACTCAATTGTTCCTGTCGCACACGCAGGCGGCAACGGTCATTTTGTCGACCTGTCTGTTATCTGACCCTCCGCCGCTTAGATCCCGTCTCCGTCTCACATGGTGACTACCGGTCAGCCCTGCAAGGCCAGGACCAGCGGAAACACCGCCGTAACACCGGATCGGCGCAGCAACCGCGCGGCGACGGCCACGGTCCACCCCGTATCGGTGAAGTCGTCGACCAGCAGAACCGGTCCCGCGGCCGCGGCGAGGGCCTCGGAGAGGGCGGGTGGAACGGTGAACGCCCCGTGCAGCGCCCGCAGTCGCTGTGCGCTGTTGCTGCGCGGCACCCGCGAGGGCTCCAGGTCACCACTGTGCGCCACCTCCCCGAGCAGCGGCATGCGGCCGATCTCGGCGATGCGCGCACCGAGCGACGCGATGAGCTGCGGCCGGGTGTGCGAGGCGACGGTGACGACGCCGACCGGCCGCTGAGGGGCGTCGGGCTCACCGCTCGCCCAGCCGCCCGGGCCCTTCGCCCAGTCCGCGAGCACCTGCACCACGGCCTGCGCCACGTCGTCCGGAACGGGGCCGTCCGTCGCGTTCTCGGCGAACAGCGGGCGGAGCCGGTTGCCCCAGCCGATGTCGGAGAGCCGTCCCAGTGCCCGTCCGGGCGCGGCCTGTTCGCCCGGCGGGATCTTCCCCTTGAGGTCGATGCCGATCGCGGGCAGACCTGTCGGCCACATCCGGCGGGGCTCGACCTCGACCCCCGGGCGCCCGAGGGCGGCCCGTGCCGCCTCCAGGGCCTCGCGGGAGACCTCCGCGGTGAACCGGGGCCCGGCGCAGTTGTCGCAGCGGCCGCAGGGGGCGGCCTCCTCGTCGTCGAGCTGACGGCGCAGGTACTCCATGCGGCACACCGAGGTCGTGGCGTACTCACGCATCGCCTGCTGTTCGGTCTTGCGCTGCCGGTCGACCCACGCGTACCGCTCGGTGTCGTACGTCCAGGGCAGGCCCGTGGCCGTCCAGCCGCCGCGCACCCGGTGCACCGCGCCGTCCACGTCGAGGACCTTGAGCATGGTCTCCAGCCGGTTGCGGCGCAGGTCCACCCGGGTCTCGAGCGCGGGCACCGACATCGGGCCCCCGGAGGCGGCCAGCGTCTCCAGGGTGCGCCGCACCTGTTCCTCACGGGGGAAGGCGAGCGAGGCGAAGTAGCGCCAGATCGCCTCGTCCTCCGGCCCGGGGAGCAGCAGCACCTCCGCGTGGTCCACACCGCGTCCGGCGCGTCCCACCTGCTGGTAGTAGGCGATGGGGGAGGAGGGCGAGCCCAGGTGCACCACGAAGCCCAGGTCCGGCTTGTCGAAGCCCATGCCGAGCGCCGAGGTGGCGATCAGCGCCTTGACCTCGTTGTTCAGCAGCGCGGACTCTGCGGCCCGGCGGTCGGCGTCCTCGGTGCGCCCCGAGTAGGCGGCGACCCGGTGACCGCGCTGCCGGAGGAAGGCGGTGACCTCCTCCGCGGCCGCCACGGTCAGGGTGTAGACGATGCCCGAGCCCGGGAGGTCGCCGATGTGGTCGGCGAGCCAGGCGAGCCGGTGGGCGGCGTCGGGCATGCGCAGCACCCCGAGCGACAGGCTCTCGCGGTCCAGCGGCCCGCGCAGCACGAGGGCACCCTCGTGGTCGCCGGTCCCCAACTGCTCCGCGACGTCGGCCGTCACGCGTGCGTTGGCGGTGGCCGTCGTGGCCAGCACCGGAACGCCCGGAGTGAGATCGGCGAGCATCGTCCGCAGCCGGCGGTAGTCGGGCCGGAAGTCATGGCCCCAGTCGGAGATGCAGTGGGCCTCGTCGACCACGAGCAGGCCGGTGGTGGAGGCCAGCTTGGGCAGCACCTGGTCCCGGAAATCGGGGTTGTTGAGCCGCTCCGGGCTCACCAGCAGGACGTCGATCTCCCCCGAGGCGACCTCGGCCTGCACCGTGTCCCATTCCTCGGGGTTGGCCGAGTTGATCGTGCGGGCGCGGATCCCGGCCCGGTCGGCGGCCTCGATCTGGTTCCGCATCAGCGCCAGCAGCGGGGAGACGATCACCGTGGGACCGCTGCCCCGCTCGCGGAGCAGCGCGGTGGCCACGAAGTACACGGCCGACTTGCCCCAGCCCGTGCGCTGGACCACCAGGGCGCGGCGGCCGTGCGCGACCAGCGCCTCGACGGCACGCCACTGGTCCTCGCGCAGGCGGGCGGTGCCCGTCGGGTCCCCGACGAGCCGGCTGAGGATCGTGTCGGCGGCGGTGCGCAGTGCGGTGGTCATGCCCCCATGCAACCTGATGGCACCGACACCGCGCCAACCGTGGGGAGGCGGCCTGTGGACAACCCGCCCCGGATAATTGTGATGATATGCGCGAGTTATCCACAGGTTTTGGAGGGGTCTGGCGGAGATCCACGGCGTACGGGACCTTCGGATCATGACTCAGCACACCGAATCCCCCCGTCCCTCGGACGACCCGAAGGTCACGCTGCGCAGCCCGGCCGAACTCGCCGCCGCGCTCCCCTACCTGTGCGGTTTCCACCCCGACGACAGCATTCTGATGATCGCCCTGCACGGCGAGCACGGCCGTTTCGGCGGCCGGGCCCGGCTCGGCATCCCACGGGACGCCGCCGAGTGGCCCGGCGCCGCCCAGCAGTTGGCCGAGTGCCTCGTGAACGGCAGCGAGCAGCGCGGCGCGCGGCCGGACGCGATCGTGCTCTTCCTCGTCCAGGAGCCCGCTCCCGGCGAGGACCCCCACCAGGTCATGGAACGGCTGCGTCCACTGGCGCAGCGGCTGAGGATCGCCTGCGGCACGCTCGACATCCCCGTCGTCGAGGCGCTGTGCGTCTCCGCCGGCCGCTGGTGGTCGTACTGCTGCCCGGACACGGAGCGGTTCCCGCGTGAGGGCATCGGGATCACGCGGTCCGGCGATTCCGTGATGGCCGCGGCGGCCGCCTACGCGGGCCTGCGGATCAACGGCTCCCTCAAGGAGATGGAGGAGCGCCTCACCCCGCCGCCGCCCGGCGCACCGGCCTCCGCGGCCCGCGGGGACGCCCTGGACGCGGCGGCCGCCGCACTCGTCCCCCGCATGCTGGAGCGCGACGACTCCGAAGAGGTGCGGCGCACCACCCTGCGGCTGCTGCGGGAGGCGCTCGAGCGCTTCCGGGCCGCCACCCCGGTGGGGGACGGACCGGAGGCCGACCGCGGTGACGACGCTCTGCTGGACGACGACGAGGCCGCCACGATGATCCTCGGCCTACAGGACCGCACCACCCGCGACGAGGCCGCCGAGTGGATGGACCCGCCGCACACCGACCCCGCGGTGCGCCTGTGGCGGGCGCTCGCCCGGCGCTGTGTCGAGCCGTACCACGAGCACGCCGCCGCGCCCCTGACCCTCGCCGGCTGGGTGGCCTGGTCCGCCGGGGACGAGGCGGCGGCGCGCGTGGCCTTCGGCCGCGCCCTGCACCTTGCCCCCGACTACACCTTCGCCCGGCTGCTCCACGCCGCGGTCAACAACGGCCTCTCTCCGGAGCCGCTCCGCCGTTACCTGCGGCGGCAGAGCATCGGACGGGCCCGCCGTGCAGCGCTCCTCACAGCTCGCCGTGGGCCAGGCGGATCAGCCGGTCGAGGACCCGGCCGCCGCTCACCCGGAGCCCGTCGTGCTCGTACTCGTTGGTGACCCAGGTGCGCAGGCCGCGGACCGAGCGTGCGGTGGCGAGCGAGTCGGCCGTGTCCACGTACATGTCGTCGTGGTAGACGGCCGCCGCCACCGGCACCTCGTTCCGCGCCAGCTGATCCGGGTCGTACAGGTCGGGCCACTCCTCGTGCTGCGCCAGGTGGTGCGCCGTCTCGCGCAGCGGCGCCAGTGCCGGGTCCGTGGCGAACATCCAGGGGTAGATCATCTCGCCGGTCAGCAGCACCGGCGCGTCGTCCGCCAGCGGCTTGTCGACGTCGAACTGGGGGAACTCGGCGCGGACCGACTCGGCGGCCCAGCCGGTGGCCCGCGGCGAGACCGAACGCTGGCCGTAGATCGACTCGTGCAGCACCGCGTAGAGCGGATTGCCCGCGAACGACAGATGGCCCTGGACCTCGGCGAGGAAGGAGTCGGAGAGCTGGAGGCCGGACCCTCCGGTCACGAAGGCGTCCTCGAGCAGGTAGTGCAGCGTGTGCGAGCCGGTGCCCGTGCCGAGCAGCATCCCGGTGGTCTGGAAGGCCTCCGCGGTCAGCAGTCCGCCGCCCGGGAGCCTGACCTCGCGCTCGCGCAGGTGCCGCACGATCGCGCGGACCGTCTCGACGTCCTCCGGGTAACGCGCGTAGTGCGCTGCTGCCTTCCGCTCCACACGGGGGTAGGCGGCCCGGTAGACGTCCTCGGCCGTGCTGCGCAGGCCGGCCAGCCCGCCGGTCACGAAGGCCTCGCGGACGCCCTCGGGGGCGAAGGACAGGTAGGTGAGCGTGCAGAAGCCGCCGTAACTCTGGCCGAGCAGGCTCCACTGGCCGTCCTCGCCGAGCAGCTCACGGCGGATCAGCTCGCAGTCGCGGACGATCGAGTCGGCCCGGAAGTGCTCCAGATAACGGGCCTGTGCCGAGGCGTCCCCGCGCAGCGGCAGGGTCTGCCGGTTCGCCGGGGCGGAACGGCCGGTGCCCCGTTGGTCGATCAGCAGCACCCGGTAGTCGTCCAGCGCCCGGGTGAGCCAGCCGTCGCGGCCC
The DNA here is from genome assembly GCF_033792725.1 of Streptomyces sp. PA03-5A. Lineage (NCBI taxonomy): Bacteria > Bacillati > Actinomycetota > Actinomycetes > Kitasatosporales > Streptomycetaceae > Streptomyces > Streptomyces sp. PA03-5A. Next base: position 544,493 of record NZ_JARAVL010000001.1, on the reverse strand, counting down.
AGCGGCCGCGGCGACCGGCCGCCCGGCCCGCCTTGCAGGAACAGCAGCCAGGGCAGCGGATCTCGTTCCTTCCCGGCGGCCACGACCTCCCGTGCGTACACCTCGATCCGTTCACCGCCGGGGTCCGCGTGGTCGAGCGGCACCTGGAAGGTGTGGTCGGTGATGACGGTTCCCGGCTGACGGTAGACGGCCATGGCTCTCTTTCCGGTGATACGGACGGCTTCCCGATCAGGAACGGTAGACGGCGCGTGACCCGAGTGCCCACACGGCCGTTCTCGTGGGTAGTGGCGGCAGCGCCCGAGCGACCGATTCGACGAGGAGGTGGCATGAGCCCGCAGCCGGTCAACCGGCCGCCCCGGCAGGACCGGGGGCCGCAGCCGGTGCACGACGCCGTGATGTGCGTCGCGGCCCCGGCCCTCGCGGTCTCGCCGGAGCACGGACAACTGGACGGAAGCGGCCTCGCCGGCTTCTACCAGGGCGGCCGCCGGGTCCTGGCCCGCTGTGAGCTGCGCATCGCAGGGGCGCCACCGGTCCCCGTACAGGGCGGGCTTGTCACGGCGGGTCGGGCGCGGTTCACCTCCGTCGCCCGCGTTCCCGGCGATACCGCACCCGACCCGGCCCTCACCGTCGAGAGGCTCCGCACGGCCGGGGGCACCGAGCGCATCACGGTACACAACACCGGTTCCCGTGCCCTGCGCATCCCGTTCGAGGTGGCCCTGGCGACCGACCTCGCCGAGCTGGCGGCGATCGCGGCCGGATCCTCCGGGCCCGAGCTGCAGCCCAGCGTCTGCGACGCAGGGCTGCTGTGGTCGGCGGAGGGCCTGCGGGCCCGGGTGACCGCCGTGCCGGCACCCGAGAGCGCCATGGCCTCCGCCGGGCTGCTGTGCTGGGAACTGGCGCTGCCCGCCGGGGCGTCCCGCACGATCGAGCTGCGCGTGACGCTGGAGCCCGCGGCGGCCGGCGTGAACGGCGGATCCGCCCCGGCGGTCCCCGTGCCCTGGTCGGCCCCGGAGATCCGCGGCGCCGGCGGCAGGGCGGAGACACTGCTGCGCGCCGCCCTCGACGACCTGCGGGCGCTGCTGCTGCGCGACCCGGAGCACCCGCTGGACGTCCATGTCGCGGCGGGCGCCCCGTGGCGGCTCGGTCCCGCCCCGGCCGACGCCCTGTGGGCGGCCCGCATGCTGCTGCCGCTCGGCACCCGCCTGGCGGCCGGCACCCTGCGGGCGTTCGCCCGCCGTCAGGACCCGGAGACCGGCGGCGTGCCGGGGCCGTTGCGCCATGCCGGTCCGCATCTGCCGCCCACCTGTTCCGGAGTGGAGGCGGGGCTGCTCTTCGTCACGCTGCTCGCCGAGGCACGACGGTGGGGACTTCCGGAGCGGGACACCGAACAGCTGCTGCCGGCCGCCGAGCGCAGTCTGTGGTGGCTGCGGTCCGTCGCGGGTGAGGGCGGATACGTCCCCGACCCCGCGCCGGGCGGCCCGCTGCGCTGCGACGTGCAGGCGCACGCCCACCGGGCCATGCTGCACGGCGCCGATCTGCTCCAAGCCCACGGACGCCCGGGCGCGGAGGAATGGCGGGAGCGGGCCGAGGCGCTGCGCCGGAGGTTCCGGGAGGACTTCTGGCTTGACGACCTGGCCGGCGGGAGCCCGGCCGCCGCGCTCACCCCTGACGGCAGACCCGTGCCCCACCTGGGCTCGGCAGCCGCCCATCTGCTCGACACCGGTCTGCTGGGAGGCTGCGAGCTCGCCCCCGGTCTGCTGGACAAGGTGCAGACGGAGCAGCTCGCCCGCCTCCTGGCGGCCCCGGAGCTCGACTCGGGATGGGGGCTGCGCACACTGTCCGCCAAGGCCCCCGGCTACAACCCCTTCGGCCACCGCGGCGGAGCGGTACGCGTCCACGAGACGGCCGTCGCGGTCGCGGGGCTGGCGGCCGCGGGCCACGAGCGAGAGGCCTCGGCGCTCCTCCTGGGCGTGCTGGACGCAGCCGGTGACTTCGGCCACCGGCTGCCCGAGATGTACGCGGGGGAGCAGCGTGACGGCTCCCGCCGTCCCGCCCCGCACCCGACGGCCTCGCGGCCCGCCGCGGTGGCCGCGGCCGGGGCCGTCCACATGCTGATGGCCCTCGCCGGGATCCGCCCCGACGCCCCCGAACGCATGGTGGCCGTACGCCCTCTGGTCACCTCCCCGCTCGGCGACCTCGGCCTCGCCGGGTTGCGGGTGGCCGAGGAGCCCTTCGCGCTGCGGATCGGCGCGTCCGGTACGGCCGTGATCGAGGAGGCGGCTCCGGGACTTCAGCTCGGTGCCTGAACCCGTCGGCGGCACCGGACGCCGGACCGGCGCCGTGACGTCGAACAACAGGCCGAAAGCAGCTCGCGTCATCCCGCCAACCTGCTGTTTATCGTCAGGCAGACGACTATGATCGCGGGCATGGCGCCCTACGACCCGTCAGCTTTCCCGCCCTTCGCCGTCACTGTCGATCTCGTCGTGCTCACAGTGCGCAGCCACGCCCTGTGCGCCCTCGCGGTCCGCCGCGGTGAACCGCCCTACCAGGGCCGGTGGGCGCTGCCCGGCGGCTTCGTACGCGGCGACGAGGACCTGTCCGGGGCGGCCGCCCGCGAACTGGAGGAGGAGACCGGACTGCGCGCGGGCAGCGGGGTCCACCTCGAGCAGCTGGCCACCTACGGCGATCCCAAGCGCGACCCGCGCATGCGCGTGGTGAGCGTCGCCCACCTCGTGCTCGCCCCGGACCTGCCCGCGCCACGCGCCGGCGGCGACGCCCGCAGCGCCCGGTGGGCCCCGGTCGAGGAACTGCTGCGCAACGGCGAGGAGGGTGCCCTCGCCTTCGACCACACGCGCATCCTGGCCGACGGCGTGGAGCGCGCCCGCTCCAAGCTGGAGTACTCGGCTCTGGCCACCGCCTTCTGCCCGCCCGAGTTCACCGTCGGCGAGCTGCGCCGGGTCTACGAGGCGGTGTGGGGCGTCGCCCTCGACCCGCGCAACTTCCACCGCAAGGTGACGGGGACGGTCGGCTTCCTGGTCCCCAGCGGCGGCACCACGACCCGTCAGGGCGGCCGCCCCGCGCAGTTGTTCCGCGCGGGTGGTGCAACCATCCTCAATCCGCCTATGTTGCGACCAGAGGTGTAAATTCCGGGCCATTTGCGCGTTATGGTGCAATGGTGATCCAGGCCATCGGATTGACCAGCGCGTCCCGGGGCGAAGAGCCCCCCGCCGTCGACGACCTCAGCTTCGACGCCCGTCCCGGCGAGATCACCGTCCTGCTCGGCGACGGCGGCGCCGGCAAGTCCACCGTCCTGCGGTTGATGCTCGAACTCGAACCGGGCCGCGGCATCACGCTGTTCGGCGGGCGCCCCTTGCACCGCCACACCCATCCGGCCAACGCGGTGGGCGTGCTGCTCGGCGAGGTCCCCGGCCACCCCTCCCGGACCGCGCGCGGCCACCTGCGCATGCTCGCAGCCGCGGCCGGGGCCCCAGCCGAACGCGCCGACCAGGTCCTGGAGATCGTGGGCCTGCGCGAAACGGCCGGACGCCGTCTGTCGACCTTCTCCCTCGGGATGGACCGCCGCCTGGGCGTGGCCGCGGCGCTCCTCGGAGACCCTCCCGCGCTGCTCCTGGACGATCCCGCCCAAGGGCTCTCCCCGCACGACACCGCGTGGTTGTACGGCCTGCTCAAGGCGTACGCGGCGCGCGGCGGCGCCGTCGTGGTCACCTGCGCCGACCCCAAGGCGGCGGGCCGGCTCGGCGACCGCGTCGTCACCCTCGACAAGGGCCGGCTCGTCGCCGACCAGTCCGCCCACGAGTTCGGCCGCCGCCGGCTGCGCCCGTACGTGGCCGTCCACTCGCCCCAGGCCGAACGCCTGGGCCTGCTGCTGACCGACGACGGGACCGAGATCACCCACGAGAGCGGCAGCCGCATCCGCGTGCACGGCGCGACCACCGCCCAGGTCGGCGAAACCGCCTTCCGCAACGGCATCCTGCTGCACCGCCTCGCGGACGAGGTCGCCGACACCGGTGTTCCGGAGGGTCCGCACGACGATCGCGACCGGCCTGCCGTGCCCCTGGCGGCCGCGCGCGCCGCGGTGCCGCCCGCCGGTCCCGCCCGGCCGGTCCGCTACGAACTGCGCCGCCTGACCGGCGTCCGCGGCCCCTGGCTCGTCGCGCTGGTCTCCGTCCTCGCCTCGGGACTGGCCACCCTGGCGCTGCTGCGCACCGGGCACGACGCCTTCTCCCTGCGCCTGCTGACCGGCTGGTCGCACTCCCTGCCCCTGCCGCCCGCCGCATTGGGCGGCGGGCTCCTCGGCGCGCTCGCCTACGGCCAGGAGTTCCGCTATCCCGCGCTGGCGCCCGCGCACGCGCCCGTGCCCCGTCAACTCCGTCTGCTGCTCGCCAAGCTCGTCCTCAACGGTTCCGCGGCGGCGCTGATCGCACTCCTGGGGGCGGGGCTCGGCCTGGTCGTGATGCGCCTGGAGTTCGGGGCGGGCGGACTGCCCGCGCCGTTCGCGCTGGCCTCCACCACGGCGGCCTCGGTCGCCCTCGTGCTCGCCTGCTGCTGGGCCGGGGTGCTGGCGGCCGGGGTGTTCCGCACCACCGCGCTCGGGCTGGCCGGTGTCCTCGCGGTTCCGCTGCTGGTGGCGCCGGTGGTGAAGCGGGCGGCGTCCGCCCCGGCGATCGACGTGGTCCGCATGGCGACCCAACCGGTGCGCTATTCCTTCGGTTTGTCGCTCTTCGCTCTCTTGTGTGCCTATGCGGCAATGGTCTTGCGCCGGAGAAACCCCATTTCCTTCCGATAAAGCGTCAATTATCAGGTGATGAGTGCTCACCCTTTCGTGTGCTTTTCAGGAAAGCCCTCAAGGCCTCCCGCGCCATCGCCGACAAATGATGCGTGAGTACCCTTGCGCACACCATGATGACCGCGGCCCGCCCCGCCGACCCGAGTCTCGGCGGCGGGGACATCGACCGCTATCCGTACGCCGACGCCCCCGTCGGCCTCGACCGCCCCGGCCCCGCACCCTCCTGGGACGGCGGTGACACCGACATGGGCCGGGTCGGCCGCCGCGCCGCCGGGAGCCGTGGCCGCGGGCTGCACGGCCAACTCGTCCAGCAACTCGGCCAGATGATCGTCTCCGGCGATCTCGGGGCCGACCGCCCGCTCGTCCCCGAGGAGATCGGCCAGCGCTTCGAGGTCTCCCGTACCGTCGTCCGCGAGTCGCTGCGGGTGCTGGAGGCCAAGGGCCTGGTCAGCGCCCGGCCCAACGTCGGCACCCGGGTCCGCCCGGTCAGCGACTGGAACCTGCTCGACCCCGACATCATCGAATGGCGGGCCTTCGGCCCGCAGCGCGACGACCAGCGTCGGGAGCTGTTCGAACTGCGCTGGACGATCGAGCCCCTCGCCGCGCGCCTCGCGGCGGGTCACGGCCGGGAGGACGTCCAGCAGCGCCTCGTCGACATGACCGACATCATGTCCCACGCCGTGGGACAGGGTGACGGCCTCACCTTCTCCCGGGCGGACGCCGAGTTCCACGCCCTGCTGCTGCAGGTCGCGGGCAACCGGATGCTGGAGCACCTCTCCGGCATCGTCTCCTCCGCCCTGCAGGTCTCCGGCGGCCCCGTCACCGGCTGCGAGCGCCCCGGTGAACACTCGGTGGCCCTGCACACGCGGGTCGTCGAGGCGCTGGCCGCCTCCGACGGTGCCGAGGCGGAGACCGCCATGCGCCAGCTGCTCGCCGCCCACCCCGACCCGGGTGCCGGCGGCTCGACGGACCACGTCGTCCCCGCCCCCCGGGAGCACTGACCGCTCCCGCGCAGGACGAGACGGCACCGACTTCCGCCGCCGGCCCACGCCCTCCGGGCCCGGCGGCGGAGCCGTCCGCCATGTTTGACGCCCGCATCCGACCGGGCATGGTCGTGGCGTGCACGGGAGTGTCCCGCTATCGACGGGTTGGTGCCGATCCGGGGTGTGACCCGGCCCACGTACGGCCGGGCGTAACGCTCTCGGCGGCAGCGCGATGAGCTTAGAGGTGGCGGCCGTGCGAGGAATATCCGCGACGAACATGACGCTGAGTTGCTGAGCGGTTCCCACCGTAGTCGTTTTCCATCGTTCCGAGAGGTTGTTCGTGTCGGCCAGCACATCCCGTACGCTCCCGCCGGAGATCGCCGAGTCCGAGTCTCTGATGGCGCTCATCGAGCGGGGTAAGGCTCAGGGTCAGATCGCCGGCGACGACGTGCGCCGAGCCTTCGAAGCGGACCAGATCCCGGCAACCCAGTGGAAGAACGTTCTGCGCAGCCTCAACCAGGTCCTCGACGAGGAGGGTGTGACGCTGATGGTGAGTGCCGCCGAGGCGCCCAAGCGCACCCGTAAGAGCGTCGCAGCCAAGAGCCCGGCGAAGCGTACTGCCACCAAGACCGTCGCCACCAAGGCCGCCCCGGTCAAGAAGACCGTCGCTGCCAAGACCACCGCGGCCCCCGCCCCCACCATGGCGGCGGAGCCCGTGGCGGAGCCGGAGGACGATGCCGTGGCATCCGCGAAGAAGGCCGTCGCCAAGAAGACTGCGGCGAAGAAGACCACCGCGACCGCCAAGAAGACCGCGGCGAAGAAGACCACCGCGACCAAGACCAAGAAGGACGACGAGCTCGTCGAGGGCGAGGAGCTCATCGAGGACGCCGCCCCCGGCAAGGACGAGGACGTCCCGGCCGAGGCCGAGGCGGAGAGCTTCGTGCTGTCCGACGAGGACGAGGACGACGCGCCCGCGCAGCAGGTCGCCGCGGCCGGCGCCACCGCCGACCCGGTGAAGGACTACCTCAAGCAGATCGGCAAGGTCCCGCTGCTCAACGCCGAGCAGGAGGTGGAGCTCGCCAAGCGCATCGAGGCCGGTCTGTTCGCCGAGGACAAGCTGGCCCAGGCCGACAAGCTCGCCCCCAAGCTCAAGCGCGAGCTGGAGATCATCGCCGAGGACGGGCGCTGGGCCAAGAACCACCTCCTGGAGGCCAACCTCCGCCTGGTGGTCTCGCTGGCCAAGCGCTACACCGGCCGCGGCATGCTCTTCCTGGACCTGATCCAGGAGGGCAACCTCGGTCTGATCCGTGCGGTCGAGAAGTTCGACTACACCAAGGGCTTCAAGTTCTCGACGTACGCGACCTGGTGGATCCGCCAGGCGATCACCCGCGCGATGGCCGACCAGGCCCGCACCATCCGCATCCCGGTGCACATGGTCGAGGTCATCAACAAGCTGGCCCGCGTCCAGCGCCAGATGCTCCAGGACCTGGGCCGCGAGCCCACCCCGGAGGAGCTGGCCAAGGAACTCGACATGACCCCGGAGAAGGTCATCGAGGTCCAGAAGTACGGCCGCGAGCCCATCTCGCTGCACACCCCGCTCGGCGAGGACGGCGACAGCGAGTTCGGTGACCTCATCGAGGACTCCGAGGCCGTCGTGCCGGCCGACGCGGTCAGCTTCACGCTGCTGCAGGAGCAGCTGCACTCGGTGCTCGACACGCTCAGTGAGCGCGAGGCGGGCGTGGTCTCCATGCGCTTCGGCCTCACCGACGGCCAGCCGAAGACGCTGGACGAGATCGGCAAGGTGTACGGGGTCACCCGTGAGCGCATCCGCCAGATCGAGTCCAAGACCATGTCCAAGCTGCGTCATCCCTCGCGTTCCCAGGTGCTCCGCGACTACCTGGACTGATCCGGCAGGACGCCCGGACGGGCCCGCGACCGCCACGGCGGCCGCGGGCCCGTCGGATTTTCCGGACAGTTCTCCGGATGCGGCTCCCGTCCCGTCACGTCACTGTGGGTGTTCTGGGCATTCCGGAGGGTGAGGAGAATGCATGCGTTCCTCGATCAGCACGCTGATCGGCGGGCTCATAGCCGGGTCCGCGCTCGCGCTGTCGCTACCGGCTTCCGCCACCGCCGCGGCGGTGGAGTACGCCCCCGGCGCCCCGGGCGCCGACAACGGTGTCATAGGTGGCACGCCGGTCACCACGGAGCAGCACCCGTGGGCGGTGGTCCTGTCGAGCCGGTCCCGCTACGGTACGGCTCGCTCGGGGCAGTTCTGCGGCGGAGCGCTCGTCGGGCCGAACACCGTGGTCAGCGCGGCGCACTGCTTCAGTCCGACCGCACTGGGCGGGGACTGGGACCAGGTGCCCGACCTGCGCATCATCGCGGGGCGGACGGACCTCGCCGGTTCCGGCGGCCGGGAAGTGGCGGTCCGCAACGTCTGGGTCAACCCCGCGTACGACCCCACGACCAACAGCGGCGACGTGGCGGTCGTCACGACCGCGGAGCCGTTCCCCGTGGGAAGCGCGATACGCATGGCGGCACCGGGGGAGAACTCCTACGAGGCGGGCACGCCGGCACAGGTCTTCGGCTGGGGGGACACGGCGGGTCTGGGGACCTACTCGAACGTCCTGATGGCGGCGAACGTCTCGGTGCTCGCCGACTCGGTCTGTGAGCAGGCGTATCCGGGCAGTACGGAAGGCAAGTACCAGAGGAGCGACATGGTCTGCGCCGGCGACCTGGCCGGCGGGCACGACTCGTGCCAGGGGGACAGCGGCGGTCCGCTGGTGGCGGAGGGGCGGCTGATAGGGCTGGTGTCCTGGGGCGCGGGATGCGCCCAGGCGGGGCATCCCGGTGTGTACACCCGGGTCTCGGCGGTGGCGGGACTGGTCGGCCAGCACTCTTCGTGACGTGCGGCGGACAAGCCGACGGGCGGCCTCCCGGAAGGGGGGCCGCCCGTCGTGAGAGCTCGTCGCAGTGCTACGCGTCAGCGTTCGTCTTCGGCCGCGACGGCCGGGGTGGCGGTGAGCCGACCGGTCTCGTCCTGTATCTCCGTAGCGATCTTCTTCAATTCGGGCTCGAACTTACGCCCGTGGTGCGCGCAGAAGAGCAGCTCGCCGCCACTGATGAGTACGACGCGCAGGTAGGCCTGGGCGCCGCAACGGTCGCAGCGGTCCGCCGCCGTCAGCGGGCTCGCGGGGGTCAGAACTGTAGTCACGTCGCCTCTTCTCTAGCTCGACGAGCTGTCGTACCAGGGTCAACATCCAACCAGGCCCAAAGTGTTCCCGCTCAGGTCTTTTCCTTGGAAACGGTCGTTGTAGCGGCCGGATGCTACCGATTGGCGGCGAAAGATCCTCTGGCGTCTTATCTGTCGGCTTCGGGTCGTTCTGGCAGAACTGGTCAGATTGTTCGGTTGTGTCCCCCCGGCCCGGAAGCCGGTTGTTGAGGAGGACGTGCCCCGAGCCTAAATGGTTCATGCCTCCAGGGGAACGTGACATGTGTATCACTCGAACGAGGGATCGAACATGCCTTCGAAAAGGGGCTAGCATGATGCCCGTACCGGGTCGCGGCGAAACGGCCGTGCGTGACCTCGGTACCCTCTCACCGATACGGCTGAAGAACTTCATGAGGAGACGTTCGCGTGACCGCCGAAACATCCGTGCCGTCCACCGCGTTGCTGACCGGTGCAGATCGTGACGGCTCCAACTACACCGCGCGACACCTGCTCGTGCTCGAGGGCCTCGAAGCGGTCCGCAAGCGCCCCGGCATGTACATCGGTTCCACCGACAGCCGCGGCCTCATGCACTGCCTGTGGGAGATCATCGACAACTCGGTGGACGAGGCCCTGGGCGGCCACTGCGACCACATCGAGGTCGTCCTCCACGGCGACGCCTCCGTCGAGGTGCGGGACAACGGCCGCGGCATCCCCGTCGACGTCGAGCCCAAGACCGGTCTGTCCGGCGTCGAGGTCGTCATGACCAAGCTGCACGCCGGCGGCAAGTTCGGCGGCGGCTCCTACGCGGCCTCCGGCGGTCTGCACGGTGTCGGCGCCTCCGTCGTCAACGCGCTCTCCGCCCGGCTGGACGTCGAGGTCGACCGCGGCGGCCACACGCACGCGATCAGCTTCCGCCGCGGCGTCCCCGGCAGCTTCGCCAAGGGCGGCCCCGAGGCGGCCTTCGAGCCGGGCAACGGGCTGGACAAGGTCAAGAAGGTGCCGCGGGCCCGCACCGGCACCCGCGTCCGCTACTGGGCGGACCGTCAGATCTTCCTCAAGGACGCCAAGCTCTCCCTGGACACGCTCCACCAGCGCGCCCGCCAGACCGCGTTCCTGGTCCCCGGGCTCACGATCGTCGTCCGCGACGAGCGCCCCGACAACGGCTCGGAGGACGGGAAGCCGGTCGAGGACACCTTCCACTTCGACGGCGGCATCAGCGAGTTCGCCGAGTACCTCACCCCGGACAAGCCGATCTGCGACGTGCTGCGGCTGACCGGCAGCGGCACCTTCAAGGAGACCGTCCCGGTCCTCGACGAGCTCGGCCACATGACCCCGACCGAGGTCACCCGCGAGCTCGGCGTCGACGTCGCCCTGCGCTGGGGCACCGGCTACGACAGCACGCTGCGCTCCTTCGTGAACATCATCGCCACGCCCAAGGGCGGCACCCATGTGCGCGGCTTCGAGGGCGCCGTCACCAGGACGTTCAACGAGGTCCTGCGCGCCACCAAGCTGCTGCGCGTCGCCGAGGACGACATCGTCAAGGACGACGCCCTGGAGGGCATGACGGCGGTCGTCACGGTCCGGCTCGCCGAGCCGCAGTTCGAGGGCCAGACCAAGGAGGTGCTGGGCACCTCGGCGGCCAACCGCATCGTGGCCAACGTCGTGTCCCGCGAGCTCAAGGCGTTCCTCACCTCCACCAAGCGGGACGACAAGCAGCAGGCCCGCGCAGTCCTGGAGAAGGCCGTCGCCGCGGCCCGCACCCGGATCGCCGCCCGGCAGCACAAGGACGCGCAGCGCCGGAAGACCGCGCTGGAGTCCTCGTCGCTGCCGGCCAAGCTGGCCGACTGCCGCAGCGACGACGTGGACCGCAGCGAACTCTTCATCGTCGAGGGTGACTCGGCCCTGGGCACGGCCAAGCTCGCGCGCAACTCCGAGTTCCAGGCGCTGCTCCCGATCCGGGGCAAGATCCTCAACGTCCAGAAGTCCTCGGTCACGGACATGCTGAAGAACGCCGAGTGCGGCGCCATCATCCAGGTCATAGGGGCAGGCTCGGGCCGCACCTTCGACATCGACCAGGCCCGCTACGGCAAGATCATCATGATGACGGACGCCGACGTCGACGGCAGTCACATCCGCTGTCTGCTGCTGACGCTCTTCCAGCGCTACATGCGGCCGATGGTCGAGGCCGGCCGGGTCTTCGCGGCCGTGCCGCCCCTGCACCGGGTCGAGCTGACCAACCCCCGCAAGGGGCAGGACAAGTACGTCTACACCTACTCCGACCGGGAGCTGCGCGAGACGCTGCTGGAGTTCGAGCGCAAGGGCATCCGCTACAAGGACTCCATCCAGCGCTACAAGGGTCTCGGCGAGATGGACGCCGACCAGCTGGCCGAGACCACGATGGACCCGCGCCACCGCACCCTGCGCCGGATCAACATCAGCGACCTGGAGGGCGCGGAGCTCGCCTTCGACCTGCTGATGGGCAACGAGGTCGCGCCGCGCCGCGAGTTCATCGCCAACTCCGCCGCCACGCTCGACCGTTCGCGGATCGACGCCTGACGGACCGGTTCCCCGTGCCGGCGCCCTCCGCGGTCACCCACCCGTGGAGGGCGCCGAAGCCTCCCCACCCCCAGGAGTGGGGGACCATCACCCGATGAGGTGAAGGTTTCTGCTTGGAGGCTCCCGGATCTTCCCGCAATGTCCATGCTTGGGCGCACGGCCGATCGGCCCGTGAGGCGAGGAGAGTTCGTGAAAGAGCACGACCGGGCGGAAACCGGAGGGCTGTGGGTGGACGACCCCTGGTACGACGTCCTGGCCGCGGGGGAGTGGGAGGGCCCCGAGCCACCGCCGGTCTCCCTCCCGACGCAGGCCCGCCCGGCCGACGCGCACGCCCGGGTGTACCGCGAGGTGCAGGCCAGCGGCCCCTTCCAGGAGGTGCGTTCCCGGTACCGGCGGTTCGTCTTCCCGGCGGCCGCCGCCTTCCTCGCCTGGTACCTGCTCTACCTCGTCCTGGCGACGACCGCGCCGCGACTGATGGCCCGGCCGCTGGTCGGCGAGTTCAACGTGGCCATGGTCCTGGGCCTCGCCCAGTTCGCCACGACCTTCCTCCTGACCTGGGCCTACGCCCGGCACGCTCGGCTGCGCCGGGACCGGGCCGCCCTCGACCTGCGCTGGGACACCCAGGAGCGGATGCGGTGACCGGCAACCACCAGGGCCTGGCGCTGGTCCTCTTCACCGTCTTCGTCTCCGTCACCCTGGCGATCACCGCCTGGGCCGGCCGACGGCGCAGCTCGTCCGTGGAGTTCTTCGCCGGAGGCCGTCTCTTCTCCCCGTTGGAGAACGGATTCGCCATCGCCGGCGACTACATGTCCGCCGCCTCCTTCCTCGGCATCTCGGGGCTCATCGCGCTCTTCGGCTACGACGGCATGCTCTACTCCGTCGGCTTCCTCGTCGCCTGGCTGTTCGTGCTGCTGCTCGTCGCCGAACTGGTCCGCAACTGCGGCCGCTACACCCTCGCCGACGTCCTCACCGCCCGTATGCGCCAGCGCCCGGTCCGGATCGCCGCGGGCACCTCCGCGGTCACCGTCTCCGTGCTCTACCTGGTCGCGCAGATGGTCGGCGCCGGGAGCCTGGTCTCCCTCCTGCTCGGCGGTCAGGGATCGGCCGCCCGCACCTGGACCGTCATCGGCGTCGGCGCGCTGATGGTCTTCTACGTCGCCTTCGGCGGCATGCGCGCCACGACCTGGATCCAGATCGTCAAGACCGTGCTCCTCATGGGCGGCACGATCACCCTCACCGTCCTGGTCCTCGTGCACTTCCACGGCGACCTCGGAGCGCTGCTGCGCTCGGCCGCCGACGGCAGCGGCCAGGGCCGGGAGTTCCTGGCCCCCGGCAGGCTGTACGGGCAGAGCTGGACCGACCGGCTGGACTTCATCAGCCTCGGCCTCGCCCTCGTCCTGGGCACCGCCGGGCTGCCGCACATCCTTTCGCGCTTCTACACCGTGCCCACGGCACGCTCGGCGCGGCGTTCGGTGGTCTGGGCGATCGGTCTCATCGGCGGCTTCTACCTGATGACGATCGTGCTGGGCTTCGGCGCGGCGGCGCTGGTCGGCTCGAACACCGTGCGCGCGTCCAACGCCGCAGGGAACACGGCGGTGCCGCTGCTCGCCCTCGACCTGGGCGGGGGAGCGGGCTCCACCGGTGGAACGGTCCTCTTCGCGGTCGTCGGGGCGGTCGCCTTCGCCACGATCCTGGCCGTCGTCGCCGGTATCACGCTCGCCTCGTCCGCCTCGGTCGCCCACGACCTCCACGCGACGCTGCGCCGTCGAGGGACCGCACCGGACGGCAGGCGGCGGGAGAACCAGGACGTGCGGGTGGCCCGGGTGGCCGCCGTCTGCATCGGCGGGGTGGCCATCGCGCTGAGCCTGTTCGCGCAGGGCCAGAACGTGGCCTTCCTGGTGGGGCTCGCGTTCGCGGTGGCCGCGTCCACCAACCTGCCCGCGCTGATGTACACGCTGTTCTGGCGGAGGTTCACGACCCGCGGCACGGTGTGGGCGATCTACGGGGGTCTCCTCCCGGCGGTCATGCTGGTGGTGCTGTCCCCGGTGGTGTCGGGCAGCCCGCAGTCGCTCTTCCCCGGCGTGGACTTCCAGTACTTCCCGCTGGAGAACCCGGGCCTGGTGTCCATCCCGCTGGGCTTCGCGGCGGGCTGGCTGGGCACGGTCCTGTCCCGCGAGCGCGCCGACGAGGACAAGTTCGCCGAGGTCGAGGTCCGTTCGCTCACCGGGGCCGGAGCGGTCTGACACCCGTTCCGCCTGGCGGAACGCTCTGATTGCCGCAGGCCCGCGGTGCCTCCACGCTGTGCGGCATGCCATCGAGCCGTGTGCGTCGGCTGCTGCGCGACGAGACGGGCGTGGCAGCGGTACTGGTCCTGCTGGTGCTCGTCGTGGGCATCGCCGAGCCCGCGTTCCTGACGCGGTCCAACCTGGCCGGGACCGCCCACAACGCCTGCTAGGTGGGGCTGATGGCGGCGGGATGGTCTTCGCCCTCGCCCTGCGCGAGGTCGACCTGCCGGCCGGCGGGGTGTACGCGCTCGGCGTGACCGTCGGCGCGGTCCACATCCGCGACGGCTGGTCCCCCTGGGCGGCGGCCGCAGCGGTGCTGGTGCTGTCGGCGCTGCCCGGGGCGGGCAACGCCCTCGTCGCGACGTATGTGGGGCGGGGCTGCCGACGTTCATCGTCACCCTCGCCTCCGTGATGATCAACTCCAGCGTCGCCGGACTCACCACCGACCCCGGCATCAGCGGCTACGCGGCGGCCAAGCACGCCCAGGCCGGGCTGATGCGCGTCGCGGCAGTGAGTGCGCCGCCCGCGGCATCCGCGTCAACACCATCCACCCGGCCCCCACCGACACCCCGTTCATGCGGCGCATCGAGACCGCCGCCACCGGGCAGCCTTCCGAGCACGCGGCCAGGGCGTTCGACGCGATGATCCCCCGCGGCCGGCACGCGGCACCCGAGGAGATCGCCCGCACCGTGCTCCACCTCGCGGGCGACGACGCGAGCTTCACCACCGGAGCCACCGTCGCGGTCGACGGCGGCATGAGCGTATGAGAGGCGTACCCGCCATGACGACCGCCCTGCGGGCCCTGCTGGAGATCCTCGCCGACGAGGGGGTGGACCGGGTCTTCGGCAACCCGGGCACCACCGAACTCCCCTTCCTCGAGGCGCTGTCCGGGCCCGGCCCTTCGCCCGAGTACGTCCTCGGCGTCCAGGAGGGCTCGGTCGTCGCCATGGCCGACGGCTACGCCCGGGCCACCCGCCGTCCCGCCTTCGCCAGCCTGCACATCGCCGCCGGCACCGCCAACGGCCTGATCGGGATGCTCAACGCCCGGCGCTCCCGCACCCCGCTGGTCGTCATGGCGGGCCAGCAGGACCGGCGCCACCTGCTCCAGGACCCCATGCTCGCCGGGGACCTGGTCGCCCTCGCCTCCGGAGCGGCCAAACGGGCCGAGGAGGTGCACCGCCCCGAGGACCTGCCGTTCGTGCTGCGCCGCGCCTTCGCGCTGGCCCGGCAGCCGCCTCAGGGCCCGGTGTTCGTCTCCGTGCCGATGGACGTCCTCGAGGACGCCGCACCCGTGGAGGTCCCCGCACGCTCCCCCCTCGCGCCGCCCGGCCCGGCCGGCGGGCTCGACCGGGCGGCAGCCCTGCTGGCCGCCGCCGGACGGCCCGCGGTCGTCGCCGGTGACGGGGTCGGCAGGGACGGGGCTGTCGGGGCGCTGGTACGGGTCGCCGAGGCGCTCGGCGCGGTCACCTACCACCAGCCGATGAACGACCACCTGGACTTCCCCGGCTCCCACCCGCTCTACGCCGGACCGCTGCCGCCCGTCAACGCCCGCATCCATGAGCGGTTGAAGGGCCACGACGCGCTGCTCATCGCCGGCTGCCGGGCCTTCACCCCGCACCACTACACTCCCGGCCCGCCCGTCCCCGCGCACCTGACGGTCGTGCAGATCGACACCGACCCCGCCGAACCGGGCCGCAACTTCCCCGTCGCCCTCGGCCTCACCGGGCCGCTGGACTCCTCACTGGCCGCGCTCGCCGGCCACCTGGCCCGCCTGGTCCCCGAGGACACCGCCCGCGAGCGGATACGGGAGGCGGGCGCCCGCCACGCCGAGGCGCGGGACCGGCTCGACCTGCGGGCCCGGTCCGCGGGGCGCCGTGCCCCGGTCGATCCGCTCGCCGCCGCGCACGCCCTGGCCACCGCACTGCCGGAGGAGGCGGTGCTCGTCGAGGAATCGATCACCGTCGGGGTGCACCTGCGCGGTGTGCTGCGCCGGGACCGGCCGGGCGGCTTCGTCCACACGGTCGGCGGGGGCCTCGGCTGGGGCATCGGCGCGGCCGTCGGCCACCGGCTCGGCGCGCCCGGACGCCCGGTGGTGGCCGTGCTGGGGGACGGCTGCGCGATGTTCGGGCTGCAGGGGCTGTGGAGCGCGGCGCACCACCGGGTGCCGGTCCTGTTCGTCGTGATGGCCAACGGCGAGTACCGCACCCTGAAGGACACCCTCGACACCCGTGGTGGCAGCCCCTCCGTCCCGCACCCCGGCCTCGACCTGGGCGAGCTCGACTGGCGGCTGGCCGCACGTTTCTTCGGCATCCCCGCGGTCCGTGCGGACGGGACGGAGGAACTGGCGCGGACGGTCGCGGCGGTGGGCGGGCTCGACGGCCCGCTGCTGGTCGAGGTGCCCTTGCGGGGGCACTCATGAGAGCCGAGGGTGCGACCGTGACGTAGAGCCGGTCGATGCTGGCCCGCGGGACCGCGCTGCTCGGCGCCTTCGCCGCGGGGGAGGACGGGATCGCGCTCGGCGAACTCGCCGCCCGCACCGGCCTGCCCAAGTCGACCGTGCACCGGCTCCTCGCCGAACTGACCGCCGTCGGGCTCGTGGAGCGCGGGACGGACGGCTACCGGCTCGGCCTCGCCCTCTTCGAACTGGGCCAGCGGGTGCCGCACCGGCGGCTGCGCGAGGCGGCGCGGCCGTTCATGGAGGAGCTGTACGAGGCCACCCACGAGAACGTGCTCCTCGCCGTCGTCGACGGCGCCGACGCCGTCTTCCTGGAGAAGCTCACCGGCCGCCGCTCCCTGCGGATCATCTCCCGGGTCGGCGGCCGCCACCCGGCCTACTGCACCGCCACCGGCAAGGCGCTGCTCGCCTACGGGACCCCGCCCGGCCTGGCCGCGGTGCTCGGCGGCGGGCTGCGCCGTCGCACCCCGCGGACCATCGTCGTGCCGCGGCTGCTCCAGCAGGACCTCGTCCGCACCCGGACCCGCGGCTACGCCGTGAACCGGGAGGAGGCCGAGGTCGGCGTCTCCGCCGTCGCCGCCCCCGTCCACGGGCCGCGGCTGGGCCCGCGTCCCTTCCCCGTCGCCGCCGTCTCCGTCACCGGCGCCACGCGGGGGCTGCGGCCGGACCGCGTCGCGCCCGTGGTGTGCGCGGCGGCGCGGGCGCTGAGCCGTGAACTCGCCCGCCGGTGAACCGGGTCAGCCGGTGCGCGACCACGCGTACCGGTGCTCGGGGCGGCCGGTGTCGCCGTACTTGAGGGTGAGGCTGATCCGGCCCTCGCGCTCCAGGAACTTCAGGTAGCGCTGCGCGGTGGAGCGGCTGATGCCCGCGCGTGCCGCGACCTCGTGGGCGGACAGCGGCTGCGCGGCCTCGGTGAGGACCTTGCGCACCAGGTCGGCGGTGGGTGCCGAGTGCCCCTTGGGCAGGTCCGCCGGTGCCGCACCGGCCGTGCGCAGCGCGCCGAAGATGCGGTCCACCTGCTCCTGGCCGGCCTCGCCGCGCCCGCCGACTCCGTCGAGCGTGCGGCGCAGCGCCGCGTAGGCGTCCAGCTTGGCCCGCAGCCCGGCGAAGCTGAACGGCTTGACCAGGTACTGCAGCGCGCCGAAGCGCATCGCCGCCTGCACGGTCGCCACGTCACGGGCGGCCGTCACCATGATCACGTCCGCGCTGTGGCCGAGCTGCCGCATGCGCCGCACCAGGGTGAGGCCGGTCTCGTCCGGCAGGTAGTGGTCGAGCAGGACGAGGTCGACGTGCATGCGCTCCAGCGTCGCCAGCGCCTGGGCAGCGGTGTGGGCGCGGGCAGTCACCCGGAAACCGGGGACCCTGGCGACGTAGGCCGCGTTGATCTCGGCGACGCGGAAGTCGTCGTCCACGACCATGACGTCGATCATCGTGCTTCCCCCGCGGACGCCCCGGAGGCCGCGGACGCGGCCGAGGTGAGTTCCGCGCCGGCCAGCGCCTCCGGCAGGACGACGGTGAAGACCGCGCCGCCGCCCGCGCGGGCGGTCACCCGGGCCATGCCGCCGTACCGTTCGGCGAGCCGCCGCACGAGCGCGAGGCCGAGCCCGCGGCCGCGGTGGGCCGGGGACCGCTTCGTCGTCCAGCCCTCGGCGAAGATCTGCTCACGGGCCTCGGGCGGTACGCCGGGGCCGTCGTCGGACACCCGCAGCACGACCGTCGTG
This sequence comes from Streptomyces sp. PA03-5A, assembly GCF_033792725.1. NCBI lineage: Bacteria > Bacillati > Actinomycetota > Actinomycetes > Kitasatosporales > Streptomycetaceae > Streptomyces > Streptomyces sp. PA03-5A. Next base: position 526,475 of record NZ_JARAVL010000001.1, on the reverse strand, counting down.
CCCTCGGCGCGCAGCTCCACCTCGACCAGCGAACCCGCCGCGTCCAGGGCGTTGTCGATGAGGTTGCCGAGCACGGTGACCAGGTCCCGCGGGTCCACGACCCGGTCCGGGAGCAGGGTGACGGGGGAGACCGACAGGGCCACGCCCCGCTCCGCGGCGATCGCCGACTTGCCGACCAGCAGGGCGGACACCAGCGGGTCCCTGACCCGTTCCGCGACCTGCTCCGCGGAGGCCCGCTGGGCGTCGGCGACCTCGCCGACGAAGTCCACCGCCTCGTCGTACAGGCCGAGTTCGAGCAGCCCGAGCAGGGTGTGCAGGCGGTTGGCGTGCTCGTGGTCCTGGGCGCGCAGCGCGTCCAGCAGGCCGTGCGTGCTGTCCAGCTCCCGCCCCAGCCGCTCCAGTTCGGTGCGGTCCCGCAGGGTGGCCACCGCCCCGCCGTCCCCGGTCGGCATCCGGTTGGCGACCAGCACCCGCGCCCCGCTGACGGTGAGCAGGTCGGTGCCCGCGACCCGGCCGGCCAGCACGTCGGTCGTCCGCCCGGCGGGCAGCACCTCGTCCAGGGCGCGGCCGGCTGCGTCCGGACCGAGGCCGAGCAGCCGTTGCGCCTCGTCGTTGAGCAGCCGCACCCGTCCCCGGGCGTCCAGGGCGATGACGCCCTCACGGATGCCGTGCAGCATCGCCTCGCGCTCGTCGAGCAGCGCGGAGATGTCGGCGAAGGCGAGCCCATGCGTCCTGCGCTGCAGCCGCCGCGACACCAGCAGCGCCGCGAGTACGCCGACCGCGAGCGCCGCTCCCGCGTACAGCAGCAGCACCGGCACCGTGGCCAGCAGCCGCTCCCGCACGCTGTCGTACCCGATGCCCACCGACACGGCGCCCACGATCCTCCCGCCGGCCCCGTGCAGCGGCACCTTGGCGCGCGCGGAACGCCCGAGGGTGCCCCGGTCGATCTGCATGATCTCGCGCCCCGACAGGGCCACGCTGGGGTCGGTGGAGACGTGCCGGCCGATCTGGGCGACGTCCGTGTGCGACCAGCGCACACCGCGGGTGTCCATGACCACGATGTACAGGGCACCGGTGGCACGGCGGATCCGCTCGGCCTCCTCCTGCACCGGACCGGTGACGCTCGGGCGCGTGGTGACCAGGTCGTGGGCGAGCCCCGGGGTCGCGGCGGTGGTCTGGGCGATCGACAGCGCCTGCCGCATCGCCTGCTGGTCCAGCTGGGAGCTGAGCGGGGCGAGGAACAGCCCGGTGGCCAGGGTGATGACGCCGGTGGTGAGGACCACCTGGACGAGCAGCACCTGGGCGAAGACGCGGCGGGGCCAGCGGATGCGCATCTACGTCACCCCTGTCCTTCCCGGTCTTCCGCGCCCTTGCGGAATTCGCCCGTCCGTTCGCCCGGCTGTGAACGCAACGTAAACGCGGCCGGGGCCCGCTGCCCAGCCCCCGTGGCCCTTTCGTTGTTGTAGCGCGAGCAAAACGAGCAGAACAGGGGGTTGTGGGCACAAGGCGCAGTTGTGACCGCAAGGGTGCCGCCGTGGCCGGGACCACGCCTACCGTCCCGGCGCATGAGCACACAGACCGGCCCCGCCATCGAACTGCGGGGAGCGAGCAAAGCGTTCCGGACCCCGTCCGGGGCCCTCCACACCGCCGTCCGCGACCTGGACCTGACCATCGGCCGCGGGGAGTTCGTGGCCGTCGTGGGCCCGACCGGCTGCGGCAAGTCCACGACCCTGACCCTGGTCAGCGGGCTGGAGGAGCCCACCGAGGGCGAGGTGCTGGTCGCCGGCGAGCCGGTGCGCGGCATCGGCGACAAGGTCGGCTACGTCTTCCAGCAGGACGCCGTCTTCCCCTGGCGGACCGTGCTGTCCAACGTCATGGCCGGCCCCCGCTTCCGCGGCGTGCCCAAGGCCGAGGCGAGGGAGCGGGCCCGTGAGTGGCTCGCCCGCGTCGGCCTGTCCGCCTTCGAGGACCGCTACCCGCACCAGCTGTCCGGCGGCCAGCGCAAGCGCGTCGCGCTCGCCGCCACCTTCGTCAACGACCCCGAGATCCTGCTCATGGACGAGCCCTTCTCCGCGCTCGATGTGCAGACCCGCGCGCTGATGTCCGACGAGCTGCTGGAGCTGTGGTCCGGCACGGGCGCCTCGGTCGTCTTCGTCACCCACGACCTGGAGGAGTCCATCGCGCTCGCCGACAAGGTCGTCGTCATGACCGCCGGGCCGGCCACGGTCAAGGAGGTCTTCGAGATCGACCTGCCGCGCCCGCGCCAGGTCGAGTCCGTGCGGCTGGAGCCGCGGTTCATCGAGATCTACCGGGAGATCTGGGCCTCGCTCGGCGAAGAGGTCCGCATCACCCGCGAGAGGGGTGCGGCCGATGTCGCCTGAGACCGTGGCGGCCCCCTCGGCCGCCGCCACCGTGGACCCCGCGGGCACCGACCGCGCGCGCTCGCGCGCCCGTGCCGCCCGCAACCGGAGTTACCTCGTCCACGGCAGCCGCGTGCTGCTCCTGGTCGCCGTCCTCGGGCTGTGGGAGTGGCTGGCCAGGGCCGGGGCCGTCGACCCCTTCCACTTCTCGATGCCCTCCAGGATCTGGGAGCAGATCCGCACCTGGGCCGTGGACGGTACCGCGCAGGGCACCCTGTGGGAGCAGATCTGGTACACGCTCTACGAGGCCCTGCTCGGCTGGGTCATCGGCGTCGTCGCGGGCGTGGTGCTCGGCATCGCCCTCGGGCGGATCCATTTCCTCGCCGACGTCCTCGGCCCGTACATCAAGGTGCTCAACGCGCTGCCGCGGATCGTGCTCGCGCCGATCTTCCTGATCTGGTTCGGACTCGGCCCGGCCTCCAAGGTGGCCTCCGCCGTCGTCCTGGTCTTCTTCCCGGTGTTCTTCAACGCCTTCCAGGGCGCCCGCGAGGTCGACCGCAACCTGGTCGCCAACTCCCGCATCCTGGGCGCCCGCGACCGTCAGGTCACCTTCCAGGTCGTCATCCCCTCGGCCACCTCGTGGATCTTCACCAGCCTCCACGTGAGCTTCGGCTTCGCCCTCATCGGCGCCATCGTCGGCGAGTACATCGGCGCCACCAAGGGCCTGGGCCTGCTGGTCGCCGCCTCGCAGGGCACCTTCAACTCGGCCGGCGTGTACGCCGCGATGGCGATCCTGGCGGTCGTCGCGCTGCTCGCCGAGGGCCTGCTGACCTTCCTGGAGAAGCGGCTCTTCCGCTGGAAGCCGGGCGAGGCCGGCTCCGCCCGCTGACCCCGCCACCGCCTCCCGCCCACCCCCCTTCACAAGGACGTGAACCAGATGCGCGCAACCCTCAGGGCCGCGGCCGCCGTCGCCGCCTCCGCCGTCGCCCTCACCACGCTCACCGCGTGCGGCGGCGACTCCGCCTCCGCTTCCGGCGGCAAGGGCGACAAGGTCAAGATCATGGTCGGTGGCCTGGACAAGGTCATCTACCTGCCCGCGATGCTCACCGAGCGGCTCGGCTACTTCAAGGCCGAGGGACTGGACGTCGAACTGCTCACCGAGCCGGCCGGCGTACAGGCCGAGACCGCGCTCGTCTCCGGCGACGTGCAGGGCACCGTCGGCTTCTACGACCACACGCTCGACCTGCAGGTGAAGGGCAAGCAGGTGGAGTCCGTGGTGCAGTTCTCGCAGGCGCCCGGCGAGGTGGAGATCGTCTCCAACGCGGCGGCCGGCGACCTCACGGGCCCTGAGGACTTCAAGGGCAGGAAGCTGGGCGTGACCGGCATCGGCTCGTCCACGGACTTCCTCACCAAGTACCTGGCCGTCAGCAACGGCGTGAAGACCAGCGAGTTCACCCCGGTCGCGGTCGGCGCCGGGCAGACCTTCATCTCCGCGATGGAGCAGGGATCGATCCAGGGCGGCATGACCACGGACCCGACCGTGGCCACGATCCTGGACAAGGGGCTCGGCAAGGTGCTCATCGACATGCGCACGCCGGAGGGCTCGCGGCAGGCGCTCGGCGGGCTCTACCCGTCCTCCAGCCTCTACATGCAGACGGAATGGGTCAACAGCCACAAGGAGACGGTGCAGAAGCTCGCCAACGCCTTCGTGAAGACGCTCCGCTGGATGTCGACGCACAGCGCCGCGGAGATCGCCGCGAAGATGCCCGCCGACTACGCGCAGGGCGGCGGGCAGGAGCTCTACGTCAAAGCGATCGAGAGCACGCTGCCGATGTTCACCAAGGACGGCGTGATGCCCGAAGGCGGACCCGAGACGGTGGAACGGGTCCTCAAGGCCTTCAACCCCAACCTGCAGAACGCCCAGGTGGACCTGGGCAAGACCTACACCACGGAGTTCGTCAAGAGCGCCGGCTGAATGCCGCTGATCTCCATCCGCAGCGGCGCCCCCAGGGCCGCCCCGCAGCTCTCGGGCCGGGGCGGCTCCGCCGCGACCGGCGTCACCGCGACGTCCCAGGCCCGGCCGTCGCGGTGCCGCACGCGGGTACCGTGCTCGCCGTCCACGGTCAGCGCCTCGGCGTTCAGCTCGCCGGTCAGCCGCCGCACGGCCAGTTCGGCGGCCTGGCCCGGACGCTCCCACGCGGAGCGTCCGCGGCAGCCCTCCAGCACCATGCCGCCCTCGCGGGCGGCCGCCAGCACCTGCCGGGCCAGCGCGGCGTCGACCCGGCCGTAGGCGTAGCCGTACGGCAGCACCAGCATCGTCGGCGAGAACCGGTGCCCGCCCAGGTGGGTCACCTCCCAGACCTCACCGAGCCCCGAGGCGGCCAGCTCCGCGGCGAGCGGCCGGCCGTTGAGGGCGCAGCAGCGGTCGCGCTTGCCGTTGGTGCAGACGAGGGCGAGCGGGTCGCCCTCGTACGGCATCCCGAAGCCGCGGTGGTCGCCGCGGCCCAGCGCCTCGAAGTCCAGGCCCAGCAGTGCGGCCGGGTCCTCCACGACCGCGTCCCGCACCCAGGAGCCACCCGGCACGGTGTGCGCCACGTACGCCGTGCGCCGCCGCACGTCATGCCGGTCCGCGTGCCGCCCGGGCCGCCGGATCAGCCCGACCCGTACCCCGGTACCGGCCGCGGCCCGCTCCAGCGCCCTGCCCACCCGCGGATCCAGATGGCTCCCGGTCAGCGCCTTGGGACCCCACGGCCCCGGCTGCTCCAGCAGCAGCCAGGTCCGCGCGGTGGCCGCCGTCGCGGCGACGGGCTCCGCCAGCGAGCTGGACGCGGAGGTGCAGGTGCTCATGAAGGTAAGCCTAACCTTCCGCACCACCCCCGGCTCTCCCGCCCCTCCCGTATTACGTCGGGTGCTCGTCGAAGGGGCTCGGGATGGCCCGACACGGCATGGTGCGGCCTCCCCCTCCGAGCAGTTCGCGGGGGAGGCCGACAGTTCGCGAGCGGCGGATTAGAGGTCCGGGATGTCCTGTTTGGCGCGAAGGAGCGTGTCGCGAGTGATCACTACGATCCGCTCGTAGTCCGCCCGGGCCGCGTCGCCCGGAAGTTTGCCGTCCAGGTCAGCTGTGGCATCGGTGCCGATGACTGCAAAGTTGCCATCGGACAACTCGAAGATATCGGGGCATGTCGCGGCGGCGGTGCTTCCGCGTTCGCGAGGTGAGGCCCCGATTCTGCGCACGATCTCCACGCTGATCCATCCCGTTCCGGGAGGTCGCGCCGTTCCGTGAATGGCCCCTTCCCTCCCATGAGGCTTCGAAGATCCTTTCTCTCTAGTGGATCGAGTGCTTCCAGGGTGCAGTTTTGGTGTAGCCGTGACAGAAATTCAGCCGATCAGGGGTACCGACCTCCGCCATTGGCTTCCAGTTCTCTGATGAACGCGTCCACCATCGCCCCGAGCCGCGCTTCGTCGCCGGTGGGGTCTAGGCGTGCCTGACGGAACGGTCGGGACCACGTCCAGTACTCGCGGAACCGGCGGCTCTTCACCAGGTCGCGCAGCACCTGTTGGAACTCGATCGCGGACAGGCTGCCCAGGCGCAACACAAAGAGGTGATGGGTGAAGATCATGTTGGCGTACAACAGTTCTCGGGCCTGATCGGCGGGAACGGTCTCTAACTCCGGCCACACGGAAGCCAACTCCGGGTGCTCAATGCCGATCTTGAGGAGTTCGACGTGCAAGGTGCGCAGCTCCGCCTCGGCGGTGCGGTAGAGCTGGTTGTGCGTGCCACTCAACTCCTTCCGCTGGGCTGCTAGTTCCCGTCGCTGAAGGTGGGCCTTCCGCTGCTGCACACCGAAGGTCACGAGCACCGCCGCCAGCGCCAGTCCGGAGAACGCGGCGTTGGCGGCCATGAAGGTGGGGGCGGCGGAGTCCTGGCCGGGGCCCGAAGGGGAGGCGAGAGTCACCATGAGCTTGCCCAGGGCCACGGCGACGGCGGCCGTGAGCACCAGGACGGCGGTGACCCCGATGACCAGCAGGGCGGCGATTCCGCCCACCTCTCTGGAACGCGCCATGTGACCCCCCGATCGGCGCACGCCCGCCCGTCATGGCGGCGGCAGCCCGAAGAAGCGAAGCTCCGGGCAGGTACGAGCGGCTCTGATCGACTGCCTCGGAGAGGTGAGAAGCACGCAGGGACGTACGGGTCCGGCACCCGCCGTCGAATGAGTGTTACCCACAGGGAACGGTCGTGAAGCGCGCTATTCAGGACAGGTGGGCGCTGTATTGGCCCAGGTTGAGGGTGAGGCGACGCTTCGGTCCCTCCTGCCACGGCGGCACCCCCGGGTGCCGGGCGTCCCAACGGTCTTGCGCATGAGCGCAAACCACTTGCACGCCATGTCGTATGCTTGCGCTCATGACGCGACGGCTTGCCGAAGTAGCGAAGAAGGTCGGGGTCAGTGAGGCCACCGTCAGCCGTGTGCTGAACGGGAAGCCGGGGGTGTCGGAGGGCACCCGGCAGGCGGTGCTCACGGCGCTGGACGTGCTGGGGTACGAGCGGCCGACGCAGTTGCGGGGGAACCGGGCCCGGCTGGTCGGGCTGGTGCTGCCGGAGCTGCAGAACCCGATCTTCCCGGCCTTCGCCGACATCGTGGGGGCGGCCCTCGCCCAGCAGGGCCTGACGCCGGTGCTGTGCACGCAGACCGCGGGCGGGGTGTCGGAGGCGGACTACGTCTCGCTCCTGCTGCAGCAGCACGTCTCCGGCGTGGTCTTCGCCGGCGGTCTGTACGCGCAGGCGGACGCGCCGCACGACCACTACCGCCTGCTGGCCGAGCGGAACCTGCCGGTGGTGCTGATCAACGCCGCGATAGAGGACCTCGGTTTCCCGCGGGTGTCGTGCGACGACGCGGTCGCCGTGGAGCAGGCCTGGCGGCACCTGTCCTCGCTGGGCCACGAGCGGATCGGCCTGCTGCTCGGGCCCACCGACCACATGCCGTCGCGGCGCAAGCTGACCGCGGCGCGGGCCGCGGCCGCCGCGGGCGGCGGGTCGCTGCCCGACGAGCACGTCGGGCGGGCGATGTTCACGCTGGAGGGCGGCCAGGCCGCGGCCGCCAAGCTCTGGGAGCGCGGGGTCACCGGGATCATCTGCGCCAACGACCCGATGGCGCTGGGCGCGGTGCGGGCGGCGCGCCGGCTGGGGCTGTCCGTGCCCGGCGACGTCTCCGTGGTCGGTTACGACGACTCGGCGTTCATGACCTGCACCGACCCGCCGCTGACCACGGTGCGGCAGCCCATCGAGGCGATGGGCCGCACCGCCGTCGAGCTGCTCGCACTGAAGATCGCGGGCAAGCAGGTGGCCTCCGACGAGCTGCTGTACGAGCCCGAGCTGGTCGTCCGCGGGACGACGGGGCCCGTGCGCGGCTGAGCGGCCGCGCGCCCCCGCGGACCGGGCGGTTCCGACGTCGTCGGAACCGCCCGGTCCGCGTTTGCGGCCTCGGGGTTCCCGCTCCGTTCCCGGTGTTCGCGTGCTTCGTTGCCGAGCTGCGCAAGGCCGTCAATCTTTTGCGAAATCTGCGCGAGATCTTGCGGACACCTGTTTGTGGTGCTTGAGTGTGCGACGCCCCCGCTGCGTGTGGTCGGGGGCTTCCACGCTCATGCCCGAAGGGGACCACCGATGAGAAGCTCCTGGTTCCGCCCCGCTCGCCGTGCCTCCGCGGCCACGCTCGTCTCCGTGATGGCCCTGGCCGTCCTCACCGCCTGCGGCACCAGCAGCAGTGCGGACAACGACAACGACGCGGGCGGCGGTTCGTCCGACCCCACCGCCCCGCTGGACCCGAAGGCCAAGGTCACGCTGACCATCGACTGCATGCCGCCGGCCGCGAAGAAGGCGGAGCTCAAGGAGTGGAAGGAGGACGTCGCCGCCTTCAACAAGAAGTACCCGAACGTGACGATCGACGGTAAGTCGACGCCCGGCCAGTGCGAGGAGCCGGCCCGCTTCACGGCCGCGCTGAAGGCCAAGTCCCAGCCGGACGTGTTCTACACGTACTTCACCGACCTGCAGCAGGTGCTCGACAACGACGGCGCCGCGGACATCTCCGCGTACGTCACCGACAAGACCGTCCCGGCCCTGAACGACATCGACCCCAACGTGCTGAACGTCCTGAAGAAGGACGGCAAGCTCTACGGCCTGCCCACCAGCAACTACACCATGGGCCTGCTGATCAACCGCAAGCTCTTCCAGCAGGCCGGCCTCGACCCCAACAAGCCGCCCACCACCTGGGAGGACGTGCGCACCGCGGCCAAGGCGATCGCCGGCCTCGGCAAGGGCATCGCCGGGTACGGCGACTACAGCGCCCAGAACACCGGCGGCTGGCACTTCACGGCCACGATGTACGGCCTGGGCGGCGACGTCGTCTCCGCGGACGGCACCAAGGCGGGGTTCAACACCGACCTCGGCAAGCAGGTGGTGCAGAACCTGCACGACATGCGCTGGACCGACAACAGCATGGGCCAGACGCAGCTGCTCAAGTGGGGCGACCTGCAGAAGCAGATGGCCACCGACAAGCTCGGCATGTTCCTGGCCGCGCCGGACGACATCACGTACATGGTCCAGCAGCTCGGCGCCGACTACGCCAACTTCGGCATGGGCCCGATCCCCGGCGGCAAGGCCACCCTCTTCGGCGGCAACGACTACATGATCAAGAAGGGCAGCTCGCCCGACAAGATCAAGGCCGCCATCGCCTGGCTGAACTTCAAGACGCTCAGCGTCGGCAAGGGCCAGTTCGAGTACGCGCGCTCCAAGGCGGACGGCCTGCCCGTCGGTCTGCCCCAGCCGGCCTTCTTCATCGGTGCCAGCAAGACCAAGGACGACCAGCTGAAGACCGAGAGCGCCACGATGCCGGTGGAGAACTTCCGCGCCTTCATGGACAACCCGATCCCCGGCAAGGCCGAGCCGCCGAAGGCCCAGGAGATCTACAAGGTCCTGGACAACGTGATGTCCGGTGTCCTCACCAACAAGAGTGCGGACCCCGCCAAGCTGCTGTCCACCGCGGAGACCCAGGTCAACCAGGTCCTCGCCAACCAGTAGCCCAGGCCCCCTCGGCACCCGGCACCCAGGAGCGACGATGTCGGCCCCCAGCGCCCCCACCCTGCCCACCAGCACTCCCGCGAAGAGCCGGTCGCGCCGTACGGTGCGCCGCCCCGCCCCGGACGGCCGCCGTCCGGGGCGGGCCGGCCGCGCCCTGCGCCGCAACCTCACCGCGCACGGCTTCCTGATCGGCGCCGTGCTCTGCTTCGGGTTCTTCTCCTGGTACCCGATGGTCAGGGAGGTCCTGCTGGCCTTCCAGAAGACCGAGGACGGGGCCACCACCTGGGCCGGCTGGTCGAACCTGAACTACGTCTTCCACGACCCCGCGTTCTGGCAGGCCTGGCGCAACACCCTGCTCTTCACCGCCCTGGCGCTGCTGCTCGGCTTCGCGGTGCCGTTCGTCATCGCCCTGCTGCTCAACGAACTACGGCACGCGCGGGGCTACCTGAGACTGCTGGTGTACCTGCCGGTGATGCTGCCGCCGGTGGCCTCGGTGCTGCTCTTCAAGAACTTCTACAACCCCGAGTACGGCCTGTTCAACCGCATCTTCGAGGTGCTGCACCTGCCCCAGCAGCAGTGGCTGCAGTCCACCAGCACCTCGATGCTGTCGGTGGTCATCGCCTCCACGTGGATGAACATGGGCGGCGCCACCCTGATCTACCTGGCCGCGCTCCAGGGCATCCCCGGCGAGCTCTACGAGGCCGCCGAGCTCGACGGCGCCGGGCTCCTGCGCAAGATCTGGCACGTGACGATCCCGCAGACCCGGCTGATCCTGTCGCTGATGCTGCTCATGCAGATCATCGCCACGATGCAGGTCTTCACCGAGCCGTTCCTGCTGACCGGCGGCGCCGGCCCGGAGGGCTCCACCACCACCGTCGTCTACCTGATCTACCAGTACGCCTTCAGCTTCAACAACTACGGCAGCGCCGCGGCGCTCGGCCTGGTCCTGCTCGTACTGCTGGCGGTCTTCTCCGCCGGGTACGTGCGGCTCAGCCGCGCCACGGACGAGTAGGGCGGGGAACCACCGATGAGCAGCAGCACCCGAACGCTGATATCACCGACGCAGCTGGCCAGCCGCCGCGGCAGGATCGTCTACCGGACCGTCCTCGCCCTGGTACTGGTCGCCTTCACGCTGGTCTTCCTCGGCCCGCTGTACTGGATGGCCTCCAACGGCCTGAAGTCCACCCAGGAGTTCGCGCAGATCCCGCCCACCGCCTTCCCGCAGGCCCTGCACCCCGAGAACTACAAGAGCGCCTGGGACGTGATGGACCTGTCCCACCTGCTGCTCAACACCCTCTGGTACGCCTTCGGGGCACTCGCCTTCCAGCTCGTGTTCGACGTGGCGGCCGCCTACTCGCTGTCCAAGCTCCGTCCGGTGCTGGGCAACGTGATCCTCGGGATGATGCTCGCCACGCTGATGATCCCGGCCACCGTCCTGGTCGTACCGCAGTACCTGACCGTGCTGGACGTGCCGATCTTCCAGCGCAACCTGCTCAACTCGCCCTGGGTGATCTGGCTGCCGTCGGTCACCAACGCCTTCAACATCTTCCTGCTGAAGCGGTTCTTCGACTCGGTGCCGCAGGAACTGCTGGACGCCTCCGCCATCGACGGGGCCTCCCAGCTGCGCACCCTGTGGTCGGTCGTCCTGCCGATCTCCCGCCCGATCCTCGGAGTGGTCTCCATCTTCGCGATCGTCGGGGTCTGGAAGGACTTCCTCTGGCCGATGCTCACCCTGCCCGACCCGACGAAGCAGACGCTCAACGTCGGCATCTACTCGCTCGCCAGCGGGGTGCCGGAGAACTGGCTGGTCGCGGCCATCGCGATGGCCTCGGTGCCCACCCTGCTGATCTTCCTGATCTTCCAGCGCAACATCATGAGCGGCCTCACCGCCGGCGGCCTCAAGGGCTGAGGCCCGGCCCCGACGGCCTCCGGCCGCACCCGTCCAGCACCACGCCGCCCGCCACAGGGCGGGCGGCGCGGTCCCAGCTGCCCGAAAGGACCAGTCACGTGGCAGACACCCACCCGGCCGAGGCCACCGACGCGTGGTGGCGCGGCGCCGCCATCTACCAGGTGTACGCACGCAGCTTCGCCGACGGAGACGGGGACGGCACCGGCGACCTCGCCGGGGTGCGGTCCAGACTGCCGTACCTGGCCGCGCTGGGTGTGGACGCGCTCTGGTTCAACCCCTGGTACCCCTCGCCGATGGCCGACGGCGGCTACGACGTCGCCGACTACCGGGCCATCGACCCGGCCTTCGGGACCCTGGCAGACGCCGAGAAGCTGATCGCCGAGGCACGCGCCCTGGGCATCCGCACCATCATCGACATCGTCCCCAACCACATCTCCGACCAGCACGTCTGGTTCCAGGCGGCCCTCGAGGCCGGGCCCGGCAGCGCCGAGCGCAAGCTGTTCCACTTCCGCACCGGCCGTGGCGAGGACGGCGAGCTGCCGCCCAACGGCTGGCGTTCGCAGTTCGGCGGCTCAGCCTGGACCCGGCTCCCGGACGGCGACTGGTACCTGCACCTGTTCGCCCCGGAGCAGCCCGACCTCAACTGGGCCCACCCCGCGGTGCGAAGGGAGCACGAGGACGTCCTGCGCTTCTGGTTCGAGCGCGGCGTGGCCGGGGTGCGCATCGACTCGGCGGCCATGGTCGCCAAGGACCCGGACCTGCCCGACTTCGTGGAGGGCACCGACCCGCACCCCTACATCGACCGCGACGAGCTGCACGACATCTACCGTTCCTGGCGCAGCGTCGCCGACCCCTACGACGGCGTGCTGATCGGCGAGGTGTGGCTGCCGGACACCGAGCGCTTCGCCCGCTACCTGCGTCCCGACGAGCTGCACACCGCCTTCAACTTCGACTTCCTCGCCTGCCCGTGGGACGCCGGCCGGCTGCGCGCCTCCGTCGACGCGACGCTCGCCGCGCACGCTCCGGTCGGTGCCCCCGCGACCTGGGTGCTGGCCAACCACGACGTGACGCGTACGGTCACCCGGTACGGCCGCGCCGACACGGGCTTCGACTTCAAGACCAAGGCCCACGGCATCCCCACGGACCTGGAGCTCGGCACCCGGCGCGCCCGCGCCGCCGCCCTGCTGACCCTGGCCCTGCCCGGCTCGGTCTACCTGTACCAGGGTGAGGAACTGGGGCTGCCCGAGGTCGAGGACATCCCGGCCGAACTGCTGCAGGACCCGATGTACTTCCGCTCCGGCGGCACCGACCCGGGCCGTGACGGCTGCCGGGTGCCGCTGCCCTGGTCGGGGGACGCGCCGCCGTACGGCTTCGGGGGCGAGCACCCCTGGCTGCCGCAGCCGGCGGACTGGGCGCGCTACACCGCCGAGGTGCAGGAGACGGACCCCGGTTCCCTGCTGAGCCTGTACCGGACGGCGCTGGAGCTCCGCCGCGCGGAACCCGGCCTCGGCGAGGGCCCGATGGACTGGCTCGACGGTCCCGGCGACGTGCTCGCCTTCCGCCGTGCGGGCGGGTTCGCCTGCGTGGTCAACCTGTCCGCGGACCCCGCCGCGCTCCCCGCGCACCGGCAGCTCCTGCTGGCCAGCGGACCGCTCGCCGAGGACGGCCGGCTGCCCCGGGACACCTGCGTGTGGCTGCGCCTGGACGACCCGGCCGGACCCGGCGGGGCGCAGGCGTACGCGTCCTGACACCGCGTACGCCGAGGGGCGCGGCACCCGTACCGGGTGCCGCGCCCCTCATCGCTGTGGACGTGCCGGTCACACCGGGCCGGCGACCACCGAGACCCGCTTGGTGAGGGCCACGCCCGAGCCGTCCCGGCGCGGGTCCTTGGGCGGGAGGTCGGCCGGCGCGCCCGTGGAGGTGGCGGCACGGGCCGGGGTGCAGCCGGCCCAGGCGAGGAGCAGCATGTCCTCGCCCTTCAGGAAGCGCTGGCAGCGCACGCCGCCGGTCGCCCTTCCCTTGCGCGGGAACTGGTCGAACGGCGTGAGCTTGGCCGTGCCCTCCTCGGCGCCTGCGAGCGTCTCCCGGGCCCCGGCGAGGGTGAAGACCACGGCGTCGGCCGAGGGGTCGACGGCGGTGAAGGAGATCACCTTCGCGCCGTCCGTCAGCTTGATGCCGGCCATGCCGCCCGCCGGGCGGCCCTGCGGACGGACCTGGCCCGCCGGGTAGCGCAGCAACTGTGCGTCGTCGGTGATGAAGACCAGGTCCTCCTCGCCGGTGCGCAGTTCGACCGCACCCACGATGCGGTCGCCCTCCTTGAGCGCGATGACCTCCAGGTCGTCCTTGTTCGCCGGGTAGTCCGGCACGACGCGTTTGACCACGCCCTGCTCGGTGCCGAGCGCCAGACCCGGCGAGGACTCGTCGAGCGTGGTGAGGCAGAGCACCTGCTCGTCCGGTTCCAGCGACAGGAACTCCGCGAGCGGCGCCCCGCCCGCCAGGTTCGGCGCACCGGAGGTCTCCGGCAGGATCGGCAGGTCGATCACGGCGATCCGCAGCAGGCGCCCGGTGGAGGTGACCATCCCGATGTCGGCCCGCGCCGTCGTCGGGATCGCCGAGACGATCACGTCGTGCTTGACGCGCTTGCCGTCGCCCGGGGCCAGGGCCTCGCCGTTCGCCGTACGGGCCAGCAGCCCGGTGGAGGAGAGCAGCACGCGGCACGGGTCGTCGGCGACCTCCAGCGGCACGGCCGCGACGGGGGCCGCGCCCGGCTCCATCAGCAGGGTGCGGCGCTCGGTGGCGTACTTCTTGGCGACCGCCGCCAGCTCGGCGCCGACCAGCTTGCGCAGCTCGGCGTCGGACTCCAGGATCCGGGTGAGCTCCTCGATCTCGGCGGTCAGCCTGTCCCGCTCGGACTCCAGTTCAATCCGGTCGAAGCGGGTCAGCCGGCGCAGCGGGGTGTCGAGGATGTACTGGGTCTGGATCTCCGACAGCGCGAAGCGCTCGATGAGGCGCTCCTTGGCCTGGGCGGCGTTGTCGCTGGAGCGGATGATCGAGATGACCTCGTCGATGTCGACCAGGGCGACCAGCAGGCCCTCCACCAGGTGGAGGCGGTCCCGGCGCTTGCCGCGGCGGAACTCGCTGCGCCGCCGGACGACCTCGAAGCGGTGGTCGAGGTAGACCTCCAGCAGTTCCTTCAGGCCCAGCGTGAGCGGCTGGCCGTCGACCAGCGCCACGTTGTTGATGCCGAAGGACTCCTCCATGGGGGTCAGCTTGTACAGCTGCTCCAGGACGGCCTCGGGGTGGAAGCCGTTCTTCACCTCGATGACCAGCCGCAGTCCGTGCTCGCGGTCGGTGAGGTCCTTGACGTCCGCGACGCCCTGCAGCTTCTTCGAGCCGACCAGGTCCTTGATCTTGGAGATGACCTTCTCCGGGCCGACCGCGAACGGCAGCTCGGTCACCACCAGGCCCTTGCGGCGGGCCGTCACGTCCTCGACGGCCACCGTGGCGCGGATCTTGAACGTGCCGCGGCCGGTCTCGTACGCGTCCCGGACGCCGTCCAGGCCCACGATCCGGCCGCCGGTCGGCAGGTCCGGGCCGGGGACGTACCGCATCAGCGTCTCGAGGTCCGCGTTCGGGTAGCGGATCAGGTGGCGGGCGGCCGCGATGACCTCGCCCAGGTTGTGCGGCGGCATGTTGGTCGCCATGCCGACCGCGATGCCCGAGGCGCCGTTGACCAGCAGGTTCGGGTAGGCGGCGGGCAGGGCCACCGGCTCCTGCTCCTGGCCGTCGTAGTTCGGCGTGAAGTCGACGGTGTCCTCGTCGATCGACTCGACCATCAGCATCGCGGCGGGCGTCGTGCGGCACTCCGTGTACCGCATCGCGGCCGGCGGGTCGTCGTTGCCGAGCGAGCCGAAGTTGCCGTGGCCGTCGACCAGCGGCACGCGCATCGAGAACGGCTGGGCCATGCGCACCAGCGCGTCGTAGATCGAGGAGTCGCCGTGCGGGTGGAGCTTGCCCATCACCTCGCCGACGACGCGGGCGCACTTCACGAAGCCGCGCTCGGGGCGCAGCCCCATCTCGTTCATCTGGTAGACGATCCGCCGGTGCACCGGCTTGAGCCCGTCGCGGGCGTCCGGGAGGGCGCGCGAGTAGATGACCGAGTAGGCGTACTCGAGGAAGGACCCCTGCATCTCGTCGACGACGTCGATGTCGAGGATGCGCTCCTCGAAATCGTCCGGCGGCGGGGTCTTCGTGGTGCGGCGGGCCATCAGGGCGCTGCTCCTTCGGCTGGACCTCATCGGATAAGGACACGGGACTGTCGCGGACCATTGTGGACCGCCCCACCGACAGCCCGGACCACCCCCCCGCCTCATACGTGGCGGTGACGGGAACTTCGCGGGCCGTTTGTCCGCTGCCTAGAGTGGCAGGTCTCAGCACAAAACAACGAGTACGCGACCGGAAGGACAGCTTGCCCATGGGTCACACGGCCACGCCGGAGGCAGAATCCGGCGGCCTCACCGCGACCGAGCACCGCCTGGCCAACGGCCTGCGCGTCGTGCTCTCCGAGGACCACCTCACCCCGGTCGCCGCGGTCTGCCTCTGGTACGACGTCGGTTCCCGCCACGAGGTGAAGGGCCGTACCGGACTCGCCCACCTCTTCGAGCACTTGATGTTCCAGGGTTCGGCGAACGTCAAGGGCAACGGCCACTTCGAACTGGTCCAGTCCGCCGGCGGCTCCCTCAACGGCACCACCAGCTTCGAGCGCACCAACTACTTCGAGACCATGCCGGCCCACCAGTTGGAGCTCGCGCTCTGGCTCGAGGCCGACCGCATGGGCAGCCTGCTGTCCGCACTGGACCTGCAGAGCCTGGACAACCAGCGTGACGTGGTCAAGAACGAGCGCCGCCAGCGGTACGACAACGTCCCCTACGGCACCGCCTTCGAGCGGCTGACCGCGATGGCGTACCCGGACGGCCACCCGTACCACCACACCCCCATCGGCTCGATGGCGGACCTGGACGCCGCCTCCCTGGAGGACGCGCGCGCCTTCTTCCGGACCTACTACGCTCCGAACAACGCCGTCCTCGCGGTCGTCGGGGACATCGACCCGGAGCAGACGCTGGCCTGGATCGAGAAGTACTTCGGCACCATCCCGTCCCACGACGGCAAGCCGGCGCCCCGTGACGGTTCACTCCCCGGGGTGATCGGCGGGGAGCTCCGCGAGGTCGTCGAGGAGGACGTCCCCTCGCGCGCCCTGATGGCCGCCTACCGGCTGCCGCACGACGGCACCCGCGAGTCCGACGCCGCGGACCTGGCGCTGACCGTCCTCGGCGGCGGTGAGTCCTCCCGGCTGCACAACCGCCTGGTGCGCCGGGACCGCAGCGCCGTCGCGGCCGGGTTCGGCCTGCTGAGGCTGGCCGGGGCGCCGTCGCTCGGCTGGCTCGACGTGAAGACGTCCAGCGGCGTCGAGGTGCCCACCATCGAGGCCGCCGTCGACGAGGAACTGGCCCGCTTCGCCGAGGAGGGCCCGACCCCGGAGGAGATGGAGCGGGCGCAGGCCCAGCTCGAGCGCGAGTGGCTGGACCGGCTCGCCACGGTCGGCGGCCGTGCCGACGAACTGTGCCGGTACGCCGTGCTGTTCGGCGACCCGCAGCTCGCGCTGACCGCCGTCAAGCGCATCCTGGACATCACCGCGGACGAGGTGCGCGCCGTCGCCGCGGCCACCCTGCGGCCCGACAACCGCGCCGTGCTG
The DNA here is from genome assembly GCF_033792725.1 of Streptomyces sp. PA03-5A. Lineage (NCBI taxonomy): Bacteria > Bacillati > Actinomycetota > Actinomycetes > Kitasatosporales > Streptomycetaceae > Streptomyces > Streptomyces sp. PA03-5A. Next base: position 509,382 of record NZ_JARAVL010000001.1, on the reverse strand, counting down.
GTCTACGAGCCCACGGGTTCGCCGGACGCGTCCGGCGAGGACTCCGACGAGGACGAGGAGGGCGCGGACCAGTGACCGACGTCCACACCACCATGACGTTCCACCCGCAGCCACGGCCGGGACAGCCCAAGCCCTGGGACTTCCCGGCCCCCGAGCGGTCCACGCTGCCCAACGGGCTGACGGTGCTGCGCAGCCGGCGCCCCGGCCAGAAGGTCGTCGCCGTCGAGGTGCTGCTCACGGCGCCGCTCGACGCCGAGCCCGAGGGCCTGGACGGCGTCGCCACGATCATGGCCCGGGCCCTGTCCGAGGGCACCGACAAGCACACCGCCGAGGAGTTCGCCGCCGAGCTGGAGCGCTGCGGGGCCACCCTCGACGCGCACGCCGATCACCCCGGCGTGCGGGTCTCCCTGGAGGTCCCCGCCTCCCGTCTCGACAAGGCCCTCGGCCTGCTCGCCGACGCGCTGCGCGCCCCGGCGTTCCCGGACGGCGAGGTCGAGCGGCTGGTGCGCAACCGCCTCGACGAGATCCCGCACGAGCTGGCCAACCCCGCGCGGCGCGCCGCCATGGCGCTGTCCAAGGAGCTGTTCGCCGCCGACCTGCGCTGCTCCCGGCCGCGCCAGGGCACCGAGGAGACGGTCGCGCGCATCGACGCCTCCGCCGTCCGTGCCTTCTACGACACGCACGTACGGCCGTCCACCTCGACGGCCGTCGTGGTCGGCGACTTCACCGGGATCGACCTGGAGGCGCTGCTCGAGAGCACGCTGGGGGAGTGGAGCGGCAAGCCCGCCGAGCGCCGCCCGCTGCCCGCGATCACCGCGGACGACACCGCGCGCGTCGTGATCGTCGACCGGCCCGGGTCCGTCCAGACCCAGGTGCTCATCGGCCGCGCCGGCGCGGACCGCCACGATCCCGTGTGGGCCGCCCAGGTGCTCGGCACGTACTGCCTCGGCGGCACGCTGACCTCGCGCCTGGACCGCGTCCTGCGCGAGGAGAAGGGTTACACCTACGGCGTGCGGGCCTTCGGCCAGGTGCTGCTGTCCACGCCCGAGGGCACCGGCGTCTCCCTGCTCGGCATCAGCGGGTCCGTGGCGACCGACGTCACCGCGCCCGCGCTGGCCGACACCTGGCAGGTGCTGCGCACCCTGGCGGCGGAGGGGCTCACCGACGAGGAGCGCGACGCCGCCGTGCAGAACCTGGTGGGCGTCGCGCCGCTGCGCTACGAGACCGCCTCGGCGGTGGCCGGGACCTTCGCCGACCAGGTCGAGCAGTCCCTGCCGGACGACTTCCAGGCCCGGCTCTACGAGCGGCTGGCCGTCACCGGCACGGTGGAGGCGACGGCCGCGGCCGTCAACGCCTTCCCCCTGGACCGGCTCGTGGTCGTCCTCGTCGGCGACGCCTCCGTCATCGCGGACCCGATCCGCGAGCTGGGCATCGGCCCGGTCGAGGTCGTCACGGGCGGCTGACCGGTAGCTCCGCACCGCGGCCCCGGATGCCCTTGCGGCACCCGGGGCCGCGGTGCGCGGGGCTACCCGTTCAGCGGTCCAGCCGGGCCGCCGCCACGTTGATCCGCATGCCGCACGGAACGCGTCCGCCGGCTCCGCTCAGGCCTGCGGCCCGGTCCAGGAACACGGCGCGCAGCTCCTCGGTCGGCTCCTCGTCCAGGACCTCCATGTCGTAGAACGTCCCGGTGAGGGCGGACCAGACCTCGTGGGGCGTCCCGTCCATGCCGATGACGACCGTCTCCCAGGACAGCGGTGCGAAGCCGAGGGGTGCGAGGAGCCCGTCGAGCCCCTCCCGGCTCCGTGTCCTGCGGTCGCCCAGCCGCGGAAGACGCCGCTGCGCCGCCTTGAAGTACGGCACGGCCAGCGTCAGGAAGAGCTCCACGGCCTCGCCGGGGACGGGCCCGCCGCCGACGGCGACGGCGAACGTGCCGCCCGGTGCGAGCACCCGGGCGGCCTCGGCCACGACCCGGTCGGCGTCCGACATCAGCATGAGCGCCATGTGGGAGACCACGGCGTCGAAGGAGCCGTCGGCGAAGGGCAGCTCCTGCGCACGCCCCTGCCGCAGGTCGGCGCCGGCCAGCGCGGGCCGCCGGCGGGCGAGGGCCAGCTCGCCCTCCGACAGGTCGACGCCGGCGGGAACCTCGGCCCCGCGCCCGGCGAGCAGTTCCAGCAGGGCGCCGTCCGCGCAGCCGAGGTCCAGGACCCGCCGGGCGCCGGCGACACGCTCGGCGAGCACCTCGTAACTCGTCCGCCCGTCGCGGGTGGGGGCGGCCTCGGTCCCCTCCGACTGACGGCCGGGCATCCGGTCGTGGAAGGCGCGCAGGAAGTCCTCGGCGGCGCGGGCGGCGTCGGTGGCCGCCCCTGGTGTCGTGGTCACCCCGTGACCCTACGTACGCGGTGCCGCCACCGGGTCCCGTTCGGCCGGGCCGGACGGTGACGCCGGTCACCGCGGCCCGCGCCACGGCCGTGCGGGGGCTTCCGGGAGGGGTGCGCACCGCCGGGGAGCTGCGGCATCGCGGTATTGCGGACGGTTGCGACCGGTTGGCGGCCGGTGTGGCATCCCGCACATATTGCCGGATTTTTTTGGAACCGGGAGCAACGCCTGGTTAACGTCCTCGGGTTGCCCGGCGGAAGCAGCCGCCTCCCGCGGCACCGGAGCAACGATCGCCGAGTCCCCGTCAGGCGTGAGCCTGGGGAGCCGGGGACCCACCTGAGATGTCCCTGGGGTGAATCGGGCGGCCTGCCGCCGCCCGTAGGAGACCTTCCTGCTCCGAACCCGTCAGCTAACCCGGTAGGCGAGAAGGAAGGAAAGGATCCCCGCCTGCCCATGGCGTCGTTCTCCATACGTTCCACCCTGGCCGGCGCCGCCGCGCTGACCACCGTCACCACCGGCGCGTTCGTCGTGCCCGCCGCGGCTGCCGACGCCAGGGCCGAGGGTTCCGCCTTCGCCCGCTGCGCCGCGGTCGCCGGGGACCTCGCCGCGCACCTCGCCGACCAGGCCTCGGCCCAGCACCGGGCCGCCGTCGTCGCGCAGAAGCGCCACGACGCCCTTGTCGCGCGCGCCAAGCGTGCCGCCAAGGAGGCCGCCGCCAAGGAGGCCGCCGCCAAGGCGGCCAAGGCCAAGGCGGCCCGGGAGAGCGGCACCGCGCACGCCTCCCGGAGCGCCGCCAAGGGCCGCGGCACGCTCGGCGGCTGGATGCTGCCGGTCGCCGGCTCCATCGGCACGCCCTACCACGCGACCAGCAGCCTGTGGTCCTCCGGCTACCACACCGGCGTGGACTTCCAGGCCTCCGTCGGCACCCCGGTGCACGCCGCCGGCGCGGGCACCGTCGTCGAGGCGGGCTGGGGCGGCTCCTACGGCAACAACGTCGTGATCCGCCACGCGGACGGCATGTACACCCAGTACGCCCACCTGTCCTCGCTGGGCGTGTCCGTGGGCCAGACCGTCTCCGCGGGGCAGCAGATCGGCCTGTCGGGCGCCACCGGCAACGTGACGGGGCCGCACCTGCACTTCGAGGCCCGTACGGCACCGTCCTACGGCGCCGACGTGGACCCGCTGGCGTACCTGCGTTCCAAGGGCGTCCGCATCTGAGCCATTCCCCTCCCCCCACACGAAGGCCCCGGTTCCCCCGCCGGGGCCTTCGGCATGCCGGCGCTTCCCGGCCGCGGGGTGTCCAAAAATGCTCCATGAATTCAGGGCAGCCGTCGGAATCGGCGGCGTGCTGGAATAGAGTCGCGGCAGAAACGCCGGCTCCTCCGTTACACGGGGATTAAAGGACGGCCGTCGGCGCGCACCGAAAGGAACCTGCGATGTGGGGTCGTACGTGAAGGGGGCCGGCGGCGCGGGCCGCCCGATTTCGGCCCGGGCGGTGTGCACCGCGATCCGTGACGACATCATCAGCGGGTTCTTCGCGCCGGGGAGCCGGCTGACCGAAGAGCAGTTGGCCAAGCGCTACGGGGTGTCCCGGGTCCCGGTGCGCGAGGCGCTGCGCACCCTGGAGTCCGAGGGCTTCGTGCGGACCCGCCGGCACGCCGGGGCGTCCGTGGCCGAGCCGACCGAGCAGGAGGCCGCCGACCTGCTGGACATCCGTGCCCTGCTGGAGCCGCTGGGCGCCGCGCGGGCGGCGCAGCGGCGCACCGAGGCCCATGTGAAGGTGCTGCGCGGGCTCGTCCGGCTGGGCCAGGAACGTTCCCTCCGGCGCCAGTTGTCCGACCTGCCCGCGCTGGACGGCTGGTTCCACGAGACGCTGGCCCAGGCTTCCGGCAGCCCGACCCTGGTGGCGCTGCTGACCCAGCTGCGGCACAAGATCGCCTGGGTGTACGCGGTGGACACCCCTGGGCGGGCCGTGGAGTCCTGGGAGGAGCACGGGGCGGTCGTGGACGCGGTGGCACGCGGTGACGCGGAGCGGGCCCGGCGGCTGATGGCGGCCCATGTGGAGCGGGCGACGGCGGTGCACCGGCTGCGCCGTCCGGAGAGCACGGGGCGCGGCGCCGCGGCGCGGTGAGGAATCGGAAACACGCCGTACACACTTCGCGCGGCCGGGTTTAACAGAAGTGCCGTATACAACTTGGGGAATTGTGCGCGGGGTATTTCCGTGCCCTATTGTGCTGCGCGCTGCCCGAAAATGACCTCGCAATGGCGAAGGGGCGGGTCCGCGAAATCCGGCCGGATTTCACGCGCAGGCCCGCCCCTTTTGCCGCACCGCGGCTCCGCGCGCTGTCAGACGGTCTCGGGGAGTTCGTCCAGGCCTTCGGAGACGAGCTTGGCGAGGCTGTCCAGAGCGGCGTCCACCCCCTCCGCGTCGGAGGCCAGCACGACCTCCTCGCCGCCGGCCACGCCCAGGCTCAGCACGGCGAGCATCGAGGCGGCGTTGACCGGGGCCCCGTCCGCCTTCGCGATGGTGACGGGGGCGCCCACGGCGGTGGCGGCGCGGACGAAGATCGAAGCGGGACGTGCGTGCAGGCCCTCGGCCCAGCCGATGGTGACGCGGCGCTCAGCCATGGTGTTGCCCTTCGGGTCGTTCCTGGGAGGTCTAGACCAGTCTGCCATGCCTCGGACACCGGTCCGTCCCCACATCGTCGCACCGGTCCCGCGACCGGCAGGTGCCCGTACGCTTGGGCCATGACGACGCCGTCCGCCGCAGAGCGCGACTACCCGGTCCACTGGGAGGCGGACGTGGTCCTGCGCGACGGCGGGATCGCCCACGTCCGGCCCATCGCGCCGGACGACGCGGGACGGCTGGTCAGCTTCTACGAGAAGGTCTCCGACGAGTCCAAGTACTACCGCTTCTTCGCGCCCTACCCCCGGCTCTCCGACCGGGACGTGCACCGCTTCACCCACCACGACTACCGTGACCGCGTCGGCCTGGCGGCCCTGGTCGGCGGCGAGTTCATCGCGACCGTCCGCTACGACCGCACCGACGACGGCGAGGCCGAGGTCGCCTTCCTGGTCCAGGACGCGCACCAGGGCCGCGGGGTGGCCTCCGCCCTGATGGAGCACATCGCGGCGGTGGCCCGCGAGCGCGGCATCCGTCGCTTCATCGCCGAGGTGCTGCCCTCCAACCGCAAGATGATCAAGGTCTTCACCGACGCGGGCTACACCCAGCAGCGCAGCTTCACCGACGGCGTCGTCCGGCTCGAATGCGACCTGGAGCCCACCGAGCAGTCCCTCGCCGTCATGCGCGCCCGCGAGCAGCGCGCCGAGGCCCGCTCCGTCCAGCGACTGCTCGCCCCCGCCTCCGTGGCCGTCATCGGCACCGGCCGCCGGCCGGGCGGCGTCGGCCGCGGAGTGCTCCGGAACATCGTCGCGGGCGGCTACACCGGCCGCGTACACGCCGTGAACCGCTCCTTCCCCGAGGACCTGCGCACCCTCGACCCGGAGGGCGTCCCCGCCCACCGCTCCGTCGCCGAGATCCCCGACACCGTGGACCTCGCCGTGATCGCCGTGCCCGCCGACGACGTCGCCGAGGCCGTCGACGCATGCGGCCGGCACGGCGTCCTGGGCCTGCTGGTGATCTCCTCCGGCTACGCCGAGTCCGGCGCCGAGGGCCGCCGCAGGCAGCGCGCACTGGTGCGGCAGGCCCACTCGTACGGGATGCGCGTCATCGGCCCCAACGCGTTCGGCATCCTCAACTCCGCCGAGGACGTCCGGCTCAACGCCTCGCTGTCGCCGCAGACCCCGGACGCCGGACGGCTCGGCCTGTTCACCCAGTCCGGCGCCATCGGCATCGCCCTGCTGTCCGGGCTGCGCCGGCGCGGCGCCGGACTGTCGTCCTTCGTCTCCGCCGGCAACCGGGCGGACGTCTCGGGCAACGACATCCTGCAGTTCTGGTACGACGACCCGGCCACCGACGTCGCCCTGCTCTACCTCGAAACCCTCGGCAACCCGCGCAAGTTCTACCGCCTCGCCCGGCGCACCGCCGCCGTCAAGCCGGTCGTCGTCGTCAAGGGCGCCCGGCACTCGGCGGCCGCCCCGCCCGGACACGCGGTGCCCCCCGCCCGCATCGCGGACAGCACGGTCTCGGCCCTGCTGCGGCAGGCCGGCGTCATCCGCACCGACACCGTCACCGAGCTCCTCGACACCGGACTGCTGCTGTCCTGCCGCCCGCTGCCCGCGGGCCCCCGCGTCGCGGTCCTCGGCAACTCGGAGTCGCTCGGCCTGCTCACCTACGACGCCTGCCTCACCGCCGGGCTGGAACCGGGCCTCCCGCTCGACCTCACCACGGCCGCCGGCCCCGAGGACTTCCGGGCCGCCCTCTCCGCCGCCCTCGCCGACCCCGCCCACGACGCCGTCGTGGTCACCGCCATCCCGCGCGTGGGCTCCGACCTCGGCGAGGCCCCCGCGAGCAGCGACGACCCCGCGCTGGCCGAAGCCCTCCACGCCGCCGCGGACGAGGCCGGCACCGGCAAGCCCGTCGTGATCGTCCACACCGCCCTGGAGGCCATGGCCACCCGCCTCGCCGCCGTCCGCATCCCCGCGTACGGCGCCGCCGAGCGCGCCGTGAAGGCACTGGCCAGGGCCGCCGCGTACGCCCAGTGGCGCAGGGACGCCCAGGTTCCCGGCAGGGTGCCGGAGTTCGAGGACGTCGACGAGGCGGGCGCCTGCCAGGACGTCACCCGGCTGCTCGACGAGGCGGCGGAGCCCGTCGGGGACACCCACGGCGTCCCCCTCGACGACTCCGCGGCCGCCGCCCTGCTGGCCCGCTACGGCATCACGGTCCGGCCCACGCTGCCCGCCCCCGGGATCGACGCGGCCCTGGAGGCGGCCCGGCGGCTCGGCTACCCGGTCGCCCTCAAGACCACCGCGCCCCACCTGCGGCACCGCGCCGACCTCGGCGGCGTACGCCTGGACATCGCCGGCCCCGACGACCTCAGCCGCGCCTTCGAGGAGCTGACCGCCCGGCTGGGCAAGCCGGAGGAGCTGCACCTGGTCGTGCAAGCCATGGCACCGCGCGGCGTCGACACGGTCGTACGCGCCACCGTCGACCCGGCCGCGGGCGCCGTGCTCTCCTTCGGCATCGCCGGCGCCCCCTCCGAACTCCTCGACGACATGGCGCACCGGCTGGTCCCGGCCACCGACCGGGACGTCGCCGAGCTGGTCCGCTCCATCAAGGCCGCCCCGCTGCTGTTCGGCTGGCGCGGCGCGGAGCCGGTGGACACCGGCGCCCTGGAGGAGCTGCTGCTGCGGGTGTCGCGGCTGGTCGACGACCTGCCCGAGGTGGTCTCCGTCGACCTCGAACCGGTCGTGGTGGCCCCCGCCGGCCTCACCGTGCTCGGCGCCTCCGTGCGCCTCGCGCGGCCGCCGGCCCGCACGGACCTCGGGCCTCGTGCACTGTCGTCCTTCTGAACACGTGCTCCGCACTAGGATGGTCGCCATGGCGAAGACCGGTACGACGACCCAGGGGCTGCGCGCGGCGATCGAGCGCAGCGGCTACTACCCCGCCCTCGTGGCCGAGGCCGTGGAGGCCTCCGTCGGTGGGGAGGCGGTCGCCTCGTACCTGGTCCACCAGGAGACCACCTTCGACGCGAACGAGGTCCGCCGGCACGTCACCGTCCTGGTCCTGACCAGCACCCGCTTCATCGTCAGCCACACCGACGAGCAGAGCGCCGACGACACCTCCCCGAGCCCCTACGCCACCACCTCCACCGAGTCGGTCAAGCTGGAGCGGATCTCGTCGGTCGTGCTGAGCCGGGTCGTCGCCAACCCCGAGTCGTACACCCCGGGCACCTTGCCCCGCGAGGTCGTGCTGACCATCGGCTGGGGCGCGGTCAGCCGCATCGACCTGGAGCCCGCCGCCTGCGGCGACCCCAACTGCGAGGCCGACCACGGCTACACCGGCTCCTCCAGCGCCGACGACCTGAGCCTGCGGGTCAGCGAGGCGGGCGACGGCCCCGAGACCGTCCGCCAGGCCCTCGCCTTCGCACAGGCGCTCTCCGAGGCGACCGCGGGCGCGGCCTCCTGATGGTCCATCCCGCCCCGTCCTACGAACCGCTCGATCCGTACGCCGCACCCGCCCCGCGCTACGGCAGCGCTTCCCTGAGCGACCTGCTGCCCGCGGTCGCCGCCGGGCTCGGCATCACCGGCGCCCCGCGGACGGCGCTCGACCTGGTGCCCGCCGACCGGGTCTGCGTGTTCCTCGTCGACGGCATGGGCTGGGAGCTGATCCGCCGGCATCCCGACGAGGCGCCGTTCCTCACCTCCCTGATCGCCGGCTCGGCCACCGGCAGCGGCCGGCCGATCACCGCGGGCTTCCCCTCCACCACCGCGACCTCGCTCGCCTCCGTCGGCACCGGGCTGCCGCCCGGCGCGCACGGCCTGGCCGGGTACACCGTGCTGAACCCGGACACCGGCGAGCTGATGAACCAGCTGCGATGGCAGCCGTGGACCGACCCGTACGTCTGGCAGCCGTACCCCACGGTCTTCCAGCTCGCCCAGGCCGCCGGCATCGAGACCTGCCAGGTCACCTCGCCGACCTTCCAGCACACCCCGCTGACGAAGATCGCCCTCAGCGGCGGCACCTTCCACGGGCGGCTCAGCGGCGAGGAGCGCATGGACCTCACCGCCGAGCGGCTCGCGGCGACCGACCGGGCGCTGGTCTACACGTACTACAGCGAGCTGGACTCCATGGGCCACCGGCACGGGGTCGACTCCGACGCCTGGCGCGGCCAGCTGATGATGGCCGACCGGCTCGCCCAGCGGCTCGCCGAGCAGCTCCCGCCGCGCAGCGCGCTCTACATCACCGCCGACCACGGCATGATCGACATCCCCTTCGACCCGGAGTCCCGGATCGACTTCGACGAGGACTGGGAGCTGCGCGCCGGCGTCGCCGTCCTCGCCGGCGAGGCCCGGGCCCGTCATGTCTACGCCGTGCCAAGTGCCGCAGCCGACGTGCACGCGGTGTGGAGCGAGGTGCTCGGCGAGCAGATGTGGGTGGCCTCCCGTGAAGAGGCGGTCGCCGCGGGCTGGTTCGGGCCCGTCGTGGAGGACCGGGTGCTCGGCCGCATCGGAGACGTCGTCGCCGTCGCCCGGGACGACGTCGCGATCGTCGCCACCCGCTCCGAGCCGGGGGAGTCCACCATGGTCGGCCTGCACGGCTCGATGACCCCCGTGGAGCAGTTGGTGCCGCTGCTGGAAGTCCGCACCTGACGCACCGCCCTCCCTGCCCACCGCCCACCACCGCCCCGAAAGGCCGCCGCCTCCTCATGCCTGAGCTCGTGTTCTTCTCCGGAACGATGGACTGCGGGAAGAGCACCCTCGCCCTGCAGATCGAGCACAACCGCTCGGCACGCGGCCTGGAGGGCCTGATCTTCACCCGCAACGACCGGGCCGGCGAGGGCGTCCTCTCCTCCCGGCTCGGCCTGGAGACCAAGGCCGTCGAGGCCGCCGACGACTTCGACTTCTACGGCTACCTCGTCACGCACCTGTCCGGCGGCGCCCGCGCCGACTACGTCATCGTCGACGAGGCCCAGTTCTTCACCCCGGACCAGATCGACCAGCTCGCGCGCATCGTCGACGACCTGCGGCTGGACGTCTTCGCCTTCGGGATCACCACCGACTTCCGCACCAAGCTCTTCCCGGGGTCCCGGCGCCTGGTGGAGATGGCCGACCGGATCGAGGTGCTCCAGGTCGAGGCCCTGTGCTGGTGCGGCGCCCGTGCCACCCACAACGCCCGCACGGTGGGCGGGGAGATGGTCGTCGAGGGCGAGCAGGTCGTCGTCGGCGACGTCAACCGCCCCGGCGCGGACATCGGCTACGAGGTGCTCTGCCGCCGCCACCACATCCGGCGGATGACCGCGGCCGCAGCGCGCGCGGCGGCGATCTCGCCGGACGTCCTGCCGGTCGACTAGCTGCCGCCGGCCCCCGGCTGCGGCCGGGACCGGATCACGGTGAAGACGGCGCCCTCGGGGTCCGCCACGGTGGCCAGCCGGCCGTACTCGGAGTCGCGCGGCGTGCGGATGACCGTCCCGCCCAGGTCCGTCACCTGGCGGGCGGCGGCGTCGGTGTCGGCGACCTCGAAGTACGTCATCCAGTGCGCTCCGCGGTCGCGCGGCAGGGCCCGGCCGACGCCGTGGATCCCGCCGACCGGACGGCCGGCGAGGTGGAGCGTGAGGTAGTCGAAGTCGGTGGAGACGACCGCGTCGGTCTCCAGCCCGAAGACCACCGAGTAGAACTTGCCGACCAGCGAGGTCTCCCGGGTGACCAGCTCGTTCCAGACCGGCGCGCCCGGTACCCCGAAGACCTCGGTCCCGCGGTGGTGCCGGGCCTGCCACACCCCGAACACCGCGCCCATCGGGTCCGAGGCGACGGCCAGCCGTCCCGCGTCGTCCGCGTCCAGCGGGCCGACGCCCACCGTGCCGCCGCAGATCCGGATCAGCTCGGCGGTCTTGTCGGCGTCGTCCGTGGCGAAGTAGGTCGTCCAGGCGATCGGCAGGTGCCGGTCCCTGGGCAGCTCGCCGATGCCTGCCACGCTCTTCCCGTCCAGCGTGGCGCGCACGTACAGGCCCAGGGAATGCGGACCGGGGTGGAACTCCCAGCCGAACAGATGGCTGTAGAACTCCTGCGTGGCCTCGACGCTGTGAGCCAGCAGGCTGACCCAGCACGGGGTGCCGTGCGGGTGGCGGTTCCCTACCTCGGTCATCAATTCTCTCCTGGGGAGCAACGCTCGGGCTTGCAGGGGACGTGCCACAGCGATGCTCGCACCACCGGGTGTGCCGCGGACCGGGGCCGCGCCGCAGGTTTCCCGCGCCGGGTGACCACAATGGGCTTATGCATCCTGTCATTACCGTAACCGAATTGGCCGCGCTGCCGAAGGGCGTCCCGGGAGGCGCCGCCCTTCTGGACGTCCGCTGGCAACTGGGCGGGCCGCCCGGCCGTCCCGCGTACGAGGCCGGTCACCTGCCCGGCGCGCACTACGTCGACCTCGACACCGAACTCGCCGGACCGCCCGGGGCGGCGGGCCGCCATCCCCTCCCGGACCTCGCGGTGTTCACCGCCGCCATGCGCCGCGCGGGCGTCGGCCCGGACCGCGACGTCGTGGTCTACGACGGCGGTCCCGGCTGGGGCGCCGCCCGCGCGTGGTGGCTGCTGCGGTGGGCCGGGCACGAGCGGGTCCGCGTCCTGGACGGCGGCCTCGCGGCGTGGACCGCGGCGGGACTGCCCCTCGAGGCGGACGTCCCCGCCGACGAGGAGGGCGAGTTCACCGCGGCGCCGGGCGCGCTCCCCGTGCTCACCGCCGACGACGCGGCGGCACTGGCCCGCCGCGGCGTCCTCCTGGACGCCCGCGCGCCGGAGCGCTACCGGGGCGACACCGAGCCCATCGACCCAGTCGCCGGTCACATCCCCGGCGCGGTCAACGCCCCGACCACGGAGAACGTCGCCGCGGACACCGGAGTCTTCCTCGCCGCCGACGAACTGGCGGCGCGCTTCGGCAAGGCCGGCGCCATGCCCGGCGCCGAGGTCGGCGTCTACTGCGGCTCGGGCGTCTCCGGCGCCCACGAGGTGCTGGCCCTGGCGGTCGCCGGCATCCCCGCGGCGCTCTACGTCGGCTCCTGGAGCGAGTGGTCCACGGCGGGCCGGGACGTCGCGACCGGGCCGCAACCGGGCTGACAGGGCGCCGGCGGCTGGAGGCCGGCCCATACGGAGGACCGCACCGGGGCACCCCCTGAGGGGCGGCGTGCCCCGGTCAGTCCTGCTTCTTGCGCCGGCTCCCGAAGACGATCTCGTCCCAGCTCGGCACCGTCGCCCGCCGCCCCGGACGGACCCCGTCCGCCTCGGCCTGGCGGTCGGTGGAGCCGACCAGCCGGTCGCGGTGGGCGCCGACCGAACGCGGCATCAGGACGTCGGCGTACGCGGAGCCCGCGCCCGCACTCGCGGCGGGGGCCGGCGGCGCCTCCTCCTCCGCCCCGGGCGTGTCGGGACCGTCCTCCGCGACCGTGGCCGCGGCCGGCGTGTCGGGCGTGACGGAGGGCGGCCCCGCCTGGGCCGGCACCACCATGTCGCCGCGGAAGCTGGGGACCGCCTCCAGGAGGCTGGTCAGGGAGTCGCGCTCCTCCTCCGCCCGTTCCTCGGCGGTGCGTTCCGCCCGCTCGGCGCGGTCGGGCCGCTCCAGCGCACGGTCGCGCGGGAGCCGCGCGATCCGCGGCACGAAGGGGTAGCTCGGCTCCTGTGCGGCCTCCTGGGTCGTCTCCCCGATGAGCGCGCGCGCCTCGTCGTCCACGGCCTGGACGAGCCGGCGCGGCGGGTCGTACGTCCAGCTCGCGGAGTGCGGCTCACCGGCCACCCGGTAGACGAGGAGCACCTCCCAGGTGCCGTCGTCACGCCGCCAGGAGTCCCACAGGACGCTGTCCTTCTCGGCGCCGCGCAGCAGCAGCCGCTCCGCGACGGCCTCACCGAGCTGCGGACCGGTGCTCTCGCCCTGACGCCGCACCGCGGTCTTGCGGGCCCGCTCGGCCATGAAGGCGCGCTCCGCCAGCACGGGGCCCTCGAAGCGCCGGACGCGCTCCACCGGGATCCCGGCGAGCTGCGCGACCTCCTCGGCGGTGGCACCGGCTCGTATCCGCGCCTGGATGTCGCGCGGGCGCAGATGGCTCTCGACCTCGATCTCGATCTGGCCCAGCCGCGCCCGGTCGTTGCGGATGGCGGCACGCAGACGTTCGTCGATCGGAAGCGTGTACTCCGTGCTGTCGGCAGCCTTGAGCACCAGCCGTGTGCCGTCGTTGCTGACGGCCACGACACGCAGTTCGGGCACGGTTACCTCCCGGGTGGTGCCTGCCGACGTCACGTGCGTCGCTGCTCCCGATGGACGAGTGTGACCTGCCCGGGTGCAGCCTGCCACAACCTTGCTGAGTTTCCCGGCGTGTCGGGCATGTGCCGTGACTCGCCGTTATGGCACGGTTACCTATTTGCAACGCTGAGTGACCAAACGAACCACCCGGCGTCAAGTGTCTCCGGTTCGATCGACGGCACCCCGGGACGAGTGCGCCGTCTCCCCCCGGAGCCAGGATTTGTCACAGTACTCCATTTGGGCCACGTCGGTGGGGCGCCGCGCCGTCGAACTTCGCGCGCGCCAAGGGAGTTGGGTCGGGATCTTCACAAAAACCACACAAGTGGAACTATTCGCCGAGCACCCGCCGCAGGTAGTCGTTGCGGAACAGCCGGTCCGGGTCCAGCCGGTCGCGCAGGGCGGTGAACTCGGCGAAGCGCGGGTAGGCCTTGGCGAAGTAGTCCGCGTCCCGGGTGTGGATCTTGCCCCAGTGGGGGCGCCCCTGATGGGCGGTCATGATCTGCTCGACCGCCGTGAAGTACTCCTGGTACCGGCTGCCGCGGTACATGTGCACCGCGACGTACGCGGTGTCCCGGCCGGAGGCCGTCGACAGCGCGATGTCGTCCGCCGGGGCGACCCGCACCTCCACGGGGAAGCTGATCCTGAACCGCGAGGACTCGACCATGGACTTCAGTTCGCGCAGCACCTCCACCGCGGCCTCGCGCGGCACCGCGTACTCCATCTCCACGAAACGCACACGACGTGGATGGGTGAACACCTTGTACGGGATGTCGGTGTAGGCGCGGGCCGACAGGGCCCGGCTGGAGACCTGGGCGATGCCCGGGATGAGCGCGGGCGCCGCCCGGCCCACGGCGCAGGCCGCCTGGAAGACCCCGTTGGACAGGAACTCGTCGTCGATCCAGCCGCGCACGCCCGGGACCGGGGCGGCGGGCCCCTGGCTGCGGTTGTTCCGCTTGGTGTTGCAGCCGTCGGTGTGCGGGAACCAGTAGAACTCGAAGTGCTCGTTCTCCTCGACCAGTTGGTCGAACTCGGAGACCACCCGGTCGAAGCGCATGGGCTCCTCGCGCGCGGCGAGCAGGAAGAGCGGTTCGACCGCGAAGGTGAGCGCGCTGACCACGCCGAGCGCGCCCAGTCCGATCCGGGCGGCGGCGAAGACCTCGGCGTTCTCCTCCGCCGAGCAGGTGAGCACCGAACCGTCGGCGAGCACCAGTTCCAGCGCCTTGACCTGGGCGGCTATGGAGCCCGAGTCGCGGCCCGTGCCGTGGGTTCCGGTGCTGGTCGCGCCGGCCACGGTCTGTTCCATGATGTCGCCCATGTTCGTGAGGGACAGGCCCTCGGCGGCGAGCAGCGCGTTGAGGTGCTTGAGCTGGACGCCCGCCTCCACCGTGACCGTGCCGGCCTCGCGGTCGACGCCCCGCACCGCGGTCATCCGCTCGGGCCGGATCAGGACGCCCGAGGTCGCCGCCGTCGAGGTGAAGGAGTGCCCGGTGCCGACCGCCTTGGCCGGGAGCCCGTCCGCCGCCGCCTTGCGGAGCACGGCCGCCAGTTCGTCCACCGAGGCGGGTGACGCGGTCCGCGCGGGCAGGGCCCGCACGTTCCCCGCCCAGTTACGCCATGTGGCCTTCCCGGCGGTCCTGTTCGTCGTAGCCATGCGCACGCGTCCCCTCCAGCTCAGGCGCCGGCTCCAGCCGGCGGTACCCCAGGAAGGCCGCCACCACGGCGAGCGCCGCGGCGGAGGCGGGCACCGCGAACGCGGCCCGGGCCCCCGCCGCGTCGATCACCCACCCGGCCAGAGAGGCGCCGAGCGCCACACCGACCGCGAGCCCCGTGCTCGTCCACGTCATGCCCTCGGTCAGCTTCGCGCGCGGTACCAACTGCTCGACGAGCGCCATGGTGGTGACCATCGTCGGTGCGATGGACAGGCCCGCGACGAACAGCGCCACGGCCAGGAACGTCAAGTTCCCGACCAGTAGTGGCGGGATCATACTCACGGCCATGGCCGCCACGCCCAGGAGGAAGCGGCGGGAAGCCGTTCCCGCCGGCTTCATCAGGCCGAAAAGCACCCCCGCGAGGCAGGAACCCGCCGCGTACACCGCGAGCACCACGCTGGCCGCGGCCTTGTGGCCCTGCTCCTCGGCGAAGGCCACGGTGTTGACGTCCACGGCACCGAAGAGCGCCCCGGTCGCGACGAAGGTCAGCACGAGCACCTGCAGCCCGCGGGAGCGCAGCGCGGAGCCGGGGGTGTGCTGTTCGCGAGGGTGGGGCGGCGGTTCGGTGGCGCGCTGCGCGCTCAGCAGCCACACCCCGGCGGCCAGGAAGAGCACGGCCAGCAGCGGCCCCGCCTCCGGGAACCAGATCGTGCACAGCCCGATCGACAGGATCGGGCCCACGATGAAGCAGACCTCGTCGACGACGGACTCGAAGGAGTAGGCGGTGTGCAGCAGCGCGGGCGACCCCCGGTGGATCATGGCCCACCGTGCCCGCACCATGGCGCCCAGGCTCGGGGTCGTCCCCGCCGGCGCGACGCAGACGAAGAGCGCCCAGTCCGGAGCCCCGGTCCGAACGCACACCAGCAGGCCCGCCACCGCCAGCACCGTCACCCCGGCCGCCGGGCGCAGCACCCTGCGCTGGCCATACCGGTCGACCAGGCGGGAGACCTGCGGACCCAGCGCCGCCCCGGCCAGTGCCAGGGTGGCCGCCAGGGCGCCCGCGATCCCGTAGCGGCCGGTGACCTGGGACATCATTGTCACGATGCCGATGCCGAGCATGGACAGCGGCATCCGGCCGATGAAGCCCGCCGCCGAGAAACCCCTGGTCCCCGGAGTGGAGAAGATCGCGCGATAGGGACTGGGCACAGGGCGCTCCAACGGCTTCGTCGCCGATGTTCGGGGGCTGAGGTAGAGGCCGGAGTAAGGAATGTGACTGCCTCACACAGCTTACAAAGGGAGCGCAAGCGAATTTTCCCGGTTCTTCGGCCGTCACCGCCGGGTGGCAGGATCGGAACATGTCCGATCACACCGAGGCCGGCACCGCCACTCCGTACGACGCACTGCTCCTGCTGTCCTTCGGGGGGCCCGAGGGGCCCGACGACGTCGTCCCCTTCCTGGAGAACGTCACGCGCGGCCGTGGCATCCCCCGCGAGCGCCTGAAGGAGGTGGGGCAGCACTACTTCCTCTTCGGCGGGGTCAGCCCCATCAACGCGCAGAACCGCGAGCTGCTGGAGGCGCTGCGCAAGGACTTCGCCGAGCACGGCCTCGACCTGCCCGTGTACTGGGGCAACCGCAACTGGTCGCCCTACCTCACCGACACGCTGCGCGAGCTGGCCGGGGACGGCCACCGCAGGGTCCTGGTCCTGGCCACCAGCGCGTACGCCTCCTACTCCGGCTGCCGGCAGTACCGCGAGAACCTCGCCGACTCCCTGGCCGCCCTCGAGGCCGAAGGACACCCCGTCCCCCGCGTGGACAAGCTGCGGCACTACTTCAACCACCCCGGCTTCGTCCGGCCCATGACCGACGCGGTGCTGACCGCCCTCGCCACGCTGCCCGAGGACGTCCGGGACGGGGCGCACCTGGCGTTCACCACCCACTCGATCCCCACCGCGGCCGCCGACACCTCGGGCCGGCCCGAGGCGCACACCGAGGACGGAGCCGGCGGCGCCTACGTCGCCCAGCACCTGGACACCGCCCGGGTGATCGCCGACGCCGTCCGCGAGGCCACCGGCACCGACCGCCCGTGGAAGCTGGTCTACCAGTCCCGCAGCGGCGCCCCCCACATCCCGTGGCTGGAGCCCGACATCTGCGACCACCTGGAGGAGCTGCACGCCTCCGGCGCACCCGCCGCCGTCATGGTGCCGATCGGCTTCGTCTCCGACCACATGGAGGTCAAGTACGACCTCGACACCGAGGCGACCGCCAAGGCCGCGGAACTGGGCCTGCCCGTCGCCCGCGCCGCCACCGTGGGCGCGGACCCGCGCTTCGCGGCCGCCGTGCGCGAGCTGGTGCTGGAGCGCGCCGCCACCGAGCGGGGCCTGACCCCCGAGCGGTGCGCGCTGGGCGCGCTCGGGCCCAGCCACGACGTGTGCCCCGTGGGCTGCTGCCCGGCGCGCAGCCCGCGGCCCGCTGCCGCGGGCGCCGAGTGACCGACGTACCCGAACGCACGAGGAGTACCGTGAACGACCACCTCAAGGACGAACTCCTGGCCGTGGCCCTCGAGGCCGCCCGCAGGGCGGGCGAGCTGCTGCGCGACGGCCGCCCGGCCGACCTCGGTGTGGCCGCCACCAAGAGCAGCCCGATCGACGTCGTCACCGAGATGGACATCGCCGCGGAGAAGCTGATCGCCTCCTTCGTCATCGAGCGCCGTCCGGACGACGGGCTCCTGGGCGAGGAGGGCGCCAGCACCCCGGGCACCAGCGGGGTCCGGTGGGTGATCGACCCGCTGGACGGGACCGTGAACTACCTGTACGGCCTGCCGTCGTGGGCCGTGAGCATCGCGGCCGAGCGGGACGGCGAGACGCTCGTCGGGGTCGTCGAGGCCCCGATGCGCGGCGAGAGCTACCGCGCGGTGCTGGGCCGGGGCGCGTGGGTGGGTGACCGGCCGGCGGCCGTGCGCCCGGCGCCGCCGATGGACCAGGCGCTGATCGGCACCGGCTTCGGCTACCTGCAGGAGCGGCGCGAGGGCCAGGCGAGGGTGCTGCGCGAGCTGGTGCCGCAGGTGCGGGACATACGCCGCGGCGGATCCGCCGCCATCGACCTGTGCGACGTGGGCTGCGGCCGCCTCAACGGCTACTACGAGCGCGGGCTGAACCCGTGGGACTACACGGCGGGTGCGCTGTTCGCCCGCGAGGCCGGTGCCCTGACCGGCGGCCGCCCCGGGGTGCCGGAGTCCACGGAGCTGACCGTAGCGGCCCCGCCGGGACTGTTCGAGCCCCTGCAGCGCCGGCTCGACGAACTCGGCGCCTGGCACGACTGAGGGCCGCTGACGCCCCCCGTGACGGCCGGCCGCGCCGTGCGGAACCGGCGGCGGGCACGCGAACGCCCCGGCACCTGTCCAGGTGTCCGGGGCGCGGCGTTCGGCTGTGCCGCCCTGGGCGATCTCAGGCGATCTTGGGCAGCACCTGGACGCCGTGCTCAGCGGCGAGGCGGCGCAGGTCGGCCAGTTCGGCCTCCTCGACCTCGGCCAGGAACTCGTCCCCGTCCTCGCGGGCGCGCAGAAGGTCCGATTCGGTGCTGTGTATGCGCTGCAGGATTCCAGTGGTGAATGCGTCCATCAGGTGGCGCCCCCTCGTCGTCGTGGGTTGACACAGGGATATTCGGGGTCGTGCGATGTGCGGGGTCGTTCGTTCACAGGTCTTGTCCGGGGACCCCTCGGATCACACAGCGGCTACTGCCACGGGAGTTGCGGACGCCCTGGGGGCGTGATCGGGGGTGTGCAGTCGTCCTCCCCAGGCCCGCCGGAGGGGAAACCTCCGGGACGCGAAGAATTGGGCGCCAACTGCTCTTACCCCTGTTTTACGGCCTCCCGGTGCAGGATGGAGGGGCGTTCAGCCTGCGCACGCGGGCTGTGCACGGCTCTTTGAGAAGTGCCTAGGGAAGGAACAGCGCCTTGCGCGTACTGGTCGTCGAGGACGAGCAACTGCTCGCCGATGCGGTAGCCACCGGACTACGCCGTGAGGCCATGGCCGTCGACGTCGTCTACGACGGCGGCGCCGCCCTGGAGCGGATCGGGGTCAACGACTACGACGTCGTCGTCCTCGACCGCGACCTGCCGGTCGTCCACGGGGACGACGTGTGCCGCAAGCTCGTGGAGCTGGGCCTGCCGACCCGCGTCCTGATGCTGACCGCCGCGGGCGACGTCAGCGACCGCGTGGAGGGGCTGGAGCTGGGCGCGGACGACTACCTCCCCAAGCCCTTCGCCTTCACCGAGCTGACCGCCCGCGTGCGGGCCCTCGGGCGCCGTACGACGGCGCCGCTGCCGCCGGTGCTGGAGCGTTCCGGGATCAAGCTCGACCCCAACCGCCGCGAGGTGACCCGGGAGGGCCGGCAGGTCCACCTGGCCCCCAAGGAGTTCGCGGTGCTGGAGGTGCTGCTGCGCAGCGAGGGGGCCGTGGTCTCCGCGGAGCAGTTGCTGGAGAAGGCCTGGGACGAGAACACCGACCCCTTCACCAACGTCGTGCGCGTCACCGTCATGACGCTGCGCCGCAAGCTCGGGGAGCCCGCGGTGATCGTCACCGTGCCCGGCTCCGGTTACCGGATCTGATCCGCCGTGCCCGCGCCCTCGTCCTCGCCGACGACCCCGCCCGCGTCGCAGGCCATCCCGCCCAAGCCCACCTGGGACCCGAAGCCGGCCGCCCGCCCCATGCCGCTGCTGCGCCCCACGATCCGGATAAGGCTCACCCTGCTCTACGGCGGCATGTTCCTGATCGCCGGGGTGATACTGCTGTGGATCATCTACCTGCTGGCGGCCCAGGCCATCCGCCAGGGCACCGAGGCGCAGTTCCACGTCGAGGCCGGCCGGCTGTCGCTCACCGGGCTGTGTCCCGAGCTGCCCACCGGCCCGACCAACCCCGACGCCTTCAACAAGGCCTACGTCCACTGCCTGGCGGTGCAGCGCGAGACCGCCCTGAACGTCCTGCTCAAGCGCTCGCTGTTCGCGCTCGTCGGTCTCGCCGTGCTCGCCTTCGCCTTCGGCTACCTGCTGGCCGGCCGTGTGCTGGCGCCGCTCGGCCGGATCACCCGCACCGCGCGCGGCGTGGTGAGCTCCGACCTGACCCAGCGGATCCACCTGACCGGCCCGGACGACGAGCTCAAGGAGCTGGCGGACACCTTCGACGACATGCTGGAGCGCCTGGAGCGGTCCTTCGACGCCCAGCGGCGCTTCGTCGCCAACGCCTCCCACGAGCTGAGAACGCCGCTGGCGATCACCCGCACGCTGCTGGAGGTCCAGCTCGCCGACCCCAACGCTTCCCCGGACATGGCACAGCTGGGGAAGAACCTGCTCGTCACCAACACGCGCAGCGAGCAGCTGGTGGAGGGCCTGCTGCTGCTCGCCCGCAGCGACAACGAGATCGTCGACCGCAAACCGGTGGACCTCGCCGAGGCGGCCACCCAGGCGCTGGAGCAGACCCGCAGCGAGGCCGACGCCAAGGGCGTGGAGCTGCGTGCCGCGCTGGGCGAGGCGGTCGTCCAGGGCAACGGGGTCCTGCTGGAGCGCATCGCGCTGAACCTGGTGCAGAACGCCGTCCGGTACAACGTCGCGGACGAGGGCTGGGTGGAGGTCACCACGGGCGTCGAGGCGGGCTCCGCGGTCCTGGCGGTCGTCAACACCGGGCCCGTCGTCCCCGCGTACGAGATCGACAACCTGTTCGAACCCTTCCGCCGGCTGGGCAACGAGCGCACGGGCAGTGACAAGGGCGTCGGTCTCGGGCTCTCCATCGCCAAGTCCGTCGCCCGGGCCCACGGCGGCACGATCAGCGCGGTCCCGCGCGAGGGAGGCGGCCTGGTCATGCGGGTTGTCATCCCCGTGTGACCCGTCACACGACACCCCCGGAGACGTGTTCGCTTTGCGCTGAATTTTGCGGTCTGCGCGCCTCGGGGGCATGCTGTGAGCGATCACACATACGATTCCGGTCGCGGGTACTCTCCGTGATGGCGACCTCCGGGAAAAGACCGGAAAAATCCATGTTTCCGCAGGTCATGATCACGGGAAGTACACGTGGAGGCGCGAGCAAGGTGCGACAAGCGGGCCGTTTCCGGTCATGACCGGCAGCGGATGCGATCACCTCTTCGGGGGTGCGTTTGGGTGTCGATTGAGTAACGGCACTTGATGTAAGGCAAAATCTCCGCTTCGGGCCGGGCACAAGACCGGCCTCCCGTGCGTTACGTGCGCTGGAGACACCGCAGACACCCAGAGGGGGAGAGCGATACATGGCTACTGATTACGACACCCCACGCAAGACCGACGATGACGTCAACGAGGACAGCATCGAGGAACTCAAGGCCAGGCGGAACGACAAGTCGACCTCGACGGTCGACGTCGACGAGTTCGACCAGGCCGAGTCCCTCGAGCTGCCCGGAGCCGACCTCTCCAATGAGGAGCTGTCGGTCCGGGTGCTGCCCCGGCAGGCGGACGAGTTCACCTGCATGAGCTGCTTCCTCGTGCACCACCGCAGCCAGCTGGCGACGGAGAAGAACGGCAACCCGATCTGCCGCGACTGCGCGGCCTGACGGAGAGCCGGACCGTGGCGAGCGACGACGAGCGGGGCCATGAGGCCTCGCTCGCGGGCGCAACGGAGGGGCCGGCGGGCGATCTCGTCCCGTTCCGTCCCCCCGGCCGTGCTGCACGGGCACGGGCACGCGCCAAGGCGGCGCTGAACACCTTCGTCGACGGGCTCGTCGAGACGGCCCCGAGGGTCCCCGTCAGGGACCTGGAGACGCTTCGCCGCCAGTTCCCCGGGCTCGGGCCCGAGGAACTGGCCGACAAGCTGGTGAACGCCGCCACGATGGGCACCGCGACGGTCGGCGCCGGCATCGGCGCCGCCGCCATGCTGCCCACCCCGCCGGCCATGCCGGCGGAGCTGGCCTCGGAGACCCTCGGCGTCGCCCTGGTCGAGTACAAGCTCATCGCCGAGCTGCACGAGGTCTACGGGCTGCGCGCCCCGGGCACGCTGCGTCAGCGGTCGACGATGTACCTCGCCGAGTGGACCGAGCGGCGCGGGATCGACTTCTCCAAGCCGTCCACGCTGAACATCGCCCTCGGCGGCAGGATGAAGCGCGAGCTGCGCCAGCAGCTGATGAAGCGCACCATGCGCAACCTGCCGACACTGACCCCGTTCATGGTCGGCGCGGCCGTCGGTGCCGTGATGAACCGGCGCGACACCAAGAAGCTCGCGGAGCAGATCCGCAAGGACCTGCGCGTCCGCCAGGTGCCCTGGGGCCTGCTGTCCGCCGAGGAGGAGCCCCCGCCCGCGCTCGGGCCCGGTGGCTGAGCCACCCGGCACCGGGCACCCCGTGCCGGGGCGCCCGTCCGCTCAGACGCGCACGTCCCGCAGGGCCGCGGCCAGGCGCTCGGGCGAGCGGGTCGACAGGTACAGGTAGGGCGTCGGGTCGTCCGGGTCGGTGACCTCGACCTTGAGCGCGGTCGGCACGTACGCGCGCAGCAGCATGAAGGCGCGCGGATCGGCCTTGTACGACCGCCAGGCCACGGCCTCGTCCCGGTCCAGCACCGTGGCCTCGCCGAGCGCCGTCACGGGGATCTTCGCGTCCCCGGCCACCAGCGAACCGGCGACCACCCGCAGCCGCGGCGAGCCGTACGCGCTGACCAGGGCCGCTCCGGCGGCCGTACCGCCCACCAGCCCGCCGAGCAGCGCCAGGGGGCCGAAGGGCAGCAGGATCAGCGCCAGTGAGACGCCCGCGCCGACGGCGAGGCCCCACCAGGAACGCGGCGCGGTCAGCCGCTCCTCATAGCTCATGACGGTCATGACACCAAGCTTGTCATGCCGTGTCCTCAGCGCCCGCCCCGGGACCGCAGCCTCGTCAGCGCGTGCGCCGCGCGCGGGGGACGCCGCAGTCCCGTGGCGACCTGCTTGGCCCAGTCGGTCGCGGCGGTCGGCAGGGCGGCGTCCAGGACGGCGGAGGACCGGGCGTCGGTGCCCACCAGGTAGCGGGGGAGCGGCCGCGGTGCCGTGAGCGCCCTCAGCACCGTGCGCGCCACCGGGCGCGGCGAGGGCAGCTCCCGCTTGATCATCTCCTCCGCGGCCTCGTACTGGTGCCGGTAGGCGGAGTTGCGGCGCTGCGGGAGCCGGCTCGCGCCGCGCTGCCAGATGTCCGTGCCGTACGAGCCGGGCTCCACCAGTACGACCTTGACCCCGAACGGGGCGGCCTCCATCCGCAGCGCGTCCGTCACCGCCTCCAGGCCCTGCTTGCTGGCGCAGTACCAGCCGAGCAGCGGCATCGAGACCCGCCCGGAGATCGACGAGATGTTGACGATCCGCCCCGCGCGCCGGGCCCGCATCGTGGGCAGCACCAGGCGGGCGATGCGCGCCGGGGCCACCAGGTTCGTCTCCAGTTGCTGCCGGACCTGCTCGTCGTCGACGTCCTCGATCGCGCCGGGCTGGGCGATCCCGGCGTTGTTCACCACCGCCCACGGGCCGCCGTCCGTCATCGTGGCGATCTCGGTGAACGCCCGGACGGAGGACGTGGCGTCCGTGACGTCCAGCAGCACGGTGCGCACCGACGCGCCGGTGCGCTCCACCGCCTCCCGCAGCGCCTCCGCCTTCTCCTCGCTCCGTACCGTCCCGATGACGTCGAAACCGGCGTGGGCGAGTTCCAGGGTGGTGGCGAGGCCGATCCCGCACCCGGCTCCTGTGACGACGACGGACCTGGGGGTCATGTGGTGCTCCAAGGGAGGGTGCTCCGGTGATGGGCGGGCCGCGGGGCCGCAAGGACAACGGCCGGGCGGCGGGAATGGATCCCGCAGGAGGGTAGGGTCTCCCGCGTGAGTGGAGCTACGACCGACGCCGGCCCGGACCGCCCGGGCCTGACACCGCCGAGCGACGCCGTCGCGCCCGAGCGGCACCCCGACGCCCCCGCTCCCGGCGAACCGCTGGGCGCGCACTACGACCACTGCTTCGGCTGTGGCGGGGCGCAGCCGCACGGCCTGCACCTGGAGGCCACGGCCGGTGAGGGCGTCAGCGTGACCGCGGAGTTCAGGGTCCAGCCCGCCCACCAGGGCGCCCCGGGCCTGGCGCACGGCGGTGTGCTGGCCACGGCGCTCGACGAGACGCTCGGCTCGCTGGCCTGGCTGCTGCGGACCATCGCCGTGACAGGCCGCCTGGAGACCGACTTCGTGCAGCCCGTGCCGGTCGGCGCCACCCTCCACCTGGAGGCCCGCTGCACCGCCGTGGCCGGGCGCAAGATCTACTCCACCGCGGTCGGCCGCATCGGCGGCCCCGACGGCCCGGTCGCCGTCCGTGCGGACGCGCTGTTCATCGAGGTCAAGCTGGAGCACTTCACGGACAACGGCCGCCCCGAGGAGATCCGGGCCGCGATGTCCGACCCCGACCAGGTCAAGGTCGCGCGCGCCTTCGAGGTGAACCCGTGACCGGCGGCGGTCGCCCCCCGGTCGACGTCCTCATCCACCGTTTGCACGAGGACGTCCCGATTCCTTCGTACGGGCACCCGGGCGACGCCGGGGCCGACCTCGTCACCACCGAGGCGGCCGAACTGGCCCCCGGTGAGCGTGCCGTGCTGCCCACGGGCGTGTCGATCGCGCTGCCGTACGGCTACGCCGCCTTCGTGCACCCGCGCTCGGGCCTGGCCGCGAGGTGCGGAGTGGCGCTCGTGAATGCCCCGGGAACGGTTGATGCCGGGTACCGTGGGGAGATCAAGGTGATCGTGGTCAACCTGGACCCGCGCGAGAGCGTACGGTTCGCAGCAGGGGACCGGATCGCCCAACTGGTCGTCCAGCAGGTCGAGCGGGTCCGCTTCCACGAGGTGGCGGAGCTGCCCGGCTCGGAACGGGCGGCAGGGGGCTTCGGCTCCACGGGGGGTCATGCTGCGGTGGATGGCTCGCCGGTCGGTCCGTCCGGCAATGGATACGCATCGGTCATCGCTGACCGGGAAGGACAGTGACGTGTTCCGTCGTCGTCGCAAGGAGCGCGGAGACGCCCTCGACGAGCTCGAGGCCGAGGGCCCTGACGAGCTGGCCGAAGACGCCGAGGAGTCGGACGACTCCATGGAGTCCCGTCGGTACAACCTTCCGCCCGCCCCCAGGCCGGACGGCCCGTGGGACGTGAGCGAGGTCAGGGACCCGGCCGAGGGCCGGGTCGACCTGGGCGGGCTGTTCGTGCCCGGTGTGCAGGGCATGGAGCTGCGCGTCGAGGTGGCCGGGGAGTCCATCGTCGCCGCGACCGTGGTGCTCCGGGAGAGCGCCGTCCAGCTGCAGGGCTTCGCCGCCCCCAAGTCGGAGGGCATCTGGGGCGAGGTCCGCGACGAGATCGCGTCCGGCATCACCAAGCAGGGCGGCATCGTCGACGAGGTCGAGGGTCCGCTGGGCTGGGAGCTGCGCGCCCAGGTCCCGGTGCAGCTGCCCAACGGCGCCAACGGCGTCCAGGTCGTGCGCTTCGTCGGCTGTGACGGCCCGCGCTGGTTCCTGCGGGGCGTCATCTCCGGGCAGGGCGCCGTCCAGCCCGAGACCGCCGGCCTGCTGGAGCAGATCTTCCGCGACACGGTCGTCGTCCGCGGCGAGTCGCCGATGGCGCCGCGCGACCCGATCGTGCTGAAGCTGCCCAACGACGCCCAGATGGTGCCCGAGGGCATCGCCCAGGAGGAGGCCGGTCGCTTCTCCGACGGCATCGACCCGATGCGTCGCGGACCGGAGATCACCGAGGTGCACTGAACCCCGGGGCCCAGTGCCCCGGCCACGCCGAACGCCCGTGGGCCGACCTGTGAGAACAGGTCGGCCCACGGGCGTTTTCGCAGGTCACCGGGGTGAACGTCAAAGGTCCGTCAAGGCGCCGTGAGGGCCCGTATGGAAGCCGTCAACGAGGCCCGCGTACGGCGGGGACGGAGGTTTCCTGGCCTGGTAAACGTTCGATCCGAAGCTAGGAGCACACGATGGCCGACCTGGCCTTCGTGGTCACCACGATCGCGGTCTTCGCGCTGGTGGCCCTCATCGCCAAGGGGGTGGCGAAGCTGTGAGCGCCGAGAACGTCGTCGGACTCGTCGTCGCCGTCGCCCTGCTGGGCTACCTGATCCTGGCGCTCGTCCGACCCGAGAGGTTCTGAGTTCCGGACATGGGCCCCATCACCGCTGACGTGCTCCAGGTCACCGCCCTCATCGTGGCGCTGGCCCTGGTGTACCGCCCCTTCGGCGACTACATGGCCGCCGTCTACACCTCCGACCGTCACCTGCGGGTCGAGCGGCTGATCTACCGCTGCTTCGGCGCCGACCCGGACGCCGAGATGCGCTGGCCCGCCTACCTCAGGGCGGTGCTGGCCTTCTCCTTCGTGGGCGTGCTGTTCCTGTACCTGTTCCTGCGGCTCCAAGACCACCTCCCGCTGTCGCTCGGCTTCGCCGCCATCACGCCCGACCAGGCGTTCAACACCGCGGCCTCGTTCGTGACCAACACGAACTGGCAGTCGTACATGGGTGAGAACGCCATGGGCCACGCCGCCCAGACCGCGGGGCTGGCCGTGCAGAACTTCGTCTCGGCGGCGGTCGGCATGGCCGTGGCCGTGGCGCTGGTCCGCGGCTTCGTGCGCTCGCGCACCGGTGAGCTCGGCAACTTCTGGGCCGACATGGTCCGCGGCACCGTCCGCATCCTGCTGCCCGTGGCGTTCGTCGCCGCGATCGTGCTGGTGGGCTTCGGGGCGATCCAGAACTTCGCCGGCTGGCACGAGATCACCACCCTCGCCGGCGGCCACCAGACGCTGACCGGAGGCGCGGTGGCCTCCCAGGAGGCCATCAAGGAGCTCGGCACCAACGGCGGCGGCTTCTACAACGTCAACTCCGCCCACCCCTTCGAGAACCCGGACGCGTTCACCAACCTCTTCGAGATCTTCCTGATGCTGGTGATCCCGCTCTCGCTGACCCGCACCTTCGGGAAGCTGGTCGGCAACATCAGGCAGGGCTACGCGATCCTCGCGGCGATGGGCCTGATCTGGATCGGCTTCGTCACGCTGATGACCTGGGTCGAGTTCGCGCACCCCGGCTCGGCGAACCAGATCGCGGGCGCCGCCATGGAGGGCAAGGAACAGCGCTTCGGCGTCGGCGCCTCGTCGCTGTTCGCGGTGAGCACCACCTTGACGTCGACCGGCGCGGTGGACTCCTTCCACTCCTCCTTCACCGGCCTCGGCGGAGGCATCACCCTGCTCGGGATGATGCTGGGCGAGATCGCCCCGGGCGGTGTCGGCTCCGGCCTCTACGGCATCCTGATCATGGCGATCATCGCGGTGTTCATCGCCGGCCTGATGGTCGGCCGCACCCCGGAGTACCTGGGCAAGAAGATCGGCACCCGCGAGATCAAGCTCGCCGCCCTCTACATCCTGGTCACCCCGACCGTCGTGCTGGTCTTCACCGCCCTGGCGATGGCCCTGCCGACCCCGCCGCACTCCATGCTCAACAGCGGGCCGCACGGCTTCTCCGAGGTCCTGTACGCCTACACCTCCGCCGGCAACAACAACGGCTCCGCCTTCGCCGGCCTGAGCGCCAACACGCAGTGGTACAACACCACGCTCGGCCTCGCGATGCTCCTCGGGCGCTTCGTGCCGATGGTCTTCGTCCTGGCCCTGGCCGGTTCGCTCGCCCGGCAGAAGCCGGTGCCTGCCACCGCGGGCACCCTGCGCACCGAGAAGCCGCTCTTCGCGAGCCTGCTCGTCGGCGCGATCCTGATCATCACCGCACTGACCTACTTCCCGGCGCTCGCCCTCGGCCCGCTCGCGGAAGGCCTGTCATGAGCCGTGCGACCACCCCCACCCCCGTAGAGGAAACCATGTCCACCGACACGCCCGTACGCGCGCCCGAGGGAGGACTGGCACCGCACGCCCCGGACGCGGGCCACGGCGCCCGTGTCTCGGGCGGGCTCTTCGACCCGGCCCAGCTGCTGCGGTCCCTCCCGGACGCCCTGCGCAAGCTCGACCCCCGGGTGATGGTCAAGTCGCCCGTCATGTTCGTGGTCCTGATCGGCTCGGTGCTCACCACGGTGCTGGCGCTGCTCTCCCCGGCCGACTGGTTCGGCTGGGCGATCACCGCATGGCTCTGGCTCACCGTGATCTTCGCCAACCTCGCGGAGGCCGTCGCCGAGGGCCGCGGCAAGGCCCAGGCCGACACGCTGCGCCGGGCCAAGACCGACACCGTCGCCCGCCGTCTCATGGACGGCGCCGAGGAGCGCGTGCCGGGGACGGAACTGCGCGTCGGCGACCTGGTGGTCTGCGAGGCGGGCGACGTGATCCCGGGTGACGGTGACGTCGTGGAGGGCGTCGCGTCGGTCGACGAGTCGGCGATCACCGGTGAGTCGGCGCCGGTCATCCGGGAGTCCGGTGGTGACCGCAGCGCGGTCACGGGCGGCACGAAGGTGCTGTCGGACCGGATCGTCGTCCGCATCACGACCAAGCCCGGTGAGACCTTCATCGACCGGATGATCGCCCTCGTGGAGGGCGCGGCCCGGCAGAAGACGCCCAACGAGATCGCGCTGAACATTCTGCTGGCCTCGCTGACCATCGTCTTCCTGCTCGCGGTCGTCACCCTGCAGCCGTTCGCGATCTACGCGGGCGCCGAGCAGTCGATGATCGTCCTGGTCGCGCTGCTGGTCTGCCTCATCCCGACGACGATCGGCGCCCTGCTGTCGGCGATCGGCATCGCCGGCATGGACCGCCTGGTGCAGCGCAATGTGCTCGCCATGTCCGGCCGGGCCGTCGAGGCCGCCGGCGACGTGTCCACCCTGCTGCTCGACAAGACCGGGACCATCACCCTCGGCAACCGCCAGGCCGCGGAGTTCGTGCCCGTGGCGGGCGCGGACGAGGCCGGGCTCGCCGACGCCGCGCAGTTGTCTTCGCTGGCCGACGAGACGCCCGAGGGCCGTTCCGTCGTCGTCCTGGCGAAGGAGAAGTACGGCCTCCGCGAGCGAAACGAGGGCGAGCTCGGGCACGCCGCGTTCGTGCCCTTCACCGCGCAGACCCGTATGTCCGGCGTCGACGTCGACGGCCGCCAGATCCGCAAGGGCGCGGCCGGCGCGATCGCCGCCTGGGTCAGCGGGAACGGCGGCACCGTCGCCCCCGACGCGCAGCGCACCGTCGACACCATCTCCGCCGCCGGCGGCACCCCGTTGCTGGTCGCGGTCAAGGAGGACGGCGCGGCCCGCGTGCTGGGTGTCATCCACCTGAAGGACGTGGTCAAGGAGGGCATGCGGGAGCGATTCGACGAGCTGCGGCGGATGGGCATCCGCACGGTGATGATCACCGGTGACAACCCGCTGACGGCCAAGGCGATCGCGGACGAGGCGGGGGTCGACGACTTCCTGGCCGAGGCGACGCCCGAGGACAAGATGGCGCTGATCAAGCGGGAGCAGGCGGGCGGCAAGCTCGTCGCGATGACCGGTGACGGCACCAACGACGCCCCGGCGCTGGCCCAGGCGGACGTGGGCGTGGCCATGAACACCGGCACCTCGGCCGCCAAGGAGGCCGGGAACATGGTGGACCTGGACTCCAACCCCACCAAGCTGATCGAGATCGTGGAGATCGGCAAGCAGCTGCTCATCACCCGCGGCGCGCTGACCACCTTCTCCATCGCCAACGACGTGGCGAAGTACTTCGCGATCATCCCCGCGATGTTCGCGATCGTCTACCCGGGCCTGGACAAGCTCAACATCATGCAGCTGTCCTCGCCGCAGTCCGCGATCCTGTCCGCGGTCATCTTCAACGCGCTGATCATCATCGCCCTGGTGCCGCTCGCCCTGCGCGGCGTGCGCTACCGGCCCACCAGCGCCGACCGGATGCTCCGCCGGAACCTCGGGATCTACGGACTCGGCGGCCTGGTCGCCCCGTTCATCGGCATCAAGCTGATCGACATGCTCATCTCCCTGATCCCCGGAATCCACTGACGCGAGGCGTGCAGAGAACCATGAACACTTCCGTACGCAACTCCGCCCGGCTGCTCTGGAGCGCCCTGCGCGCGCTGCTGGTGCTGACCGTCGTCCTCGGCGTCGTCTACCCCGTCGCGGTGTGGGGGGTGGGCCAGGCGGCCTTCCACGACCAGGCCAACGGCTCCGAGGCGAAGGCGGGCGGCAAGGTCGTCGGCTCCACGCTGATCGGCCAGAACTTCACCACGGGCAAGGACTTCGCCCCGGACCCCAAGTGGTTCCAGCCGCGCCCCTCGGCGGCCGACGCGGGCGCCGGCGCCGGGCCGTACGACCCGACCTACACCAGCGCGTCCAACCTCGCGGTCACCAGCAAGACCCTCACCGACCTGGTGAAGGAGCGCAAGCAGGAGGTCGCCGCCTTCAACGGCGTCCCGCAGTCCAAGGTCCCCGCGGACGCGGTCCAGGCGTCCGGCTCCGGCCTCGACCCGGACATCTCCCCGGCGTACGCGGACATCCAGACCGCGCGCGTGGCCAAGGCCAACGGGCTGAGCACCACCGAGGTCGCCCGGCTGGTCAAGGAGCACACGGACGGACGGCAGTTCGGCATCCTCGGCCAGCCGACCGTCAACGTCCTGGAGCTCAACATCGCGCTGGAGAAGCTGGCCGGCTGACCCACCGCCGCCCCCACCCACCCGGCATCACGCCCGCCGGGTGGGCTTCGGCGCGCGCGGAGGACGCCCCGCGGCGCCGCCTGGTCGCCCGGCCCGTGGTGGCGGTTCCCGGCCGCCACGGCCGGCTTCCTGGCGCCGACCGTCACGACGGTCGCCGTCCTCGGCCCCCCGCGTGAAGCACCGCCGCGCCCGGCCGTGCGCGCCCGCCGTCGTGGGGCCGGGGGGCGGGTCGCGTCAGGAAGGCGTCAAGCGCCGGGGGTCCGCCGTCAGGGGGCCGACAACGCAGGGTCCGGGACGGGGCCGGCGGGGAGACAGTGGAAGCACGGAGGGGAGGCCGGCGGAGGCCGCTCGGCGGTGCGGAGGGGGCTGCGGAATGGCGCACACCGTTACCGCTGAGGAGCGGCGGCAGGTGCCACCTGGTCCGGATCCGGACGGCGGTGGGGATTCCGGGTCAGGGAGACGGCACCGTGTTCCGCGCAGGCCTCCCCTCGGTGGGGGGTCGCCGGGCCGGCCGCGTCGCACGTTGACGGCGTCGCTGCGCGGCCGCCCCGGCACCGTACCCGCGCGGTTACGGCTGTTGCGGACGACGGCCCTCGCCGTGTGCGCCGCCCTGGCGGCGGTGCTCCTGGCGGGCGGTGCGTCGGCGGACGACTCCTGGTCGGCGATCCGCACGCACTCCGCGCCCCAGGTCACCAGCGCCGCGGGCCTGTACTTCGCGCTCAGCGACATGGACGCCCAGGTCGCCAACCAGCTCCTGACCCCCGGCGGCGGCGACGCCGCGAGGATCTACGGGCAGCGCCGCTCCGAAGCCGCCGGATACCTCCGCGACCTCGCGGAGGCCGCAGCGGGCGACCCCGCCGCCGAGCGGGAGGTCGCCGCCGCCATCCGCGACGTCGGCCGCTACGAGGAACGGGCCGCCAGGGCGCTGCTGCTCGGCGAGCGCTCCGACCGGGCCGCCGTCGATGCCTACCGCTCCGCGTCCGCCCTGATGCGCACCCGGCTGCTCCCCGAGGCCGACGCCCTGGTGACGGTCAACGACGCCTCCTTCGAGCGCGCCTACGGCCATGCGTACGACAGGGCCGGCGCCGTGCGCACGGCTGTCGTGTGCACCGGCCTCCTCCTGCTCGCGGTCCTCGTGGTGCTGCAGCTCTTCCTCGCTCGCCGCTTTCGGCGCGTGGTCAGCCCCGCGCTCGCCGCCGCCACGCTGATCGCGCTCGCCGCGACCGCCGCCGGCACGGTGGGCCTGGGCGCCCAGCGGGACGACCTGACGGTGGCCCGCAGGGACGCCTTCGACTCCGTCCTCGCGCTCACCCGCGCCCGCTCGGTCGCCTACGACGCGAACGCCGACGAGTCGCGCTACCTCCTGGACCGGGCGCACGCCGCCGGGCACGAGGCGGACTTCCTCGACAAGAGCCAGAGGCTGGCGCGGCTGCCGGGCGTCGCCTCCGTCGACGACTACGACCCCGCCCTCGCCCGGGCCCTCGACGCCTACCGCGCGGATCCGGCGGACCTGCGCTTCACCGGCTTCCTCGGTGACGAGTTCCGCAACATCACCTTCCCCGGTGAGCGCCCCGCCGCCGAGCGGGCCCTGCTCCGCTACCAGGCGTACGAGCGGGACGACCGCACGATCCGGGCCCTGGCCGGGACCGGCCGGCTTCCCGCTGCCGTCGCGTACGGCACCGGCTACGGACCCGGGGAGTCGAACCACGACTTCGCGGCGTTCGACCGGGCGCTCGGCGAGGTCATCGCCATCAACTCCGCCGCCTACGAGCGGGCCGCCGCGGACGGCGCGGACCGGGCGCTGTCCGTCCCCCTGGGCCTCGCCGGGGCGCTGGTGGCCGCCGCGGCCCTGGTCGTCCTCGGCCTGAGGCCGCGGCTCGCGGAGTTCCGCTGACCGGGGGCGGCGGCACGAGGAGGGCGTCAAGGACGCGTCAACGTGCTCCCCGCAGGAACATCACGCCCGATTTGTCCGCTGCTGGGACCATAGGATTCCTAACGTCGGACGCGCCCGGAAGGGGCACGCCACGAGGCGGAACGTGGAGCCATGGCACGCGGGACTTTGCGGATATACCTGGGGGCGGCCCCGGGAGTGGGCAAGACCTACGCCATGCTCTCCGAGGCCCACCGGCGCCTGGAGCGCGGCACCGACGTCGTCGTCGCCTTCGTCGAGCACCACGACCGTGCCCGCACGGAGGTCATGCTGCACGGCCTGGAGGTCGTGCGGCGCAAGGAGATCGAGTACCGGGACACCGTCTTCACCGAGATGGACGTCGACGCGGTGCTCGCGCGCCGGCCCGAGGTCGCCCTCGTCGACGAGATGGCGCACACCAACATCCCGGGCAGCCGCAACGAGAAGCGCTGGCAGGACATCGAGGAACTGCTCCAGGCCGGCATCAACGTCATATCGACGGTGAACATCCAGCACCTGGAGTCGCTCGGCGACGTCGTCGAGTCGATCACCGGGGTACGTCAGCGCGAGACCGTGCCCGACGAGGTGGTCCGCCGCGCCGACCAGATCGAGCTGGTCGACATGTCGCCACAGGCGCTGCGCCGCCGCATGGCGCACGGCAACATCTACGCCTCCGACAAGGTCGACGCCGCCCTGTCCAACTACTTCCGGCCCGGCAACCTCACCGCGCTGCGCGAGCTGGCCCTGCTGTGGGTGGCCGACCGGGTCGACGAATACCTGCGGCAGTACCGCACCGACCACCGGATCTCCGCCACCTGGCAGGCCCGTGAGCGCATCGTGGTCGGCCTCACCGGCGGCCCCGAGGGGCGGACGCTGATCCGGCGCGCCGCCCGGATGGCCGCCAAGGGCTCCGGCGGGGAGATCCTCGCCGTCCACATCGCGCGCAGCGACGGCCTGACGGCCGGCTCGCCCAAGGAGCTCGCCGTCCAGCGCACCCTCGTCGAGGACCTCGGCGGTTCCTTCCACCACGTCGTCGGCGACGACGTCCCCGGCGCCCTGCTGGACTTCGCCCGCGGGGTCAACGCCACCCAGGTCGTGCTCGGCACCAGCCGCCGGCCCGCGTGGCAGTACGTCTTCGGGCCGGGCGTCGGCGCGACCGTGGCCCGCGAGTCCGGGCCGGACCTCGACGTCCACATCGTCACCCACGAGCACGCCGCCAAGGGCCGGGGCCTGCCCGTGGCCCGCGGCGCCCAGCTCGGCCGCTCCCGGGTGATCGCCGGCTGGCTGACCGGTGTGCTCGGCCCCGCGCTGCTCTGCCTGGTGCTCACCCAGCTGCACCCCGCCCTGGGCATCGCCACCGACATGCTGCTGTTCATGACCCTGACGGTCGCGGCGGCCCTCGTCGGCGGCCTCTACCCGGCGCTGGTCTCGGCGGTCGGCGGCTCACTGCTGCTGAACTACTTCTTCGCCCCGCCCCTGCACACCTTCACCATCGCCCAGCCCGAGAACCTGATCGCCATCGTGATCTTCGTGCTGGTCGGTATCGCGGTGGCCTCCGTGGTGGACCTGGCGGCGCGCCGCACCCACCAGGCCGCCAGACTCCAGTCCGAGGCCGAGATCCTGTCGTACCTGGCCGGCAGCGTGCTGCGCGGCGAGCACTCCCTGGACGCCCTGCTGGAACGGGTCCGGGAGACCTTCGGCATGGAGGCCGTGTCGCTGCTGGAGCGGGCCAGCGAGCACGACGTGTGGACCTGCGCCGCCGGCGTCGGCAGCCGGCAGTGCCTGCGCCCCGAGGACGCGGACGTGGAGGTGCCGGTCAGCGACAACCTCTCGCTGGCCCTGGTCGGCCGGGTGCTGCCCGCCTCCGACCGCCGGGTGCTCTCCGCCTTCGCGGCCCAGGCCGCCGGCGTCCTGGACCGGCAGCGGCTGGAGGACGAGGCCGCCAGGGCCCACAAGCTCGCCGAGGGCAACCGCATCCGCACCGCCCTGCTCGCCGCCGTCTCGCACGACCTGCGCACCCCGCTCGCCGCCATCAAGGCGGCCGTCAGCTCGCTGCGCTCCGACGACGTCGCCTGGTCCGAGGAGGACGAGGCCGAGCTCCTGGAGGCCATCGAGGAGGGCGCGGACCGGCTCGACAACCTGGTCGGCAACCTCCTCGACATGTCGCGCCTGCAGACCGGCACGGTCACCCCGCTGATCCGCGAGGTGGACCTCGACGAGGTCGTTCCCAAGGCCCTGCGCGGAGTCCCCGACGGCAGCGTCACCCTGGACGTCCCCGAGACCCTCCCGATGGTCTCCGTAGACCCGGGGCTCCTCGAGCGCAGCGTCGCCAACATCGTCGAGAACGCCGTCAAGTACAGCCCCGCCGGCACCCGGGTGCTGGTCGCCGCCAGCGCCCTGGGCGGCCACGTCGACCTGCGCGTCGTCGACCGCGGGCCCGGTGTCCCCGACGTCGCCAAGGAACGGATCTTCGAGCCGTTCCAGCGGTACGGCGACGCCCCCCGCGGCAACGGAGTGGGCCTCGGCCTCGCGGTGGCCCGCGGCTTCGCCGACGCCATGGGCGCCACCCTCCAGCCCGAGGACACCCCGGGAGGCGGCCTGACGATGGTGCTCACCCTCCCGGCCGCGCCCGGCAGCGCCCCCGCCGCCCCGGACCTCCCGGCCGAGGCGACGACCTGACCGTGCCCGCACCGCACCCCCGCTCCACCCCCCTCACCGAGAAGGAAAGGCAGGCTCCATGAACCGGGTGCTCGTGGTCGACGACGAGCCGCAGATCGTGCGCGCTCTCGTGATCAACCTGCGGGCCCGCAAGTACGAGGTCGACGCCGCCCACGACGGCGCGACCGCGCTGCAGCTCGCCGCCGCCCGCCACCCCGACGTCATCGTGCTCGACCTCGGCCTGCCCGACATGGACGGCGTCGAGGTGATCCGCGGACTGCGCGGCTGGACCCGCGTGCCGATCATCGTGCTCTCCGCCCGCCAGGCCTCCGACGAGAAGGTCGAGGCCCTCGATGCGGGCGCCGACGACTACGTCACCAAGCCCTTCGGCATGGACGAGCTGCTGGCCCGGCTGCGCGCCGCCGTCCGCCGCGCCACGCCCGGTGGCCCCGAGGACGGCGCCGCGACCGTGGAGACCGAGTCCTTCACCGTCGACCTCGCCGCCAAGAAGGTCACCCGCGACGGCGCCGACGTCCGGCTCACGCCCACCGAGTGGCATCTGCTGGAGGTCCTGGTCCGCAACACCGGCCGTCTGGTCAGCCAGAAGCAGCTGCTCCAGGAGGTCTGGGGCCCGTCCTACGGCACTGAGAGCAACTACCTGCGGGTCTACATGGCGCAGTTGCGGCGCAAGCTGGAGGCCGACCCCGCGCACCCGCGGCACTTCATCACCGAGCCGGGCATGGGCTACCGCTTCGAGAAGTGATCGGTGATCCGTTCACCCGGGCCCGGTACCCTTCCAGGTATGAGTGGTACCACCCGTTCGGACCGGCCTGCCGGCCGCTTCCGCAGGATGCTCGACCGACTGTCCAGCTCCCAGGAGGAGCTGCACTCCGACGAGCTGCGGCAGGACACCGCGGACGTCGGGTGCACCCGGATCTGCGACTGCTCCGATCGCGACATAGTGACCGTGACCGGTACACTACGCGCTGTCACTCTGCGGCCGCGGGCCGGCGTGCCCGCCCTGGAGGCCGAGCTGTTCGACGGTTCCGCACCGCTGGACGTGGTGTGGCTGGGCCGGCGCAGCATCGTCGGCATCGAGCCGGGCCGCAGGATCATCGCGTCGGGGCGGATCGCCATGAACCGCGGCCGTCCGGTGCTGTTCAATCCCAAGTACGAGTTGCGTCCGGTCGGACAGGAGTAGCCGGTGGCGTCGATCGACAAGCGGACCGGGGCACAGCCCACGACCGGGACCGAGCACGGGCCGGAGCAGGACGCGGCCGCCTCGAAGGCGGCCGCCGACCATGCGCTCCTGGAGGCCTTCGGCGGCGTCTGGGGCATGATCGACACGACGGTGCCCGGCCTCGTCTTCGTCCTGATCTACACGATCAACCGGGACATCCACATCGCGGCCATCGCCGCCCTGGGCCTGTCGCTGGTGCTGGCACTGGCCCGCCTGGTGCGCCGGCAGACCCTCAAGCACGCCTTCAGCGGCGTCTTCGGCGTCGCCTTCGGCGCGGTGTTCGCGATGATGTCCGGCGACGCGAAGAACTTCTACCTGCCCGGCATGCTCTACACCCTCGGGCTCGCGGTCGCCTACGTGGTCTCCGCGCTGGTGAAGTACCCGCTGATCGGACTGCTGCTCGGCCCGATCCTCAAGGAGAACCTGTCCTGGCGGACGCGGAACCCGGGCCGGCTCGTCGCGTACACCAAGGCCACCTGGGCCTGGGGCGTCATCCTGCTGGTCAAGTCGGCGATCCTCTTCCCGCTCTACTTCTGGGGGAACGCCACCCAGCTCGGCTGGGTCAAGGTCGCCCTCGGCATCCCGCCGTTCCTGCTCTGCGTCTACCTGACCTGGATCTTCCTGGCCAAGGCGCCGCCGCCGATCGACGTGATCGCGGAGATGGAGGAGGCCGAGCGGGCCGAGAAGGCCGAGCGCGCCGCCGAGGAGGCCGCCAACCGCTGACCTGGCGCCCCGCGCCGACGGCAACGCACGAGGGGCGGCCGGAACCCACGGGTTCCGGCCGCCCCTCGTCGTACGGCCTGGACGTCCTACGCCCTACGCACCGGCCTCGGCGCTGCGCACCGAGAGCAGGTCCTCCAGTTGCTCCTCGCGGTGCGGGGCCGCGACGAACAGCAGCTCGTCGCCCGCCTCGAGCGCGTCGTCCTTGGAGGGGGTGAGCACGCGGTGGCCGCGGATGATCGTGACCAGCGAGGTGTCCTCCGGCCAGGCGACCTCCCCGACCCGGGTGCCCACCAGCGCGGCCTCCTCGGGGAGCGTCAGCTCGACCAGGTTCGCGTCGCCCTGGCTGAAGCGCATCAGCCGGACGAGGTCGCCGACGCTCACCGCCTCCTCCACCAGCGCCGACATCAGGCGCGGGGTGGAGACGGCCACGTCCACGCCCCAGGCCTCGTTGAACAGCCACTCGTTCTTGGGGTTGTTCACCCGTGCGACGACGCGCGGGACGCCGTACTCGGTCTTGGCGAGCAGCGAGACGACCAGATTGACCTTGTCGTCGCCCGTGGCGGCGATCACCACGTTGCATCGCTGCAGCGCGGCCTCGTCCAGCGACGTGATCTCGCAGGCGTCGGCCAGCAGCCACTCGGCCTGGGGCACCCGCTCCACCGAGATCGAGGTCGGGTTCTTGTCGATCAGCAGGACCTCGTGGCCGTTCTCCAGC
Organism: Streptomyces sp. PA03-5A; assembly: GCF_033792725.1. Classification (NCBI taxonomy): domain Bacteria; kingdom Bacillati; phylum Actinomycetota; class Actinomycetes; order Kitasatosporales; family Streptomycetaceae; genus Streptomyces; species Streptomyces sp. PA03-5A. The sequence continues at coordinate 471,609 of NZ_JARAVL010000001.1, read as the reverse complement.
AGCTCACCCGCGATCGAGCGGCCCACGGCCCCGGCCCCGGCAATGGCGACCCTCATCGGTGCGCCTCCTCAGGGCCCTTTGCGAACGCCGCTTCGACCTGTTCGACCTCGCCCGTGCGCATCATCACATGCACCAGGTCGCCTTCCTGCAGGACCGTCTCCGACGTGGGGAGCATCGCCTCGCCCAGCCGGGTGAGGAACGCCACGCGCACTCCGGTCTCCTCCTGGAGCCTGCTGATCTTGTGGCCGACCCAGGCGGTGTCCGTGTGCACCTCGGCGAGCTGCACACCCCCGCTCGGGTCGCGCCACAGCGGCTCCGCGCCGGACGGCAACAGGCGGCGCAGCATCTGGTCGGCCGTCCAGCGGACGGTGGCGACGGTGGGGATGCCCAGGCGCTGGTACACCTCCGCCCGCCGGGGGTCGTAGATCCGGGCGGCGACGTTCTCGATCCCGAACATCTCCCGGGCCACCCGGGCTGCGATGATGTTGGAATTGTCACCGCTGCTGACGGCCGCGAAGGCGCCCGCCTCCTCGATGCCGGCCTCGCGCAGCGTGTCCTGGTCGAATCCGACCCCGGTCACGCGGCGCCCGCTGAACCCGGAGCCCAGGCGGCGGAACGCCGTCGGGTCCTGGTCGATCACGGCCACTGTATGACCTTGCTGCTCAAGGGAGTGCGCGAGAGTGGAACCCACTCGCCCACACCCCATAATCACGACGTGCACGACCGTCCTTCCGGCTGTCAACAATTCCGGCCGATCCCCCTCAGGGTCTCAGACCGCGCCCAAAGCTACACACGCACGTAAGCCCTTGATAGGTGGGCGGGGGATCGGAAATCTTGACGATCCTCTAACATCGCGGGGTGTCCAAACTGACCGACCTTCCGAAACGGATCCTGATCGGGCGGGCGCTCCGCAGCGACAGGCTCGGAGAGACGCTCCTCCCGAAGAGGCTGGCGCTCCCCGTCTTCGCCTCCGACCCGCTGTCCTCCGTGGCGTACGCGCCCGGAGAGGTGCTCCTGGTCCTGTCGATCGCGGGAGTGTCGGCCTACCACTTCAGCCCCTGGATCGCGGTCGCGGTCGTCGTGCTGATGTTCACCGTCGTCGCCTCGTACCGGCAGAACGTGCACGCCTACCCCTCCGGCGGTGGCGACTACGAGGTCGCGACGACCAACCTCGGCCCGCGCGCCGGGCTCACCGTGGCCAGCGCGCTGCTGGTCGACTACGTCCTCACCGTGGCCGTGTCGGTCGCCTCCGGCGTGGAGAACCTCGGCTCCGCCGTGCCGTTCTTCGTCGAGCACAAGGTGCTGGGCGCCATCGGCATGATCGTCCTGCTCATGCTGATGAACCTGCGCGGCGTGCGTGAATCGGGCACGATCTTCGCCATCCCCACCTACGCCTTCGTCTTCGGCGTCTTCTGCATGCTGGCCTGGGGGATCTTCCGGATCGCGATCGGCGAGGAGATGCACGCGCCGACCGCCGGCTACACGATCAAGGCCGAGCACACCGGACTCGCGAGCTTCGCGCTCGTCTTCCTCCTGCTGCGGGCCTTCTCCTCCGGCTGTGCCGCGCTCACCGGCGTCGAGGCGATCAGCAACGGCGTGCCCGCCTTCCGCAAGCCGAAGTCCAAGAACGCCGCGACGACCTTGGCGCTGATGGGCGTCCTCGCCGTGACCATGTTCTGCGGCATCATCGCGCTCGCCCTCAACACCAACGTCCGCATGGCCGAGAACCCGGCCGCCGACCTGCTGGTGAACGGCAAGCCGGTCGGCCCCGGCTACACCCAGGACCCGGTGATCGCCCAGGTCGCCTCCGCCGTCTTCGGCGACGGGTCGATCCCCTTCATCTTCCTGGCCGGGGCCACGGCGCTGGTGCTCTTCCTGGCCGCCAACACCGCGTACAACGGCTTCCCCGTGCTCGGCTCGATCCTCGCCCAGGACCGCTACCTGCCGCGCCAGCTGCACACCCGCGGCGACCGGCTCGCCTTCAGCAACGGCATCGTGCTGCTCGCCGCCTTCGCGTGCGTACTGGTCTACATCTACGGGGCCGACTCGACGCGGCTGATCCAGCTGTACATCGTCGGCGTCTTCGTCTCCTTCACGCTCAGCCAGATCGGCATGGTCCGGCACTGGAACCGGCACCTGGCGACCGAGACCGACCCCGCCGTGCGCCGCCACATGGTCCGCTCCCGGGCGATCAACACCTTCGGCGCCTTCTTCACCGGGCTCGTCCTCGTCGTCGTGCTGCTGACCAAGTTCACGCACGGCGCCTGGGTCGCCGTCCTGGGCATGGTCCTCTTCTACGGCATGATGACGGCCATCCGGCGCCACTACGACCGGGTCTCCAGCGAACTCGCGGCCGCCGAGGAGCGCAGCGAGGAGGAGGTCAAGCCCTCCCGCGTGCACTCCATCGTCCTGGTCTCCAAGGTGCACAAGCCCACCCTGCGGGCCCTGTCGTACGCCAAGCTCTTCCGGTCGGACACGCTGGAGGCGCTCAGCATCAACGTGGACCCGGCGGACACCAAGGCGCTGCAGGCCGAGTGGCACCGCCGCGGCATCGAGGTGCCGCTGAAGGTGCTGGACTCGCCGTACCGCGAGATCACCCGGCCGATCATCGACTACGTCAAGAGCCTGCGCCGCAGCAGCCCGCGCGACGTCGTGTCGATCTTCATCCCGGAGTACGTGGTCGGCCACTGGTACGAGCACCTGCTGCACAACCAGAGCGCGCTGCGGCTCAAGGGCCGGCTGCTGTTCACCCCCGGCGTCATGGTCACCTCCGTGCCCTGGCAGCTGGAGTCCTCCGAGCGCGCCAAGCAGCGGGCCCGCAAGGGCGCCGAGTGGAACGCGCCTGGCTCCGTGCGCCGCGGCGAGGCAGGGCCGTCCAAGCGGCACCGGGAGCCCAGCGGGCGGGCGTGAACCCGGGGCGGCGGCGGGCCGTAGACTGGTGAGCTGCCGTCCTTCCCCGCCCCCTGCCCCCAGGAGCCTGTTCCGTCATGCAGCACCGTACGAAGGCCCCTGAGGCCGACGCCCTCGTCGGCGAGCGCTACGAGGTCGAGGTCGGCCCGGTGGCGCACGGCGGCCACTGCATCGCGAGGACGGTCCTGCCGGGCCACGACCGGCCGCAGGTGATCTTCGTCCGGCACACGCTCCCCGGCGAGCGGGTCATCGCCGAGATCACCGAGGGCGGCCCGGACTCGCGCTTCCTGCGCGCCGACGCCGTGGAGGTCCTGCAGGCCTCCCCGGACCGCGTGGAGGCGCCCTGCCCGTTCTCCGGCCCCGGCAAGTGCGGCGGCTGCGACTGGCAGCACGCCGCACCCGGCGCGCAGCGGCGGCTCAAGGTGCAGGTGATCACCGAGCAGCTCCAGCGGCTCGCCCACCTCACCCCCGAGGAGGCCGGCTGGGACGGCACCGTCGAACCCGCCCCCGGCGACAAGGTCGCCAAGGGCGAGGTCCCGGCCTGGCGCACCCGCGTCCAGTACGCCGTGGACGCCGACGGCCACGCGGGCCTGCGCCGCCACCGCTCGCACGAGGTCGAGCGCGTCGACCGCTGCCTGATCGCCGCCCCCGGCGTCCGCGAGCTGGGCGTGGAGTCCCGCGACTGGTCGGGCATCGCCTCGGTCGAGGCCATCGCCGCCACCGGCTCCTCCGACCGCCAGGTGATCCTCACCCCCCGCCCCGGCGGCCGCCTCCCCCTGGTCGAGCTGGACCGTCCCGTCTCCGTCCTGCGCGTCGACGAGCAGGACGGCGTCCACCGCGTGCACGGCCGCGGCTTCGTGCGCGAGCGCGCGATCGACCGCACCTGGCGCGTCGGCTCCGGCGGCTTCTGGCAGGTCCACCCCCAGGCCCCCGGGCTCCTGGTCGAGGCCGTCATGCAGGGCCTCATGCCGCGCAAGGGCGAGACCGCCCTGGACCTCTACTGCGGCGTGGGCCTGTTCGCGGGCGCCCTCGCCGAGCGGGTCGGCGAGACCGGCGCGGTGCTCGGCATCGAGTCCGGCAAGCGCGCCGTGGAGGACGCCCGGCACAACCTGGCCGACTTCGACCGCGTCCGCATCGAGCAGGGCAAGGTCGAGTCCGTACTGCCGCGCACCGGGATCACCGAGGCCGACCTCGTCGTCCTCGACCCGCCCCGCACCGGCGCCGGCCGCGCCACCGTGGAGCACGTCGCCTCCCTCGGCCCCCGCCGCATCGCCTACGTCGCCTGCGACCCCGCCGCCCTCGCCCGCGACCTCGGCTACTTCGCGGCGGCCGGGTACGCCCCGCGGCGGATGCGTGCGTTCGACCTCTTCCCGATGACGCACCACGTGGAGTGCGTGGCGATCCTGGAGCCGGTGCGAGAGGCCGTCTGAGCGGACGACGTTGGCCCCGGCCCACGTCGGGGCCGGCAGGAGGGTGACGCCACCCCCCGGAGTTCGCCAAATGTTGACGCGCGGACGCTCCGACGGCGGTGTGCCGCGACCGCGTTGTTGGTTAGGGTGGGCCGCACGGGCCGGTGGCTCCCGCGAGGGCCACGCCGGATACGACGGGGGGTCGTTGGTGGGGAGTTGGCGCCGGCAGGAGCCGAAGGCCGCAGCGGGCCCGGACGTCGGCCCGGCTCCGTTCACGCTCGACGTGCTGGTCATCGTGCCCGGTCGAGCCGTGCGCAGCCCGTGCGACTGACGATCCCGGCCATGCCGGCGGGCGGTGGCGAGGTGCGTGGCATCCGCCGGATGGTCTGCGACGGTGTGCGGGGTGTCCGGTTCGACCGCCGCCACGGAGGGGCCCGCGGCGCGGGTCCGGACCACCCGGTGGGCGGGTGAACCGCCGGCCGGGGCCCGCGGCGCTGCCTCCGTCGCTGCGTGGGTGGCTCGGGCCGATCGCGGCCCTCGCGGCGCTGATGGTCCTCGTGCTCGGGGTCCGGTACGCGGGCGACAGCGAGCCCAGCGCGGTGGACACGCGGATCATGGCGGCAGTGGACGGTGCGCGGGCGCCGTGGCACAACGTCGCTCTGGCCACGGACTTCCTGGGGGAGCCCGGGGGAGCGGTGATGCTGCTCGTGGCCACCGTGACGGGCTGCCTGCTGCTTCGGCGTCCTCGCGCGGCGGTGCTCGTCGTCGCCGGCGCGGGCCTGACCGTGGGGACGACGACGCTGCTCAAGTCCGTGGTGGGACGCACCATCCACGGCGCGAACCTGTCCTACCCGAGCGGGCACACCGCCTTCGCCACCGCGCTCGCCCTGGTGGTGGCGCTGCTCGCCGCCGACCGGCTCGGCCTCCGCAGGACAGCCGGCACGTCACTCGTGCTCGCCGCGGCGCTGGTCGCCGGTGCCGCCATGGGCTGGGCGCAGGTCGCCCTGGGCGCGCACTACCCGACCGACGCCCTCGGCGGTGGGTGCACCGCGCTGGCCGTGGTACCGGCGACCGCCTGGCTGGTCGACCGGATGGCCGACCGGCTGGCCGACGGGACGGCCGGCGCCGGTCGGCTGGAGCGTCGCTGACGCCCTGTCAGGCCCGGCGGCGGAACACGGGTTTCACCGGTCGTCCGGTCAGCCAGGGGGTGGGGTCGGCGGCGTCCAGTGCCTTCCTGTACACCGCGCATGCCCCGGCCACCACGTCGACGGTGTGATCGATGTCGGCGTCGCTGAGCGCGCTGCTCACCACGAACGACGGGGCCAGCACCCCGCCGGCGAGGAGCCGGTGCAGGAACAGGGTGCGGTACTCCTGCGAGGGCCGCAGGTTCTCGTCGAGGGTGGCGAAGACCAGGTTGCTGGGCCGGCCCCGGACGACGATGTGGTCGCCGACGCCCATGGCGGCCGCGGCGTCGCGGACACCGGCGGCCAACCGCTCGCCCAGGGTGTGCAGCCGCGCGGTGACGCCCTCTTCGACGTAGGTGGTGAGCACGGCCATCGCGGCCGCCAGGGAGTGCGTCTCCGCACCGTGCGTGGTGGACAGCAGGAACACCCGGTCGCCGGGGTGCCGCAGCCCGCCCCGCTCCATCAGGTCGCGGCGCCCGGCCAGCGCGGAGACGGCGAATCCGTTGCCCAGCGCCTTGCCGAACGTGGAGAGGTCGGGGACGACGCCGTACAGGCCCTGGGCGCCCGCCTCGGACCAGCGGAAGCCGGTGATCATCTCATCGAAGATCAGTACGCAGCCGTGCCGGTCGGCCAGCTCGCGCAGGCCGGCGAGGTACCCCGGCGGCGGCTCGGTGTGGGTGGCGGGTTCGAGGATCAGGCAGGCGACCTCGCCCTGGTACCGGGTGAGCAGCTCCTCCGTGGCGGCCAGGTCCCCGTAGGGGAACGCCACGGTGAGCTCGTTGGTCGCCGCCGGAATGCCGGCGGACATCGGCGTGGTGCCGATGAACCAGTCGTCGACGGAGAAGAACGGATGGTCGGCGCAGAGGGCCACCCGCGGGCGCCCGGTGGCGGCGCGGGCGAGGCGCACCGCGGCGGTGGTGGCGTCCGAGCCGTTCTTGGCGAACTTCACCATCTCGGCGGTCGGCACCGTGGCCAGGAAGCGTTCCGCGGCTTCGACCTCCACGATGGACGGCCGGACGAAGTTGCTGCCGCGGTCGAGTTCCCGCCGCACCGCCTCGATCACGCGTGGGTGGGCGTGGCCGAGGCTGACCGACCGCAGGCCGGAGCCGTACTCGACGTAGCGGTTGCCGTCGACGTCCCACACGTGGGCACCGTGGCCGTGGCTGATGACCGGAGCCAGGTTCTCGGGGTACTGGTCGTCGCCCTTGGCGTAGGTGTGCGCGCCCCCGGGGATCATGGCGTGCAGCCGCTCGTTCGCCATCCGCGACCGGGGCAGGAGGAACTCTCCGGTGTCTTCGGTGTACACGCCGACCTCAACTTTCCAGGTGCTTGAGGACCTCGGCGAGGCTCGGCGCCTCCCGGTCCCGCTGGGACATCGATGTGACCGGCAGCGGCCAGGCAATGGCGAGCTCCGGGTCGTCGAAGGCGATCGTCACGTCCTCGGCCGGATCGTGCGGGCGGTCGATCCGGTACGAGGTGTCGGCGGTGTCGGTCAGCGCCTGGAAGCCGTGTGCGCACCCCGCCGGGATGTACAGGGACACCTGCGTCTCGCCGGACAGCTCGAAGGTGGCCCGGTTGCGGTACGTCGGCGAGTCCGGCCGCAGGTCCACGACGACGTCGAAGATCCTCCCGTACGAGCACCGCACCAACTTGGCCTCGCCGGCGCCGGAGCGCAGGTGCAGGCCGCGCAGCACGCCCCGGACCGAGCGGGACAGGCTGTCCTGGACGAAGGCGTCCGGGTCGAGGCCCACCGAGCGGACCACGTCGGTGTCGAAGGTGCGGCAGAAGAAGCCGCGTTCGTCGGCGTACGGCGTCGGTTCGAAGAGGTACGCGCCGGTGATCTCCGGGACTTGGGTCGCCTTCATGGGGCCTTCCGCGAGGTGTGGGGGTGGCCGGCCGCAGGGAACAGGGCCGCGGTCAAGGAGTGGAACTGGTGCTGGAGCCGCAGGGCGGCGGCCAGGTTCCGCTCGGTCAGGGTCCGCCGCAGCTCGGCCGAACGCTTCTCCAGGGCACGGAACTGTTCGAGCAGCCGGTCGGCGTCGACCTCGCGCGCCGGGTGGCAGTACGCGCCGAGGCCCATCTCCGCCATGAGCGCGTCGCTCTTCGCCGCGTAGCTGAGGGCGAGCACCGGCGTACCGGTCTTCAGCGCGCAGATCAGGTTGTGGTAGCGGGCCGCCACCACGGTGTCGGCAGCCGCCATCTCCTTCATCAGGTCGGCCAGTGAGGACGGCTCGGCGGCGGTGACCAGCGGCGAGTCCACCGCGTCGAGGATCGCGGCGACCACCGACGTGTCGCACTGGTCACCGGTGAGCAGCCGGACGGCCCGGTCCTCCTCGACGAGCGTGCGGACGAACCGGATCGTCCCGTCGAGGTAGCGCCGGTGTATCTCGTCGGCCCGGGCACGATCGTCGTTGCCGCCGTGGAAGTCCATGACGCCGACGCAGACCGGGCCCTGAGGCGCCGACGGGTCCGAGAGCTTGCCGGGTCCGCCCGACCCTGGCGTCGGCAGGGCGAAGGCGAGGTCCGGGTAGACCTCGTCGCGCGCGGTGTCCACGCCCATCGCCCGCATCGCCTCGCGGGACTGCGCGTCCCGGTACGACCGGTAGGCGGCCAGCCGCGCCGACCAGCGCACCAGGGCCCGGGTCGGCCGGTCGCCGATCGTCGCGGCGCCGACGCTGACCAGCGCCACCCGGGTGCGCAGCAGCCGGCCACTGGCGCAGAGCAGGAACAGCGAGTACGGGAAGCCCCACGGCCGCAGCGGCAGCGTGGCCTCCAGGACGCCCATGCCCGGGACGATCACCACGTCGTGCCGGCGCACCCAGGCGGCGGTGCGGAAGACGTCGACGAGTTTGCCCAGGCCCTTCCCCGCGACCGCGCCCGCACGCGAGGCGGTCCGGTACTCCCCGCGGTACCAGTGCAGCCGCGTCGCGGGGATCCCGAACCGGGTCGTCACGGTCTCGGGTCCGCCGCACAGCGCGTCCACGACCGCGTCCGGGTGTTCGGCGCGGAGGTACCCGAGGACGGCTTCGAGCGAACCGTCGTTGCCGAGGTTGCCCGAGCCGAGCAGGCCGAACACCCCGACGCGCACCGGGGCCCCGGCCGTGGCCGTCACGTGCGCCTCCCCTCACGGCCGGCGACGAGGGCGTCGACGGAGACGGTGAGCAGACCCGGGTCGACCGGGGCGCGGTCCTCGACCCGTTCGCCGGCGCCCGGCCGGACCCGGCTGGTCATCCAGGCGGCCAGGTGGCGGTAGCACGCACGCCGGTCGGCCGGGGACAACGGCGCGCGCCGGATCGCCGAGGCGAAGCCCCAGACGTACTCTGCGAGCAGCCGGGGCGTCGGGTGCAGCAGGCCTGCCCGGCGCGGGTCCAGGTTGACGCACCGGGAGCGCTTGGAAGGGTTCGCCCGCTCGGCGCGGGTGGGGTGGTCGCGGCGGAAGTACAGCAGCTCCGGCACCTGGTGGAAGGGCCCGTGCAGGCCGATCTCGCTGACGAACGTGCGGTCCGCGTGGTGGTAGCTGTCGTGCGGCTTCACCCGGCGCAGCACGTCGGCACGCATCACCCCGTAGAAGTCGTCGCCGCCGGGCTCGAACAGCATGCTGCGGAATCGCTCCGGCGCGTGCGGCGAGCCGGTGGCGAGCGTGTACTCGTACGGGACCTTCACCTTGCCCTCGGCGTCGATGACCGCCTGGTCGGCGTGCGCCAGGATCACGTCCGGCCGTTCGTCGAGCGCCTCCACGCAGCGCCGCAGCAGGTCCCGGGCGTACAGGTCGTCGTGCGAGGCCCACTTGAACAGCTCGCCGCGGCATTCGGTGAACACGTGGTTGTGGTTCGGCGCGGCGCCGATGTTCCGGGTCAGGCGGAGGTACCGGATGCGCGAGTCCCGCGCGGCGTACTTGCGGCAGATCTCCTGGGTTCCGTCGGTGGAGGCGTTGTCGGAGATGACCAGCTCGAAGTCCTCGTAGGTCTGGCCGAGCAGGGCGTCGAGCGACTCGGCCAGGTACTCCTCGCCGTTGTACACGGGCAGGCCGATGCTCAGCCTGGGTTGGGCGGTCATGAGGTCCTCACTTCGGGGATGGGATCGCGGTGGTGCTCGCGCAGGGCGGACCGCAGTTGCAGCCACCACACGGCCGAGCTGCCGACGGTCGCGGCGGCGACGCCCCAGGCCGAGCCGACCGTGCCGGCGGCGGCGGCCCCGCCGAGCCCGCCGCTGACGTAGCAGGCGGAGGCGAACAGCTGGCAGCGCAGGCTGCGCCGGGCCGCGCCGAGCGCGCGCAGCCCGGCCGCCGCGCCGGTGCCCAGGCCCGCGCCCGCGACGCCGAGGGTGACCGGCACGATGAGTTGCGAGGCGGAGTGCCAGACTCCGCCGAGCAACAGCTCGCCGAGACGGCCGGGGACCAGCAGCAGCGCCGAGCCCCAGAGCAGAGCGGCGGCGGCCTGCCCCCCGCCCAGCAGGAGGCAGAACGTGCCGAGCCGGTGCGGGGCCCGCCGTAGCACCCGGGCCGCCTCCGGGACGGTGACGAGCGAGAGCCCCATGAGCACCGCCAGGAACGGGCCGAGCAGGAGCTCTGCGCCCCGCACCGCACCCACCGCGCTCACCCCGACGATCGCGCCGAGCCCGTACGCCCGCAGCTGGCTCGCACCGCTGAGGCTGACGTTCTCGACCAGGTACCGGTAGCCGAGGTCGCGCTGCTCGCGGAGCCACCCGCGCGCCTCGGTCAGCCGCGGCCGGATGCCGGACTGGAGGTAGCCGTACCCGGCCGCCACCGTGGCGGACGCGCCCCAGGCGAGCACGAAGGCCGCCACGCTGCCCGCACGGGCCGCCACCACCATGGCCGGGACGAGGGCGACTCCCCACACGACGTCGTTGACGAACGCCTTCCGCCCGGTGCCGGCGGCGAAGAACGAGAACCGCCAGGCGTCCTGGAGCAGCAGCCCCGGCAACACGACACCAAGGGCGGCGAACGCGGGCCCCACCCGGCCGCCGAGGCCGAGCCCGGCCACCAGGCACGCCGCGCCGATGGCCGCACCGACGCCGAGTGCGGTACCCGTCGACCGGGCCACCGCCCCGCGCCAGGACGCGTCCGGCACCCCGCTGAAGCGCACCACGAGCGGATCGGTGGCCAGCCCGCGGGAGACGTTGAGCACCACGCCGTACGTCACCCAGGCGAGGCTGAACACGCCGAACGCGGTCACCCCCAGCGAGCGGGCCACGTAGACGCCCACCACGAAGTTGCTCACGCTGGAGGCCGCCTGGTCGGCCAGTCCCCAGGACAGCCGGCCGACCAGGGCCCGCCTGGCGGACCGGGCCGCTGGCGCCGTCGTCCGCGGATTCTCCCCCTCGGTGGTCATCGGTGTCATGCCTTGATCAGCCCGGCGTCGTGCAGGGCGCCGGCCGCGGCGGCGACGGTGTCGAACGGCAGCCCGGACCGTTCGGCGACGTCCAGCAGACTGCGCTCGCCGTCGGAGAGGCTGAGCACCCAGAGCATGGCCATCTGGGCCTGCTGCGCGTCGCTGCGGCCGCCGAGCGAGTCGTACAACCCGCGCCGGCCCAGCTGTGGCTCGCCGTAGGGGCTGAGGTTGACGTACCGCCGGTTGCGGTCGAGCACGGCGAACGCCTCGCGGCAGACCGCGAGGGTGTCCGCCATCGCCTGCGGGGAGACGAAGTCCGGGTTGTCCGCCGAGGTGTGGTATTCGGGGTAGCCGGCGTACGGGGTCCGGCTGAGCGATCCCACGCCGAGGTCGAACCCGGGCGAGCAGTACTGCCGCTCGTCGTAGCCGTACGGGGTGAACTCCTTGACGTGGTGCGGCCGTTCGGAGGTGGTCAGGACATGTCGCATCACCCGGTCGATCTCCGCGTCACCGCGTCTGCTCTGCTTGTACGTCAGCCGGCCCGGGTCCCCGGCGCAGGCCAGTACGAGCCCGTGCTTGACCCGGTCCACCCGCTCCGCGTTGCGGGCCAGCCAGGTGATCGCCCCGATGGTGCCGGGCGCGTAGATGAACCGGTAGGTGTAGTACGGCGTCTCCTGTGCCAGCGCGCGGGCCAGGAACGTCGCCACCGCGATGCCGGCCAGGTTGTCGTTGGCCAGCGACGGGTGGCAGACGTGGCAGGAGACGATCACCTCGTCGGGGACCTGCCCGGGGACCACGTGCTCGGCGTAGGTGAGGTGACCGTCCGCGAGCGTGGAGTCGATACGGACCTCGTACTCGCCGTCTGGCAGCGCGTCCAGGGTCTCCTGCGCCAGGCAGAATCCCCATTCCGGCTTGTAGTAGCTGGTGCGGTACGGCACCCAGGCCGGGTGCTCCGGCAGGGTGTGCAGATGCGACCGCAGCTCGGCCAGCGGCATGGTCGCCGACACCGGCACGCTGTAGCCGAGCACGTGCAGGCTCGACGCGGCGAAGTCGACGACCCGGTTGCCGCCGGCGTCGGCGACGTACGCGTCACGGATGTTCCACTCCTGCGGCACCGTCCAGTCGAGCACCTGCGTGCCGGTCGGCACCTCGTGCACCTGCAGCGGGACGTACTCGCCGACGATCTCCAGGGTGGCGCGCACACCGTCGCCGGTGATGCTCCGGCACAGCGGGTACAGCCGCTCCACCAGCGCGTGCATCTCCTCGCCGACTGCGGTCATCGGCGCCACCGCAGGGTGTCGTCGACCTCGCCGGCGTCGGACGCCGCGCGCAGCACGGCGAGCCGGGTGAAGCGCTGCTCGAAGTCCTCCCGGGTCAGGTCGAACTTCCGGTAGGCGTCGGCGAGTTCGAGCGCGCCCTGCTTGACCGTCCACTCGCAGTCGAATCCGGGGATCGCGGCGCGGAACCGGGAGAAGTCCACCCGGTACGACCGCGGATCGGCACCGGTCTCGCCCGTGATCACCACCTTCGCGCCGGACACCGCCTCGGCGACCTGCCCGGCGATCTCGGCGACCGTGACGTTGTTGACCTCGCTGCCGATGTTGAACGCGCGGTCGTGCACCGCCTCGCGCGACGCGGTCAGCGCGGCCGTGAAGGCCCGTGCGATGTCGGCGGCGTGCACCAGCGGGCGCCAGGGGGTGCCGTCGGAGAGCACGAGGACCTCGCCGGACAGGAGCGCGTGGCCCACCAGGTTGTTCAGCACGATGTCGGCGCGCAGCCGGGGCGAGTAGCCGAAGGCGGTGGCGTTGCGCATGAACACCGGGGTGAAGTCGCCGTCGGCCAGCTCGTGCAGGTCGTCCTCCACGCGCACCTTGGACTCCGCGTACGGCGTCACCGGGCGCAGCGGGGCGTCCTCGGTCACCAGGTCGCCGCCGCCGGCGGCGCCGTAGACGGAGCAGGTCGACGCGTACAGGAAGCGCCGCACCCCGGCGTCGCGGGCCAGCCGGGCCAGGTGCACGGAGGCCTGGTGGTTGATGTCGTAGGTGAGTTCCGGCGCCAGCGACCCCAGCGGGTCGTTGGAGAGCGCGGCCAGGTGGATCACGGCGTCCACCCCGGCCACGTGATCGGCCGTGACGTCGCGCAGGTCCACCCGGTGCCCCGGCGGGTCCGCGGGCGCCGGGCCCAGCACGCAGTCGGCGAACAGGCCGGCGTCCAGACCGACGACCTCGTGCCCGGCGGCCGCCAGGACCGGGGCCATCACGGTGCCCAGGTAGCCCTGGTGTCCGGTCAGCAGTACGCGCAAGGTTCATTCCCCCAGGTCGAGAGTGAGTTTGGTGACGGCGAACGCCTCGGCGTAGCGCGCGTGGCATTCGATGCCGCGGATCCGCGCAAGGCCGAGGAAGGCCTCCCGGTCGTACCAGGGCCGGTGCCGCTGCGAGGGGTAGTGCTCCTGCAGCAGCCGCACCTTCTGCTCGGCGGTCTCCGGCGACAGCGGCTGGTACGCCGACGGTCGGCCGAGGTCGCCGTCCCACTTGACGATCTCGTAGCCGAGCACGAGGTGGTCGCGGAACGCGGTGGGCAGCAACTGTGCCAGGCCGCGGTGGTCCTGGTGCGCGTCATCGGTACGCGGCGCGAGGATCAGGTCCGGCTCGGTCCGCTCGCGCAGCTCCTCGACCGCGGCCTTGGCCTCCTCCCAGTGCGCGGGCAGCCGGCCGTCCGGCAGCTTGAGCACGGTCAGCCGCACGTCGGCACCGGGGCAGAAGGCGGCGAGCGCGGCCTGCTCCTCCTGCTCCCGCTCGCTGCCGCCGCCGGAGAGCACCAGCGCGTCGACGCGGACGCCCGGCCGCGCGCGGCACAGGGTCAGCAGCGTGCCGCCGGCGCCGATGGCGATGTCGTCGCAGTGCGCACCCACCGCGACGATCCGGTCCGGGCGCCCCGCGCTGAGCCGGATCATGCGGTCCTCGTTCCGGCGCCCTGTTCCCACACGGCCCAGGGACGGTCGCCCCTGGCGTAGGCGTCGTCGAGCGCGGCCCGCTCCTTCACGGTGTCCGTCGGCTTCCAGAAGCCGCGGTGCCGGTGTGCCACCAGCCGGCCGCGCTTGGCCAGTTGGGCGCATCCGTCGGCGACCAGGTCCCCGTTCTCCGGTATGTGGTCGAAGACCTCCTGGCGGAGCACGAAGTAGCCGCCGTTCTCCCACATCGGCAGGTCGCTCACCGCGGTGATGCCCCCCACCAGACCGTCCTCGCCCAACTCCACGCAGTGGAACGAGGACTGGGGTGGCACCACCATCATCGACGCCCCTGCGTCACGCCCGGCGAACCGGTCGATCATCTCCGGCAGAGGGGCGTCGGTGAGCACGTCGGCGTAGTTGGCCAGGAACATCTCGTCACCGTCCAGGTGGTGCCGCACCCGGCGCAGCCGCTCACCGATCGGGGACTCGATGCCGGTCTGCGCGAACGTGATCGTCCAGTCGGCGATGTCGGTGGACAGCAGCTCGGTCTTGCCGCCCCGCAGCACGAAGTCGTTGGACGTCGTCTCCTCGTAATTGAGGAAGAAGTTCTTGATGTGGTGCGCCCCGTACCCGAGGCACAGGATGAACTCCTTGTGCCCGAAGTGCGCGTAGTAGCGCATGACGTGCCAGATCAGCGGACGCGGGCCGACCATCGCCATCGGCTTGGGCACGTCGTCGGAGACGCCGTTGCGCATCCGCATCCCGTAACCGCCGCAGAACAGGACGACCTTCATGACTCGACCTCGACAATGCTCAGTTCCGGGATGGGAAAGACAAGGCGGCCGCCCCAGTCGTGCACGAAGGACAGCTGTTCGACCAGCTCGGCCCGCAGGTTCCACGGGAGGACGAGGACGTAGTCGGGTTCGTCGGCGGCTATCTGCTCGGGCGGCAGGATCGGGATGCGGGTGCCCGGGGTGAACCTGCCGTGCTTGTAGGGGTTGCGGTCGACCGTGTACGCGAGCAGGTCGGGCCGGATGCCGCAGTGGTTGAGCAGGGTGTTGCCCTTGCCCGGGGCGCCGTAGCCGACGACCGTCTCGCCGCGTTCGGCCGCCTCGATGAGGAACCGCAGGAGGTCCCGGCGCACCTTGGCCACCCGAGCGGAGAACTCGGTGTACCCCGACAGCTCCTGCAGCCCGGCGGCCTTCTCCCGGGCCAGTACGTCGGCCACCTGCTGCGCCGGCTCGCCGGCCACCTCGGACGGCCGGGCCCACAGCCGGATCGAGCCGCCGTGCGTGGGCAGCAGCTCGACGTCCACGAGCGTGAGCCCGCCGCTGGCCAGCGCCCGGATCGCGGACGCGACCGTGTAGTACTGGAAGTGCTCGTGGTAGATCGTGTCGTACTGGTTCTCCTCGATCAGGGTCAGCAGGTGCTGCACCTCGATGGAGACCCAGCCGTCGTCGGCGACCAGGGCGCGCAGCCCCTGGGTGAACCCGACGACGTCGGGGATGTGGGCGTACACGTTGTTGGCCACGACCAGGTCCGCCGGGCCGTGCTCCGCGCGGACGGCCGCGCCGGTCTCCGGGCTCAGGAACTCCGTGAGCGTGGGCACACCCGCGTCCCGCGCCGCGCCGCCGACGTTCACCGACGGCTCGATGCCGAGGCAGCGGATCCCCCGGTCCACCACGTGCTTCAGCAGGTACCCGTCGTTGCTCGCGACCTCGACCACGAAGGCTTCGGGGCCGAGACCCAGCCGCTGCACGGCACCGGCGACGAACGTGCGCGCGTGCTCCACCCAGGAGGTGGAGTAGGAGGAGAAGTACGCGTACTCCTTGAACGTCTCCTCCGGCGTGATCAGCGGCGGGATCTGCGCGAGCCAGCAGTCGGTGCAGACCCGCAGGTGCAGCGGGTACGCCGGTTCCGGTCCGTCGAGTTGGTCCGCGGCGAGGAAGCTCTCGCACGGCGGGGTCGCCCCCAGGTCGACGACGCTCGCCAGCGCCGTCGAGCCGCAGAGTCGGCATCGTGTCATCTACTGCCCCCATCCCTGCCCGCGCGGGTGTCCCCTCCGCGAGCCAGCGTTTCCGTTCCTACCGGCGGCACGTCGTCCCCGCCGCCGGACCGACCCGCGATCGCGGCTCGGTACCCCTCCACCAGACGCTCCAGCCCGACGGCCGGACTGAAACCCTGCTCGTAACGGCGCCGGGCCGCCCGGCCCATCTCCCGGTTGCCGGCCGGATCGGCCGTGATCCGGCGCAGGCACGACGCGAGCGCGGCGGCCTCGCCCGGCTGGTGCAGCAGACCGGTCACCCCGTCCTCGACGAGTTCGACGAAGGCGCCGTGACGGGCCGCGACGGTCGGGACCCCCGCCGCCATGGCTTCCGCGACCACCAGGCCGAACGTCTCCAGGGCCATCGAGGGAGCCACCACGGCGACCGACCGCGCGACGGCCTGCCGGCACTCTGCCGGGTCGAGCAGGCCGACGTACCGCACGTCGTCCCGGCCCGCCGCCCAGGCGGTCACGTCTCGCTCCAGCGGCCCCGCGCCGGCGATCATGAGCGGTACGCCCACACCGCCGCTCGCTGCGATCTCGTCCCACGCGGCCATGAGCAGGGGCACGCCCTTGCTCTCCGCAAGCCGGCCGAGGAAGAGCAGTTGCTCGCCGACGCCGGCTCGGCAGGCGCCCGGGTCGGGCACGAAGTTGTGCTTCACCGCCAGCCGCTCGGGCGGCATGCCGGACCGCACCAGGACGTCGCGCTGGGCCGCGGAGATGCAGAAGAACCGGTCCACGCCGGACCACCACCGCCGCCGGTTGACCGACAGGCTGACCGCGAGCGGCACCGTCGCCAGCCGGGAGTTCCGGTAGCAGCCGTGCCGGACGGCGGGCAGCGGCGCCGCCGACCCGACGCACTCGGTGCACAGCCGGCCGTCCCGCTGCAGCGTGCCGGGCGGGCAGACCTGGGTGTAGTTGTGCAACGTGGCGACGGTGGGCACGCCGGCGTCGGCGCAGGCGGCCAGCACCGCGGGCGACAGGAGCGGGAAGACGTTGTGGACGTGCACCACGTCCGGCCGCTCGGTGCGGAGCCGGCCGGCGAGCTCCGCGCGGGCCGCCGGATTCCACGGCACCAGCAGCGGCACCGCGGCCTTGCGCAGCAGGGACCAGGCGGCGATGTCGTCGCTGCGGCGCTCGAACACTTCGACCCGGTGGCCGGCTTCGCGCAGCAGCCCCACCTCCTCATCGACGACCCTGTTCTCCCCGCTCGGCTGCGCCGAGGAGTAGCGGTTGTGCACCACGAGGACGTGCATGGTCAGGTCACCTCCCGATCCCGCGCCCAGCGCGGGATACGTCGCCGGGGGACAGCGGGCGTCGTCAGGGGCGTGGCCGCGGCAGGTGCCGCCAGCAGCGAGGCGGCCAGGGCCAGATGCAGCAGGTACGGCGAGGCGTCGCCCAGCCCGGCCTCGGTGTACGACGAGATCGCGACGTAGCTGATCAGGAAGATCGCGCAGGCCCTCGGCAGCGACGGTGGCCGCAGCAACGCGACACCGCCCAGCACGAGGATGAAGGCCGCCACGAGGGTGACGCCGATCAGACCCTGCTCGTTGTAAACGGCCAGCCAGCTGTTGTCGATCGGCAGCCCGCCGAACGACTTGTCGCCCAGACCCGTGCCGAACAACTTCTCCGCGGTCGTCCGGGGCGCTGCCAGCAGGGCGTCCCAGACCTTGGCCCGACCGGTGAGACTGGTGAAGTTCTCCTGGCTCTGTCCACGCAGGAACCACGCCCGTAGCGCGGAGGCGAACCCCACCGCGGCCACCGTGACGCACAGCACCGCCCAGGCGAAGAACCGGCGGGCGGCGGCGCTGGTCAGGACGAGCGAGCCGATCGCCAACGCCAACCCGAGGAGCAGGCCGGCCGTGGCCGTCCGCGTATGGGTCAACGCGAGCAGGACGAGTGACGGCACGATGATCACCGCCGCGCCTGCCCTGTCGGTCCGGCGGCCGATCAGGAGCAGCACGGTGAGCCCGATGATCACCGCGGCGTACTGCCCGATCTGCGGCGGCGTGAGCGGCCACAACGCGCCGACCAGTCGCCCGCCGTAGAGCTCGGGCATGGCCGCACCCGGGGAGATGACCAGGCCGGCCATCACCAACGCGAGCACCGCGAAGTACATCCGGATGTGGTACCGGACGAACGTCAGGCTGCCGTCCCACCAGCGGCTGAGCAGCCACAGTGTGCCGACGAAGAGAGCGAGCCGGGCGCAGCGGAACAGCGCGCCGAACCCTGACTCCAGGTCCGCGCTGGAGATCACGCTCGGCACCAGCAGCAGGGTGAGCAGGAGCACGAAGGCGCTGGGCCGGATGCGCAGCCGGAGATTGAGCGTGAGCGCCAGCGCGAACGCGGCGACCAGCGCACCCATGGTGGCCATCTGGATGAGGGAGCGGGGCAGCGGGACGATGGTCTTCGCCCCGGCGGAGCCGAGCGTGTTGAGGACCAGCAGCCCCCAGACCACCCCGACGGTCTTCGGCGTGCCGGAAGGGTGCGGTTCGGCGCCGGGCCGCGTGCCCGCCGCGGCCGGTCCGCCCGGCGGCCGACCGGGCGTCATGTCCCCGCCCATCTCAACCACCGGCCCGTGGGCGGAAGGTACTGCCCGTGTCCTGCCGGTACGGCGTGCCCTGCCACTGCAGGACGTCGAGCGTCCGGCTCGGGTCGTGGACGACGAAGCTCCACGGCCCGACGTAGACGTTGTCGTGCCAGCGGTTGTGCTGCTTGTTGGTGATCGCCTCGGCCACCCGATCGCCGTGGTACGGCGACCAGTCCGGATAGGTGCCGTAGTTGGACAGCACCGCCATGCGGCCGCACTGCACCGTGCACCCGACGACGGACGCGTCCAGCATGAAGCGGTTGTCGTGGATGTCCACCCGCTGGGTCTTCCACCGGCAGTCGTCGTAGAGCGGTGCGGTGGCGATCGCCGGACGCGCGCAGCGGTCGATGTCCGGCACCAGCAAGGTGCATTCACCGGCCGAGGTGTTGGCCGGGCTGTTGCAGAACCGGTCGGCGTTCTCCCACAGGGTGATCCCGGACCAGTTGTCCGTCAGGACGTTCCGATAGATTTCGATCTTGTCCGTGCGGGCCCGGATCCGTGGCTCGCCGCCGGACTCGGACAGGTAGATGGTCGCGAACGGGAAGCTGTCGCCGGCCTCAGCGGACGTGCGGCCCTCGACCCAGTTGTTCCGCCGGATCGTATTGTTCCGGATGACCGCGTTGTAGCTGGTCTCGTAGATCAGCGCGGCACCGTCGTTGGCCTCGAGCAGGTTGTTCTCGATGCGGAAGTCGTTGTTGTTGTTGTCCGCCCACAACCCGGCGCCGCGGTTGTCGTGCACCCAGTTGCCGCGGACTTCGGCGCCGTTGACGGCCCAGAACTTGATGCCACCGGTGCAGCCGCAGCCGGGCCGCTGCTTCTCCCAGTCGTCGGTGTTGTTGCCCACGATCTCGTTGCCCTCGACCACCAGGTCGCGGATGGTGTCCCCGGTCTTGTACGCGTTCATTCCGTATTGCCCGTTGTCGCGCAGGCAATTGGCCCGGACCTGTTGGCGGGCACCGGCCATCAGCCCGGCGCCGGAGTTGTTCTGGATCGTCGCGTGCTCGATCACCCAACCGTCGGCCATGTCGTGGTTGACCACGCCTTCGTCGTGCGGCGCGACGAAACGCTGCACGGTCAGATGGCTGATGGTGACGTCGGGGGCAGTGCCGCTGAACGCGTAGTTGTTGGTCTTCCGGCCGTCGAGCACCGCGCCCGGCGCGCCGAGGTAGCGGTTCCCCTTCTTGGCGATGACCTGGGCGTAGCGGCCCTTGTCGAGCGTGTGTGTGCCCGGTCGAAGCCAGAATGTGGTGCCCGGAGGGCTGTTCTCGGTCTTCTCGGCCAGGTCGCCGACCACCCCGGGGTCGACCGTCACCGCGCCCGCCGGCGCTTTCGCCGGCCCGGCCGCGGGCTTGGCGCACACCCGGGCCACGGACGTGGAGGGCGCTCCGGACGTGGAGGGCGCACGCGTCGGCTCCGCCCGGGCGTCGTCCGGCGTGCTCGTACAGGCGGTCGCCGCCAGCAGGGCCAGTGCCAGCGGTGCCGCCGGCCACGCCCTGTGCCTCCACTTGAATCCCACGCGTCCCCCTAGCCGCGGAACGTGAGTACGGTGGTGAACTCCCCGGACAGCTCCGTGCCGTCCGCGGAGCCGGTGCTGTCCGCGGAGCCGGTGCCGACCAGCGTCGTGGCGGGTTCCTTGCGCCCGAAGCCGGCGGAGTACCAGCCCAGGGGCGGGTCGCTCTCCCCGCGATGTGCCCGCCAGCGCAGTTGCCCGGGCAGGTCGAGCACCGCGGAGCGGTCCTCGCCGTCCCGGGTCCAGGTGAGCACCGCCCGGTTCCCCACCAGGTCCGCGGCGATCGCCGGGCCGAGGTGGAACGCCAACTGCACGACCCGGCGCGGGCCGCGCACCTCGTCGACCACCCGCAGCTCCCGGCTCGCGGCGGTCAGCTCCACCCGGCGGCGGTGCACGGAGCGCTGGTAACCGTCGTGCTCCGCGCACCAGCGGACCGTCCCCCCTTCCGAGGCGCCCGACGTGTCCGCGACCAGGACGCGGCTGCGGGCGTGCCGGGTCCACAGGAACGGGCCCCCGGAGACGGACTGGTCGCCGCCGTCCAGCTGCAGGGTGTTGTGGCCGAGGGTCGAGCGGAAGTACCGCCGCCACTCGGGCTGCCCGTGGTAGCAGAACGTCCCGGGGTCGGCGAGCACGTCGACCCCGTCGTGCCGGACCTCGACGGACAGCGCGTCCGCGTGGGCGTGCGCGGCGATGGACAGGAAGCCGTGCGGACCACCGTCGCAGCGGCACCAGATCTCCCCCGGACCGCGCAGGATCGTGAGCCCCGCGTCGGCGAGGTGGTCCGGTCGGCTTGCCGGGCGGGTCGCGGCCGGTGCGCCGGGCCGGATGAGCGCGGCCAGCAGCGGGGTGCGTACGTCGGCGCCGGTCACCGCAGGCCACCAGGCCAGCCGGCCGAACACGGCCTCCCCGGTCGCCAGCAGCGAGGCCCAGCGGTCGGTGCCCGCGCCGTCCACGACCAGACCGTGGCCGTCGTCCGCGTCCCCCTGACGCGGCGGCCGCAGCCGGCTGTCCACGACGGCCGCGAGCGCGTCGGTCATCCGCAGCAATACCAGCCGGATCGACGCGGGGACCGGCACGCCGGCGGCGTCCGCCTCGGCCACCGCGGCCAGGCCGAGCTCCAGCACGAGTCCGTGGTACTCGGTGGCCAGCTCGCGGTTGAGGCCGGACTCGAAGGTGTTGTTCCGCAGGTGCCGTTCCAGCGACCGCACCGCGCCGGCCCGCCAGCGCGCCGAGGCGGGGAACCACCCGAACGCGCAGGCCGCGGCGAGCTGCCCGGCGGCCTCGGCGATGACGTGGTTGTTCGCAGAGGACCCCCGGCTGGGGAAGGCGGCCAGCCAGCGCTGGTGGTGCCAGATCTGCCGGAGCGCCACAGGGTTGTCCTCGAACAGCCCGGCCGCGCCCGGCCAGCCGTCGAGCAGCCGGCGGATCCACACCCAGGACAGCAGCCGGATGCCCAGCTCGATGCCGCTGATCCAGTGCACCGAGCGCAGCGGCGGGTTGGCCGCCCACCACGACCGCAGGTGCTCGGCCACCCGCTCGGCGTACCGGTCGTTCCCGGTGATCGCGTAGGCGACGGCGAGCACGGTCAGGTACTGGTGCCGGGAAGGCTCCCAGATCTGCTTGATGTCCCCGACCGCGTCCTCGTTCCGGTACGGCACGTCGAAGGCGTAACCCGCCGGGGCCCGGAGCCCGGTCTTCGGGTCGTACCACCAGTCCGGGTCGGCGAGGTCGTCGCGTTCCACCCCGAAGAACTCGGCGTGCCCGTCCATCAGCCGGTCCGCCTGGGCGATGAGCCGCTTCGCCGCGTCCGGTGGCACCGCGGCGATCGTCCCGGCGGGCAGGACCGCGGTGAACCGGGCGCCGGTCACGCCCGGGCCGTCGGGCAGCGCCGACCGCCACCGCCGTCTGCGCACCGCGTCGCCCACCCGGCCGCCGACCTCACGCGGTCCCATCCGGGACAGCCGCCGCAGGTACCAGCCCGCGGTCATGGTCATCGCGCCCTCGCCAACGTCACCGGCGCGCCGCCGGCCAGGCCGGCCTGCACGGCGAGGGTGGCCGCCGTGGTGGCGACCAGCGACTCCAGCGGCACCGGCATCGGTCCGCCGGTCCGCACGGCCTTGACGAACGCGGCAAGCTCGGCGGACTGGCCCTTGTCCCGGGCCTTGGGCAGCCGCGAACTGACCCACCGCTTGCGGCCGTAGACCGAGGCACGGACGAAGTCGTCGAGCCGCAGCACCCTGCCGTCCGCGACGAGGTCCAGCGTCTCCTTGGGGAAGCCGGGCGCACCGGTGGTGACGTAGCTGATGGTGGCGGTGGACCCGTCCGGGTAGTGCAGCATGACCTGCAGGTCCTCGTTGCCGGAGGTGGCGACCGCGTACACCGACACCGGGTCGGCGTCGAGCAGCCAGCTCGCCGTGTCGATGAAGTGCCCGCCCTCGCCGGCGAAGCGCGAGCCCTCGGTGCCCTGCTGGAGGTACCAGCTCCCGTGCTGCAGCCGGCCCGCGTTGACCAGGTAGCGCAGGCTCGCCGGACCGGTCCGGGCGCCGAACCGCTTCTTGGCGTCCTGCAGCAGCGGCGCGAACCGGCGGTTGAAGCCCACCTGCAGCCGGTCGTTGCCGGATTCCTCGACCGCCGCGAGCACGCCCGCCAGCTCGTCCTCGGTGAGTGCCAACGGCTTCTCCACGAACACCGTCTTGCCGGCCAGCAGCGCCCTCCGGGTCAGTTCGGCGTGCGAGCTGTGCCGGGTGACGACGAACACCGCGTCGATGGACGTGTCGCCGAGGACGGCGTCGAGATCGGTGGTGGCCTGCGCGAAGCCGAACTTCCGCTGCGCGTTGGCCGCGGACAGCGCCGTCGTGGTGACGACCGTGGACAGCTCGACGCCGTCGCGCTGTGCCAGGTGCGGCAGCAGCATCGACGTCGCGTAGTTCCCCGCACCGACGAACGCGAGCCGCACCGGCGTCGTGGCGGACCGGGCCGGGGTGGGGACTCCTGCCTCGCGTCGCACCGCGGGCACGGCCACCTCCGGGGCCTGCGCCTCTCCCGCGTGTTCTGGGTAGCGGAACAGCACGGCCACGGCCTTCAGGTCGCCGTCCTTCAGGCTCCGGTACGTCTCGACGGCGTCATCGAAGTCGGCGACGTGGGAGACCAGGGGCTCCACGTCGACGGCGCCGCGGGCGAGGAGATCGAGGAAGCAGGCCAGGTTGCGGCGCTCGGTCCAGCGCACGTAGCCGATCGGGTAGTCCCGCCCCTCGAGCTCGTACTCCGGGTCGTAGCGCCCGGGACCGTAGGAGCGGGAGAACCGGACGTCGAGCTCCTTCTCGTAGTACGCGTTCCACGGCAGGTCCAGACGGCACTTGCCGATGTCGACGACCCGGCCGCGGTCCCGGCTCAGCCGCGCGGCCAGCTCGACGGGCTGGTTGCTGCCGCCGCCGGCGGCCAGGTACACCTGGTCCACCCCGTGACCGCCGGTGAGTTCGGCGACGGCGGCTTCCACGGCCGCGGACGAGGGATCGCCGCAGGCCGCGGCGCCCAGGCGCTCGGCGAGATCGCAGCGCACCGGGTCGGGGTCGACCCCGACGACGCGCACCCCCGAGGCGGTCAGGAGCTGCACCACCAGCTGCCCGATCAGCCCGAGGCCGATGACCAGCGCCACCTCGCCGAGCTGCGGCTCGCCTTGGCGGACGCCCTGCATCGCGATCGACCCGACGGTGCCGAAGGCCGCGTGCCGCGGCGCGAGGCCGTCCGGCACCGGGCTGTAGAGGTTCCTGGGAACCCAGTTCAGCTCGGCGTGCAGCGCGTGCTCGTTACCGGCGCAGGCCACGAGGTCGCCGACCTTCACGTCGTCGATCCCGCTGCCGACCTGCTCGACCACCCCGCACAGCGAGTAGCCCAGCGGGGTGTAGGAGTCCAGCTTGCCCATCACCTTGCGGTAGGTGGCGGGCACCCCGTTGGTGGCCACGCTCTGCATGACCTTGGCCACCTGGTCCGGTCGCGAGCGGGCCTTGCCCAGCATCGACATGCCCGCCTCGGACACCTTCATGAGCTCGGTCCCGGTGGAGATCAGCGAGTAGGCGGTCCTGACCAGCACACCGCCCGGCTTGCACCCCGGCTCCGGCACGTCGAGCACCGCCAGCTCGCCGCTCTTGTAGTTCTGCACAACCTGCTTCACCCGAAGTCCCCTTGTTTCTACGCCGTCTTCTACGCCGCCGAGCGAGCGTCCTGGCCGGACCCGGAGGTCGCGTCGCGGTACCAGTACTCGAGGGTCAGTACATGCCACAGATGCTTGGAGAAGTCCCGCTGTCCGGCGGCGTCCTCGGCGACCATGCGGGCCAGCGCGTCGCGGCGCAGGAACCCGGAACTGACGAGCACGCCGTCGTTCACCACCTCGCGCACCAGCGGTGCCAGGTCCCGGCTCATCCACGCGCGCAGCGGGGCGCTGAACAGGCCCTTGGGCCGGTACACGATCTCCCGGGGCAGGATCGAGGTGGCCGCCTCCTTGAGGACGGCCTTGCCCTGCCGTCCGACGATCTTGCGGTCGCCGGGCACGGCGAACGCCGCCCTGACCACCTCGACGTCCACGTACGGCACCCGCACCTCGGTCGAGGCGGCCATGCTCGACCGGTCCGTGTAGGTGAGGTTCAGGCCCGGCAGGAACATCCGGGCGTCGCCCAGGCACATGCGGTTGACGAAGTCGTCCAGGTCGTTGTCCTGGTAGACGTCCGCGTGCTCGGTCAGCACGTCCTCGACCGCCCCGGCCAGGTCCGGATCGACCAGGGCGAGCAGCTCTTCCTGGTCGTACATGGTGTAGCTGCGCCGGAACGCGGTCTCCTCCGGCAGATCGGCGAAGGACAGGAACCGCTTCGCGAAGCGCACCGACCGGTACCCCCGGCGGGCCGTTGCGACCGGCAGCCGGTCCACGGCCCTGGACAGACCGCGCCGCACGGACCGCGGGACGCGCTGGTAGCGCAGCGCGATCACGTTGGCCAGGTGCTTGCGGTAACCGGCGAACAGCTCGTCGGCGCCCATCCCCGAGAGCATCACCTTGACCCCGGCCTCCCGGGCGGCCGAGCAGATCAGGAACGTGTTGATCGCGGCGGGGTCGCCGATCGGCTCGTCCAGGTGGTGGGTCATCCGCGGCAGCAGGTCGAGCACGTTCGGAGCGATCTCGATCTCGTGCAGGTCGACGCCGAACCGCTCGGCCACCTGCCGGGCGTAGCGCAGGTCGTCCGGCATCGCCTCGAACCTGGCGTCCTCGGCGCGGAACCCGATCGTGTAAGCGGAGATCCCGGGGCGGTCGCGGGCGGCCAGCGCGGTCAGGTAGCTCGAGTCCAGCCCGCCGGACAGGAAGGTCGCCACGGGTACGTCGGAGAGCAGGTGGCGCCGGGTCGACTCCTCGACGACGGCGGCGATGTCCGGCTGCTCGCCGCTCAGGGCCCGCTCCCGTCCCTCGGCGGCGACGTCCTTCAGGTTCCAGAACCGGCCGCGCTCCACGCGGCCGTCGGGCCGGCACCGCAGCCAGGTCCCCGGCGGCAGCTTCTCCGCTTCGCGGAACGCGCACCGCGAGTCCGGCACCCAGTAGTACAGCAGCGAGGCCACCAGCGCCGCAGGGTCCACCTGCAGCGACCCGCCGGTCACGGCGGCGAGCGCCTTGAGCTCGGAGGCGAACACCAGACCCTCGCCGCGCCGGAGCAGGAACAGCGGCTTGACGCCGAGCTGGTCGCGGGCGAGCACCAGTTCGCCGGTTCGCTCGTCGAAGATCCCGAACGCGAACATGCCGCGCAGCCGGGGCAGGCAGTCCGTGCCCCAGCGCCGCCAGGCCTCCAGCAGGACCTCGGTGTCGGAGGTACCGCGGAAGCGCACCCCGGCGGCCGCCAGCTCGGCACGCAGCTCGGGCGCGTTGTACAGCTCGCCGTTGTACGTCAGGACCAGGCCGTCCGAGACCATCGGCTGGGCGCCGGTCTCGGACAGGTCGATGATGGCCAGCCGGCGGTGCCCGAGGTGCACTTCGCCGTCACCGACGGGATGGCCGTACCGGCCCGCCCCGTCCGGACCGCGGTGGGCGAGGGTGTCGGTGAGCCGGTCGGCCACGGCCTTCCCGTCCGGCCATCGGTAGGTGCCTGCGATGCCACACATGTCTAGCGCGCCTCCTGGTCGCTGTCCGGGACCCGTGCGGCCCACGACGGCTGCTTCGGCCGCGGCTGGCCCGTCCCGCTCTGCCGGGCCAGCCGCTCGTTGTGGCCGCGCAGCGCGGTGTGCAGCCCGTCCCACAGCGTGCCGTCGGTCCGGTCACGCGGATCGGGGTCGATCAGCACCACACCGATCACCGGGATGCGCAGGTCCGCGAGCTGCCGCGCCACGGTGTGCAGCCATGCGGCGCTGCCGTGCCCGGCACGCACGACGAGCACCGTCTGGGTGCCGAGGTACTGGAGGTCGGTCCACGCCGTGCCGGGCGCGACCGAGCCGACGCCGAGCCGGCGCACCTCGTGCGAGACGGTCGCGGCACGCTCGCCGCCGACCACGGGCGGGTCTCCCGGCTTCCGGCGGCGGTCGGCGAGGTGCCGGCCGGGCAGACCGTCGATGATCACTACGGGCTCCTCCGCCGCCAGTGCGCCGGCGAGGTCCAGGGCGATCACGCTCGCGCCGCGTGCGCAGCCCAGTTCCAGCAGCGACACCGGTTCCGCGGCGCCGCGTACGGTGCGGGCCAGGGTCGCGGTGAGCCGTTCGCGTGCCGCCCGGGTCCGTCGGCGCTGCCACCGCCCGGCCGACCGGCGGCGGGGCGTGCGGCGCAGTTCCGCTATGACCGAGGCGCCCAGGTTCGCCGCGATCTCCCGGCGCAGCACGGGGCGGTCCGCCACCACCGCGCCGACCGCGGCCAGCGCGAGCCCGAGCACGAGCCCGAGGCCGAGTCCGATCGCGGAGTTGGTGGCAGCGGCCTTGGGCAGGGAGTGCTGCACCGTGCGCGGGGCGTCCACGATCTGCGTGCCGGCGATGAGCTGGGGCGTGCCGATGCCCGCTTCCGCGGCGCGCTGGTCGAAATCGGCGATGCGCGAGGTGAGTTCGGCCCGGCGGGCGAAGAGCGACTCGAGGTTCGCCGACGCGTTCGGGTCGCTCTCCGGCGGCCCTTCGCCGATCGACTTGTTGACCCGGGCGAGTTCGTCCCGCATGCGGTCACGCTGGTCGAGCAGGGTCTTGGCCTCGGCGTTCGCGGCCTTCTGTATCCGCTTGACATGGTCGGCGACGAAGGCGTCGGCCAGTGCCTTGGCACGGGCCACGGCCTCCGCGTCGCTGTCACCCGTCACGTTGATCTGCAGCAGGTTGTTGGTCAAACCGATGCCCCGGTAGTCCCGCATGAAGTGTTCCGGGTCTTCCGAGGAGTTCAGCGACCGCAGCGCCTCACCGGCGATCTGCGTGGTCTCCAGCAGCGCGGCGTCGGTGCGGATCAGCGTTCCGGGGTCGTTCGGCTGGTCCGCCTGGTGGGCGACCAGCACCGTGGTCACCGCGGTCGGCTGCGGCGGCAGCAGGACCGCGGCCCCCGCGCCGGCCAGCAACCCCAGCAGCGCCACGGAACACCACAGGCGGCGGCGCCTGCGTACCGCCACCACCAGCGCCTGCAGGTCCAGCAGCGGAGCGGCTGCCGACGACTGCGAAGTCGTGCTCGTCGTCACACCGAACCTCCCATCGCGTCGACGCCCACCGCGATCGCCGGCGTGGCGCCATCCGGAGGAGGGGCGGCAGACCGTGTCCGACGGTCCCGGACCCCGCCGGCGACGACGATGCCGACGACCGGATGGCGGGCGTCCGCGCATGCCTCGCCGATGCCGGCGAGCTCCCCTGCCGTCCAACTGCCCGCGCTGAGCACGACCAGGACACCGGACTCGGTGTCGCGGTCCGGCACCAACGGCCGGGACACCGAAACCCCCACCACCCGCAGCAGCGGATCGCTCCCGGCCTCGGCGACGAGTTGTTCGGCGGCTCGGCGGGCGGTCCCGTCACCGTCCGGGACGACCACCAGCAGCCGCCGGGGGGCCGGCAGTTGGTCCCGGAGACGAGCGCACACCCGGCCGTAGCGGATCTTCCTGCTGGCCTCGTCACCGGACGCGTGCAGGGCCGGCACGTCCCACCGGGTGTCGACACCCAGCAGCCGGCGGATCAGGGTCCGCGCGCCACGGCCTTCCGGCCGGTGCGCGCGCCGTCCATCAGGTACGTCGACGGTACCCAGCAGCGCCGAGCCCAGCGCCGCGGCGATCTCGGGCTCGGTGCGCGGTCGGCGACTCATCCGTGCGGCGACGAGATGACCGATGACCGCGAACAGGAGGAACAGCAGCGCCCCGGTGACGATGAACTGCGTCCTGGTCGGTGGTGCCTCGCCGATCGGCCGGGCCGCCGCCCCCATGACGACCATGTTGGCCTTGTTGGTCGCCGGATCGGTCTGGTCCAGCTTGTCCATGGCCTGCTCCAGCGTCGTGCGCAACTTCTCGAGCTCGGTGCGGGCCTGCACGCTCTCCACGGTCCGGCCCGGATCGGCCGCCTTGGCCAGGTCGGTGATGCGGCGGCTGGTCTGCTCCATCAGCTCCCGCAGCGCCTCGGGATTCGCCGACCCCTCGGGATCGGTGGTGTCGCCCACGACCCGTGCGGCGAAGGTGACGTACTGCTGGGCCACCTCGTCGGAGAGCCGCTGAGCGCGCTCCGGGGTCTCGGCCGTGCCCGAGATCTTGATGATGTTCCCGTCGGTGGCCTTGGCGCTCACCCGGTCTCGCAGTTCGGCGCCGCCGACCCCGGCCCAGTCGAGCGTGGCGGCCGACCGGTCGAGCACCACCGAACTGGTCGCGATCTCCGACTGGGTCAGCAGCTCGCGCTCCTCCCACGCCCCCGGCAGCAGTACCGATGCCGACGTCGTGTACCGCGGTGGGAACAGCGAGGAGGCGCCGTAGCCGACGAGCCCGCCCACCACGGCGAGGGCGGCGAGCAGCCGCCAGCGCCGACGGATCATCCGCCCGATCATGGCCAGGCGTATCGTGTCATCGCTCAACGGGGCGGCCTTTTCTCTGTCGGAACCGGTTCGCCCGCCGACGCCGGAGCCCGGTCACGACAGGCGGCGGCGTAGGCGGCGAGGAGCGACCGCTGCGAGGTGCGCCAGGAGAGCTGCCCGGTGATCCGCTCCTGGCCGATCTTGCCCATCCGGGCCCGCTCCTCCGGATCGTCCAGCAGCTGTGCGATGAGCCCCGCGAATGCGGCCTCGTCGTTGGCGGGCGCGTAGACGGCCGCGTCACCGGCCGAGACCCGTGCCTCCCGGAGGTCGAACGAGACGATCGGCCGCCCCATCACCATGTACTCCAGGACCTTGTTCATGGTCGACACGTCGTTGAGCGGATTGCGCGGGTCGGGGGAGAGGCACACGTCCGCGGTCGACAGGTAGCGCACCAGGTCGGCGTCCGGAATGCGCCCGGTGAACTGCACCTGGTCCGAGAGCCCGAGCCGCCGGGACAGCTCCACCATCGCGTCGAAGGCGTCCCCGGCGCCGACGAACACCGCGTGCCAGTCGCTCCGCCCGAGCTCGTCGCGCAGCTTCGCCAGGGCCCGCAAGGCGTAGTCGACGCCGTCCTGCGGGCCCATGACACCGAGGTAGCACAGCAGATGAGGCTTGCCGCGCTTCAGCTCCGGCTCCGGCGGTACCGGGTGGAAACGGTCGACGTCGGGCGCGCTGCGCACCACGAAGACGTCCTCCGGCCGCTTGCCGCCACGGCGCAGCGCGACGTCCCGGTAGCTCTCGTTCGTGGCGAGCACGACGTCCGCGGCCCGGTAGGTCCGCCGTTCCAGCGCGCACACCGCGCGGTAGAGGAGGTCCTTCCCGCGGTCGAACCGGGACAGGTACAGCTCGGGTACCAGGTCGTGCTGGTCGAAGACGAACCGCGCGCCGCGCCGCTTCAGCCACAGTGCCGGCAGGAACAGCAGGTCGGGCGGGTTGCAGGCGTGGACCACGTCGACCGGGCCGACCTTGCGGGCCAGGCGGAACGTATGCCACAACGCCGATCCGTACTCGCTGAGGTAGCCGGCCGGCCCTCCGGTGGCCGCGCGCAACGGGTAGCGGTGGATCCGCACCCCGTCGATCTCCGCCTCCGGCTCCGTGTCCCGCTTGCTCCCGCGGGGACAGATGACGTGCACCTCCCAGCCCGCGTCGCGCAGCGTCGTGCACTCCTGCCACACCCGCCGGTCGAACGGCACCGACAGGTTCTCCACCAGGATCAGCGCGCGCCGGTCCGGCCGGTCGCCGCTGGTCGTGTCACCAAGCAAGGCCTATGTACCCCGGTTCGGCCCGGCGCGCCTCGGCGTCGGGGAGGCGGATGAGGTCGACGATCACCGGGCCGTCGCCATGGGGCAGCGCCGACAGCACGGCAGGGTCCTTGGTCCCGACCAGGACCACCTCGGCGTGCTCGAGCACCTCGCCGACGGAGTCCCCGAGCAGCTGCGCCAGGTGCGGCAGCCGGGTCTCGATGTACTCGCGGTTCGCGCCCATCAGCCGGGAGAGGCTCACGTTGGCGTCGTGGATGCGCAGGTCGTACCCCTTGCCGAAGAGCCTCTCCGCCAGCTCGACGAGCGGGCTCTCGCGGAGGTCGTCGGTGCCGGGTTTGAAGGACAACCCGAACAGGCCCACCCGGCGCTTGCCGGTGCGCTCGACCAGCTCCACCGCGCGCTGCAGATGTTCGGAGTTGGAGGTCAGCACGTTGGCGAGGATCGGTACCGAGACGTCGGCCCGCTGCGCGGCGTGGACCAGGCTGCGCAGGTCCTTGGGCAGGCAGGAGCCGCCGAAGGCGAAGCCGGGCCGCAGGTAGGCGGGGCTGATGTTCAGCTTGCGGTCGGCCAGGAACACGTCCATCACCTGGTGCGAGTCCACCCCGAGCGCCTGGCACACCGCACCCAGCTCGTTCGCGAAGCCGATCTTGAGGCCGTGGAACGCGTTGTCCGCGTATTTGATCGCCTCGGCCGTCGGGACCGGCACCCGGAACACCTCGCCCGGCAAGCCGTCGTACAGTGCCGCCACCACGTCGCCGCTCGCCGGGTCGAGCTCGCCGATGACGGTCTTGGGCGGGTCGAAGAAGTCCCGCACGCTCGTGCCCTCGCGCAGGAACTCCGGGTTGACCGCGACCCCGATGTCCACCCCGGCGGTGCCGCCGACGTACTTCTCCAGGATCGGCACCAGCAGGTTCAGGCAGGTGCCCGGGAGCATGGTGCTGCGGAACACGACGGTGTGCCGTCCGCCCCGCTCGGCCAGCGCGGCGCCGATCTGCTCGGTGACCCGCTCCAAGTACGTGGTGCACAGGCTGCCGTTGGGTTCCGACGGTGTGCCCACGCAGATCAGTGACACCTCGCTGTCCATGATCGCCTCGCGGACGTCGCCGGTGGCGCGCAGCGCTCCGGTCCGCACGACCTCGGCGGTGAGCTCGCCGATCCGCTCCTCGACCACCGGGGCCTTGCCGTCGTTGACCAGGTCGACCTTCACCGGGTTCACGTCCACCCCGATGACCTCGTGACCCATGCTGGCCAGGCACGCGGCCGACACGCAGCCCACGTAGCCGAGCCCGAAAACGCTGACCCTCATGACCCGTTCCTCCCCCCAGGCAGGCTCTCCCGGCCTGCGATCCTCGCGCCGGCCGGACGGCGACCTCCGCGCATCAGTAGGCCCCCTGCCCGTGGAGCACCGCACGGAGCGTCTTCCACAAGATCACCGTGTCCAGGGCGAGCGACCAGTCCTCCACGTACCGCAGGTCCAGCCGGACCGCCTCGTCCCACGGCAGGTCGCTGCGTCCGCTGATCTGCCACAGGCCGGTGAGCCCGGGCTTGACCAGCAGCCGCCGCCGGATGTCCGGGCCGTACGCGGCGGACTCCTCCGGCAACGGAGGCCGCGGACCGACGAGCGACATCGAGCCGGTGAGCACGTTGAAGAGCTGTGGGAGCTCGTCGATCGAGTACCGGCGCAGCACCGCTCCCACCCGGGTCACCCGCGGATCCCGGCGGAGCTTGAACAGCAGGCCGGCGCCCTCGTTGCGGTCGGCCAGCTCGGCACGTGCCCTGTCGGCCCCGGAGACCATGGTGCGGAACTTGAAGATGGTGAACTCGCGTCCGTCCTTGCCGACCCTGCGCTGGCGGTAGAACGCCCCACCCGGACTGTCCGCCAGCACGAGCAGCCCGACGAACACCATCAGCGGCGCGAACAGCACCAGCAGGACCGCCGCCCCCAGCCGGTCGACGACCTCCTTGACCGCGCGGCGGCCCCCGGTGAAGGTCGGCATGCTGAGCCGCAGCAGCGGTATCCCCAGCACCGCGTCGACGTGCAGCCGCGGGCCGGCCACCTCCATCAGCACGGGGGCCACGACCATCTCGGCGTCGCTGCCCTCGAGGTTCCAGGCAAGCCGCTGCAGCCGGTCCGGTGACCAGTGCGGGTCCGGTGTGACCGCGACGACACGGTAGCCGTTGCGGCGGACGTGGCCCGCGACGTCGGTCAGCCGGCCGACGACCGGCACCCCGTCCACGTGGTCACCGTCGAGCCCGGGAGCGTCCGTCGTGCACACGGCCTCCACCTGCCAGCCGAGGTGCGGGAACTTGCGGATCCGGGTGATCAGGTCGCGCACGGTGGCCGGGCTCCCGGCAGCGAGCACCGGCCGCAGGCACCGCCCTTCCTTCCGCTGCTTGTGCAGCCACAGGCGCAGCAGGTACCGCTCGGTCATGGTGACGAGTGCGATCGCCGGGATCGCGACGAAGATCCAGAGCTTGATGTTGCGCGAGGTGACGGCGACCCCGCCGAGCGCCAGCACGACGGCCGCCGTGCACAGTGAGCGTCCGAGCCGGCGGAACTCCTCGGCGCCCTGGCCGAGCACGGCCGGAGCCCACGAGCGGCTCACCGCAAGCGTCCCCAGCACCAGCAACTCGGTGCCGAAGGCGAGGATCCCCCACTTCTCGTGCCAGTTGGCCGCGTCCCGGACCCCGAAGAAACTGCCGATCGCGGCCACCACGAAGGCGGTGGCCACCGTGTCGCTGGTGATCACGGCACGGCGGTACCGCTGCTCCCATTCGATTGCGGGCCGGCTGATCGCGCCGTTCCCCAGATGCTCGCGTGCCGACGGAAACGGGCTGACTAGTCCCCCATGCCGCACAGAACCCCCCAGGTCCCCAGTGGTTCGACGTGTTCGCCCAACACGGTCCCTCCCCCCGGGAGGCCCCCGCCTCCCGCACCGTTCCTCCCCCTCGGGAGGCCCCCGCCTCCCGTGCATGAACTCCCGGTTATTTCGGAGTCACTTGAACAACCCGCCCTGCCGGAAGCGGACTTACCGGTTCCGCCGGACTGTCGAGGTGTGCCGGACCCGTCGAAACCTCAGGGCTCCCCGCACCCAAGGCCCCTTCTCGGGCTCCAAGAACCGATCACCCCCACGTCTGGCGCCGGGTATGCGACTGCCGGCTATCCGTTGCGCCGAACCTGTAGATCATTAATGGTCGCCTCGTGCCCGAACGGCTGAAGCAAGGTCAATCTAGACCATCGGCGCCGGTATGAAGAGTGAATGTGTGTAATTTGTGCTCAAGCTTTGAGGCCGGATCCATCGAGCGATGACCGCCTATGGATGCCTTCGCGCCATCGTGCGCGCAGGCGGCAACTCCCCGCTGTGGTGCGCTACTTGATCTTGCCGAAGTGTGAGGGTGTGTCCAATGCCGGGTGCGACCGCCTCAAGGCGCCGGTGCGCGCCGCGGCGCCGGCCCGGGCGCTGATGGAGGAAGTGTGGCCGAGAACAACCGGTGCTTGAAGTGCGGGGCGAGCATGATCGGAATTCGTGACGCCCATGGGGCGCCCATCGACTCGCAAATCCTGGCCGGAAAGCCCGAAAACATGGCCTGATCTTTGGGTTTACTTCGCAGGGATCCATCGCGCGTCTTCCCGGCGGCACACCACGTGGCGAGCGGAGCGGCCCCGGAGCGGGCGGAACGGGCGGATCGAACAGCAACCCGCCGATGTGCGGCCGCAGTTGCGGGCCCCGTCGCGGGGCTGCCCTGAGCTGCGGCGCGAGCCGCCGGCTCCGCGGGCGGCGCTGCCGGCCGAGGGGTGGCTCGAAGCTCTGAACGGTGCTTCACTTGTTGCCATGGCCTACCGGAAGACCCCCGCGGTGCAGGACCGCCTGACCGCCGCCAGGGAGCACCTGGTGGCGCGGGCCACGGCCGTCGTCGCCGACGTGGGCTGGGCGAACGCCTCCGTCACCGCGGTGGCGGCCGCGGCCGGCATGTCGGTGGGCACGGTGTACCAGCACTTCGCGTCCAAGGGCGCGCTCGCGGTCGAGGTCTTCCGCCGGGCCTCGGGCCGCGAGGTCGAGGTGCTCGGCGGGGTGCTCCGCGACGGCGCCGGCGACCCGGTGCAGCGGCTGACCCTGGGGGTCACCGTCTTCGCCCGCCGCGCCATGGAGAACCGGGGACTGGCCCACGCCCTGCTCGCGGCCCCCGCGGAACCGGCCGTGGGCGCGGAGCGGCTGGACTTCCGGCGCCGCTACCGCGCCGTCTTCGCCGAGGTGATCCGCGAGGGGATGGCCGCCGGGCTCCTCCCCGCCCAGGACCCCGAGGTCACCGCGGCGGCGCTGACCGGGGCCATCGGCGAGGTCCTGGTGGACCCGCTGTCGGCCCCCGCCGAGGGCGCCGCCGCCGACCACCTCGTCACCGAACTGGTGGCGATGTCCCTGCGCTGCGCGGGCGCCGCGCCCGCCGTCTGACTCCCCACGACCACGAAGGGCCGACTGCCATGACCGCGATCGCAGATGCCGCGCCGCGCAGCAACCCCACCGCGCGCACGCACGAGGTGACCAACCAGGCCCCGCCGCTGGTCGGCCACGACGTCGCCGACGACGTCGTGCTGCTGGAGGGCGTGCGCCGCGAGGGAGCCGGGTGGCACCTCGACGACCTGCACCGGCTGGGCCGGCTCGCCGGATCGGAGCAGGTGCAGCGCTGGGCCGAGGAGGCCAACCGGTACGAGCCGGTGCTGCGCACCCACGACCGGTACGGCAACCGTGTCGACGAGGTGGACTTCCACCCCTCCTACCACGCGCTCATGGAGGTCGCCCTCGCCGAGGGCCTGGCCGGCGCGCCCTGGGCCGACGACCGGCCCGGCGCGCACGTGGCCCGCGCGGCCGGCTTCATGGTGTGGAGCACCGCCGAGGCCGGCCACGGCTGCCCGGTGTCCATGACCTACGCCGTCGTCCCCGCGCTGCGTGCCGCGCCGGCCCTGGCGGCGGCGTACGAGCCGCTGCTCACCAGCCGCGTCTACGACCCCGGACTGCGCGCCCCCGCCGGCAAGCGCGGGCTCCTGGCGGGCATGGGGATGACCGAGAAGCAGGGCGGCACCGACGTGCGGGCCAACACCACCACCGCCGTCGAGCAGCCGGACGGCACCTGGCGGCTGCGCGGGCACAAGTGGTTCACCAGCGCGCCCATGAACGACCTGTTCCTCGTGCTGGCCCAGGCCCCCGCGGGCCTGTCCTGCTTCCTGGTGCCCAGGGTGCTGCCGGACGGCAGCCGCAACACCTTCCGCATCCAGCGGCTGAAGGACAAGCTCGGCAACCGCAGCAACGCCAGCAGCGAGCCCGAGTTCGACGACACCGTGGCCTGGCTGGTCGGTCCCGAGGGCCAGGGCGTACGGACCATCATCGAGATGGTCACCATGACGCGGCTGGACTGCATCCTCGGCTCCGCCTCCGGCACCCGTGCCGCGCTCGCCCAGGCCGCCCACCACGTCCGCCACCGCTCGGTGTTCGGAGCCCGGCTGGTCGACCAGCCCCTGATGCGCAACGTCATCGCCGACCTGGGCCTGGAGTCCGAGGCCGCCACCACCCTCGCGCTGCGCGTCGCCGGAGCGGTCGAC
This sequence comes from Streptomyces sp. PA03-5A, assembly GCF_033792725.1. Taxonomy (NCBI): domain Bacteria; kingdom Bacillati; phylum Actinomycetota; class Actinomycetes; order Kitasatosporales; family Streptomycetaceae; genus Streptomyces; species Streptomyces sp. PA03-5A. Next base: position 435,772 of record NZ_JARAVL010000001.1, on the reverse strand, counting down.
CGGGCCCGCCGTGGGGACGCGCAGGAGCGGGCCTTCCTGCGGCTGGCCACCGCGGTCGGCAAGTACTGGGTGTGCAAGCGGCAGCCCGCGGCGGTCGCGGAGGCCCTGGAGTGCCTGGGCGGCAACGGCTACGACGAGGCGTCCGGCATGCCCCGGCTCTACCGCGAGGCCCCGCTGAACGGCATCTGGGAGGGCTCGGGCAACGTCAACGCCCTCGACGTGCTGCGGGCCCTGACCCGTGAGCCGGACTCCCTCGAGGCCTTCCGCGCCGAGGTCGAGGCCGCCTCGGGCGGCGACGCCCGTCTCGACGAGGCGTGGCGCCAGGTGCGCGGCGAGCTGGTGCCCACCGAGGACGCGCCGCTGCGGGCCCGCCGTCTGGTCGAGCGCCTGGCGCTGGTGCTGCAGGGTTCGCTGCTCGTCCGGTACGCGCCGGCACCGGTCGCGGACGCCTTCTGCGCCTCCCGCCTGGCCGGCGACCGGGGCCTGGCCTTCGGCACCCTCCCGGCCGGGACGGACCTGGCCGCGGTCATCGAGCGCGTGCCCGGCGCCACGGGCTGAACGGGCCGGGGTCCGCGGCCGCCTGCCGCGGTCGCGGACCCGCGCGGTCACGCCGTGCCGCTGATGCTCTCGGCCTCGATCACGAAGATCACGCGCACCTGGTCACGGCCGCCGTACCAGGGGTAGGGGCCGCCGGTGTACCGGTGCGAGAGCTTCTCGATGTGGTCGGCCGCGCCCTCCGTGGTCACCTCGCGCACGCGCCCGCGGACCTGGAAGTAGCGGGACGGGTCGTCCGGATCGGAGACGGCGACGGCCACCCGCGGGTCCCGCGCGATGTTCCGCGTCTTCACATGGCTCTGGACGCTGTTGACGAGCACGTGCTCGCCGTCCGTGTCGACCCACGTCTGGGTCAGCTGCGGCGAGCCGTCCGGCATGGTGGTCGCCAGGAAGCACAGGCTCGGGCGGTGCAGGAGGTCGAGCAGGTCGGCGGGTGGTTTCACGGTGATCCCTCGGTCGGCTGGGCGCAGCCTACGCTCCCCGCCTGGCGGCCCGGCGACCGGTGCTCGGCGCGAGAAATCACGCCCCCGGGGTCACGATGGGTGGGAAGGGCGCCACGCGCCGCAACCCCTCACACACCGGACGGCCATGAACTCCATGCGGGTGGCCCAGGTCGCAGAACCGGGCGGACCATTCGAAATCGTCGAGCGCGCGCTGCCGGAGCCCGGCCCCGGCCACGTCCGGATCGCCGTCGAGGCGTCGGGCGTCTGCCACAGTGACGCCGGCTTCGTGCACAACGCCTTCCCCCACATCACCTTCCCCCTGGTCGCCGGCCACGAGGTCGCCGGGCGCATCGACGCCCTCGGTGAGGGCGTGCGGCACTGGACGGTCGGCGACCGCGTGGAGGTCGGCTGGTTCGGCGGGCACTGCGGGCACTGCCCGCCCTGCCGCGAGGGCGACTTCATCGACTGCCGGAACCTGCAGGTGCCCGGCTGGGCGTACGAGGGCGGCTACGCCACGCACATGGTCGCGCCGGTCAACGCGCTGGCCCGGATCCCCGACGGGCTGACCGCGGTCGACGCCGCCCCCCTCGGCTGCGCCGGCGTCACCACCTACAACGCCTTCAAGAAGAGCTCCGCCCGGCCCGGCGACCTCGTCGCGGTGATCGGCATCGGCGGCCTCGGCCACCTCGCGGTGCAGTACGCCGCCAGGTTCGGCTTCGAGACGGTCGCCGTGGCGCGAGGCGAGGGCAAGCGGGCCCTGGCCATGGAACTGGGGGCCCACCACTACATCGACAGTTCCGCCGGCGACCCGGCCAAGGAACTCCAGGCCCTCGGCGGGGCCACCGCGGTGCTCGCCACGGCCTCCAACTCCCAGGCCATGGCGGCCGGTGTCGAGGGTCTCCAGCCGCGCGGCGAGCTGATCGTCATCGGGATCGACTCCGAGCCGCTGCCGATCACCCCGGCCCAGCTGATCCTGTCGTCCCGTTCGGTCGTCGGCCACCCGTCCGGCACCTCGCGCGACGTCGAGCACACGATGAACTTCAGCGCGCTCGCCGGGATCCGCCCGATGACCGAGACGGTGCCGCTGGAGGAGGTCAACGAGGCGTTCGCCCGCATGATGTCCGGCGCCGCGCGCTTCCGCATGGTCCTCGTCCCCTGAGCCGCCCGGGCGCCGCCGGCCGGCCGGCGGCAGGGGGTAATCCGGTTGCCCCCGGCCGGCGGCCTCTGCTGCACTGCCAGGACCACAGGCCATCCACCGGGGAGTCGTGATCATGCGGGGACTGCACATGTCCACCCAGCCCGAATTCATCGCCCATTCGGAGGACATGGCATTCCATGCACGTGCTCAACCTCGGGATCCTGGCGCATGTTGACGCCGGGAAGACCAGCCTGACCGAGCGGCTGCTGCACACCGCCGGCGTCATCGACACGCTCGGCAGCGTCGACGACGGCAGCACCCAGACCGACACCCTGGCCCTGGAACGGGCACGGGGCATCACCATCAGGTCCGCCGTCGCCTCGTTCGCGATCGGCGACGACGTCACCGTCAACCTCATCGACACCCCCGGCCACCCGGACTTCATCGCGGAGGTGGAACGGGCGCTCGGCGTCCTCGACGGCGCCGTGCTCGTGGTGTCGGCGGTGGAGGGCGTACAGGCGCAGACCCGCGTGCTGATGCGGACGCTGCGCCGGCTGCGCATCCCCACCCTGCTCTTCGTCAACAAGACGGACCGTTCCGGCGCCCGGGACGCCGAAGTGCTGCGCGCCCTCGCGGAGCGGCTCAGCCCGGCCTGCGTGGCCATGGGCCGCGTCGAGGGCCTCGGCACCCGGGACGCGCGCTCCACGCCGTACGGTCCGGACGACACCGGGTTCACCACCCGGCTGCTGGACGTCCTGTCCGTGCGGGACGAGGAGCTCCTGGCCGCCTACGTCGCGGACGGGACGGCGCCGTCCTACCCGAGGCTGCGGGCGGCCCTCGCCGCCCAGACGCGCGGGGCGCTGGTCCATCCGGTGTACTTCGGTTCCGCCGTCACCGGCGCCGGGGTGGACGCCCTGGTCCGGGGGATCGCGGAACTGCTCCCCGTCGCCGCGGGAAGCGCGGACGGCCCGGTCTCCGGCACCGTCTTCAAGATCGAACGAGGCCCCTCGGGGGAGAAGATCGCCCAGGTACGGATGTTCTCGGGGACCGTCCGCGTACGGGACCGCCTGCCGCACGGCGCCGGGAAGGAGGGCAAGGTCACCGCGGTCAGCGTGTTCGAGCGCGGCGTGGACACACCCGGGGATGCGGTCTGCGCGGGGCAGATCGGCAGGCTCTGGGGGCTCGACGGGATCCGCGTCGGCGACGCGATCGGCGAGCCGCACCGTACGGCCCCCGCCGCGGACCGGCACTTCGCGCCGCCCACGCTGGAGACGGTCGTCGTGCCCCGGCGGCCGGCGGACGCGGGCGCGCTGCACGTGGCGCTCACCCGGCTCGCCGAACAGGACCCGCTGATCGACCTGCGGATGGACGACGTGCGGCAGGAGATCGCCGTCTCCCTCTACGGGGAGGTGCAGAAGGAGGTCGTGCAGGCGACGCTGGCCGACGACTTCGGCGTCGAGGTGACCTTCGAGGAGACCACGACGATCCACATCGAGCGGCCGGTGGGCACGGGTGCGGCCGCCGAGGTCATCCACACCGGCTCCAACCCCTTCCTGGCGACCGTGGGACTGCGCGTCGACCCGGCACCGAGGGGCAGCGGGGTGGCGTTCGGTCTGGAGGTCGAACTCGGCTCCATGCCCTACGCCTTCATCCGGGCCGTCGAGGAGACCGTCACCGAGACGCTGCGGCACGGCCTGTACGGCTGGCGGGTCGTCGACTGCAAGGTCACCATGACGCACTCGGGTTACGCCCCGCGGCAGAGCCACGCGCACGCGGTGTTCGACAAGAGCATGTCGAGCACCGCGGGCGACTTCCGGGGCCTCACCCCGGTGGTGCTGATGCGCGCGCTGGAACAGGCGGGCACGGTCGTCTGCGAGCCGGTCCACCGCTTCACCCTCGACCTCCCCGAGCAGGCCTACGCCCGGGTGCTGCCCGTCCTCGCCCGGCTGGGCGCGGTGCCGCGCACCTCGGCGCCGCAGGGTGCGTCCTACGTCGTCGAGGGCGACGTCCCCGCGGCGCAGGTGCCCGCCCTGGAACGCCGACTACCCGCCCTGACCAGCGGTGAGGGCGTCCTGGAGTACGTCTTCGACCACTGGCGGGAGGTCCGCGGCGAGCCCCCGGCGCTGCCCGGGCACCGGAGGGACTGAGCGGTCCGGGGCACCACGCGCGGCGCCCGCGATGTGGTGCCCCGGGCCATGTCGCGGGCGTCGCACCGCTCTTACCGTCCGGCGCATGACCTTATTCAGAGCCGCACTCCACCGGGGCCGCCCGCGTGCCGCCCTGCTCGCCGTCCTCGTGGCGCTCCTTGCCGCGCTCGTCCCCGTCCGTCCCGCCCACGCCGCCGGCGCGATCGAGGAGGTGACGGGCTTCGGCAGCAACCCGGGCGCGCTGCGGATGTACCGCTACGTCCCCGCCGGGCTGCCGCAGGGCCGGCCGGTCGTCGTCGCCCTCCACGGCTGCACCCAGAACGCCCAGGGGTACGGCGCCCAGAGCGGCTGGACCGCTCTGGCGGACCGCTGGGGCTTCTCCGTGGTGCTGCCCGGGCAGACCTCGGCCAACAACCTCAGCCAGTGCTTCAACTGGTTCCAGACCGGGGACATCGCGCGCGGCCAGGGTGAGGCCGCCTCCATCCGGCAGATGACCGACCGTCAGATCGCGGACACCGGCGCGGATCCCTCCCGGGTGTACGTCACCGGGCTCTCCGCGGGCGGCGCGATGACCGCGGTGATGATGGCGGCCTACCCCGACGTGTACGCCGCGGGCGGCGTGGTCGCCGGGCTGCCGTACGGCTGCGCGCAGGCGGCGGGTTCGCCGTACGTGTGCATGTACGTCGGCGCGACGCAGACCCCCGCGCAGTGGGGCGCCCGGGTCCGCGCCGCCTTCCCCGGGCACGTGGGCCCGTGGCCGCGGCTGACCGTCTTCCAGGGCACCGCCGACTACACGGTCAAGCCCGTCAACATGGACGACCTCGTACGGCAGTGGACGGACGTCCACGGCGCCGACCAGACCGCCGACGTCTCCGACACCGTGGCGGGCTTCCCGCACCGCACGTACAAGGACGCCTCCGGCGCCGCCGTCGTCGAGACGTACAGCATCACGGGCATGGGCCACGGCCAGCCCGTCGACCCGGGCAGCGGGGCCGCCCAGTGCGGCACGGCGGCCGCCTACATGCTCGACGTCAACCTCTGCGCGGCATACCGGCTCGGGACGGGCTGGGGCCTGGGCTGAGCGGGAGGGGGTGACGGGGCGCGCGCCGGCTGTGCCCCGTCACTCCGCGGCCATCGCCGCCAGGCGGGTCACGGTGTTCCAGTTGCGGGCCGTGGCTGTCAGGCCCAGACGCTTCTCCCACAGCGCGTGGGAGAGCCGGGTCTTCTGCACCCCGCCCGGGCAGTGCACGTAGATCTCGCGCTCGCCGGGGCGGAAGTCGTCGGGCGCGAAGTCGGCCGGGTCGAGACCGGCGATCCGGTCCGGATCGACCGGCCCGGACAGGAAGGTGACCAGGAAGCGCGCGGGATCGACGCCCGTCATGTCGAACGGGTTGCGCTCGACGACCCCGGCGAGCGCGGTCGCCTCACGGACGATGCACGGCACCTTCCGCCCGTCGAACGCGGCGGCGATGGCCGCCTCCAGTGTGTCCGCCAGCTTCGCCGGGTCGGCGCGTTCGTGCTCGAACAGGGCGTTGCCGCTCTGCAGATGGGTGCGCACGCAGGTGCCGCCGATCTCCTCCAGCAGCTGTCGCAGGTCCTGCATCGGGAGCCTGGTCGTCGCCCCGACGTTGATCCCGCGCAGGAGCGCCACGTATCCGGTCACCCCGCCACATTAGCCGTCGCCTCGCCGGGCTTACCCACTTTCGGAGGACCACCGGCCCGGCGGAACGGTTCGGCACCGGGCACCGCCGCTACGTTCGCGTCCATGAGCACGAAGCGTGACCGCCCGGTCGTCACCGAACTGCGGCTCTCCGCGTTCAAGTCGCATCGCGGCGCGAGCTTCCCGCTCGGACCGCTCACCCTGCTGGGCGGGGCGAGCGGGACCGGCAAGTCCAGCGTCCTGGAGGGGCTCGGCCTGCTCGGCCGGCTCGCCGCGGGCGAGGAACTGGCGACGGCGTTCGACGGCGTGCGCGGGGGAGTGGCGGCCTGCGTGCCCCATGCGGCCCGGCCGGACGCGGAGGGGCGGCGCGGATTCCGCATCGGGTGCACGGTGGACGGCGCGGTCGGCCCCGTCGCGCTCGACGTCGCCGTGCAGACCGAACCCGAACTGCGCATCGTCGGCGAGCGGTTGACCGGCGCCGGGGAGACCCTGCTCGCCACCGCGCTGCGCGACCCGGGACGGCGCACGGTCCAGGCGGCCTGGCACACGGCGGGGCTGGTCCCGGTGACCCGGGCCCCGCTGCCCGACGACCGGCTGGCCACCTCCCTGCTGCCGCTGCGCGTCGCGGGGACGACCGAGGGGCAGCGGCTGGTGCTCGCCGCCGCCGAGCAGACGGTGCTCGCGCTGCGCGGGGCGTTCCCCGTCGACCCCCGGCCGGACACGATGCGGGAACCCGCGCGCGTGGCGGACGGCCTGCTCCGCGGCGGCTGCGACAACCTCTCGGCGGTGCTGCGCCGCACCCAGGGCGAGTGCCGTACGCGGCACGCGGCGCTGGTCGGCGCCCTGCGGGCGGTGTGCAGCCCGCCCGTTGAAGGACTGACGGTGATCCCCGCGGGGGAGCCGGGGACGGGGGCGTACGCGGAGTCCGTACTGGCGGCCGTCGACCGGGGACCGCTGGGGCTGGTGCCGGTGGACCGGCTCGGCGACGGGGAGCTGCGCTTCCTCGCGCTGGCGCTGGTGCTGCTCACCGGGCCGGGCGTGCTGGAGGTGGACACCAGCGGCGAGGTGCCGGACGCGGTGCAGGTGCTCACGGTCCTGGCGGACGGACTGGACGCCGGTCTCGACCGGGCGCAGACGCGGCAGTTGCTGGCGCTGGCCGCCCTGGTCGCCGAGCGCGGCCACATCAGGCTGCTCGGCACGGTGCACGACCCCTCGGTGGCCGAGGGGGCGGACGGGGTCACCCTGCTGCGCCTCGGGAGCGCCGCGGCCGGCCCGGAACGGGTGCCGGCCCAGGGGACGGGTCCGGACGCGCCGGACGCCGGGGCCCCGCCGGCCGGGCAGGCCGCGGCGCAGCACGCGGCGGCGATGGGGTAGACCTTGCGGGTGTGACCGAGGATCTGCACGCGCTGCAGCGCAGGCTGGCCGCCTTCGCGGCCGCCCGGCGCTGGGAGCCGTACCACACGCCCAAGAACCTGGCCGTGGCCTTGAGCGTCGAGGCGTCCGAGCTCCTGGAGATCTTCCAGTGGCTCACGCCCGAGCAGGCGGCACGGGTCATGGAGGACCCCGACAGCGCCCACCGGGTACGGGACGAGGTGGCGGACGTGCTCGCGTACCTGCTGCAGTTCTGCGAGGTGCTCGGCGTCGACGTGCTCCAGGCGCTGTCCGCCAAGATCGACCGCAACGAGCTGCGCTTCCCGCTGCCGGGGGCCGGGGACTGAGGCGCGGCGGCCGGTGCGCCGCGGGTGCGGGCGTTCCGGTCAACCGCGCGTTCGCCCGTTGGCCCGGGCGGGTGAGCGGGTTGTCCACAGGCGGGAACCGGCCACTTCCACCTCGCGTCATGAGCCATCACTCTGAGTGAGGAACGGGATTGACGGGGCGGAGACGGGGCGGAGGTGCGTCGTGATGGACGCGGTACGGCTGATCCGGGCCACGCGGGAGGCGCTGCGAAGCGGCGGGACCGAGCGTGAGCTGATGGCGGAGGCCTGGCAGGTGCAGGCGCTGACGGAGGCGGTCGGCAGCCACCTCGCCCTCCACGGGGCGCCCGAGCTGCGCACCCCCGGCTTCTCCGTCTGCGAGGCGGGCGGCAGGGCGTGCGGCGCCACGGGACCGCCGGGGGTGGCCTCCGGGCCGTTGCGGGCGTCCCTGCTCACCGACGTGCGCGAGCCGGCCGGGACCTTGCGCGAACTGCGCGAGCTGCTGTCGGAGCTGGGCATGGCCCTGGTCTCGGTGGCCTGCACCGCCGAGAGCGAGACGGAGTACTGGCAGTGCATCGAGGCGGTGGACGCCGCCGACGAGTCCAAGGACCGGGTGGGAGTGCTCCTGCGCGCGGTCGAGGCGCGGCAGCGGGAGGGCGCATGAACGGTAAGCCGCCCGAGCGCGAACGGAGTTGGCGGATTGCCGTCGTCTCCGGTCCGGGAAGGTGCCACACGCGACAGGTTGCCGATCGATTCGGACCGGAGAGGTGCAGGATGGAGGCATGGATCTTCGAATCTTCACCGAGCCCCAGCAAGGGGCCTCGTACGACACCCTGCTCTCCGTCGCCAAGGCGACCGAGGAACTCGGCTTTGATGCCTTCTTCCGGTCGGACCACTACCTCAAGATGGGCGACGCGGACGGTCTGCCGGGGCCGACCGACGCGTGGATCACCCTGGCCGGCCTCGCCCGCGAAACGAAGCGGATCCGGCTCGGCACCCTGATGACGGCCGCCACGTTCCGGCTGCCCGGTGTGCTCGCCATCCAGGTCGCGCAGGTGGACCAGATGTCGGGCGGCCGCGTCGAGCTGGGCCTGGGCGCCGGGTGGTACGCGGACGAGCACACCGCGTACGGCATCCCCTTCCCGAAGGAGAAGTTCGCCCGGCTGGAGGAGCAGCTCGCCATCGTCACCGGGCTGTGGGGCACCCCGATGGGCGAGACCTTCGACTTCAAGGGCGCGCACTACTCGGTGGAGAACTCGCCGGCCCTGCCCAAGCCGGCCCAGGCGAAGCTCCCCGTCCTCATCGGCGGGCACGGTGCCAGGCGCACCCCGCGGCTCGCGGCCCGCTACGCCGACGAGTTCAACCTGCCGTTCGGTTCGCTGGAGGACACCGCCCAGCAGTTCGCCCGGGTGCGGGAGGCCGCCGAGGAGCACGGCCGGGGCAAGGACGAGATCGTCTACTCCAACGCCCTCGTCGTGTGCGTCGGCAAGGACGACGCCGAGGTCGCCCGCCGGGCCGCCACCATCGGCCGCGAGGTCGAGGAGCTCAAGGCCAACGGCCTCGCCGGGTCCCCTGCCGAGGTCGTCGACAAGATCGGCCGCTACGCCGAACTCGGTGCCACCCGCTTCTACCTGCAGATCCTGGACCTGAGCGACCTCGGGCACCTGGAACTGATCGCCTCCGAGGTCCAGTCGCAGCTCGGCTGACCCCGGCACACCACGCAAGGAGCACCCGCGATGCCCGCACCCCACCGGCCCTTGGCGCAGGCCCTCGCCGAGTCCACCGTCGTCCTCGACGGCGGGCTGTCCAACCAGCTCGCCGACCAGGGCTGCGACCTGGCCGACGCGCTCTGGTCGGCCCGGCTGCTCGCCGACGCGCCGGAGCAGATCGAGGCGGCGCACACCGCCTACGTGCGGGCGGGCGCGCGGGTGCTCATCACCTCCAGCTACCAGGCGACCTACGAGGGCTTCGCCGCGCGCGGCATCGGACGGCAGGAGGCGACCACCCTGCTGCGCCGCAGCGTCGCCCTCGCCCGTGCCGCCGCCCGCGACCGCGACGACGTGTGGGTGGCGGCCTCCGTGGGACCGTACGGCGCCATGCTCGCGGACGGCAGCGAGTACCGGGGCCGCTACCGGCTGAGCGTCGCGGAACTGGAGCGCTTCCACCGGCCCAGGATCGAGACGCTGGCGGAGGCCGGTCCGGACGTCCTGGCGCTGGAGACCGTGCCCGACACCGACGAGGCGGAGGCGCTGCTGAGGATCGTCGCAGACCTCGGGGTCCCGGTCTGGCTGAGCTACACCGTCGCCGGCGGGACGACCCGGGCGGGCCAGCCGCTGGAGGAGGCGTTCCGGATCGCGGCGGATGCGGACGCGGTGATCGCCGTCGGCGTCAACTGCTGCGACCCGGCGGACGCCGCCCTGGCGGTGGAGACGGCGGCGGCGACCGTGGACCGGCCCGTGGTCGTCTACCCCAACAGCGGCGAGAGCTGGGACGAACGGGCCCGCGGCTGGCGCGGCGGCTCGGTCTTCGACCCGGCACTGGCGTCCGCCTGGCAGCGGGCCGGTGCCCGGCTCATCGGGGGATGCTGCCGGGTCGGGCCCGCGCAGATATCCGCCCTCGCCTCCACGCTCACCCAACAGCCGGGGAAAACCGCTGTTCGGAGCGGGGACGAGCAGGCGATACTCAGGCGGTGTTCCTGACGATAACGACCACCGGCAGCGGCGGCATGCCCGCCACGGACCTCGGCTTCCTGCTGCACAAGCATCCGGAGAAGGCCCAGGTCTTCTCGACCTCCTACGGCGACGCCCACGTCTTCTACCCCATGGCGTCCGAGCAACGGTGCACGGCCGCGCTGCTGCTGGAGGTCGATCCGGTGGCGCTCGTGCGGCGCGGCAAGGGCAAGGGCCGGGGCGGGGCCCCGGACTCCGCTCTCGGCCACTACGTCAACGACCGGCCGTACGCCGCCTCGTCGCTGCTCGCGGTCGCCCTCCGCACGGTGTTCGCCAGCGCCCTGAGGGGCGTCTGCGACGCCCGTCCCGAGCGGGCCGCGCAGCCGCTGCCGCTGCGGATCGAGATCCCCGCCGTGCCCGCGCGCGGCGGCGCCGCCCTCGTCCGCCGGCTGTTCGAGCCGCTGGGCTGGAGCGTGGAGGCCGAACCGGTCGCGCTGGACGAGCGGTTCCCCGAGTGGGGCGAGTCGCGCTACGTGCGGCTGGCCCTGGAGGGCGAGCTGCGGCTGTCCGAGGCCCTGCGGCACCTGTACGTGCTGCTCCCGGTCCTGGACGACGCCAAGCACTACTGGGTGTCGCCCGACGAGGTCGACAAGCTGCTGCGCATGGGCGACGGATGGCTCGCCGTCCACCCGGAGCAGCGGCTGATCACCAGCCGCTACCTCGCCCGCCGCTGGTCGCTGACCCGGCAGGCCATGGAGCGGCTGGAACTGGCCCGGCTCGCCGAGGCCGACGACAGCGAGGCCGAGGAGCTGGACAACGCCGTCGACGAGGAGGTGGACACCGAGGAGAAGCCGCTGCCCCTGGCGGTGCAGCGCCGCGAGGCGATCCTGGCGGAGCTCCGCGACGCCGGGGCGAGCCGGGTCCTCGACCTCGGCTGCGGTCAGGGCCAGCTGGTCGGCGCGCTGCTGAAGGACGTCCGCTTCACCGAGATCCTCGGCGTCGACGTGTCGGCCCGGGCCCTGGGCGAGGCGGCGCGGCGACTGCGGCTGGACCGCATGGGCGAGCGGCAGTCCTCCCGCGTCCGGCTCGTGCAGGGGTCCCTGACGTACACCGACGCCCGCCTCAAGGGTTACGACGCCGCGGTGCTCAGCGAGGTCGTCGAGCACCTCGACCTGCCCCGGCTCCCCGCCCTGGAGTACGCCGTCTTCGGTGCGGCACGACCCGCGACCGTGCTCGTGACCACGCCGAACGTCGAGTACAACGTGCGCTGGGAGACGCTGCCCGCCGGGCACGCCCGGCACGCGGACCACCGCTTCGAGTGGACCCGGGCGGAGTTCCGCTCGTGGGCGGAGCAGGTCGCCGGACGCCACGGCTACGGCGTGCGGTTCGTCCCCGTCGGCCCCGACGACCCCGAGGTCGGCCCGCCCACCCAGATGGCCGTTTTCACGATGACCGCGAAGGAGGTCACGTCCGCATGACCGGCAAGCACACCCTCCCGGTGACCGACCTCTCCCTCGTGGTCCTGATCGGCACCACCGGCTCCGGCAAGTCGACGTTCGCGCGGCGCCACTTCAAGCCCACCGAGGTGATCTCCTCGGACTTCTGCCGCGGCCTGGTCAGCGACGACGAGAACGACCAGGGCGCCAGCGGTGACGCCTTCGACGTGCTGCACTACATCGCGGGCAAGCGGCTGGCCGCCGGCCGGCTCACCGTCGTCGACGCCACCAGCGTGCAGCAGGAGAGCCGCCGCCAGCTCGTCCGGCTCGCCCGCGAGTACGACGTGCTGCCCATCGCGATCGTCCTCGACGTCCCCGAGCAGGTCTGCATCGAGCGGAACGCGTCCCGTCCCGACCGCGCCCACCTGCCCCGGCACGTCGTGCAGCGCCAGCAGCGCGAGCTGCGCCGCTCCCTGCGGCAGCTGGAGCGCGAGGGCTTCCGCAAGGTGCACGTCCTGCGCGGCACCGAGGAGGTCGAGGCGGCCGAGGTCGTGCTGGAGCGCCGCTACAACGACAAGCGCGAGCTCACCGGCCCGTTCGACATCATCGGCGACGTCCACGGCTGCAGCTCCGAACTGGAGACCCTGCTCGGCAAGCTGGGCTACGTCGACGGCGTGCACCCCGAGGGCCGCACGGCCGTCTTCGTGGGGGACCTCGTCGACCGCGGCCCCGACAGCCCCGGCGTGCTGCGCCGCGTCATGGGCATGGTCGCCGCAGGCGACGCCCTGTGCGTGCCCGGCAACCACGAGAACAAGCTGGGCCGCTGGCTGAAGGGCAAGAAGGTCCAGCACACCCACGGCCTCGCCGAGACCATCGAGCAGCTGGAGCAGGAGGACGAGAAGGACCCCGCCTTCCGCGAGCAGGTGCGGGAGTTCATCGAAGGGCTCGTCAGCCACTACGTCCTCGACGGCGGCAAGCTGGTCGTCTGCCACGCCGGCCTGCCCGAGAAGTACCACGGCCGCACCTCCGGCCGGGTCCGCTCGCACGCCCTGTACGGCGACACCACCGGCGAGACCGACGAGTTCGGCCTGCCCGTGCGCTACCCGTGGGCCGAGGACTACCGCGGCCGCGCCGCCGTCGTGTACGGCCACACACCCGTGCCGAGCACCTCGTGGATCAACAACACGATCTGCCTCGACACCGGCGCCGTCTTCGGCGGGCGGATGACGGCCCTGCGCTGGCCCGAGCGCGAGATCGTCGACGTCCCCGCCGAGCGGGTCTGGTACGAGCCGGCCAAGCCGCTCGCCAGCGAGGCCCCGGGTGGGCAGGACGGGCGGCCGCTCGACCTCGCCGACGTCGCCGGCCGCCGTGTCGTGGAGACCGTGCACCACGGCCGGGTCGCCGTCCGTGAGGAGAACGCTGCCGCCGCGCTGGAGGTCATGAGCCGCTTCGCGGTCGACCCCCGGCTGCTGATGTACCTGCCGCCGACGATGTCGCCGTGCGCGACCTCGCAACGGGAGGGTTACCTGGAGCACCCGCACGAGGCGTTCGCCGCCTACCGCGCGGACGGCGTCGGCCAGGTGCTCTGCGAGGAGAAGCACATGGGCTCCCGCGCCGTGGCGCTGGTGTGCCGCGACGCGGAGACGGCCGGCGAGCGCTTCGGGGTGACCGGCGGCGTGACGGGCGCCCTGCACACCCGCACGGGCCGTCCGTTCTTCGACGACCCGGCCGTCACCGAGCAGGTCCTGGACCGGCTGAGGGCCTCGGTCACCGCCGCCGGGCTCTGGGAGGAGCTGGGCACGGACTGGCTGCTGCTCGACGCCGAGCTGCTGCCCTGGTCGCTGAAGGCCACCGGCCTGCTGCGCAGGCAGTACGCCGCCGTGGGCGCCGCCTCCGGCGCGGTCTTCCCGGGTGCGATCGCCGCCCTGGAGTCCGCCGCCGCGCGCGGCACCGACGTGGCGGGCCTGCTGGAGCGGCAGCGCGGGCGGTCCGCCGACGCCGCCGCCTTCACCGAGGCGTACCGGCGCTACTGCTGGACGACCGAGGGCCTGGACGGGGTGCGTCTCGCGCCGTTCCAGATCCTGGCCGCCCAGGGCCGCAGTCTCGCCGGGCTCGCGCACGACGAGCAGCTGGCGCTCATCGACCGCATGGTCGCCAACGACCCGACGGGGCTGCTCCAGGAGACCCGCCGGGTGCTGGTCGACACCCGCGACGAGGAGTCGGTGGCGGCCGGTACGCAGTGGTGGCTGGAGCTGACCTCCGCCGGCGGCGAGGGCATGGTCGTCAAGCCGCTCCAGGCCCTGGTGCGCACCGAGGACGGCAACCGGCTGGTCCAGCCCGGCATCAAGTGCCGCGGCCGGGAGTACCTGCGGATCATCTACGGTCCCGAGTACACCCGGCCCGACCAGCTGGCCAGGCTCCGCTCCCGCGCCCTGGGCCACAAGCGCTCCCTCGCGCTGCGCGAGTACGGGCTGGGCCTGGAGGCGCTGGACCGGCTGGCCGCGGGCGAGCCGCTGTGGCGCGTGCACGAGGCGGTCTTCGCCGTCCTGGCGCTGGAGTCCGAGCCGGTGGACCCCCGGCTGTGACGGGCGAGGGGCGGGCACCCGGGTGCCCGCCCCTCCCTGGCGGTAAACCCTTGCCAAGTGGGAATGTCTAGCTCCATGGCATTCCATGTGGACTCCGAGGCAGGGCGGCTGCACCGCGTCATCCTCCACCGCCCCGACCTGGAGCTGAAAAGGCTCACGCCGTCGAACAAGGACGCCCTGCTCTTCGACGACGTCCTGTGGGTGCGCCGGGCCCGTGCCGAGCACGACGGCTTCGCCGACGTGCTGCGCGACCGTGGCGTGGCCGTGCACCTCTTCGGTGACCTGCTGCGGGAGACGCTGACCCTGCCCGAGGCCCGGCGCATGGTGCTGGACCGGGTCTTCGACGAGAAGGAGTACGGCCCGGTGGTCACCGACCACCTGCGCGCCGCCTTCGACGAGCTGTCCGCGGCCGAGCTGACCGAGGCCCTGGTCGGCGGCATGACCAAGCGGGAGTTCCTGGCCCGTTTCGCGGAGCCGGCCTCGGTCCGCTTCCATGTGACGGACCTGGACGACTTCCTGGTCAACCCGCTACCGAACCACATCTTCACCCGGGACACCTCGGCCTGGGTCTACGACGGGGTCAGCATCAACGCGATGCGCTGGCCGGCCCGCTGGCACGAGACGATCCACTACGAGGCGATCTACCGCCACCACCCGCTCTTCGCGGGCGGCTCCTTCCACGTGTGGTCCGAGGGCCAGGCGGCCTACCCGTCCACCATCGAGGGCGGCGACGTCCTGGTGATCGGCAACGGCGCCGTCCTCATCGGCATGAGCGAGCGCACCACCCCGCAGGCCGTGGAGATGCTGGCCCAGCGCCTGTTCAACGCCGGGTCGGCCACCACGATCGTGGCCCTCGACATGCCCAAGCGCCGTGCCTTCATGCACCTGGACACCGTGATGACGATGGTCGACGGCGACACCTTCACCAAGTACGCGGGCCTGGGCATGCTGCGCTCCTACACCATCGAGCCCGGCGCGGGGGAGCGCGACCTGAAGGTCACCGACCACCCGCCGGAGCACATGCACCGGGCCATCGCGGCGGCCCTGGGCCTGGACGACATCCGCGTGCTCACCGCGACCCAGGACGTCCATTCCGCCGAGCGCGAGCAGTGGGACGACGGGTGCAACGTGCTCGCGCTGGAGCCGGGCGTCGTGCTGGCGTACGAGCGCAACGTCACCACCAACACCTTCCTGCGCAAGCGCGGCATCGAGGTCATAGAGATCCCCGGGAGCGAACTGGGGCGCGGCCGCGGCGGTCCGCGCTGCATGAGCTGCCCCATCGAGCGGGACCCGGTCTGACGGGGCGATCCGTGGCCGGGCCCGGCTGTATAAGGATGCGCCTGTTCGTATAGACTTCCATGGTCTCGGCGCACTCATGTTCGGCACCCGGCCGACCCCGACCTAGGAGCCCCCATGGCCATCGACCTCACGGGCCGCCACTTCCTCAAGGAGCTGGACTTCGCCCCCGAGGAGTTCCGCGGGCTGGTGGACCTGGCCGCCGAGCTGAAGGCGGCCAAGAAGGCGGGCACCGAGGTCCGGCGGCTCGCCGGCCGGAACATCGCCCTGATCTTCGCCAAGACCTCCACCCGCACCCGCTGTGCCTTCGAGGTCGCCGCGGCCGACCAGGGCGCGTCCACGACCTACCTGGACCCGGCCGGCTCCCAGCTCGGCCACAAGGAGTCGGTGAAGGACACCGCCCGCGTGCTCGGCCGGATGTACGACGGCATCGAGTACCGCGGGACGGGCCAGGAGGTCGTCGAGGAACTGGCCGCCCACGCCGGGGTGCCGGTGTGGAACGGCCTCACCGACCAGTGGCACCCCACCCAGATGCTCGCCGACGTGCTCACCATGGCCGAGCACTCCCGTTCCCCGCTGGGGGAGACCGCCTACGCCTACCTCGGCGACGCCCGCTCCAACATGGGCAACTCGCTGCTGGTCACGGGCGCCCTCCTCGGCATGGACGTCCGCATCGCCGCCCCGGAGCAGCTGTGGCCGGACGACGGCGTCGTCGCCGAGGCGCGGCGGCTCGCGCAGGCCACCGGCGCCCGCGTCACCCTGACCGAGGACGTCGCCGAGGGGGTCGCCGGCGCGGAGTTCGTCCACACCGACGTCTGGGTGTCCATGGGTGAGCCCGCCGAGGTGTGGGACGAGCGCATCGCGCTGCTGAAGCCGTACGCCGTGACCACGGACGTGCTGCGGGCCACCGGCCGCCCCGACGCGAAGTTCATGCACTGCCTGCCCGCCTTCCACGACCTGGGCACCACCTTGGCCCGGGAGATCCACGAACGGCACGGGCTGACCTCGCTGGAGGTCACCGACGAGGTCTTCGAGTCGGCGTGCTCCATCGTCTTCGACCAGGCCGAGAACCGGATGCACACCATCAAGGCCGTGCTCGTCGCCACGCTGGCAGGCATGTGAGGCGCCGCGCATATCGCGCACTCGTGACGGCGGTCACGAAGGAGTGATAACTTCGCGGTGTTGGCAAGCCTGCCTCCCCCGCGAAGGAGGACGTGCCCATGAGCCCCTACCGAGGCTCCGCAGGCCGGACCGAGGAATGGCGGCATCTGCGCGTCGAGCGCGCCGACGGCGTCGTCACCGTCACCCTCGACCGGCCCGACAAGCTCAACGCGCTCACCTTCGGCGCCTACGCCGACCTGCGCGACCTGCTCACCGAGCTGCCCCACCACGGCGACACCCGCGTGCTGGTGCTCGCCGGGGCCGGTCGCGGCTTCTGCTCCGGCGGGGACGTCGACGAGATCATCGGTGCCACCCTCGCCATGGGCGCGGGCCAGCTCCTGGACTTCACCCGCATGACCGGGCAGGTCGTCCGCGCCCTCCGCGAGGCCCCCTTCCCCGTCGTCGCCGCCGTCCACGGCGTCGCGGCCGGAGCCGGTTCCGTCATCGCCCTCGCCTCCGACTTCCGGATCGTCGAGCGCTCGGCCCGCTTCGCCTTCCTCTTCACCAAGGTCGGCCTCGCGGGCGCCGACATGGGTGCCGCCTACCTGCTGCCCCGCATCGTCGGCCTCGGCCATGCCACCCGGCTGCTGATGCTCGGCGACACCGTCGGCGCCGCGGAGGCCGACCGCGTCGGCCTGGTCAGCGAGCTCGTCGACGACGGGCAGGCGGACGCGAGCGCCGCCGCCCTCGCCAAGCGTCTGGCGGCCGGCCCTGCGCTGGCGTACGCGCAGACCAAGGCCCTGCTCACCGCGGAGCTCGACATGCCGCTCGGCGCGGCCGTGGAGATGGACGCCGCGACCCAGGCGCTCCTGATGACCAGCGAGGACTACGCCGAGTTCCACGCCGCGTTCACCGACAAGCGCAGCCCCAACTGGAAGGGCCGTTAGCCGTGCGGGTGGCCATCATCGGCGGCGGCCCCGGCGGGCTCTACGCGGCCGCACTGCTCAAGCGCCTCGACCCGGAACGCGAGATCACCGTCTGGGAGCGCGGCTCGCCGCAGGACACCTTCGGCTTCGGCGTCGTGCTGTCCGACGAGACGCTCGGCGGCATCGAGCACGCCGACCCGGTCGTCTTCCGTGCCCTGGAACGGGAGTTCACCCGCTGGGACGACATCGACGTGCGCCACCGCGGCCGTGCCGTCACCTCCGGCGGCCACGGCTTCGCGGCGGTGGACCGGCGCACGCTGCTGGCGGTCCTCCACGACCGCTGCCGCGAGCTCGGTGTGACCGTTCGCAGCCGCGAACTCGCCCCGGCCGCCGAACGGCTGGCCCGCGACCACGACCTGGTCATCGCCGCCGACGGCGCGGGCAGCGCCACTCGTGGCGCCCACGCCGCCGTCTTCCGCCCCACCCTCACCGGCCACCGCTGCCGCTACATCTGGCTCTCCACCGACCTCGTCCTGGACGCCTTCCGCTTCGAGATCGCCGAGACCGAGCACGGCGTGATGCAGGCCCACGGCTATCCGTACCGGCCGGACGCGAGCACCTTCATCGTCGAGATGCGCGAGGACGTCTGGCAGCGCGCCGGGCTGGACCGGCTGGACGAGGCCGAGTCGATCGCCCGCTGCGAGAAGATCTTCGCCGACGCCCTGCACGGCCACGGCCTGCGCGGCAACCGCTCCCGCTGGATCGCCTTCACCACCGTCGTCAACGAGCGCTGGCGGCACGGGAACATCGTGCTCCTCGGCGACGCCGCGCACACCGCGCACTTCTCCATCGGCTCCGGCACCAAGCTCGCCATGGAGGACGCCCTCGCCCTCGCCGCTTGCCTGCACGAGCAGCCCGGCGTCCCCGAGGCGCTGGCCGCCTACGAGGCCGAGCGCAAGCCGGTCGTCGCCAGCACGCAGCGCGCCGCGCGGGCCAGCCTGGAGTGGTTCGAGCACCTGGAGCAGTACACCGCCCAGCCGCCCCGGCAGTTCGCCTTCAACCTGCTCACCCGCAGCCGCCGGGTCACCCACGACAACCTGCGGCTGCGCGACGCGGAGTTCACCGCCTCCGTGGAGCGGGAGTTCGGCACCGGTCCGGACACCCCGCCGATGTTCACCCCCTTCACCCTGCGCGGGCTGACCCTGCGCAACCGGGTCGTCGTCTCGCCGATGGACATGTACTCCGCCACCGACGGCACCCCCGGCGACTTCCACCTCGTCCACCTCGGCGCCCGCGCCCTCGGCGGCGCCGGCCTGGTCATGACGGAGATGGTCTGCGTCAGCCCCGAGGGCCGCATCACCCCCGGCTGCGCGGGCCTGTGGAACGACGGGCACGAGGACGCCTGGCGCCGCGTCACCGACTTCGTGCACGCCCGGCCCGGGGCCGCGATCGGCCTCCAGCTCGGCCACAGCGGCCGCAAGGGCTCCACCCGGCTGATGTGGGAGGGCATCGACCAGCCGCTCCCGGAGGGCAACTGGCCGCTCGCGGCCCCCTCCCCGCTGCCGTACCACCCCCACGTGAGCCAGGTCCCGCACGCCCTGGACGCCGGCGGGCTCGCCGCGATCCGCGACCAGTTCGCCGCCTCCGCCGCGCGCGGCGCCCGCGCCGGGTTCGACCTGCTGGAACTGCACTGCGCCCACGGCTACCTGCTCTCGTCCTTCCTCTCCCCGCTCACCAACCGGCGCACCGACGCCTACGGCCGCGACCTGACCGGTCGGCTGCGCTTCCCCCTGGAGGTCTTCGACGCCGTCCGCGAGGTCTGGCCCGCCGACCGCCCGATGACCGTCCGCATCTCCGCCACCGACTGGGCCGAGGGGGGCACGACCGCCGACGAGGCGGTCGAGATCGCCCGGGCCTTCGCCGCCCACGGTGCCGACGCCATCGACGTCTCGACCGGCCAGGTCGTCGCCGACGAGGCGCCCGACTTCGGCCGCTCCTACCAGACCCCCTACGCCGACCGGATCCGCAACGAACTCGGGGTGCCCGTCATCACGGTCGGCGCCATCTCCTCCTGGGACGACGTCAACTCCCTGATCCTCGCGGGCCGCGCCGACCTGTGCGCGCTCGCCCGCCCCCACCTCTACGACCCCAACTGGACGCTGCACGCAGCCGCCGAACAGGACTACTCCGGCCCCGGCGCCCCCTGGCCCCTCCCGTACCAGGCGGGCAGCCGCCGTCCGCCCACGGGCCGCACGGACGCCCCCCGCCCCCGGCTCACGCTGGACGTGTGAGAGGCGGCAGCCTCAGCCGAAGGCGGAGGTGTCGAGGGCGAACGCGAACGGCTCGGGGAGGTCGAGCTCCTTGCCGAACAGCACCCGGACGTCCTGGCGGTAGTCCTCGGCGTCCGGCTCGCTGTACAGGGTGACCGTGCCCTCGGTGCGGTCCACCAGCAGGTAGAACGGGATGCCGGCGGCGGCGTAGCCGCGTCGCTTCGGGCCGCGGTCCTTGTCCGGGCGGGAGGACTTCACCTCGACGGTCATCACGACGCCGTCCGCATCTGCCCACGAGTCGAGACCGCGGAAGAAGCGCCGGGGGGCGACGGATGCGTCGGGGACGAAGCGGCCGAGCGGGGTGATCAGCCCCTTCGTACCCACGCCGTACAGTTCTGCGGCGGACTTCCTGGCGATCTGCCAGAGCAGTTCGCCGACGGCGTCCTCGTGGTCTCCGTCGGGCGGCGGGGTCACGACGATCTCCCCCTCGATCAGCTCGGCGCGGTACCCCTCGGGCACCGTGAGGTCGAGGAAGGCGGCGAGCACGGCGTCGCCGCCGGGGCCCGAGCGTTCGGTCGCGGGCAGTGCCATCTCGCGTACCTCCTCGATCGTCGTGGTTCCGCTCCGATGTGGTCAGGTTATGCCCCGCCGGGTGGCGCGGGCGTACATCCTGCCGACGATCACCGGAGGAGGGCGGTCACGCCGTGGGGCCGGCGGACCGCGCGAACTCCGTCCCCGCGTCGTGCAGCCGCGCGTGCAGGCCCTCGAAGACGGCGGCGGCGCGGCCGCCGGGCCAGTCGGGCGGGAGGAGGGCGGGCGCCAGGCCCGGGTCGGCGTAGGGGAGGCGGCGCCAGGAGTCGAGGGCGCGCAGGTAGTCCGCGAAGGCCTCCTGCGGCGGGGTCGCCTCCCGGGCGGCCCAGGCGCGCAGCACGGGCTCGTGGGCGTCGAGGAAGGCGTGGTGGCGCTTGGCGACGGCGTCGAGGTCCCACCAGCGGCGCACGGCCGCGGCCGTCGGTTCGAAGCCGAGGTGGGTGCCGGTGAAGAGGTCGACGTAGGTGTCCAGGCCGAGCCGGCGCAGGGTGTGCAGGGCCTCCTCGTGGAGGCGGGCGGGCGCGATCCACACGCCCGGGGCGGCGGTGCCGAAGCCCAGCCGGGCCAGGCGCGAGCGGAGCAGGTGCCGCTTGTGGCGCTCGCTCTCCGGCACGGAGAAGACCGCGAGCACCCACTCCTGGTCGCCGGCTCCGCCGGCCGGGTGACCGTAGATGCGGCGATCGCCGTCGGCGAGCAGCTGCCGGGCGTCCTCGGACAGGGCGTAGCCCGCGGCGCCGGCGACGCGGTCCGGCTCCAGCAGCCCGCGGCGCTTGAGCCGGGAGACCGCCGAGCGTACCGACTGCGGGTCCACGTCCACGGCGCCCATCAGCCGGATCAGCCCGGCGACGGGTATCCGCCCGTCCCAGGCCTCGGCCCGGCCGTAGGCGCCGAAGAAGGTCACGATCAGCGAACTGGGGGTGTGCTCGGTCACGCGATCACTGTAGGTCGCGCAGCCGGAAGCGCTGCAGTTTCCCGGTGGGAGTGCGGGGCAGGGCGTCGAGGAAGGCGATCTCGCGCGGGCACTTGTAGCTCGCGATCTCCTCCCGGGTGAAGGCGCGCAGCGCCTCGACCGTGTGCTCGTCGCGCGGAGGGCCGTCCCGCAACACGACGAAGGCCCGGACGATCTGGCCGCGCTGGTCGTCCGGCACGCCGATGACCGCGGCCTCCCGTACGTCGGGGTGGCGCAGCAGCGCCTCCTCGACCTCGGGGCCCGCGATGTTGTACCCCGACGAGATGATCATGTCGTCGGCGCGGGCCACGTAGCGGAAGTAGCCGTCCGGCTCGCGCACGTAGGTGTCGCCGGTGAGGTTCCAGCCGTCGCGCACGTACTCCCGCTGCCGTTCGTCCGCCAGGTAGCGGCAGCCCGTGGGACCGCGCACCGCGAGCAGCCCCGGTTCGCCGTCCGGCACGGGGGACAGCGTCGAGGGGTCGACGACCCGGGCCTGGTAGCCCGGCACCGGCAGGCCCGTGGTGCCCGGCCGGATCACGTCGTCGGCGGCGGAGATGAAGATGTGCAGCAGCTCCGTGGCCCCTATGCCGTTGATGATCCGCAGCCCCGTCGACTCGTACCAGGCGTGCCAGGTCGCCTCGGGCAGGTTCTCGCCCGCCGACACGCAGCGCCGCAGCGAGGACAGGTCGCGGGTGCCGTGCGAGGCGAGTATGGCCCGGTAGGCGGTGGGCGCGGTGAACAGCACGGTCACCGCGTGCTCCGCGACGGCCCGGGCGAGCTGTTCGGGGCCGGCCTGCTCCAGCAGCAGCGCCGACGCCCCCACGCGCAGCGGGAAGACGACCAGGCCGCCCAGCCCGAAGGTGAAGCCCAGCGGCGGGCTGCCGGCGAACACGTCGGCGGAGGTCGGTCGCAGTATGTGCGCGGAGAAGGTGTCGGCGATCGCCAGCACGTCCCGGTGGAAGTGCATGCACCCCTTGGGCCGTCCGGTCGTCCCGGAGGTGAAGGCGATCAGCGCGACGTCGTCGGCCGAGGTCTCCACCGCGGGGAAGGGGTCCGGCCGGTCGGCTGCGAGCCGCAGCAGATCGTCCGGCGCCTCCCCGCCGTACGTGGCGATGCGCAGCCCGGGCGCCTCGCACTTGGCGAGGTCGTCGACCGCGCGGATGTCGCACAGTGCGTGCCGGACGGCGGCGATCTCGCAGATCGTCGCCAGCTCGTGCGGGCGGTGCGCCGCGAGCACGGTCACCGCGACCGCGCCCGCCTTCATGACGGCGAACCAGCACGCCACCAGCCACGGCGTGGTGGGGCCGCGCAGCAGCACGCGGTTGCCGGGCACCACCCCTAGCTCGTCGGTCAGCACGTGCGCGATGCGGTCGGAGGCGGCGCGCAGGTCCGCGTACGACCAGACCTCACCGTCCGGCATCCGCAGGCAGGGCGCCTCGGGCAGGCCGGCGGCGAGGAGTTCGGTGCCGCAGTTGAGCCGGCCGGGATAGGCCAGTTCGGGGAGGTCTTGGGTCAGGACGGGCCACTGGTCACGCGGCGGGAGATGATCCCGCGGGAAAGTGTCCACGTGTGCTGATGGCAGCAGGTCCATGGCGGGTTCGCCCCTCGTTGGCCCCTGGTTGCGGACGGATTCAGCGTAACGTGTTTGTGACGGCAGTCAACGGTACGCGATACGGGAGGTGCCGCGTGGCATCGTTCGCGCTGGACCCGGAACAGCTCAAGTGGTGTGCACAGGTCCGTGATTGGGCCGCCGAACGGCTCCGGCCGCTGGCGGGGTCCGGCGAACCCGGGCGGGTCAACCGGCCGCTGCTCGCGGCCCTCGGCGAACTCGGCCTGCTGGGGCGCCTCTTCCCCGGTACCGCCCTCGAGCTGTGCCTGCTCCGGGAGTCCCTGGCCCGGGAGTGCACCGAGGCGGAGACCGCACTCGCCCTGCAGGGCCTGGGCGCCCACCCCCTGCTGGAATCCCCCGAACTGGCCGCCCGCTGGATCCCGCGGGTCGTCTCCGGCGAGGCCGTCGCGGCCTTCGCGCTCACCGAGCCGGGCGCAGGTTCCGACGCGGCCGCCCTCGAACTGGCCGCGGAGCCCGCCCCGGACGGCGGCTGGCGGCTCACCGGCGAGAAGTGCTGGATCTCCAACGCCCCCGAGGCCGACCTCTACACGGTCTTCGCCCGGACCACCCCCGGCGCGGGGTCCCGCGGCGTCACCGCCTTCGCCGTCCCCGCCGACCGCCCCGGCCTCGGCGGCGAACACCTCGACATGCTCTCCCCGCACCCCATCGGCCGGCTGCGCTTCGACGCCGTACCGGTCGGGCGGCACGACGTGATCGGCGAGGTCGACCGCGGCTTCCGGGTCGCCATGACCACCCTCAACCGCTTCCGGCCCAGCGTCGGTGCCTTCGCGGTCGGCATGGCGCAGGCCGCCCTCGACGCCGCCACCGCCCACGCCGCCTCCCGCACCGCCTTCGGCGCGCCCCTGAAGGAGCTCCAGGCCGTCTCCCACGCCCTCGCCGAGATGGCCACCCGCACCGAGGCCGCCCGCCTGCTGGTCTACGCCGCCGCCGAGGCCTACGACTCCGGTGCCCCCGGCACCGCCCGCAGCTCCGCCATGGCCAAGCTCTTCGCCACCGAGACCGCCCAGTACGCCGTCGACGCCGCCGTCCAGATCCACGGGGCCCGCGCCCTGGAGCGCGGCCACGTCCTGGAACACCTCTACCGCGAGGTCCGCGCACCGCGTATCTACGAAGGTGCCACCGAAGTCCAGAGGTCGATCATCGCCAAGGAGCTCTTCGCATGACCCTGAACCGGATCAACCCGCCCGAGCTCTCCCCGCCCACCGGCTTCAGCCACGCCGTCACCGCCACCGGCCGCACCCTCGTCCTCCTCGCGGGCCAGACCGCGCTGGACTCCGGGGGCAAGGTCGTCGGGGACACCCTCCCCGCCCAGTTCGAGCACGCGCTGATCAACCTGCTCACCGCCCTCCAGGCCGCCGGCGGCACCCCCGCCGACCTCGCCCGCCTCACCGTCCACACCACCGACGTCGCCGCCTACCGCGACCACGCGCCCGAACTCGGCCGGATCTGGCGCGCCCTGGCCGGCCGGGACTACCCGGCGATGGCGGTCATCGGCATCACCCGCCTGTGGGACGAGGAGGCCATGGTCGAACTCGACGGCCTCGCCGTGCTCTCCTGACCCGAGGTCAGGAGGAACCCGGGATACGGGGGTGGCCCGGCACGTCGGTGGTGGCCGCTCGCCGTTGCCTGCGTCTGACGGCCGGGACTCGCCGAGGTGGCGGCCGCCGCGTGCCGGGGGCGGTGGCCGGCCGTCACGGTGTCCGCGACGCTTCGCGACGGTGGCTGTGGCGCGGCTCCGCGCGCCGCCGGGCGTACGTCAGGATGGCGCGGCCGCTGCCGGTACGCGACGAGCCCGGGTGGGTGCGTGAGGCCCGGGCCGGGACGCGAGGCGGTGTCACCACCGGTGATGCGGCCGCGGCGTCGTGCGGGGCCCGCGCAGTCGTTGCGGAGGTGGCACCGCTCCGCGCGCGTCCGCCCGGTTCCAAAGGCCCCGCACGGCGGTCAGGGCGGGCCGCCGAGCGCCTCACGCCTGCGCAGCAGGAAGTCCCGTTCGGCATCGTTCTCGGTGCGGGCGGCGGCTGCTCCGTACGCCTGCGCGGCCTCGGGCGTACGGCCCAGGCGGCGCAGGAGGTCGGCGCGGACGGCGTGGAAGGCGGGGTAGCCCTCCAGGGGGAGGCCGTCGACGGCGGCGAGCGCGGCGGCCGGACCCTCGACCTCGGCGAGGGCGACGGCGCGGTTGAGGGCGACCACGGGGCCCGGGGCGAGCGTCGTCAGCTGGTCGTAGAGCGCCAGGATCTGCCGCCAGTCCGTGGCGGCCGCGACCGGGGCGTCGCTGTGCACGGCGCTGATCGCCGCCTGGATCTGGTACGGCCCCGGCCGGCCGCGCCTCAGGCAGCGGCGGACCAGGGCCCGGCCCTCCGCGACCAGCGCCCGGTCCCACAGGGCGCGGTCCTGCTCGGCCAGCGGCACCGCTTCGCCGTCCGCGGCGGTGCGGGCCGGGCGGCGTGCCTGGACCAGCAGCATCAGGGCGAGCAGCCCCAGCACCTCGGGCTCGTCGGGCATGAGCCCGGCCAGCAGCCGGCCCAGGCGGATCGCCTCGGCGCACAGGTCCTCGCGGACCAGGCGGTCCCCGGAGCCGGGCAGGTACCCCTCGTTGAAGACCAGGTACACCACCGCGAGGACGGCGCCGAGCCGTTCGGGCAGGTCGGCCTCGTCCGGGACGCGGTACGGGATCCGGGCGTCGCGGATCTTGCGCTTCGCCCTGACCAGGCGCTGGGCCATGGTGCTCTCGGGGACGAGGAAGGCCCGGGCGATCTCGGCGGTGGTGAGCCCGCCCAGCAGCCGGAGCGTCAGCGCCACCCGTGAGGCCGGGGCGAGCGCGGGGTGGCAGCAGGTGAAGAGCAGACGGAGCCGTTCGTCCCGCACGGGGCCCTCCTCGCCGGGTTCCCGGACGTCCCGGGCGTCCTGCAGCAGGGCGGCCCGGGCGTGCCGGTCCTCGCGGGCCGCCTCCCGGCGCAGCCGGTCGATCGCGCGGTTGCGGGCGGTGGTGATGATCCACCCCGCGGGGCTCGGCGGCAGCCCGGTCCGCGGCCACCGCTGGACGGCCGTGGTGAAGGCGTCCTGGACCGCCTCCTCGGCGACGTCGATGTCGCCGAACCGGCGGACCAGGACGGCCACCGCGCGCCCGTACTCCTCGCGGAAGACCCGCTCGACCTCCGGTGCGCCCGGCTCCGGCACGCTGGCCGTCAGTCCTCGACCTCGTGCGCGAAGGGCCGGACCTCGATGGGCAGCGTGGTCACCCGGGCCAGCCGGCGGCCCCAGGCGAGCGCGGCGTCGAGGTCGGCCGCCTTGATGATCGTGAAGCCGCCGAGGTACTCCTTGCTCTCCGCGAACGGCCCGTCCGTGACGAGCACCTCCTCGCCCCGCGGCCGCAGCACGGTGGCTGTGTCCGGGGCGTTCAGTCCCGCGCCGAAGACCCAGGCCCCGGCCTCCTTCATCTCCCGGTTGAGGACGTCCAGGTCGGCCAGGACCCGGGCGAGGAACTCGGGCGGCGGCGGGGTCCCCTCGGGCTGGTACACGCTGAGCAGGTAGTGCTTCATGTCGGGCGTCCTCGCGGTCCGGGCCGGCCCTTCGCCGGCGTTCCACCCCCTACACGAACGGCGACCGCCCGGATCGACACCCCGCGCCCCCGGATGTCCGGGGGACGGGCGGCGCCGAGGGCGGTCGCCTCGTTCGTACCACGGGTGTCAGCTCCGGCGGCGCGACGACACCTCGTCCCGCACCCGGGAAAGGACCACGGCCGCGTGGTCGAGCCCCGCCGCCCGGCACCGGGTGATCGCGGCACCGAGACGGGACAGGGCCGCGTCCGGCCGGTCCAGGCCGTTCGCCTCGACGAGGGCGGCGACCCGGACGGCCTCGGCGCGCGGCGCCTCGCCCCGCGGCCCGCCCTCCTCGTAGGCGGCGATCGCCCGCTCCAGTTCGGCGAGCGCCTCGGGGAAGCGCTCGGCGCCGGCATAGGCCCGGCCGCGCTGGTAGTGCGTGGCGCCGCTCTCGTACCAGAGGGCGAAGTCCTCGTCGTCCGCGGGCACGGCCGCCAGCACCTCGTCGGCCTCGCGCAGGTGGTCCAGGGCGGTCTCCAGGCCCTCGGCGCCGTGTGCCGAGACGGCGGAGCCTGCGAAGTCCCGCATCATCTCCGCGACCGCGTGCGGGTTCGGCCCCTTCGCGTGCGAGGCGACGGCGCGGTCGTACGCGGAGCGCGCCGCGTCCTCGCGGCCGGCCTGCAGCAGGGCGACGGCGGCCTCGCAGGCGGCGAGCGTGTGCGTGAACTGCTCCTCCCACCCCTGGACGGCGTCGGCCAGCAGCAGGAACTGCTCGGCGCTCGCGCGGTGCTCCTCCAGTTCCCGCAGGCCCCGCGCCAGCAGCAGCCGGGCCTGGGCCAGGGCGCGTTCGTCCATGCCGGCCGCGGCCTCGTCGCAGACCAGCGACTCCAGCACGGCGACGGCGTCCGCCTGGCGGTCGGCGCGGGCGAGCACGTCCGCCAGCTCCACCCGCAGCTCGGCGGCGCCCGTGGCGTCGTCCTCGCGGTCCAGCCGCGCCGCGGCGTCGGACAGGTGGCGTACGGCGGCGTTCAGGTCGCCCGCGTGGTCGGCGGCGTGGCCGAGCAGCGCGTGGGTGCGCGCCACCGGGAACGCGGTGTCGTTATGGGCGGTGGCCGTGGCGAGCGCGCCGTGGAACTGCTCCATGGCCTCCTCGGGGCGGCGCTGCTGCAGCAGCACCTGGCCGAGCAGGCCCCGCGGGCGGGTGGCGCGCCAGGGCGTCCCGGCCGCCTCCACGACCCGCAGCGCGCTCCGCAGTTCCCGTTCGGCCCCGTCCAGGTCCCCGGAGCGCGCCGCGAGATCGGCGGCGGACATCCGGGTGTTGACCGTGCGCTCCGGGATGCCGAGCCGCTCCGACTCCGCCAGGGCCTCGGCCACGGCCGCCTCGAAGCGCTCGCGCAGTTCCGCCGGGACGTCCGGCAGCGTGGCCGCCGCCTCGGTGTGGGCGAGGTAGGCACGGCACTGCAGCACGACGCAGTAGGCGCGCCGGACCTCGGCGGAGCCCTCGCCGTCCACCAGTGCGCGGGCCTCGGTCCGCACCGCGTCCAGCTCCGCCCGGCCCGCGACGGCCTCCGGGCCGGGCTCCACGCCCACCGACGCCAGCCGCGCGCGGGAGGTCAGGACGCGCTCGGGCATGCCGGCCAGGGCGAACAGCTCCCGTGCCTCGGTGAGCGCGGCCCTGGCCGCCGTCCGGTCCTCGTCCTCCATGGCCGCGAAGGCGCGGTGCTCGGCCAGTTCGGCCCGCAGGCGCTCCTCCGGGCCCAGCCGGGGGTCGTGCACATGGCCTTCGGTGCCGGCGCGCTCGGCGATCCGGCGCCACAGCTCCTCGTCGCCGGGACGGCCGGCGTCCCCCATCTCGCGGGCCCTCTCCACCAGTTCGACGAAGTCCTCGGGCACCTCCCGCCCGGCCACGGCGACGGGCGGGGCCGTCGCCGCCGGCCCGGCCGCGGGTGACGGCACGGCCGCGGTGCGCAGACCGAGTGCCAGCGGCTCGGCGAGCGGCGGGCGCCGGGTCAGGCGTGCCCGGCGGCGCTCGCCGACGGCGGCGGTGCCGTTGCGCCGGTCGAACGCCGCGGCCAGGGTGTCGCCCTGCTCGCTCACGTGGTCCTGCAGTTCCCGCGCGGTCCAGGTGCGCCCCAGCGGTCCGGCGACGGGGGCCGCGTCGTACCCCTCGTCGACCAGGCGCCGGGTGAGGACCTCGACGCCGGTGAGGAAACCGAGCAGCGACAGCGGCGCGCCGGTGGTGCCGAACAGGGCGCGGTTCTCGGCGAGGATCTCCAGCGCCCGGCCCTCGTTGCCGGACAGCGCGCAGAACTCCACGTGCAGTCCGGTCTCCTCGGCCATGCCGATCCGGCCCCGGGCGTGCCGGTAGCCCGTCAGATGGTGGGAGCGGGCCTCGTCGGTGCGGCCGAGGCGCAGCAACGGCAGCAGGGCGTGGGCCTGGGTGACCCAGGGCTCCTCCTCGCAGGTCTGGACGCCGTCGAGGACCGGTTCCCAGGTCCGCAGGGCCCGCTCGTCGTCGCCCGCCGCGAGGTGGTGCAGTCCCTGGTGCCGGGTCTCGCAGGCCGGGCAGTCGCTGAGCCGCTCCTGGCGCCGGGTGACCCACAGGTCCCAGGCCGTCTCGCGGTCCGCGCCGGTGTGGGCGGCGATCCGGTGCCGCATGGCCGCCACCGGCTGCAGGCCCTCACCGGCCGCCCGGTAGCGCTCGCCCATCTGGCCGACCCACCCGTGGACCGTCGCCAGCGGGACGTCCGGCACCTGGAGCAGCGAGGTCGTCACCCACTTGTGGCGCCACAGCACCTGGTGGCCCTCCCACTCGCTGAAGGAGCCGGGCACCTCCTCCCACAGCTTGAGGATCCGGGCGAAGACGACCGGCGACTTGCGGTGCTCGGCGGCGTACTCGTACGCCGACATGAGTTCGAGCAGCGCCGTCACGAGGACGTCCTTCTCCTCGAACTGCTCGGCCGCCTCGACCAGTTCCTCGGCGGTCACGGTGCGGGGCGTTCCGTAGGGGCGCTCGTTGTTCTCGCGGAGCGCCTCGAACACGGCCTCGGGGGTGTCCAGCATCAGTGCTCCTTGGCGTCCGGCCCGGACGCGGGGGTGTCCTGGTCGTGCATGGCGTGGGTGAGCAGACCGATGAAGGCCCGGTTGAGCAGCGCGCTCTCCGAGGACTTCAGCGGCCGCCGGGTGAGCAGCAGCGCCTGCCCGTACAGGGCCTCGGCCGTGGTGAGGGCCAGTCCGCGCTCGGTGACGGTGGCGGCCCGGCGCACCAGCGGGTTGAGGTGGTTGAGGACGAGCTGCGCCCGCGGGGCCTGCGTGCGCAGCGAGCCGAGGATGTCCGCCCACAACCCGTCGCTGCTCTCCGCGAGGCCGGACCGGGTGCGCTCGTGGCGTGCCTCGCGGTCGTCCAGGAGCAGCGCGGGCGCCGTGACCGGCTGGAAGGCCCGCAGCACGACGTCGCAGTCGTACTGGCCGACGACCTCGCGGGCGACCGCGAGGAAGGAGGCGGCGGCGAGTTCGGCGGCCGAGTCGACCGGGTCGAGGTGCGCGGTCATGGTGGCCGGGTCCAGGTCGGTGACCGTGGTGCCGGGACGGATCTCCGGCAGCCGGTGCACCAGGTCCCGGTCGTAGGTATAGCCGCCGTTGACGACGC
Source organism: Streptomyces sp. PA03-5A (assembly GCF_033792725.1). Lineage (NCBI taxonomy): Bacteria > Bacillati > Actinomycetota > Actinomycetes > Kitasatosporales > Streptomycetaceae > Streptomyces > Streptomyces sp. PA03-5A. Next base: position 405,494 of record NZ_JARAVL010000001.1, on the reverse strand, counting down.
CGAGGCCGGCCGCCGCCGCGATCGGGGCGACCTGCCGGAACTCGTCGACGCTGCGGGTGACCAGCACCGTGGGGTGGGCGCGGGCGAACTCCTCCAGGGTGACGTTGCCGTCCGTGGTCTCGAAGGGCAGCCACGGCAGCAGCATCCGCAGCAGCGCGTCGTCGTAGCGGGCCAGCGCCTTGACGGCGAGGTGGTGGCTGTCGATGAAGCGCCGCAGGAGCGCCGGGTCGCTGGCGGCGAGCCCGGTCAGCCAGTCGCGGATGCGGGCGCCCAGCGCGTCGCGGACGGCGGCCAGGGTCTCGTCCTCGTACAGCGCCTCGCGGGAGGCCGTCGGGCGCAGGCTGGTGACGTCCACGACGCAGCGGACGAAGAACGCCCACTCCGGCAGGAGCTCGGCGGCCCGGTCCGAGAGCAGCATGCCCTTCAGGTGCACCCGGTGCCCGGCCCGCTCCGACGGGTTGACGGGGGTCGGCAGCACGTAGGCCACGCCGCGCAGCCCGGCGACGGGCAGGTCGAGGTCGATGGTGTCGAGCGGGGTGAAGCCGAACGACGCGCGGCAGTGCTCGGCCAGCGCCTCGGCGCGGGCCAGCGGGGAGCCGTGGCGGCGCTCCCACGGAGGGGTCTCGTTGATCAGGGTCGTCTCGCCGCGCGGGTCGACGACGGTGACCTCGTGCCGCAGCAGGCTGCCGTAGTGCCGGGCCAGCGACGCCACCCGGCCGGGCTCCGTCCACTCGCCGGCGTCCGCGCGCGGGGTCAGCGTCACGCGCGTGCCCGGCTCGGGCAGCGCGTCGGCGGGGAGCGTGCGCAGGGTGTAGCTGCCGTCGGAGCGGCCGCGCCATTCGACGGCCGGGGCGCCGGGGGCGGTCGCCGGGCGGCTGACGACCGTGATCTCGTCGGCCACCACGAAGCAGGCCAGCAGCCCGATGCCGAACTGGCCGATGAAGTCGCCGCGGGCGGCCTCGATCTCGCCGTCGGCGGCGCGCTTGGAGCTGCGCCCGATGGTGGCGAGGAAGGTGTGCACGTCGGCCTCGCTCAGCCCGACACCGGTGTCGGTGACGCTGAGCGTGTCACCGGTCCGCACGGTGATCCTGGCCGGTGCGCCCGGCTGGACCGCCTGCCGGGCGGTGATCGCGTCGACGGCGTTCTGCAGCAGCTCCCGCAGGTAGACGCGGGGGCTGGAGTAGAGGTGGTGGGAGAGCAGGTCGACCAGGCCGCGCAGGTCGACCTGGAACGTGTGCGCTGACGGGGACTGGGACACCGAAGGGGCCTTCCGGGCGGTGCGCGGACGGGGAACGGGGCGCGGGGCGGTCAGGGACGTCCGGCGCGGGACCGCAGGGTGCGGTAGGCCGCCACCGGGTCGTTGCCGTTGAGGTACTGCCACGGGAACTCGGTGACGACTCCGCCGGTGGCGGCGAAGGCCTCGGCCGCCGCCTTCTTCTCGCCGGCCAGCGCGAAGGCCATGGCGAAGGTGTTGAGCGTCCCGACCGGGTCGAAGGAGCCCTGGTACGCCGGGTTGCGGTAGGAGCGGTCCGCGGCCTCGTGCAGCTCCTTCTCGACCTGCAGGCGGAGCATGTACGCCGTGTCGTCGCCGCGGTCCAGGTCGCCCCAGTGCTCGAGGTGCGCGACCGCGACGAGCACGCCCATGTCGCTGCCCTCGGGGGCGGCCAGCATGGACTCCCGGGCGAAGGCGTGCATCTCCTCGTGCGAACCGCCCCACTTGCGGCACACCTGCTGCAACTGCTGCTGGTGCGCCCCCAGGTGCAGCGGGGAGCGCCGTACGGTGGCCTCGAAGCGCAGCCGCGCGAGGTCCGGGCCGACCTGCAGCCCCCGGCCGCTCATCTGCAGGAAGTACCAGGGGGACGCCCATGCTGGTTCGAGCTCCGCGGCCCGGTACAGCAGGTCCTCGGCCACCTCGAGGCGCTCGTGGAACACCTGGAACTGCTCACGCGAGACGTGCTGCGCGCGCAGTCCGGTCCGGGCCTCCCAGGCCCAGGTCACCTGGCGGGCGCCCGCCACCAGCCGGGCGAGCCCGGAGTCGGGCTCGGCCGCCACGACGGCCGGCATCCAGCGCTCCCAGCCGTCGACGTCCACGACGTTCGCCACGAGCCAGCTGCGCTCACGGTCGTCGGTCACCGCCGACAGCCGCTCCCGGATCGCGGGCCAGTCCGCCGCGGCGGCGGCCGCGCGCAGGCCCGCGAGCGCGGGGTTGCCGCGCGCCGGGTCGAGCCGGGGCGACGGGCGCGGCGCCCACCGCCTCAGTGAGAACGCGGAACTGCGCCGCGCGTTGCCGTCCACCGTTCCGCCCGCGGTACCACCTCGGACCGCCACCATGAAGACCCCCTCCTGGCCTGGCCGTTCCTCCCCCATGGGCCATGATCCGCGGCCCGGAGCATGACTATCACGGCCACCTTGCGGGGGAGTAGCCGGTTCGCCGGCCAGGAGGGGCGGGACGGGTCAGATGTCGCGGAACGTCTCGATCTGCGCCCCGATGGAGTTGAGCCGCTCGGCCAGCTCCTCGTAGCCGCGGTTGATGACGTACACGTTCCGCAGCACCGAGGTGCCCTCGGCGGCGAGCATCGCCAGCAGCGTCACCACGGCGGGCCGCAGGGCCGGCGGGCACATCATCTCGGCGGTGCGCCAGCGGGTCGGGCCCTCGACCAGCACCCGGTGCGGGTCCAGCAGCTTGACGTTGGCGCCGAGCCGGGTCAGCTCGGTGAGGTAGATGGCGCGGTTGTCGTAGACCCAGTCGTGGATGAGGGTCGAACCCTGGGCCGTGGCGGCGATGGCCGCGAAGAAGGGCACGTTGTCGATGTTGAGGCCCGGGAAGGGCATGGGGTGGATCTTGTCGATGGGGGAGCGCAGCTTGGAGGGGCGCACGGTGAGGTCGATCAGCCGGGTGCGGCGGTTGTCGGCGGGGTACTCGGCGGAGCGCTCGTGGTCCAGGCCCATCTCCTCCAGGACCGCCAGCTCGATCTCCAGGAACTCCACCGGCACCCGCCGGATGGTCAGCTCGGACTCGGTGACCACGGCCGCGGCCAGCAGGCTCATGGCCTCCACCGGGTCCTCGGAGGGCGCGTAGTCCACGTCCCGGTCGATCTCGGTGACACCGTGCACGGTCAGCGTGGTGGTGCCGATGCCGTCCACCCGGACGCCCAGCTCCTCCAGGAAGAAGCACAGGTCCTGGACCATGTAGTTCGAGCTGGCGTTGCGGATGACGGTCACCCCGTCGTGCCGGGCGGCCGCCAGGAGCGCGTTCTCGGTCACGGTGTCGCCGCGCTCGGTCAGCACGATCGGCCGCCGCGGGGCCACCGAGGGGGCGACCCGGGCGTGGTACATCCCGCTGGTGGCGGTCACCTCCAGCCCGAAGTGCCGCAGGGCGGTCATGTGCGGCTGGACGGTACGGGTGCCGAGGTCGCAGCCGCCCGCGTACGGGATGCGGAAGCGGTCGGTGCGGTGCATCAGGGGGCCGAGGAACATGATCACGCTGCGGGTGCGGCGGGCGGCGTCGGTGTCCATGGCGTCCAGCTCCAGCCGCGCCGGCGGGACGACCTCCAGGTCGTTGCCGTCGTTGATCCAGCGGGTCCGCACGCCGATGCTGTTCAGCACCTCCAGGATGCGGTAGACCTCCTCGATCCGCGCGACGCGGCGCAGGGTGGTCCGCCCGGAGTTCAGCAGCGTGGCGCACAGCAGCGCCACGCACGCGTTCTTGCTGGTCTTGACGTCGATGGAGCCGGAGAGCCGGCGCCCGCCCACGACACGCAGGTGCATGGGACCCGCGTAGCCGAGGGAGACGATCTCGCTGTCGAGCGCTTCACCGATTCGGGCGATCATCTCAAGGCTGATGTTCTGGTTCCCGCGTTCAATACGGTTCACCGCGCTCTGGCTGGTCCCGAGCGCCTCCGCCAGTTGGGACTGGGTCCAGCCCCGGTGCTGGCGGGCGTCACGGATGAGCTTGCCGATGCGTGCGAGGTAGTCGTCTCCCATGCGGAGAGACTATCTCACATATGAGATGGCAACCCGAGCTCCAGGTCCAGCAGGTACCGCTTGCGCTCCAGTCCGCCCCCGTATCCGGTGAGGCGGCCGGAGGCCCCGACCACACGGTGGCAGGGCACGATGATGCCGACCGGGTTGCGTCCGCCTGCGAGTCCGACGGCGCGCGACGCGCCGGGGCTGCCGAGCTCCTCCGCCAGCTGACCGTACGTCATCACGGTGCCGTACGGGATGGCCCGCAGACCCGCCCAGACTCGCTGCTGGAAGGCGGTGCCGCGCAGGTCCAGCGGCAGGTCGAAGGCGGTCAACTCGCCCGCGAAGTACGCCCGCAGCTGCTCGGCGGCCCGCGCGAACGGCGACGTCACCGGGTCGCGGCGCGCGCCGAAGGACTCCTCCGGCGGACGGTGACGCTGCGCGGGCATGTAGAGACCTGACAGGACGCCGTCGGTCGCGACCAGGGTCAGCGGCCCGACGGGGCTGTCGATCACGGCGTGCGTGCGAAGGGACATGATCGTTCCTCAGGCCGGCTCGGCGGGCAGGACGTTGACGGGGTGGTCGCCGGTCGCCCACAGGTGCTGCACGGCGTACGCGCGCCACGGCCGCCAGGCCGCGGCCCGCCGGACGAGGGCCGCGGGGGTCGTGGGGAGGCCCAGTTTTTCCGCGGCCGCCCGTACGCCCAAATCGGTGGCGGGGAAGGCGTCCGGGTCGCCGAGCGCCCGCATCGCGACCACCTCGACCGACCACGGGCCGAAGCCCGGCAGCGCGGCGAGCTGCCGCCGGGCCTTCCCCCAGTCGCTGCCGACGTCCAGGTCCAGGCCCCCCTCGGTGAGCGCGGCGACCAGGGAGGTCAGCGTGGCCCGCCGGGTGCCCGGCATCGCCAGGGACCCCGGGTCCAGGGCCGTCAGCGCCCACGGCGAGGGGAACAGGTGGGTCAGCCCGCCCCCGGGGTCGGCGACGGGCTCGCCGTGCGCCGCCGCCAGCCTGCCGGCCAGCGTGCGCGCCGCGGCGGTCGACACCTGCTGGCCGAGCACCACGCGCACCGCGAACTCGGGCCCGTCCACGGTGCGCGGCACCCGGCGCCCGGGGTCCTTGTCCACGTAAGGGGCGAGCAGCGGGTCCTGCCGGAGCAGCCCGTCGACGGCGACCGGGTCGGCGTCCAGGTCGAGCAGCCACCGGCAGCGGCTGGTCGCATGCGACAGGTCCCGCCAGTCGGTGAGGGAGAGTCGGCAGGCGACGTGGTCGGGCTCGGGCCGCAGGGCCACGATCCCGTGGCCGTGGGGCAGCCGCAGTGTGCGGCGGTACGCACCCTCCCGCCACTCCTCCACGCCCGGCACGGCGGTCGCGGCCAGGTGCCCGAAGAGGTTGCCGGGGCACAACGGTGCCCTGAAGGGCAGCCGCAGCGCCAGCGAGCCCGCCACGTCGGCGGCGGGGGCGCGGTGCCGCCCCCGTGCCGCCCGCGTCCGCAGCTCGCTCGGGGTGAGCGCGAAGACCTCGCGCACGGTGTCGTTGAAGGTGCGGATGCTGCTGAAGCCGGCGGCGAAGGCGACGTCGGCCATGGGCAGCGCCGAGGTCTCGACCAGCAGGCGGGCCGTCTGCGCCCGCTGCGCACGGGCGAGGGCAAGCGGCCCGGCCCCGAGCTCGGCCCGCAGCTGCCGCTCCACCTGCCGGGTGCTGTAGCCGAGACGTGCCGCGAGCCCGGGTACGCCGTCCCGGTCGACGACCCCGTCCGCGATCAGGCGCATGGCGCGGGCCACCAGGTCCGCCCGCTCGTTCCACCGCGGGGAACCGGGGGCGGCGTCGGGGCGGCAGCGCTTGCAGGCGCGGAACCCGGCCTGCTGGGCGGCGGCCGCGCTCGGGTAGAAGGTCATGTTCCGCGGCTTCGGCGGCACCGCGGGGCAGCCGGGCCGGCAGTAGATGCGGGTGGTCAGCACCGCGGTGAAGAACCACCCGTCGAAACGGGAGTCCTTCGACTGCACGGCGCGCACACAGCGCTCGAAGTCCTCATGCACATCCCCCAGCATCCGTGGCCCGCGCGGGCCGGGGCTAGCGAGAATCCGACGTGGACGTACGGGGAGGCGGCGCGGGACGTACGTGTCGGAAATCCGCCGGACCCGGGCCCCGGCCGGTGATGGACTGCGGTCCGTGATCAGCGAACTCAAGGCCAAGGCCGAACTCTTCCGCTCCCTCCACGTCCCCGGGCGCCCGTTGCTCCTGGCCAACGCCTGGGACGCCGCCAGTGCCCGCGTCGCCGAGCGCGCCGGGGCCGCCGCCGTCGCCACCACCAGTTCCGGGGTCTCCTGGACCCTGGGCACCGCGGACGGCGACCACGTCGACCGCGGCCTCGCGCTGGAACTGACCGCGCGGGTCGCCGCGGCCGTCTCTGTCCCGGTCAGCGCCGACGTCGAGGGCGGCTACGCGGCCGACCCCGAGGGCGTCGCGGAGACGGTGCGGGCGGTGCTGGCCGCGGGCGCGGTCGGGATCAACATCGAAGACTCCCACGACGGCGGCCCCGCGCCGCTGCGCACGGCCGACGGACAGGCCGCCCGCATCGCCGCCGCCCGCCGCGCCGCCGACGAGGCCGGGGTGCCGTTGTTCGTCCACGCCCGCACCGACACCTTCCTGCGGGGCGCGGGCGACCTGGGGGAGACCCTGGAGCGTGCCGCCGGCTACCTCGCGGCGGGCGCCGACGGCATCTTCGTGCCCGGCGTGACCGACCCGGCCGTCGTCGCCGCCCTGGCCGAGGGCATCGACGCCCCCGTCGGCATCCTCGCGGGGCCCGGCGCGCCGCCGGTGTCCGTGCTGGCCTCCGCCGGCGCCGCGCGCGTCAGCCTCGGCAGCGCGGTCGCCGAGGCCGCCTACGCCCTCGTCGACCGCGCCGCCCGCGAGCTCCTCGCCACCGGCACGTACGCCGCCGCCGCGGGCGGCATCCCCTGGGGCGAGCTCAACGCACTGATGCTCCCGCAGGCCTGAGCGCGGGGCCTCACGGCGGCACCCAGGCGGGGCGGGACGGACCCCCGGGGGCATGGGAAAGGGCGTGATGCCGCATACGGGCGGCCCAGCGCATGACCCGGCAGCGGTGATGTATTAGAGTTATCTCGACATCGAGATATCTGCCAAGGCGCACCGCTGCCGCCAGAGGTAAGGCTCACCTTACTTAGCCTTACCTTAGCGGATCGGCCAGGGGTCGAAGCGGCAGCATTGCGGTGGTACGCGCAAAGTTACGAAGGAGACTGTCGTGTCGGCGAACAGCTTCGACGCCCGCAGCACCCTGCAGGTGGGCGACGAGTCGTACGAGATCTTCCGGCTGGACAAGGTCGAGGGCTCCGCGCGCCTCCCTTACAGCCTGAAGGTGCTGCTGGAGAACCTGCTCCGCACCGAGGACGGCGCCAACATCACGGCCGACCACATCCGTGCGCTCGGCGGCTGGGACTCCCAGGCCCAGCCGAGCCAGGAGATCCAGTTCACGCCGGCCCGCGTGATCATGCAGGACTTCACCGGCGTGCCCTGCGTGGTGGACCTCGCCACCATGCGCGAGGCCGTCAAGGAGCTGGGCGGCGACCCGTCCCGCATCAACCCGCTGGCCCCGGCCGAGCTGGTCATCGACCACTCGGTCATCGCCGACAAGTTCGGCACCCCGGACTCCTTCGCGCAGAACGTGGAGCTGGAGTACGGCCGCAACAAGGAGCGCTACCAGTTCCTGCGCTGGGGCCAGACCGCGTTCGACGAGTTCAAGGTCGTCCCGCCGGGCACCGGCATCGTCCACCAGGTGAACATCGAGCACCTGGCCCGCACCGTCATGGTCCGGAACGGCCAGGCCTACCCCGACACCCTCGTCGGCACCGACTCGCACACCACCATGGTCAACGGCCTCGGCGTGCTGGGCTGGGGCGTCGGCGGCATCGAGGCCGAGGCCGCCATGCTCGGCCAGCCGGTCTCCATGCTGATCCCGCGCGTCGTCGGCTTCAAGCTGACCGGCGAGCTCCCCACCGGCACCACCGCGACCGACCTCGTGCTGACCATCACCGAGATGCTGCGCAAGCACGGTGTCGTCGGCAAGTTCGTCGAGTTCTACGGCGAGGGCGTCTCCGCCACCTCGCTCGCCAACCGCGCCACCATCGGCAACATGTCGCCGGAGTTCGGCTCCACCGCGGCGATCTTCCCGATCGATGCGGAGACCATTAACTACCTGAAGCTGACCGGCCGTTCGGAGCAGCAGCTCGCGCTCGTCGAGGCGTACGCCAAGGAGCAGGGCCTGTGGCTGGACCCGGCCGCCGAGCCGGACTTCTCCGAGAAGCTGGAGCTGGACCTCTCCACGGTCGTACCCTCCATCGCCGGCCCCAAGCGCCCGCAGGACCGCATCGTCCTCGCAAACGCCGCCGAGCAGTTCAAGAGCGACGTGCGCAACTACGTCGACACCGCGGACGAGTCCGGGAAGGAGTCCTTCCCGGCCTCCGACTCCCCGGCCGCCACCAACGGCGTCCCGACCCGCCCGACCCTGGTGACGGCTCCCGACGGGTCCACGTACGAGATCGACCACGGCGCCGTCACCGTCGCCGCGATCACCTCCTGCACCAACACCTCGAACCCGTACGTCATGGTCGCCGCCGCCCTGGTGGCCAAGAAGGCGGTCGAGAAGGGCCTGACCCGCAAGCCGTGGGTGAAGACCACGCTCGCCCCGGGTTCCAAGGTCGTCATGGACTACTACGACCGCGCCGGCCTCACCCCGTACCTGGACAAGATGGGCTTCAACCTGGTCGGGTACGGCTGCACCACCTGCATCGGCAACTCCGGCCCGCTGCCGGACGAGGTCTCCAAGGCCGTCAACGAGCACGACCTGGCCGTCACCTCGGTGCTGTCGGGCAACCGCAACTTCGAGGGCCGGATCAACCCGGACGTCAAGATGAACTACCTGGCGTCCCCGCCGCTGGTCGTCGCGTACGCCATCGCCGGCTCCATGAAGGTCGACATCACCAGGGACGCCATCGGCACCGACACCGAGGGCAAGCCGGTCCACCTGCAGGACATCTGGCCCTCCGAGCAGGAGGTCAACGAGGTCGTCGCCGCCGCGATCGGCCAGGACATGTTCGCCTCGTCCTACCAGGACGTCTTCGCCGGCGACGCCCAGTGGCAGTCGCTGCCGATCCCGACCGGCAACACCTTCGAGTGGGACCCGCAGTCGACCTACGTCCGCAAGCCCCCGTACTTCGAGGGCATGAAGGACCAGCCGGACCCGGTCACCGACATCTCCGGCGCCCGCGTGCTGGCCAAGCTGGGCGACTCGGTCACCACCGACCACATCTCCCCGGCCGGTGCGATCAAGGCCGACACCCCGGCCGGCAAGTACCTCACCGAGCACGGTGTGGAGCGTCGTGACTTCAACTCCTACGGCTCCCGCCGCGGCAACCACGAGGTCATGATCCGCGGCACCTTCGCCAACATCCGCCTGCGCAACCAGATCGCGCCGGGCACCGAGGGCGGCTACACCCGCGACTTCACCGCCGACGGCGGCCCGGTGTCGTTCATCTACGACGCCTCCCAGAACTACCAGGCCGCCGGCATCCCGCTGGTCGTCCTGGCGGGCAAGGAGTACGGCTCCGGCTCCTCCCGCGACTGGGCCGCGAAGGGCACCGCGCTGCTGGGCGTCAAGGCCGTCATCGCCGAGTCGTACGAGCGCATCCACCGCTCGAACCTGATCGGCATGGGCGTCCTGCCGCTGCAGTTCCCCGAGGGCGCCTCGGCGGCCTCGCTGGGCCTGACCGGTGAGGAGACCTTCTCGTTCACCGGCATTACCGAGCTCAACGACGGCACCACGCCGCGCACCGTCAAGGTGACGACCGACACCGGCGTCGAGTTCGACGCCGTGGTCCGCATCGACACCCCCGGTGAGGCGGACTACTACCGCAACGGCGGCATCATGCAGTACGTCCTGCGCTCCCTGATCCGCAAGTAGGGATCACCGCGTCCGGACCCGACGAACGGGCCCGCACCCCTGCCGGGGGTGCGGGCCCGTTCGCGTTACCGGCAGGTCTCAACTAGGGAAAGCTGTCCGTCAAAAGCGCGCATGACCTTGCCCACCTCGCGGGAAGTGGACTATACCTGTCGGCGTCCAGGAGGCCCGCTGAACGCGGGCTTGCGCGGGGGGAACAACGGGTGCGTGGCCCGTGCACAGATTCAACTCCGCACCGCATGGGTCCTGGAGAAGGTGAGGACTTGAGCATGAGATCCGACGTCAACCGGCGCGATCTGATCAAGCGGGCTGCAGCGGTGGGCCTGTTGGCCGCTCCGGCCGCGGGTCTGCTGAGTGCCTGTGCGTCCAGCGGCAGCGGCAACAACAAGGCCACCGAGAAGGGCGAGAAGTCCAAGGACAACCCCTTCGGCGTGGCCAACGACGCCCCTCTGGACGTCGTGATCTTCAAGGGCGGCTACGGCGACGACTACGCCAAGGCGTTCGAGAAGCTCTACGGGAAGAAGTTCGACGGGGCGAAGATCAGCCACCTGGGCACCCAGGAGATCACCGGCAAGCTCCAGCCCCGTTTCAACGCCGGCAACCCGCCGGACGTCGTCGACGACTCGGGCGCGCAGCAGATCAAGCTGGACGTGCTCTACAAGAGCGGCCAGCTCACCGACCTCACCCCGCTCCTCGACGCGCCCTACATCGACGACCCGAGCAAGAAGGTCAGGGACGTCCTGCAGCCCGGCACCATCGAGACGGGCAGCTTCGACGACGGCAAGATGTACCAGCTGTCCTACATCTACACCGTCTGGGGCCTGTGGTACTCCGGCAAGCTCTTCAAGGAGAAGGGCTGGACCGCGCCCAAGACCTGGGCCGACTTCATGTCGCTCTGCGCGGAGATCAAGAAGTCCGGCATGGCGCCCTTCTGCCACCAGGGCAAGTACCCCTACTACATCAACATCGTGGTCATGGACCTCATCGCCAAGCAGGGCGGTCCCGACCTGGTGAAGCGGATCGACAGCCTCGACCCGACGGTGTGGGACGAGCCCGCCGCCAAGGCGGCCGTCGAGGCGGTCTACGAGATCGCCGACAAGGGCTACCTGCTCCCCGGCACCAACGGCATGACCCACATCGAGTCGCAGACAGCCTGGAACGAGTACAAGGCGGCCTTCATCCCCTGCGGTTCGTGGCTGGAGAACGAGCAGCTGAAGGCCACCCCCGCGGACTTCGAGATGACCTTCCTGCCGATCCCCTCCCTGGACGGCGACAAGCTGCCCTTCGAGGCGATCCGGGCCGGCGCCGGTGAGCCCTTCATCGTCCCGAAGAAGGCCAAGAACCAGGCCGGCGGCCTGGAGTTCCTGCGGATCATGCTCACCAAGGAAGCGTCGAGCCAGTTCGCCCAGACGGCCAACTCGCTGACCGTGCTCAAGGACGGCGTCGGCTCCGACGTCCAGCTGCGCCCGGGCACCAAGTCCACCGTCACCGCGCTCAGCGCGGCCGGGAGCAACGTCTTCAACTACAACTACCCCAACACGCAGAGCGCCTTCGACACGGACGTGCAGAACGCCAGTGCCGAGCTGATGGCCAAGCGCATCAAGCCCGCCGACTGGCTCAAGCGGGTCAAGGCGGCGGCCGAGAAGGCCAAGAAGGGCTAAACGTTCCCACCGGCCCTTGCGCACCGGGGCCCCGGTGCCCCCTGATGGTCCAGGGGGCGTTCGGGGCCCCGGTGCGACGGTCTACCCGATGGCAGGAGCAGCGCCATGCGATACCGCAAGTACCCGTTCATCGCGGGATTCCTCTTCATTCCGGTCGTGCTCTACGTCGTCTTCGTGATCTGGCCGTACCTGCAGACGTTCGGGTATTCCCTGACGGACTGGTCCGGGCAGTCCCAGGAGATGCATTTCGTCGGTCTGAAGAATTACACGACGCTCTTCGGGGACCACGTCTTCCTGCAGGCGCTCCAGCACAACGTGCTGCTTCTGGTGTTCCTTCCGGTGATCACGATCCTGCTGGCGCTCTTCTTCGCCTTCATGCTCAACGTGGGCGGCCGCGGCGGCACCACGGGTGTCCGCGGGGTGCACGGATCCGCCTTCTACAAGGTGATCTTCTTCTTCCCCCAGGTGCTTTCCGTCGCCATTCTCATCGTGCTCTTCCAGGCGGTCTACCGAAGTGACGGAAGCGGCCTGCTGAACGGCATCCTGATCAAACTGCACCTCGAGGACCCTCAGGCCCCGATCGAATGGCTGAACAGTCCCAACCTGGTGATGTGGTGCCTGCTCGGCGTGCAGATCTGGGCCGGTGTGGGTTTCTACCTGGTGCTGTTCTCCGCGGCCATGCAGTCCGTTCCCAAGGACATCTACGAGGCCGCCCTGCTGGACGGCGCCGGCCGCCTGCAGACCTTCTTCAAGGTGACCCTCCCGCTCCTGTGGGACAGCGTGCAGACGGCCTGGGTGTACCTCGCCATCGCCGCGATGGACTTCTTCGCCCTGGCCTCGGTCCTCACTCCGGGATCGAACTTCGGCGGCGGTCCCGACTACCACGGTGAGGTCATGGCGACCTACCTGATGCGCAACTTCCTCACCTTCGGAAAGAGCGGCTACGCCTGTGCGATGGGCGTCGTCATCCTCTTCCTCACCCTGATCCTTTCCGCCATCGCGCTGCGGGTCTCCCGCCGCGATCGCATCGAGTACTGAGCGGGGAGCGCATCCCATGGCCACTCCCATCAAGCAGCCCACTCCGGTACCGGTCTTCAAGGGGCAGCCCACCACCATCGGCAGCAAGAAGACGGAACGGGAACGCTTCGCCGACGGCGGCGCGTCGCTGAACGTCTTCTCGCACGGTTTCCTGGTCCTGTGGGGCGTGCTGATCCTCCTGCCCCTGGGCTGGATCATCCTCGGATCCTTCAAGAACAATTCCGAGATCGGCGCGAGCGCCTGGTCCTGGCCCTCGCACTGGTCCTTCGACGCGTTCTCCCGGGCCTGGGAGAAGGGCATCGGCGACTTCTTCGTGAACACGGTGATCGTGCTGGTGTTCTCGGTGCCGCTGACGATGCTGCTCGGGTCGATGACGGCGTACGTGCTGGCGCGCTACGAGTTCCCCGGCAACCGGATCATCTTCTACCTGTTCGTCGGCGGCGCGATGTTCCCGGTGTACCTCGCCCTCGTGCCGCTGTTCTTCATGGTCAGCAACCTGGGCATGCTCAACACCTACCAGGGCCTGATCCTGGTCTACGTCGCGTACTCGCTGCCCTTCACCGTCTTCTTCATGCACTCCTTCTTCAGGACCCTGCCCACGGCGGTGCACGAGGCGGCCATGATCGACGGCTGCTCCCACTCCCGGGCCTTCTTCCAGGTGATGCTGCCGATGGCGAAGCCGGGCCTGATCAGCGTGGGCATCTTCAACGTGCTCGGCCAGTGGAACCAGTACATCCTGCCGATGACCCTGCAGCAGCAGCAGTCCAGCAGCGACCCGGACCGCTCGATGCTGGCCCAGGGCCTGGTGAACCTGGCGCAGCAGCAGGGGTACTCCGGTGACTACCCGGCGCTCTTCGCGGGCATGACCATCGCGATGCTGCCGGTGCTCGTGGTCTACCTGTCCTTCCAGCGGCAGGTGCAGGCGGGTCTGACGGCCGGCACCTTGAAGTAACCGGAAGGTCACTCCACGTGGCCCGCCGTCCGTTCGCCCGGACGCCGGAGCGGAAGCGGTCCCGCCGTATGCGGGGCCGCTTCTGGATTTTTCGGGCATTACGTCAGCGGTCTGGTTCTGCCCCTTGACGGGAAGCGAGCCTAAAGGCTTGCTTAGAGTTCACATGTTGTAGACGACGGGGTCTCATCGGCGTGGCTCCCGTCCGGTTCGGCAGGAGTGGAATGGTCGTGGAGACTCCGGGGTCCCAGTCGTCGCTGCACCGGGCCAACCTCGAGCGGGTGGTCCGGGCCGTACGGCTGGCGGGTTCGCTGACGCAGGCGGAGATCGCCCGTACGACGGGGCTGTCCGCGGCGACGGTCTCCAACATCGTCCGCGAATTGCGCGACAACGGGACCGTACAGGTCACGCCCACCTCCTCGGGAGGCCGCCGGGCCCGTGCGGTGGCGCTGTCCGGCGACGCGGGCGTCGTCGTGGGTGTCGACTTCGGGCACTCCCACCTGCGCGTCGCGGTCGGCAACCTGGCCCACCAGGTGCTGGCCGAGCAGTCGGAGCCGATCGACGTGGACGCCTCGGCCTCCGAGGGCTTCGACCGGGCCGAGCAGCTCGTCGCGCGGCTGATCGAGTCGAGCGGCATCGACGCCGACAAGGTGATCGGCGTCGGCCTCGGCGTCCCGGGCCCGATCGACGTGGAGACCGGCGCGCTCGGGTCCACCGCCATCCTGCCGGGGTGGGGCGGCATCAACCCGCGCCAGGAACTGGCCGAGCGGCTGCGCATGCCCGTCCAGGTGGACAACGACGCGAACCTCGGTGCCCTCGGGGAGCTGGTCTGGGGCGGCGGCCGGGGCGTGAAGGACCTGGCGTACATCAAGGTGGCCAGCGGTGTCGGCGCCGGGCTGGTGATCGACGGCCGCATCTACCGCGGCCCCGGCGGCACCGCGGGCGAGATCGGCCACATCACGCTGGACGAGTCCGGCCCGGTCTGCCGCTGCGGCAACCGCGGCTGCCTGGAGACCTTCACCGCCGCCCGTTACGTGCTGGACCTGCTGCGCGGCAGCCACGGGCCCGACCTGACCCTGGCGCGCATGGTGCAGCTCGCGAGGGAGGGCGACCCCGGCTGCCGCCGGGTGATCGCGGACGTCGGCCGGCACATCGGCATGGGTGTCGCCAGCCTCGCCAACCTCTTGAACCCGAGCCGGGTGGTGCTCGGCGGCGATCTCGCGGAGGCCGGGGAGCTGGTCCTGGCGCCCATCAGGGAGTCGGTGGCGCGGTACGCGATCCCCAGCGCGGCCCGTAGGCTTTCGGTGGTCTCAGGGGGCCTCGGGGCCCGTGCGGAGGTCCTGGGCGCCCTGGCGCTGGCCCTCAGCGAAGTGGGCGATTCGTCCCTTTTGGATGCTAACGTTCCCGCAGCGGTTGCTGTGCCGTAGAGATCACTCTGCGTTCATCTAGATAACGAAACGCACCGTTGCCATCTCGTTAAGTATTTACTTCTTGACGTCAAGGCTGTTGCCGAGTTGACTCACGCTCACCTCGGCCGCAGTCTTTTGCGGCCCTGTCAGGGAGGCAACCCCACATGAACGCAATGATGCGTCGCGTCGTGATCGGCACCGCGGCCGTCTCCATGGCCCTTTCCGTTGCTGCGTGCGGCAAGGCCGGTGACGACAAGGCGGACGGCGGCAGCAGCAGCGCCGGCAGCAAGAGCAAGACCATCGGTCTGCTGCTCCCCGACAGCGTCACCGCGCGCTACGACAAGTTCGACAAGCCGCTGTTCGAGGCCAAGGTCAAGGAACTGTGCGCGGACTGCGACGTTCAGTACGCGAACGCCGCGGGTGACTCCGGCAAGCAGGCCCAGCAGGTCAGCACCATGATCACCAAGGGTGTCAAGGTGATCGTGATCAGCGCCCAGGACGCCGCTGCCATCAAGTCCTCCGTCCAGGCCGCCGTCGACAAGGGCATCAAGGTCATCGCGTACGACCGTCTGGCCCAGGGCCCGGTCTCCGCGTACGTCTCCTTCGACAACGAGAAGGTCGGCGAGCTGCAGGGCCAGGCGCTCCTCGACGCGCTGGGCGACAAGGCGAAGCCCTCGGCGAACGTCGTCATGATCAACGGTGACGACGCCGACCCGAACGCCGCGCTGTTCAAGGCCGGTGCCCACAAGGTCCTCGACGGCAAGGTCAAGATCGCCTACGAGCAGAGCGGTCTGTGGAAGGACACCGTCGCCAACCAGAAGGTGACGGCGGCCATCACCCAGATCGGCGCCAAGAAGATCGCGGGCGTCTACGCCGCGAACGACGGCATGGCCGGCGGTATCGCCACTGCCCTCAAGGGCGCCGGCATCAGCGGCATCCCGCTGACCGGTCAGGACGCCGAACTCGCGGGCATCCAGCGGATCATCGCGGGCAGCCAGTCCAGCACGGTCTACAAGGCGTTCAAGCCCGAGGCCGACGCCGCCGCCCAGCTCGCGGTGAACCTGGTCGAGGGCAAGGCGATCGACTCGCTGGCCACCACCTCGCTGACCAGCGGCTCCGGCGACAAGGTCCCGTCCCAGCTGCTGACCCCGGTCTCGGTCACCAAGGCCAACGTCAAGGACACGGTCGTCGCCGACAAGCTGTGGTCCGTCGCGGAGATCTGCACGGCCGAGTTCGCCGAGGCCTGCAAGGCCGCCGGCCTCCAGTAACACGGCAGGCCCTCCCCCCGGAGGCCGCCACGCGAACCTGTCCGGCGCCCGCCCCGTCCAACAGACCCCGCTGACGGGGCGGGCGCCGGACAGACAGTCCGTTCCAGTTCACGCAAAGCTGTGCAGCTTGCACAAAACTCCGCGCCCCTCCAAGCGCGGCATCCCCGCCGGTCAGGCGGCGAAGGAGATGGTTCACGTGTCCGCTACGCCCGTGCTGGCGTTGCGCGGAGTCTCCAAGCGATTCGGTGCGGTCCAGGCACTCACCGATGTCGACCTGGAGGTTCACGCCGGAGAAGTCGTCGCGCTCGTAGGCGACAACGGCGCAGGGAAGTCGACCCTGGTCAAGACGATCGCCGGTGTGCACCCCATCGATGACGGCGTCATCGAGTGGGAAGGCAAGCCGGTCAACATCAACCGGCCGCACGACGCCCAGGGTTTGGGCGTCGCCACCGTCTACCAGGACCTCGCGCTGTGCGACAACCTCGACGTCGTCGCCAACCTCTACCTCGGCAGCGAGATCAAGCGCGCCGGCGTGATCGACGAGGTCATGATGGAGAAGCGGTCCCGGGAGCTGCTCAGCACGCTGTCGATCCGCATCCCCAGCGTCCGCATCCCGATCGCCAGCCTCTCCGGTGGTCAGCGTCAGGTCGTCGCGATCGCGCGCGCCCTGATCGGTGACCCCAAGCTGGTCATCCTCGACGAGCCCACCGCCGCCCTCGGTGTCGAGCAGACCGCCCAGGTGCTCGACCTGGTCGAGCGGCTGCGCGAGCGCGGCCTCGCCGTCATCCTCATCAGCCACAACATGGTCGACGTCAAGGCCGTCGCCGACAAGGTGGCGGTACTGCGGCTCGGCCGCAACAACGGCGTCTTCGACGTCAAGAGCACGTCCCAGGAAGACATCATCTCCGCCATCACCGGTGCCACGGACAATGCCGTGACCCGCCGTCAGGGGCGGCGCACGGAGGCTGCAAAGTGAGCGACACGTCGAAGACCGTAAAGCAGGACGTGGTGGCAGCGTCGGTCGAGGACGCGTCCTCGGCGGCGGTGCCCGTGGTCGACCCGCGGCTGCTCGTGCGTGAAGAGGGCCTCAAGGGCTACCTCACCGAGTTCAAGCGCAAGGTGCGCGGCGGTGAGCTCGGTTCGCTGCCGGTCATCATCGGCCTGATCATCATCTGGACCATCTTCCAGACCCAGTCGAGCAACTTCCTGAGTGCCGGCAACCTGGCCAACATCGGCTTCTTCCTGGCCGCCACGGGCATGCTCGCCATTGGTCTGGTCTTCGTGCTGCTGCTCGGTGAGATCGACCTGTCGGTCGGCTCGGTCAGCGGTCTGGCCTCCGCCGTCTTCGCCATCTTCGTGACCAATCACGGGATGAACCCGTGGCTGGCCATGATCCTGGCCATCGTCACCGGCATCCTCATCGGTGCCCTGCACGGCTGGTTCTTCGCGAAGATCGGCGTCCCCGCGTTCGTCGTCACCCTGGCCGGCTTCCTCGGCTGGAACGGCCTGATGCTGCAGCTGCTCGGCGACAGCGGAAGCCTCTCGATCCCGGACGACGGCCCGCTGCACATCCTGGGCCAGCGTTCCTTCTTCATGGACCAGGACATCTCCGGCGCCTACCTGCTGGCCGGCCTCGGCACCGTGGCCATGCTGGCGGGCTCGCTGATCGAGCAGCGGCGGCGTCGTGCGGCCGGCGTCCCGTTCCGGCCCACCGGCGAGATCGCCTTCCGCGTGGGCGCCCTGGCGGTCGTCTCCTTCGTCGCCGCGTACGTCCTGAACCAGGCGAGCGGCGTGCCCAACGCGCTGGTGGTCTTCCTGGCGGCCCTGGTCGTCACGGACTTCGTGCTGCGGCGTACCTCCTACGGCCGCAAGGTGTTCGCGGTCGGTGGTGGCATCGAGGCCGCCCGTCGCGCCGGCATCAACGTCGCCATGGTCCGCATCTCGGTGTTCGCCATCTCCGGCGGCTTCGCGGCGCTCGGCGGTCTGTTCTTCGCCGCGCAGACCTTCACGGCGACCCTGGGCGCCGGCGGCGGCAACACCCTGATGCTGGCCATCGCTGCCGCGGTCATCGGTGGCACCAGCCTCTTCGGCGGCCGCGGAAACGTTTGGTCCGCGCTGCTCGGCATGCTGGTCATCCAGTCCATCCAGACCGGCCTGGACCTGCTCAACATGAACACCGCGCTCCAGTACATGATCACCGCCGCGGTGCTGCTCGCCGCCGTGGTCATCGACTCGGTGTCCCGCAAGAGCCAGAAGGCCTCGGGTCGCGGCTGAGGTTCCGCACCGCACCAGTGGCGTGACGTGCCCGGCGCAGGGAAGATCATCCCAGCGCCGGGCACGGGTGTGTGCGGAGCTGAAAACGCGAACACATACACTCGGGAAACCGGAAAGCGACAACAAGGAGGCACGGGTGGCTCTGCTGACCCGTATCAAGGGACCGCGCGACCTCGACCGGCTCAGCCCGGAGCAGCTGGTCGAGCTGGCAGGCGAGATCCGTACCTTCCTGGTCGACGAGGTCTCCAAGACGGGCGGGCACCTGGGGCCGAACCTGGGTGTCGTCGAACTGACCATCGCGCTCCACCGTGTCTTCGACTCGCCGCGGGACAAGGTGCTGTGGGACACCGGGCACCAGTCCTACGTCCACAAGCTGCTCACCGGCCGTCAGGACTTCTCCAAGCTCAAGAGCAAGGGGGGCCTGTCCGGCTACCCCTCGCGCGCCGAGTCCGAGCACGACGTGATCGAGAACAGCCACGCCTCCACGGTGCTCGGCTGGGCCGACGGCCTTGCCAAGGCCAACGAGCAGCTGGGCAAGCGCGACCACACCGTCGCCGTCATCGGTGACGGCGCGCTGACCGGCGGCATGGCCTGGGAGGCGCTGAACAACATCGCCACCGCCAAGGACCGCCCGCTGGTCATCGTCGTCAACGACAACGAGCGCTCCTACGCGCCGACCATCGGCGGCCTCGCCAACCACCTCGCCACGCTGCGCACCACCGACGGCTACGAGCGCTTCCTCACCCGCACCAAGGAACTGCTGGAGCGCACCCCGGTCATCGGCCAGCCGCTGTACGAGACCCTGCACGGCGCCAAGAAGGGCTTCAAGGACTTCATCGCCCCGCAGGGCATGTTCGAGGACCTGGGCCTGAAGTACGTCGGCCCGATCGACGGCCACGACGTCGCCGCCCTGGAGTCCGCGCTGCAGCGCGCCAAGCGCTTCGGCGGCCCGGTCATCGTCCACTGCCTGACGGAGAAGGGCCGCGGCTACACCCCCGCCCTGCAGGACGAGGCCGACCGCTTCCACGCCGTCGGCAAGATCCACCCCGACACCGGCCTGCCGATCGCAGCCTCCGGCGCCGACTGGACCTCGGTCTTCGGCGAGGAGATGGTCAAGCTCGGCAGGGAGCGCAAGGACATCGTGGCCATCACCGCCGCGATGCTCCAGCCCGTGGGCCTGGACAAGTTCGCCAAGGCGTTCCCCGACCGCGTCTACGACGTCGGCATCGCCGAGCAGCACGCGGTGGTGTCCGCGGCGGGCCTGGCGACCGGCGGCCTGCACCCGGTCGTCGCCGTCTACGCGACCTTCCTCAACCGCGCCTTCGACCAGGTCCTGATGGACGTCGCGCTGCACAAGTGCGGCGTCACCTTCGTGCTGGACCGGGCCGGCATCACCGGCACCGACGGCGCCTCGCACAACGGCATGTGGGACATGTCGATCCTGCAGGTCGTCCCGGGCGTGCGGATCGCCGCCCCGCGCGACGCCGACCAGGTGCGCGCCCAGCTCCGCGAGGCCGTCGAGGTACCGGACGCCCCGACCGTGGTCCGCTACTCCAAGGGCGCGGTCGGCCCGGCGGTCAAGGCCGTCGGCACGGTCGGCGGCATGGACGTGCTGCGTCGGGCCGAGCCCCAGGGCGAGGACGCCAAGCCGGACGTGCTGCTGGTCTCCGTCGGCGCGCTCGCCCCGATGTGCCTGGAGATCGCCGACCTGCTCGACGCCCAGGGCATCACCACCACCGTCGTCGACCCCCGCTGGGTCGTGCCCGTCGACCCGGCCCTGCCCGGTCTCGCGGCCGGCCACCGGGTCGTCGTCACCGTCGAGGACAACGGGCGCGTCGGCGGTGTCGGCTCCGCCGTCGCCCAGGCGCTGCGCGACGCCGGCGTGGACGTGCCGCTGCGTGACTTCGGCATCCCGCAGGAGTTCCTCGACCACGCCAGCCGCAAGGAGGTCATGGCCGAGATCGGGCTGACCGCCCCGGACGTCGCGCGCCAGGTGACCGGCCTCGTCAGCCGGCTCGGGGGCCGCTACGCCGACGAGCCCGCGCCCCAGGTCGCGGGCGACTGACGGCCGCTCCCCGTCCTTGGCACCACCGGGCCGGGCGACACCCCAATGGGTGATCGCCCGGCCCTTCTGTTGATGTGTAGGCGCGCCAGATCCGGTCACAAGCATCTGCGGGTGCTGTGATGCAGGAACAACTGTGGAGGTGCGCCGGTGGACGTGGGCGGTAACGCTGCGAAGGGTCGGAGCGGTTTCTTCCGTACCAAATCGGTCGAGGACTCCCTGCGGGACACCCAGGAGCCCGAGCACGCGCTCAAGAAGTCGCTGTCCGCCCTCGACCTCACGGTCTTCGGCGTCGGCGTCGTCATCGGCACCGGCATCTTCGTCCTCACGGGCAAGGTGGCGAAGGAGAACGCGGGCCCGGCCGTCGCGCTGTCCTTCGTCGCCGCGGGCGTCGTGTGCGCGCTCGCCGCCCTGTGCTACGCGGAGTTCGCCTCCACGGTGCCGGTGGCCGGATCCGCGTACACCTTCTCCTTCGCCACCCTCGGCGAACTGCCCGCCTGGATCATCGGCTGGGACCTCGTGCTGGAACTGGCGCTGGGCTGCGCCGTGGTCGCCGTCGGATGGTCCGGTTACCTGCGCTCGATCATGGACAACTGGGGCTGGCACCTGCCGTCCGTGCTGTCCGGCGGCGAACAGAGCGGCTTCCACTTCGACCTGCTGGCCTTCTTGCTGGTGGCCGTGCTCACCGCCGTCCTGGTCGCCGGGATGAAGCTGTCGGCCCGGGTCACCTCCGTGGTGGTCGCCATCAAGGTCACCGTGGTGCTGATCGTCATCATCGTGGGCGCGTTCTTCATCAAGGCCCACAACTACACCCCGTTCGTCCCGCCCGCCGTGCCGTCCGAGGGGGCGCAGGCAGGCATCAAGGCCCCGCTCATCCAGCTGATCTCGGGCTTCACGCCGTCCCAGTTCGGCGTCATGGGCATCTTCACCGCGGCGGCTGTGGTCTTCTTCGCGTACATCGGCTTCGACATCGTCGCCACCGCCGCCGAGGAGACCAGGAACCCGCAGCGGGACGTGCCGCGCGGCATCCTCGGCTCGCTGATCATCTGCACCGTGCTCTACGTCGCCGTCTCCATCGTCGTCACCGGCATGCAGCACTACACCCGGCTGACGGTGGACGCGCCGCTGGCCGACGCCTTCAAGGCGGTGGGCCACCCCTTCTGGGCCGGGCTGATCGCCTTCGGCGCGGTGGTGGGCCTGACGACGGTCTGCATGATCCTGCTGCTCGGGCAGAGCCGGGTCTTCTTCGCGATGAGCCGCGACGGGCTGCTGCCGCGCTTCTTCTCCCGGGTGCACCCCACCCGGGGCACGCCCTACCGCTCGACGATCCTGCTCGGCGGCATCGTGGCGATCGTCGCGGGCTTCACGACCATCGAGGAACTGGCCGAGCTGGTGAACATCGGCACCCTCTTCGCGTTCATCGTCGTCGCCATCGGCGTCGTGGTGCTGCGCCGTACCCGCCCCGACCTGCCGCGTGCCTTCCGTACCCCGCTGGTGCCGTGGCTGCCCGCGGTGTCGGTGCTCGCCACGCTGTGGCTGATGCTCAACCTCCCCGCCGAGACCTGGCTGCGGTTCGCCATCTGGATGGCCCTCGGCTTCCTCGTCTACTTCCTCTACGGCTACCGGCACAGCCGGGTCCGCACACCGTCCCGGCAGAGGTGAGCTGACGCACCCGGAGGGCGCCCGGTACCTTGGGCGCGTGCCGACCCGCCCCGAGACCGCCCGCGCCGCCGCGCCCGCGCTCCCGGACCGGCGGGCGGACGGCGCCCCGTCCCGGGCGCCCTCGCCGTTCACCCGGTTCTCGTGGCCCGTGCTGCTCCCGCTGCTGACGCTGGTGGCGGCGCTGGTCCATCTGCCCTCCTTCGTACGTCCCGTCTGGAACCCCGACGAGGGGTTCCTCGCGACCCAGGCACGCGTGCTCGCCTCCGGAGGCGTCCTCTACGACACCGTCGTGGACCGCAAGCCCCCGCTGCTGCCGTGGCTCTACGAGGGGGCGTTCGCGCTCTTCGGCGACGGCTCGCTCCGGCCCCTGCGGGCGGCGGCCGTCGTCGCGCACGTGGTGACCGCGGCGCTGCTCGTCGCCATCGCCCGGCGGCGCTGGGGCGACCGGTGGGGCGCGGCCGCCGGGTTCGGCTACCTGCTGCTGTCGGTGGGGCTGGCGCCCGAGGACACACAGGCGGCCTCCTTCGAGGTCTTCACCCTGCCGTGGACGGTCGCCGCCGTGCTGTTGGCCGACCGCGGGCGCTGGGGCGCGGCCGGGGTGGCGGTGGCCGGGGCGGCGCTGACCAAGCAGACCGGCGCGGTGGTGCTCCTCCCGGTGCTCTGGATGCTGTGGCGGGCCCGGCGGGGGAGTGCGGCCGGGTCCGTCTCCGTGTCCGCCGGAGCGTGGGCCCGGCTGACGGCGGGGTGCGCGCTGCCCGTCGTGGCCGTGGCCCTGGTGACCGGTGCGGGGCGCTTCGTCTTCTGGACGGTCACCGGCTCTGGGGCCTACATCTCGCCCGAGGGAGCCTGGCTGCTCGCGGCCGGGCGGGGGCTCGGCAACGCCGCGATCATCACGGCGGCCGGGGCGGGGGTGGTGCTGCCGGCCGTCTGGCTCGCCGTGCGCCGGAGGGCCGGCGCCGGAGCCGAGCTGTGGATCTGGCTCGGCGCGGCCGCCGTCGCCGTCGTGGCGGGCTTCCAGTTCTACGGTCACTACTACCTGCAACTGCTGCCCCCGCTCACGCTCGTCGGGGTGGCCGCGCTGCGCCGGCTGCCCGCGCGCGGTCCGGCCCGAAGGGCCGCCGCGGTCTGGACGGTGCTGGCGGCGGCCGTGTTCACCGGCTGGGGCTTCGCTGCACCGCGCGCCGAACTCGACCACGCCCGGACCGTCGCCGCCGCGATCCGCGCCCACACCGGCGCGGACGGGACCGTCCTGGTGTGGGGCATGCACCCGGAGCAGTACTGGCTCTCCGGGCGCGCACCGGCCGGCCGGTTCCTCACCGCGGGATTCCTCACCAACTTCAGCGGTGGCCGCGGCGGGGCCCGGGTCGGCGAGGAGTACGCCGTACCGGGCGCCTGGGCGGCCTTCCGCCGGGAGTTCTCCGCCGCGCCGCCGGCCGTCGTGGTCGACGACTCGCGGGGCGCCCCCTACGGCGCGGCGCACGTGCCCGGTCTGCGCCGCCTGCTCGACGGGGGCGGCTACGAGCGCGTCGCCACCGCCGACGGCGCGGTGCTGTACGCCCGGCCGCCCGGCCGGTAGTCAGGGACGCACCGACCGCGGCCCCGCGACGGCCGCGCCGCGGGCGGTCACGCGGCGGCGCAGCTCGCGGTCGGCCGTCACGACCAGGCACGGCAGTTCCGGCGGACGGGCCGCGACGAGTTCGGCGATGAGGTCGTCACCGCTGCCGGGCGCCGCCTCGACCCGTACCCCCGGCACGGGTGCCACCCCCCGGGCCGCGCCCTCCACGACGAGCACGACGTCGAGCGGCGCCCGCCGGGCCCATTCCGGCACGTCCGCCCGTTCCGGGAGCCCGGTAGCGGCCAGCCCGGCGAGGGCGTCCCGCAGGCGCTCCGTCGCCCCGTGCCGGTCCCGCCACCACCCGTCGGGGACGGACCCCACGGTGTTGGCGGCGTCGACCACGACCAGGGGCGCTGTCCCACCGTTCACCGGCCCACCCTGTCACAACCGGGCCGGGGCCGGTCGTCCTGCCCGGTGACCGGCCGGCAGGACAGGTGCACGGGGCGGAGGCCGTACCCTCCCACGGGGCGTGTTCGTACGCGGTGGTAGAAAGTCCCGGTGAAGCAGACGAAGTCCAAGCGCTGGCGGTCCTACGCCGGGACGGTGATCGTCCTGGGCGTGGTGTTCGGGGGTTCGGCCGTCCTCGGGGCGCATGTGCGCAGTGAGAAGCAGCACGAGGTCAAGGCACCGGCCGGTGCCTCGGGCGAGGAACAGCTGGCGGTGCCGGTCAAGCCGACCAAGCTGCCGGTGACGCTGACCGTGTACGAGGACCTGCGCAGCCCGGAGTCGAAGGCCTTCGCCGCCGAGTACGGGGACACCCTCGCGAAGCTGGTCGCCACCGGCCAGGTGGGGATCGACTACCGCCTGGTGACGCCGACCGACACCGCGGACGGTGGCACCGGCTCCCTGGCCGCCGCCAACGCGGCCGCGTGCGCCCAGGACGTGGGCCGGTTCCAGGAGTTCGTCGCGCAGGTGTGGGACGCCCAGCCCGCCGACGCCTCGGACGACCCGTTCACCAGTGACACCTTTCTGAAGGGCCTGGCCAAGAAGGCCGGCGACGTGGACGAGACGCACTTCGTCCCATGCGTCCAGGGCGGGGACCACGACGGGTGGGTGCGGCGCTCCCAGGAGGAGTTCGCCGCGGCCGGGTTCACCTCCGCGCCGGTCGTACAGGTGAACGGCGAGACCGTCACCGATCCTTCGGGCGGCGCGTCAGGGCTCACTCCCGAGGGACTGACGCAGCTGGTCGACAAGGCCGTTGCCGAGGTCGTGAAGAGCACCACCGCGACAGGCTGACCACATCACCCGCTGTCATTCCATCAGATTTATGTGGAAATCGGGTAATAAGGGCATGTGGCACTCGATCGCGAGGAGTGGTGGTGCGCATGTCCACACCGGTGTTCGACGAGGTCGGGCCGCAGCCGGGCTGCGTCTGTGAGGACTGCGCACGGCGGCGGCTGATCCGGGCGGCGACCCGCGCCACGCCCCCGTGCGCGCCACCGGTCGCCGCTCCCGCCGCGCTGGTCCTCCTGGCCACGGCGGGCGCGGCCGTCATGGCGCCCGCCGCCGTGGCGGCCCCCGCGGAGGACGCCGGCCAGGCCGCGTCCACCGGCCTGACCGAGCAGGCGCAGCCCGACCGGATCGGCGCCGTGGCCCCGCTCCGGCTGACCCGCGACCAGATCCTGGAGCGGGCCCAGCGCTGGGTCGACGCCCGTGTCCCGTACGACATGCGCCGCCGCTGGCGGGACGGCTACCGGCAGGACTGCTCCGGATTCGTCTCCATGGCCTGGGGCCTGGGCAGCAGCCAGTGGACCGGCACGCTGCCGCGCTTCGCGGAACGGATCGGCCGCAGTGATCTCGAACCCGGCGACATCCTGCTCTTCCACAACCCCCGCGACCCCGTCGACGGCTCCCACGTCACGATCTTCGGGGGCTGGGCGAACGCCGCGCACAACCGCTACGTGGCCTACGAGGAGACCCGGCCGCGCGCCCGGGTGCGCACGACCCCGTACGCCTACTGGGACCATTCCAAGCGCTACGTCCCCTACCGCTACAAGTACCTGAGCGACGAGGGCTACGACGACTTCTACGACGACCTGTACGGGGACCTCGACCTCGGCGACCTGGCCTCCGGCTACCCGGGGAGCGTGTCCTTCGGCCCCGGCGCCTCCAACGGCTACGTCACCCGGCTCGGCCGGATGCTGCGGCAGCGGGGCGCGGGCGCGTTCTACCACGACGGTCCGGGACCCCGCTGGAGCGACGCCGACCGCGAGGCCACCCGCGCCTTCCAGCGCGCCCAGGGCTGGAAGGGCGACCAGGCCGACGGCTTCCCGGGCCCCCTGACGTGGCGTTACCTGACCGAGGGCGCCGGGGCCGACGTCGGCGGCGGCCGCCCGACGGCGCCCCCGGCCCGAACGGCCCACCTGGCCAGGCCGGCCTACCCGGGCATCGGGGGCTTCCGGCCCGGCCAGTCGGGCCCGCACGTGCTCGCGCTGGGACGGCGGCTGGCCGTCAAGGGCTTCGGCCGGTTCTACGCGAAGGGGCCCGGCCCGCGCTGGGGCGAGGCCGACCGGCGCGCGGTGGAGGCCTTCCAGCGGTCCCAGGGCTGGTCGGGCAGCCAGGCGGACGGCTACCCGGGTCCCGAGACGTGGAGGCGGCTCTTCTCATGACGATCACCCCCCAGGGGAGCCGGGCCGAACGTCCCGTCCCCGCCCAGGCCCCCATTGCCTACGGCACCCCCGGCCAGGCCGGCGTGGTGCCGCTGCCCGAGATCGCCGAGCGTCCGGGACGCTGCCTTCCCGGCGGCCTCGCCGTGCTCACGGCCCTGGCGGCGGCCGGAGGCACGGCAGCGCTGTTGCTCGGCCCCATCGGGACCTCCCCCGCCGTCCGCGGCGGCGCCGTGGCCGTCCTCGTGGCGCTCACCGCTCTGACCGCGCTGGGCCTCGCCCGGGGCCGACCCGGCTCCGTGTGGATGCTCACCCGGCACGGCGCCTACCACGGCACCGTCCGCCGCACCGGACTGCTGTGGATCAGCCCGCTGCTCGTCCGCCGCCGTGTCGACACCAGCCTGCGCCACTGGCGCAGCAGCCCCATCGAGGCCACCGACGCGGGCGGCACCCCGCTGCAGATCACGGTCCTGGTGGTGTGGCGGGTCCGCGACACCGCGCGGGCCGCCTTCGGCGTCCACGACCACGTCCGCTACCTGCGCGAACAGGTCGAGGCCGCGGTCGTCCGCTGCGTGTCGCGGCTGCCCGCCGACGACTTCCACGGCCCCGGTCCCACGCTCCGCGCCACCGACCGCCTCGCGGACGACCTCACCCGGATCATCGTCCAGGACCTGCGGCCCGTCGGCGTCGAGGTGTTCTCCGCCCAGCCCGTCCGCGTCGACTACGCCCCCGCCGTGGCCTCCGCCATGCGCCGCGCCCAGCTGGCGGCGCTCGACGCCCGCCACCGCCGGGCCGCCCTCGACGACGCCCTCACCGCCGTCGGCGAGACCGTACGGGGCCTGCTCGAGCGCGGCCTGGTCGACCTCGACGACTACGAACGCAAGGCCCTCGTACGGGACCTGACGGTCGCCTACTGCACCGCGCACGTCCCCGACGGCGGCGCGCAGGCCTCCTGAGCCGCGCACGCGGAAGGGGCCCCCGCCGGACGGCGGGGGCCCCTTCCGCGTACGCAGCCGGAGTTACGCCGGGACGGAGGCCACGCCCGGGGCCAGGAACGGCTTGCCGTTCACCCGCTCCGAGACGCCCTCACGGTCCAGGTACGGCGTGATGCCGCCCAGGTGGAAGGGCCAGCCGGCACCGGTGATCAGGCACAGGTCGATGTCCTGCGCCTCGGCGACGACGCCCTCCTCCAGCATGATCCCGATCTCCTGTGCGACGGCGTCCAGGACGCGGGCGCGCACCTGCTCCTGCGTCAGGACGCTGTCGCCCTGCATCAGGAGCGCGGCGACCTCGGGGTCCAGCTCCGGCTTGAAGCCGTTCTCGGCGGAGTAGACGTAGAAGCCGCGCTTGCCCGCCTTGACGACGGCCGCGAGGTTCGGGGAGACCGTGAAGCGGTCCGGGAAGGCGCGGTTGAGCGTCTCAGAGACGTGCAGACCGATCGCCGGGCCGACCAGCTCCAGCAGCACCAGCGGGGACATCGGCAGGCCGAGCGGCTCGATGGCCTTCTCCGCCGTCTCCACTGGGGTGCCCTCGTCGATGACGTTCTGGATCTCGCCCATGAAGCGGGTGAGGATGCGGTTGACGACGAACGCCGGGGCGTCCTTGGTCAGCACTGCGGTCTTCTTCAGCTTCTTCGCCACGGCGAACGCGGTGGCCAGCGACGCGTCGTCGGTCTGCTCGCCGCGCACGATCTCCAGCAGTGGCAGCACCGCGACCGGGTTGAAGAAGTGGAAGCCGACGACCCGCTCGGGGTGCTTCAGCTTCGAGGCCATCTCGGAGACCGAGAGGGAGGAGGTGTTGGTGGCGAGGATCGTCTCCGGCTTCACCACCGCCTCGACCTCGGCGAACACCTGCTGCTTGACGCCGATCTCCTCGAAGACCGCCTCGATGACGAAGTCCGCGTCGCCGAAGGCGGCGGCCTTGTCGAGGGAGCCGGACACCAGGCCCTTGAGGCGGTTCGCCTTGTCCTGGTTGACCCGGCCCTTGAGCAGCAGCTTGTCGATCTCGCCGTGGACGTAGCCGACGCCCTTGTCCACGCGCTCCTGGTCGATGTCGGTGAGGACCACCGGCACCTCCAGGCGGCGTGCGAAGAGCAGCGCCAGCTGCGAGGCCATCAGACCGGCGCCGACGACGCCCACCTTGGTGACCGGACGGGCCAGGTTCTTGTCCGGGGCACCGGCCGGGCGCTTGCCGCGCTTCTGCACCAGGTTGAAGGCGTAGATGCCGGAGCGCAGCTCGCCGCCCATGATGAGGTCCGCGAGGGCCTCGTCCTCGGCGTCGAAGCCGGCGGACAGGTCTCCGTCCTTGGCGGCGGCGATGATGTCCAGCGCGCGGTACGCGGCCGGGGCGGCGCCGTGCACCTTGGAGTCGGCGAAGGCGCGGCCCTTGGCGACGGCCTCGTCCCACGCCGCGCCGCGGTCCACCTCGGGGCGGACGACCTGGATCTCGCCCTTGAGGACGGCGGCCGTCCAGGACAGCGACTGCTCCAGGAAGTCCGCACCGTCGAACAGCGCGTCGGCGATGCCCAGGTCGTAGACCTGACCACCCTTCAGCTGCTTGTTCTGGTTGAGCGAGTTCTCGATGATGACGCTCACCGCGCGCTCGGCGCCGATGAGGTTCGGCAGCAGCGCGCAGCCGCCCCAGCCCGGGACCAGGCCCAGGAAGACCTCGGGGAGGGAGAACGCCGGGATGGCCGAGGAGACGGTGCGGTAGCTGCAGTGCAGGCCGACCTCGACGCCGCCGCCCATGGCCGCGCCGTTGTAGTACGCGAAGGTCGGGACCGCGAGGGACTGCAGACGGCGGAAGACGTCGTGGCCGCCCTTGCCGATCGCCAGCGCGTCCTCACGCCGCTTCAGCAGCTCGACGCCCTTCAGGTCGGCGCCGACCGCGAAGATGAACGGCTTGCCGGTGATGCCGACACCGGCGATCCCGCCGTCCGCGGCCTCCTTCTCGACCTGGTCGAGGGCGGCGCTCAGGTTCGCCAGCGACTGCGGTCCGAAGGTGGTCGGCTTGGTGTGGTCCAGGCCGTTGTCCAGGGTGATGAGCGCGAAACGCCCGGCGCCCTGGGGGAGGTCGAGGTGGCGCACCTGCGCCTGCGTCACGACCTCGTCCGGGAACAGCTCGGCCGCTCCCTTGAGGAGCTCGGCGGTGGTGGTCACTTGCTGCCTCCGTCGAAGTGCGGGTTCTCCCAGATCACGGTGCCGCCCATGCCGAAGCCGACGCACATGGTGGTCAGGCCGTAGCGGACGTGCGGCTGCTCCTCGAACTGGCGGGCCAGCTGCGTCATCAGACGGACGCCGGAGGAAGCGAGCGGGTGGCCGAACGCGATGGCGCCACCGTACTGGTTGACGCGCGCGTCGTCGTCGGCGATGCCGTAGTGGTCGAGGAACGACAGCACCTGCACGGCGAACGCCTCGTTGACCTCGAACAGGCCGATGTCGGAGATCGACAGGCCCGCCTTGGCGAGTGCCTTCTCCGTCGCCGGGACCGGGCCGATGCCCATCACCTCGGGCTCGACGCCCACGAAGGCGTAGGAGACCAGACGCATCTTCACCGGGAGCTCCAGCTCCCGGGCGACGTCCTCGGCGGCGATCAGGGAGGCGGTGGCACCGTCGTTCAGACCCGCCGAGTTGCCCGCCGTCACGTTGCCGTGGGCGCGGAACGGGGTCTTGAGGCCCGCCAGGTTCTCCAGCGTGGTGCCCGGGCGCATCGGCTCGTCGGCCGTGGCCAGGCCCCAGCCGGTCTCGCCGCCCTCGGGGGAGGTGCGGCGCACCGAGATCGGCACCAGGTCCTGCTGGATCTTGCCGTTCGCGTACGCCTTCGCCGCCTTCTCCTGGCTGCGCACCGCGTATTCGTCGGCGCGCTGCTTGGTGAGGTGCGGGAAGCGGTCGTGCAGGTTCTCCGCCGTCATGCCCATGAACAGCGCGGACTCGTCGACCAGCTTCTCCGACACGAAGCGCGGGTTGGGGTCCACGCCCTCGCCCATCGGGTGCCGGCCCATGTGCTCCACGCCGCCCGCGAGCGCCACGTCGTACGCGCCGAAGGCGATGCCCCCGGCGACGCTGGTGACCGCGGTCATCGCGCCCGCGCACATGCGGTCGATGGAGAAACCGGGCACCGACTTGGGCAGTCCCGCCAGGATCGCGGCCGTACGGCCCAGGGTCAGGCCCTGGTCGCCGATCTGGGTGGTCGCGGCGATGGCGACCTCGTCGATGAGCTCCGGGGAGAGCGCGGGGTTGCGCCGCAGCAGCTCCCGGATGGACTTGATGACCAGGTCGTCGGCACGGGTCTCGTGGTAGATGCCCTTCGGGCCCGCCTTGCCGAACGGGGTGCGGACGCCGTCGACGAAGACGACGTCCCTAGCGGTACGAGGCACGTTGGCTCTCCTCAAGATGCGGGTTCGCTTGCCGCGGGCAGAAGACGGCGGCTCCGCCGTACATGCTACTCGCGGGTAACCGATGTGCACAGTGCGGGTGTGCGGGGTCACACGTTCGGTCTCCCCCCGGGTTCCCGCGTGCGGCCGTTCCTGCTTTCCGTGGGGTTTCTCCCCACCCTCCCGCCCTCCCCCAGCCGAAGGCTGGGGGAGGGCGGGAGGGTGGGGAAACCCCAAAGCGCAACCACAACGGTGCCGCACACGACGACGGGCCGCGAGGGGCACCCCCTGGGTCACACCGCCGGCGTTGCCGCGAGCGCCGCCGTGAGGATGGGCGTGGTGAGCTCGACCTGCCAGGGGCGCGCGCCGGCGTCCTGGAGGAAGGCCGACACCGACTCGGGGCTGCGGTCCCGCGGGGGCGCCCAGCACAGGCGGCGGACGGTGTCCGGGGTGATGAGGTTCTCCTGGGGGAGGTTCAGCTGCTCCGCCAGTGCCGAGACCGCCGCGCGGGCCGCGGAGAGCCGGGCCGCGGCGGCCGGGTCCTTGTCGGCCCAGGCGCGCGGGGGCGGGGGGCCGGTGTAGGCGGGGCCGGGCTGCGGGAGGTCGCGCTCGGGGATGCTGCGGGCGTGGTCGATCGCGGC
Organism: Streptomyces sp. PA03-5A; assembly: GCF_033792725.1. Lineage (NCBI taxonomy): Bacteria > Bacillati > Actinomycetota > Actinomycetes > Kitasatosporales > Streptomycetaceae > Streptomyces > Streptomyces sp. PA03-5A. Next base: position 374,000 of record NZ_JARAVL010000001.1, on the reverse strand, counting down.
CTGCCACTGCTCCAGCTGGCGCCGCCCCATGCGATGCCCGAACCCCGGGAGCGCGGCCAGCGCGTGCGCGTTGGGGGTGGCCTCCAGCGAGGCGGTGACGATCGCGGCGTCGGTGAGGACCCGGCCGGGGGAGACGTCCCGTTCGCGGGCGAGCCGGTCCCGGAGGTTCCACAGTTCCCGCACGACCGCCATCTGACGGCGCCGGCGCACCTTGTGCATGCCGGAGGTGCGGCGCCAGGGGTCGACGCGGGGCGGGGGCGGCGGGGCCGCGGCGATGGCCGCGAACTCCTGCAGTGCCCACTCCAGCTTGCCCTGGGCGCGCAGTTCCTCCTCCAGCGCGTCGCGCAGGTCGACCAGGAGCTCGACGTCGAGCGCGGCGTACCGCAGCCACGGTTCGGGGAGCGGCCGGGTCGACCAGTCGACGGCGGAGTGGCCCTTCTCCAGGGCGTACCCGAGGACGTTCTCCACCATCGCGCCGAGCCCGACCCGGGCGAACCCGGCGAGGCGGCCGGCCAGCTCGGTGTCGAACAGCCGGGCGGGCCGCATGCCGGCCTCGTCGAGGCACGGCAGGTCCTGCGTGGCGGCGTGCAGCACCCATTCCGTGCCGTCGAGCGCGGCGCTCAGCGCCGACAGGTCCGGACAGGCGACGGGGTCGATCAGCGCGGTCCCTGCCCCGGTGCGGCGCAGCTGGACCAGATAGGCCCGCTGACCGTAGCGGTAGCCGGATGCGCGCTCGGCGTCGACGGCGACAGGTCCGGAGCCCGCGGCGAAAGCCGCGACGATGTCGGCGAAGGCCTCCGGGCTGGCGGTCACCGGCGGGATTCCCTCGCGCGGGTCCAGCAGCGGGACCGGCGCCGGGGGTGCTTCTGTTGCGGTCTCTCGGGCGTCGGTCACCAGTCAAGAGTATCTGTGTACAGCAGCCGCCCGCCGACGGAACGTTCCGTCGGCGGGCGCACGCGGGATATGACTTCGATCAGTGGATGATGCCGGTACGCAGCGCTACCGCGACCATGCCCGCGCGGTCACCGGTGCCCAGCTTGCGGGCGATCCGGGCCAGGTGGCTCTTCACGGTCAGCGCCGACAGCCCCATGGAGACGCCGATCGCCTTGTTCGACTGGCCCTCCGCGACCAGCCGCAGCACCTCCACCTCGCGGCCGGACAGTTCGCGGTAGCCGCCGCCGTGGCCGGGGGCACCCGGTGGGCGGCGCTGCAGCCGCTGGCCGGCCGGGCCGAGGGGTACGGCGCCGGGGCGGCCCGGGATGCCGAGGTTGGTGCGGGTGCCGGTGACGACGTAGCCCTTCACACCGCCCGCGAGGGCGTTGCGCACGGCTCCGATGTCGTCGGCGGCGGACAGGGCCAGGCCGTTGGGCCAGCCCGCCGCCCGGGTCTCGGCGAGCAGGGTCAGCCCGGAGCCGTCGGGGAGGTGTACGTCGGCGACGCAGATGTCTCGGGGGGTGCCCACCCGGGGCCTTGCCTCGGCGATGGAGGACGCCTCGATCACGTCGCGTACTCCGAGCGCCCACAAGTGGCGCGTGACGGTGGAACGTACGCGGGGATCGGCGACCACCACCATCGCCGTCGGCTTGTTGGGGCGGTAGGCGACCAGGCTTGTGGGGTGCTCGAGAAGAACCGACACCGGGCCTCCTGGGACATTGGCGGGAAGGGTCACAGGTTCCTTCGGCAGCAACTTCGCCCGGCTTTAGAGAATGATCACGACTTGTTTAGTAACAATTCCGGCAATTCGGACGCGCTGTCGACCAGGGTCGATCGAAGGTGTGAAGATCGCGGTCACCGGGTGTCAGACCTTGTTGACGGCGGTAAAGCGAATGGTCAGCGCGGGCGCGGCGGCCCTCAGCGCGTCTGCTGCGGACCGCGCCGCTTCGGCAGCGGCACCACCGAGGGGCCGCCGCCCGGCTGGGGGCAGGAGGGGTCCGAGGGCGCCGGCGGCAGCCCCGCGCAGGTGCACACCAGGTCGCACCAGGCCGCCAGGTGGGTGGCCATGTCCGGTACGCCGCCATTCACGGCGAGCGGCGTCCACGAGGCCCGGATCTCGATGCGGGTGGAGTCCTCCCGCCCGGCCAGGGCGCCGAAGTGGTGCGAGGAGCTGCGCGAGACCGTGCCGCCCGCCGCGGTGAAGGCCGCGCCGCGGCCCTCCAGGGCACCGGTCAGCCACGACCAGCTGACCTCGGGCAGCAGCGGGTCCGCCGCGATCTCCGGCTCCAGCTCCGCCCGGACGAGGGTGACCAGCCGGAAGGCGCCGTGCCAGCCCTCCTGCCCGTCGGGGTCGTAGAGCAGCACCAGGCGCCCGTCCCCGATCTCCTCGTCGTCGACGACGACCGCCGCCTCCAGGGCGTACGCGTGCGGTGCCAGGCGCTTGGGCGGGGGCACCGGATCGAGCTCCACCTCGTGCCGTACCCGGGCGCGCAGCAGTGCGTCGACCGCGTGCTGGAACGGGAGGGGGGCGTCGTTCCCGTCCGAGAGGTGCCCATGAGCCGCTGCCATGCCCGGAAGCGTAGGCCGAAGGGGGCCCGCAGTGAGGGAGGACACCCGGTCGGGCGGGTCGCCCACTTGGCGCATGCGAAGATTCGGGGGTGAGTGCGCACCAGCAGACCGCTGCTTCCCCCTTCATCCTGGCGTGCCGGCGCCGGCCCGTGCCGCACACCCCCGTGTGGTTCATGCGCCAGGCCGGGCGCTCCCTCCCCGAGTACCTCAAGCTGCGCGAGGGCATCCCCATGCTCGAGTCGTGCATGCGGCCCGACCTCGTCACCGAGATCACGCTGCAGCCCGTACGGCGGCACAAGGTCGACGCGGCGATCTACTTCAGCGACATCGTGGTGCCGCTCAAGGCCATCGGGCTCGACCTCGACATCAAGCCGGGCGTCGGCCCGGTCGTCGAGCAGCCCATCCGCACCAGGGAGGACCTGCAGCGCCTGCGGCCGCTCGACCCGGACGACGTCAAGTACGTCACCGAGGCGATCGGCATGCTCACGGGTGAACTCGGCACGACGCCGCTGATCGGCTTCGCGGGCGCGCCCTTCACCCTGGCGAGCTACCTCGTCGAGGGCGGTCCGTCGCGCAACCACGAGCGCACCAAGGCCCTCATGTACGGAGAGCCCGAGCTGTGGGCGGAGCTCCTGGACCGCCTCGCGGACATCACCTCGGCCTTCCTGAAGGTGCAGATCGAGGCCGGCGCCAGCGCGGTGCAGCTCTTCGACTCCTGGGTCGGCGCGCTCGCCCCCGAGGACTACCGGCGCTACGTCATGCCCGCCTCCGTCAAGGTCTTCCGGGCCGTCGCGGACTACGGCGTGCCCCGCATCCACTTCGGCGTCGGCACCGGCGAGCTGCTCGGGCTCATGGGCGAGGCCGGCGCGGACGTGGTCGGTGTGGACTGGCGCGTCCCGCTGGACGAGGCCGCCCGCAGGGTCGGCCCCGGCAAGGCGCTCCAGGGCAACCTGGACCCCGCGGTGCTCTTCGCCCCGCGCGAGGCGGTGGAGAAGAAGACCCGCGAGGTCCTGTACTCGGCCGGAGCCGCCCCGGGCCACATCTTCAACCTGGGCCACGGCGTCCTGCCCACCACGGACCCCGACGCCCTGACCCGTCTCGTGGACTTCGTCCACACCGAGACGGCCCGCTGACGGCGGTGTCCCCGCGCCGCCCGGCGCGGGGACACCGGGGTCCGCCGCTACTCCCGCGGCTGTGCCCCGCCGTCGCCCGCACCGATCGGCGCGGGCACGGTCACCGGCTGCGGGGGCGCGGCGACGGGGCGCCGGGCGGGCAGCACCCGGCGCAGCAGCCGGAAGCCCAGGTAGCCGAGGAGGGCCAGCGCCGCGAACGGGGCCAGCACGGCGAGGGCGACCAGGAGGGCCCGCAGGGTCAGGTAGAAGGCGTGCCAGCCGCTGCCGAAGGCGCTGCCCACGGTGGCCCAGAAGCCGTCGTCCTCCTTCTCCGGCGCCTCCTTGACGGCCGGCTCCTGCACCTCCAGCGTGATCGTCGCCATCCCGGTCCGCTCCTTGAGCGAAGCCTGCTGGGCCTCCAGCGACTCCAGGTCGGCCTGGCGGGAGCTGAGTTCGCTCTCCAGGGAGACGATGTCGCTGAGCCTCGTCGCCCGGTCCATCAGCTCCCGTACCCGCGCCACGCTCGCCCGCTGCGTCTTGAGCCGGCTCTCGACGTCCACGACCTGGCCGGTGACGTCCTGGGCGTCCACCTTGCGGTTGCGCAGCGTGCCCAGCTCCGACAGGTCGCGCAGCACCCGGTCGTAGCCGTCCGGCGGCACGCGGAGGGTGATGGTGGAGTACTCGCGGCCGTCGTCGTCCAGGCTGGTGCTCTCGTTGCCGACGTAGCCGCCCGTCCCCTCCACGAGCGTGCGCGCCTTGGCCACGGCGCCGGAGACGTTCTTGGCCTCGACCGTCAGCGTCGCCGTGCGCACGATGTAGGACTGCGCCAGGGTCGGGGTCCTTCCCGCCCCGGTGCCGGACCCCTTGCCGGTGGCGTTCTTCGCGTCGCCGTCCGCCCCGGTGGCCGCGGTCTGCGCGCCGGGACGCTCGGCCAGGTCGGGTGCGGCGGCGCCCGCCTTGCCGCCCGCCTCGCTGGAACTGCTGTCGGTGCTGTCGGCGCCGCAGCCGGTGAGCGTGAGGGCGGCGGCCAGTGCCAGGGCGCCGAGGACGGCGGCAAGTGGTCTGCGGGCGGTGGTGGTTGACGTGCTCACAGGGCGTCCCCCCGGGGTCGTTGCGTCTGTTGCCGATTCGACGCGAGGGGCGCGGGGCGGGTTTCGGGTCCGTGATCCCGAAGAGGTCACGGTTAGGGCTCGTTCCGGCGTCTGAGACAGTGGAGCCATGAGCAATACGCAGCCCCGGGCCGGGCATGTGGTGGTCGTGGGCGGCGGGGTCTCCGGACTCGCCGCGGCGCATTTCCTGCTGGAGGACGGCGTGGCACGGGTGACCGTGCTGGAGTCCTCCGGGCGCCTGGGCGGGAAGCTGTACGCGGACGAGATCGCGGGCGTCCCGGTCGACCTGGGCGCCGAGTCGATCCTGGCGCGCCGTCCCGAGGCGGTCGACCTGGCCCGCGCCGTCGGCCTCGGCGACGACCTGGAGGCGCCCGCCACGACGAACGCGGGCCTGTGGACGCGCGGCCGGCTGCGCCCCATGCCCAAGGGCGGCGTCATGGGCGTCCCCGGCGACCTCGGCGCGCTCGCCGCGTCCGGGGTGCTCTCGGCGGCCGGCCTCGCGCGGCTGCCGCTCGACCACGTCCTGCCCCGCACCAAGGTGGGCGAGGACGTGGCGGTGGGCGCCTACGTCGCCGCCCGGCTGGGCCACGAGGTCGTCGACCGGCTCGTCGAACCGCTGCTCGGCGGGGTGTACGCGGGCAACGCGTACGAGATCTCGCTGCGCGCCGCCATCCCGCAGCTGTACGAGGGCGCGCGCGGCGGCCGCTCGCTGATCGAGGCCGTCCGCGAGAGCCAGCGCAAGGCCGCCGCCGCGCGGCAGAACGGCCCCGTCTTCGCCGGCATCCGCGGAGGCGTCGGGCGGCTGCCGGTCGCCGTCGCCACGGCCTGCCGGGCCGCCGGTGCCCGCATCGAGACCGACGCCCCGGTGCGGACGCTGCGCCGCACCCCCGACGGCTGGGAGGTCGCCTTCGACCACGACGGCACCCGCGAGACGCTGTCCGCGGACGCGGTCGTGCTCGCCGTGCCGGCCCCGGCCGCCGCCAAGCTGCTGGCCGCCGAGTCACCGGGCGCCGCCGCCGAGCTCTCGACGGTGGAGTACGCCAGCGTCGCCCTGGTCACCATGGCCTTCCGGCGCCGCGAGATCGCCCACGCGCTGCCCGGCAGCGGCTTCCTCGTCCCGCCGGTGGACGGGCGCACCATCAAGGCGTCCACGTTCTCCGCCCAGAAGTGGCACTGGAGCGGCGCCGCCGACCCGGACGTCTACGTCCTGCGCACCTCGATCGGCCGGCACGGCCAGGAGGCCGACCTCGCGTGGGACGACACCGACCTCGTCCGCCTCTCCCGCCAGGACCTCGGCGAGGCCGTCGGGCTCACCGCGGCCCCGGTCGCGGCCCGTGTCACCCGCTGGGACGGCGGCCTGCCGCAGTATCCGGTCGGCCACCTGGCCCGGGTCGCGCGGCTGCGCGAGCACGTCGCGAAGCTGCCCGGCCTCGAGGTGTGCGGCGCCCTCTACGAGGGCGTCGGCATCCCGGCCTGCGTCGCGAGCGCGCGCGGCGCGGCCACGCAGGTCCTGGGCACCCTGCGGCGGGCGGCGGAACCGGACGCGGGACAATAGCCCCATGACCGACTCCACTGCATCCGCCGCCCCCGCCAAGGCCCCCAACGCCGGCAAGAAGGCCAAGGACCTCAACGAGGTCATCCGCTACACCCTCTGGTCGGTGTTCCGGCTGCGCGACGTCCTGCCCGACGACCGCACCCGCTACGCGGAGGAGGTGGAGGAGCTCTTCGAGCAGCTCGCCGAGAAGGACGTCACGGTCCGCGGCACGTACGACCTGTCCGGGCTGCGCGCCGACGCGGACGTCATGATCTGGTGGCACTCCGAGACCGCCGACGCCCTCCAGGACGCGTACAACCGCTTCCGCCGCACCATGCTGGGGCGCCTGCTGGAGCCCGTCTGGTCGAACATGGCCCTGCACCGCCCGGCGGAGTTCAACAAGAGCCACATCCCCGCCTTCCTCGCCGACGAGACGGCCCGCGACTACGTCTCCGTCTACCCCTTCGTCCGCTCCTACGACTGGTACCTCCTCCCCGACGAGGACCGCCGCCGCATGCTGGCCGACCACGGCAAGATGGCGCGGGGCTACCCGGACGTGCGGGCGAACACGGTGGCGTCGTTCTCGCTGGGCGACTACGAGTGGATCCTGGCCTTCGAGGCGGACGAGCTGCACCGCATCGTGGACCTGATGCGTCATCTGCGGGCCTCGGAGGCGCGTATGCACGTCCGCGAGGAGGTGCCGTTCTACACGGGTCGTCGTAAGTCGGTGGCGGATCTGGTGGCGGGTCTGGCCTGAGGCCCGGCCCCGCGCGGGGGCTTTCCGGGGTGGCGGGTGCCGGGCGGAGTCCGGCGGGCCGGTCGAAGCCCGGGAGGCCCCTTGGGGCCGAGCGGTGCGAGGGCGGCTGTGGGGGAGGGGCCACGGGTCGTTAAGTCCGTGGCGGATCTGGTGGCGGGTCTGGCCTGAGGTCCGGCCCCGCGCGGTGCGTCAGCTCAGGGCGGCGCGGAGGGCGGGGTCGGGGAGGGCGGAGGGGCCCCGGACGGCGACGGCGGTGAGGAGCTGCCGGCGGTCGTCGGGGGCCGGGCCGTCGGGGACGTCGACGGCACGCAGCAGCTCGCGGCCCGCGCGGGCGGCCCAGTGGGTGTAGGGGTGGATCTCGAAGCGCGCGATGGCCAGGCAGCCCAGGGTGACCAGCAGCGGGAGCGCGAACCACGGCAGCAGGGACCGGCCAGCGGGGCTGAGGGTCGTCGCGGCGGCCAGCATGGCCAGGATGAGGGCGGAGGCCGCGCGGACCTCGCGGATGCCGGTGGAGATCGACTCCCGGGCCGCGGGAGGCACCGCGAGCCCCGCGTCGGCGAGGCCCTGCGCCAGGGCGCGGACCCCGTCGGAGGTCGCGTGCGCCGTGCGTATCGCGGGGACGGGGGCCTGACCCTCGGGGCCGGTGGCGGCGATCAGGGAGCGCTCGATGGCGTCCCGGCCGTCCGGGTCGACGACGGTCGCCCATCCCGTCCTGGCGAGCAGCAGACGCCGTTCGCGCCCCATCGTGACCATCGCCAGTTCGGTGACCCGGCGCGGTCCGCCGGACAGGAAGGCCATCTCGTAGAGCCCGAGCGCATGGTCGGCGGCCGGTGCGGCGGCCCCGTCAGGCAGATCGGCCGCGGCGACCGCCGCCCTGCACAGGCGTGTGCAGGAGGCGATCGCCGCGGCCCAGGCCACGAGGAGGAAGAGCATCCACATGGGGGAGTTGTAGCCGACCCCCGTGGGGGTCCGCCCGCGGTTTCCCGAATCGGGGGCGGCGCGGGCTACCGCGTCAGCCGCAGTTGCGGTTGCCGTTGATGCAGCTGACGACCTGGTTCATCAGGCGGGTCGGCATGAAGTTGGCGAAGTCCGCGTGGTCCGTGACCGGCTTGTGCAGCTGCTCGGGGAAGCTGTCGAGCGCGTAGTTCGGGCCCTGCGGGACCTTGTAGGTGAGCCGCATCTTCAACTGGGGCACGGCCTTGAAACCGGCCTGGCACTGCCCGGCACCGTCGGGGAAGACGATGTGCGTGCGGTGGTTGGCGCTGTCGACGTTGGTCCCGTCCCAGCAGCTGGGGAAGTTCAGCGTGCGGACCACCCGGCTGCCCTGCGGGCACAGCGGGTACTTGTCGGTGAGCTGGCGGTTCTCGAAGCCGGTGCAGCTCCACGACGCCTTGGCGTTGGCGACGCCGTTGGTGAAGGACTTGGCGTCACCCATGATGATCCGCAGCGTGGACGGCATCGCCACCACCTTGGCCCTCGGGTTGCCCCCGAAGAGCAGCTGCACCGAGGTGGCCTGCAGGATGGTGCCGGTGTTGCCGTCGGCGTCCGGCGCGTCGTTGGCGGAGCGGGTGCGCAGCACCGGCCAGAAGTACGCCGACTTGTCCCCGCGGGCGCAGGTGGTGCCGGCCGCGGCCAGGGACTCGTTGGTCGAGAAGCCGTCGGTGCTCAGGTTGCCGACGTAGTCGTGGACGTGGTGCGCGCCGTTGGCGACGCCGGGGGCCACGATGAAGTTGTCGGGGTTGTGGTGCTTGTTCTCGTTGCGGCCGCAGCGCGCCGTGAACGTGCCGCGCGAGGCGCCCCGCTGGTTCGCCGCCCGCTGGACGTTGGGCTGGACGGAGCGGATGTCGGCGAAGTCCTCGGGGGCGGGGCCGTTGGTCTGCGTGCCGCCGCCGGCGGGCGCGGACGCAGAGGCCGAGGCCGAGGCGGACGCCGAGGGGGCCGCGGAGCCGTTCTGGCCGCCGTTGTTCTGGCCCCCGTTGTCCGCCTTGGTGCTGTTCCCCGGGCTGGGGCTCTGCCAGCCGCCCGAGTGACCGGAGTTGGACCGCCAGTGGGCCGAGGCCGAACCGGTGACCAGGGCGAAGGTGCCGCCGGAGCCGAGCAGTGCCAGCACGGCTATCAGCACGAGTTGCTTGGTGCTCAACCTGCGCCGGTGGTTCATGTGTTGTCGTGTGGGCATCGGATCGCTCATTTCTACTGCGACGGCTGGGGGGACGAAGCCGCTGGGGGAAGTGAGTACGTCGGGGACGGGGTGACGATGAAGGTCGGCTCACCGGGAGCGGGGGAGACCGGCACCGCCGCACCGGGGTTGGTGGGGCTGGCGGTCGTGTCCACGGCGACCTGGTCGAAGTTGACCAGTCCGGTCTTCTCCAGGACGGTGATGTGGTCGAGCACCGTCGCGTTCGCCTGGTCCGCCAGTTCGCGCACCAGCGAATTGCGGGTGGTGGCGCGTACCTGGGCCACGACCGAGAACACCTGGCCGTGGGCGAGCCTCAGGATATTCGCGAACTTCTGGTCGAAATCCGGTCCGGTCGCCGCGGACATGGTGGCCAGAAAGCCCATTTGCTGTGCTGTGGGCTGGTTGGGCAGAGTGATGCCCAATTGGGGCGCGATCGTGCGGCACGTCGAGTCGAGGTTCGTGTGCCCGTCGATCAGGTGCTGCCCCGCGCGCTTGACCGCAGGCGTCGTCCCCTTCTGCAGGGCCATCTGCCCGGCGGGGAACTCCCACAGGCCGGCCAGCCGGACCTTGGTGACGAAGGTGCGGTCCAGCTGGGTGAGCGGACCGTACTGCGTGGACACGGTCTGGGCGCCGGCCGCGGTCACGGCGGGGCTGTTCAGCCCGGACATGACGGGGTAGGCCAGCGCGGCGAGGGTGACCACGAGAGCCCCGACCACGAGGCTGAGTCCGGTGGCGTAACGGGTGGATCGCATGGGACCGCACGTTAGTGCGTTTGAAGCGTCCAAGGCGAGGAACAGTCACGTATTCGCGAATTCCAGGAATCCGGGCCCGGTCCTTGGTACGTTGTTGCCTTTTCGCGCTCGATGGGCTCCGCCGCCATTCCCGCCGCAGGTCGGAGGCCCTTGGAAAAAGATTATGGCAGCTTTGAACGGAGCGTGTCCCGCATACGTATGAATACGTGTGAGGGCTGTCGCGGCGCCGGGAAAACCCTTCCGCGCAGACGCTGCCGCCAGGCCGCGAGCGGTGCCGGACCCGAGCGTTCGCGCCACCACGCGGCCAGCCGCCTGGTGACCGCGGGGTCGTGCGGGCCGTCCCCGTCGAGGACGTACGCGGCGAAGGCCATGGCGTCGTGGCGGTAGCCCCCGTCGAGCGGCCGCAGCGCGGCGTAGCGCAGGAACTGCGGCCGGTACGCGGCCCCCAGGATCTCCGGCAGCTCCGGCGCCACCTTGGCGACGATGCCGGCGCGCTTGGCGGCCAGCGCGCGGCTCTGCACACCGATCCGGGTCCGGTCGAAGCCCTCCGGCACCGGCGTCCCGGCCACGAGAGCCGACAACAGCGCGGTCTGGCGCAGCGCGAGGCGCTGACGGGCCGCCCCGGGCGCCGCGGCGACCCCTGCGGGCACGGCCGGCGGCACGTCCGCCCGCCCGCCCGTGCCCGCGTCCACCACGCGGCGTATCGCGGCCAGTTCGCGGGCCAGTTCGCCGCCGGCGGGGAAGTCGTCGTCGCGCTCCAGCAGCACGCCGGGCGGGCAGGCCCGCTCGTACAGCGCCGCCAGCACGTCCAGGACGGCCTCGGGGACGGGGTGCGCGTGGCTGTCGTGCCACACGCCGTCCTTCTCGACACCGCCCGCCACGTGGACGTAGGCGATGGCGTGCACCGGCAGCGCGTCGAGTGCGGCGAGGGGGTCCTCGCCGCGGTTGACGTGGTTGGTGTGCAGGTTGGCGACGTCGATCAGCAGGCGTACCCCGGTCCGCTCGACGAGCTCGGCGAGGAAGGCCCCCTCGCTCATCTCCTCGTCCGGCCAGGCCACCAGCGCCGCGATGTTCTCCAGCGCGAGCGGCACCGGCAGCGCGTCCTGCGCGATGCGCACGTTCTCGCACAGGACGTCCAGCGTGTCCCGGGTCCGCGGCACGGGCAGCAGGTGCCCCGCCTCCAGGTGCGCCGAGCCCGTCAGCTCCCCGCCGCCGCGCACGAAGGCGATGTGCTCGGTGACCAGCGGGGCGCCCAGCGCCTGCGCGCGCTGCGCGAGCGCGGTCAGCCGGTCCGCGCCGGGCCGCTCGGCGCCCCCGAGGCCGAGCGAGACACCGTGCGGGACGACTGTGACACCGCGCTCGCGCAGCCGCAGCAGGGAGTCGGGGAGATGACCCGGGCAGACGTTCTCGGCGACCGCCTCGACCCAGTCGACACGGCCGGCCTCCGCCAGCGCCTCGACCGCCGCCGCGATCTCCGGCCGCCAGCCGATGCCCGTGCCCAGATACGAGTGCTCCATGCGCCCCCCTTCCTCCTGCCGGGGTTCTGGCCCCGCGCACGGCGGGTGAACCCCGCGGGGGCGGGTTTCAGAGCTTGATTTGAGCTTGGGGCCTCAGCGGCGCAGCGCCGGGTGGTCCGCCACGACGGTGCACGACCCCGGGGCGATCTCGGTGAACCCGGCGTCCCGCACCACGGGCAGCCCGGAGGCGGTGAGCGTCTCCCAGCCGGCCTGCGGCGCCGTGCGCACGGCCAGCGGGAAACCGGCCTCGCGCCACTGCGCGCGCTCGGCGGGGGGCAGTGCGAGCCAGGCGAGCTGGGCGCCGTGCCCGGCCTGCGCCATGGTCTTGCCGGCCGACATCTGCACCCCGGGGTTGAGCCAGAGCACCGGCGTCCCGGTCTCCGGCCCGGCGGGCGGCTCCGGGTCCTCCAGTTCCGTCCCGGACACCTGCAGCCGCGCCAGGTCCTTGGGCCAGCCGTCCAGCGGAACCGGCGGGAAGACGCGGACCTCGGCGGACTTGCCGGTGACCGTGATGCCGGGCAGCGCCTCGGCCCGCTGCCACTCGGCGCCGCGCGCCCGCCGTACGACCTTGCGGATGCGGGCGTCCTCCCAGCCCCGTACCGCCCCGGCCCACTCCCCGTCCGCGGCGGTGGCGCGCTCGTCGGAGCGCAGCAGGAGCACGGCACGGGCGGCCGTCTCCAGCGCGTCGGTCCGCGCCGGCGGGGCGGTCCGCTCGATGCGGACGACCAGGGGGAGGACGAACTGGGGAGCGGCGTCGCGAGGATCGGTTGTCACCTCGACAGTCTGCCACCCGCCCCGCAAGAGCTTGTCGGAGCCGATCCCTCCGGGCCAGGATGCCGGGGTGCACAGCGACCTCTTCGCGACCGAGAACACGGCGCAGCCGGCCACCGAGCCCGGCATGACCCTCCAGAACGCCAAGTCGATCAAGTACGCGGTGAACGGCGAGTGCCTGGCGCGCCAGGGCTCGATGATCGCCTTCCGGGGCAACCTGCAGTTCGAGGTGAAGGGGCAGGGCGTCGGCAAGTTCCTCAAGCGCGCCTTCACCGGTGAGGGCCTGCCGCTGATGTCGGTGCGCGGCCAGGGCGAGGCCTGGTTCGCGCACGAGGCCGCCAACTGCTTCGTCATCGACCTCGACCCCGGCGACAGCCTCACCATCAACGGCCGCAACGTGCTGGTCTTCGACTCGACCCTCTCCTACGAGATAAAGGTCGTGAAGGGCGCGGGCATGGCCGGCGGCGGCCTGTTCAACAGCGTCTTCACCGGGCACGGCCGGCTCGGCGTGATGTGCGAGGGCAACCCGATCGTCATCCCGGTCACCCCGCAGGCCCCGGTGTACGTCGACACCGACGCGGTCGTCGGCTGGAGCGCCCAGCTGCAGACCTCCCTGCACCGTTCGCAGAGCTTCGGCTCGATGCTGCGCGGCGGCTCCGGCGAGGCGGTGCAGCTGATGCTGCAGGGGGAGGGCTTCGTCATCGTCCGGCCGAGCGAGTCCCAGCCCCACCAGCCGTCCAACTGACGTGCGGCTGGAGGCGGTCGGCCGCCGGTACGGGGCGCGCGGGCCCTGGGTGCTGCGCGGCGTCGATCTCGACGTGCCCGGGGGACGGGTGCTGCGCGTCGAGGGGGCGAACGGCAGCGGCAAGTCCACGGTCCTGCGGATCCTCGCCGGCATCGACCGCCCCACCACGGGCCGGGTCAGCGGTCGCCCGCGCACCGCGTACGTGCCCGAGCGGTTCCCGCCGGCACTGCCCTTCGACGCGCACGGCTACCTCGTGCACCTGGGGCGGGTGCACGGGCTCGGCAGCCGCACCGCCGCCCGGCGGGCCGAGCAGTGGCTGGAGTGCTTCGGCATCGCCGGGTACGCCCGGACCCCGCTCGCCGAGCTGTCCAAGGGCACCTGCCAGAAGGTCGCGGTGGCCCAGGCGCTGGTGGCCGAGCCGGAACTCCTCGTCCTCGACGAGGCGTGGACGGGGCTCGACCGGGACGCGCGCACCGTCCTGGACGACGCCGTGCGCGCCCGCAGCGCCGCCGGCGGCACGGTCGTCCTCGTCGACCACGACCCGCGCCGGCTGGCCGGCGACATCACGGAGGTCCACCGCGTCGAGGGCGCCCGGCTCGTGCCGGTGCCCCTGGACGCCGCCGCCGGGCCGCGCGTCGTCATCGAGGCCACCGGCGGCGGGCAGCCGCCGGCCGGGCTCGCGTACGAGCCCGCCGCGCCCGGCACGCTCCGGGTGACCGTCCCGGCCGCCGGGTCCGACGCCGTCCTGCGGCGGCTCCTTACCGCCACGCCGCCCTGGCACATCCGGGCGGTCCGCCCCGCGGAGCCGCCCGCGCAGCCGTCCACGGAGTCCTCATGACCGCCCTGCTGCGCTACCGGACCGCCGTGCTCCTGCGGTCCTTCCGCTGGCTGCCGCCGCTGCTGCTCCACGTCGCCGTCATGGGGATCGGGCTGGCCGGGGGACCGCAGCCGCTGCTGGACTCCCTCGGCTGGAGCGCCGCCGCGCTGCTCCCGGCCGCGGCCTGGCTGGTGCGGGTCAGCGTGACGGCCGAGCCGCCGGCCGCCCGCGCCTGCGTGGCGGCCGCCGCCGGGCCGGGGCGGGCCCACACAGCGGGCGTCCTGGCGGCGCTGCTGTGCTCGGTGGTGCTGGGCACCGCGGGCACCGCCGTGGTCCTCGGCATCGCCGACCCCCGCACCACGGACCACCTCAAGGCCATCCCGGTGGTCCCGGCGGCCGTGGCCGGTCTCCTGGCCGCCCTGGTGAGCGCGCTGCTCGGCACCGCCGTCGGCGCGCTCACCAACCCCCCGGTGCTGCTCCGCCCCGGATGGGCGGTGCCCGTCACGGCCCTCACCGCGGTCCTGGTCCTCGTCGCCGCCGGATCGCCCGCCAACGCGGCGGTCACCGGGCTCGTCACCGGTTCCCGTACCGGCGCGGTCCCGTTCCCGCTGGTGCCCCTCCTGCTCGCGGCGCTCGCCGCCGCGGGCGCCGGCCTGCTCGCGGCGACGCTCAGCGCACGCCGCGGGTGAGGGGCGGGGGCGCGGCCGCTCAGCCCTCCAGGGCCATCCGGACGCCCAGCGCGACCAGCACGCCACCGGACACCGCCTCCAGGCGGCGCCGCACCGCGGCGCGACTGAACACCGCCCTCAGGCGGTCGACGAACCAGACGTACGCCCCGTAGTAGCCGACCTCGTAGACCGCCCACAGCGCCGCGAGCGCCACCATCGCGGGGAGCTGGGGCGCGCCGGAGGGCACGAACTGCGGCAGGAACGACATCGCGAAGACCGCCGCCTTGGGATTGGCCAGGTTCATGCCGAGCCCGGCGCGGTAGGCCGCCCACGGCGTCAGCGTCACGTCCTCACCCGCCGCGGCCCGCTCGGGATCCGGGCCGCGGCGGGCGGCACGCAACGCCTGGACGCCGAACCAGATCAGGACGGCGGCGCCGACGACCCGCACGACGTCGTAGGCGAGCTGTGAGGCCGCGAGGAGCGCGGTGAGGCCGAAGGCGGCGCACAGCCCCCAGACGAACACACCGGTCTCGTTGCCGAGGACGGTCGCGAAGCCGGCCCGGCGGCTGCGCAGGGAGTGCCTGATGATCAGCACCGTGCTCGGCCCGGGGGCCGCGGCGATCAGGGTGCAGGCACCGAGGAAGGGCAGCAGGACGCTCAGCATCCCGTCATGGTGCTGCAGCGGGACCCTCGCGCACCAGCCGGTTTCCGTGCGCCGTGGCGTCCTGCCGGCCCTGCCCCGCGCCGTCGCCGCCGGCGGGGCCACCGCCACCGGACAGCCGCATCGCGACGCAGGCCCCGGCGTACAGCACGGCCACCAGGATCAGCAGCGCGCGGTAGCCGGTGAGCAGCGCCAGGTACTCCAGGGTGCCGCCGGTCAGCGCGCCCAGGAGGTTGGCGCCGAAGGCGGCGGTCGGGTCCGGTGCCTGGGCGAGGCGGTCGGAGAAGATCAGGTTGGCGCAGAAGATCGGCGCGAAGGCGAGCGCGACGGCCGCCGCCAGCCGTGCCGCGAAGGGCAGCGACAGCACGGCCTGCGCCGGGACCAGCCAGCCGACGGCGAGCGTGACGAAGAGCAGGATCTGCAGGGCCGTCTGGTTGAGCCGGCGCATGCGGCGCCGCACCTCGACGGCGGCCAGCACCGCCAGCAGCACCCCGATGAAGACCAGCGCGTTCACCAGCCAGGTGGTGCCGAAGTACAGGGCGAAGCCGATGACGTTCTTGGTCTCCAGCAGCAGGAAGGCCGCGCCCATCAGGAACATGTCGGCGTAGCGCAGCGTCCCGCGCAGCCGCACCCCGGCCAGCCGCACCGAGATCACGGTGACCAGCAGGATCAGGCCGAGCGCGCCGAGGTAGAGGCTCGGCACGGTGCGGTGCAGGAGGTAGGGGAACGGGTGGTCGTCGTCCGCGGGCGGCGGCACCGCCCCGCTGGCCCGCCAGACCGTCCCGCACGTCTGGTCGGCCGGCGTCAGCCCGGCCACGAGGACCGCGGCGCGCTTGCTGTACTCCGTCATGCACGGGGCGTGCCCGAAGACCTGGTCCAGGCTTCCCGCGAAGCGGTCGATCAGCCAGTTCTGGCGGTAGTAGTTGTACATCGCGAACGCGCCGCCGGGCGCGAGGTGGTCACGTGCCGACTCGAAGGCCTGCTTGGTGAAGAGGTAGCTCTCCAGCCGCAGGTTGCTCGCGCCCGACACCAGCGTCAGCGAGTCGGGCAGCGCCAGCACGACGAGGTCGTACTTCGTCTTCGTCCGCTCCAGGAAGGCCCGCCCGTCGTTGATGTGGACGTGCACCCGCGGGTTCTCGTACGGCCGCGCGGGGTGCAGCTGCGCCCCGATCTCCTGCAGCCGCGGGTCGATCTCGACGGCGTCCACGTACTGCGCGCCGTTGGCCAGGGCGACGGCGACGTCGTTGCCGTTGCCCGCGCCGATCACCAGCACCTTGCGGTGCGGATTGTCCGGGGTCTCCCGGTAGGCCTGCTCGTACGGCGAGTTGGGCTGCTGCAGCACCTTCAGCGGCGCGATGCTCTGGTGCGGCACGCCGTTGGCGGCGATCTTGTACGTCCGGGAACTGGTGCCCGGCTCCGGGCGGGTCAGCTCGATCTTGTAGTACGGCGACCAGGACACCCCCGGCGCCAGCGACTCGAAGAGCAGCGCCAGGACCATCGCCGCCAGCGGCAGCGCGTACCGCAGCGTGTTCCGCCGGCCGCCGAGGACCAGCAGCGCCGCAGCGGCGATCAGCCCCCACACCAGGGAGGGCGCGCGCAGCCAGGACACCCCCGCGAAGGCCACGGAACCGGTCAGCGAGCCGAGCAGGTCCCACCGGTACGCCTCCAGCGACGGCAGTTGCCGGAACAGATCGGCGGTGATCTTGCCGATCGCCATCATCGCGAACGCCACCAGCAGGAAGAGCACCGGCAGCGTCACCCACTGCGGCAGCCCGGTGGTCCTCACCGCCGTGAAGTAGATGATGTCGCCGCTGCTCTGCCGCACCTGGACAGGGAACTCCCGCACCAGCACCACGAGCACGGCCAGCGGCAGCGGCGCCCACCGCTTGAGCCACCGGCCGCGTTCCGCCGCGATCAGGAAGCCCAGCCCGATCCCCAGGAACGAGCCGAGCAGGATGAAGTTGGAGAAGTAGCTCAGATGGACGACGTTCGCGCCCGCCCACCGGATCAGCGCCAGTTCGACGAAGAGCATGGTGGCGCTGGCCAGCAGCAACCTGGCCCGTACGTGGTGTTCCATGCCGGGCCACGTTGCCACCCGGTGGGCGGGGAGTCGACGTACGCGCCCCGCGTGGCGCGTCCGCCCCACGCGAGGGGCCTAGCCGTCGGATTTCGTGATCAGTCCTCCACGGGGGCCAGCCGCAGCGAGATCGAGTTGATGCAGTACCGCTGGTCCGTCGGGGTGTCGTAGCCCTCGCCCTCGAAGACGTGGCCCAGGTGCGAGCCGCAGCGGGTGCAGCGGACCTCGGTGCGGACCATGCCCATCGAGCGGTCCTCGATCAGCTCGACGGCCTTGCTGTCCTTCGGGTCGTAGAAGGACGGCCAGCCGCAGTGCGACTCGAACTTGGTGTCCGAGGTGAACAGTTCGGCGCCGCAGGCGCGGCACGAGTAGACGCCGCGGGTCTTGGTGTCGGTGTACTCGCCCACGAAGGGACGCTCCGTGCCCGCCTGGCGCAGGACCGCGTACTCCTGTGGCGTCAGCTCCTGACGCCACTGCTCCTCGGACTTGTCGACTTCGTACGCCATGGTCCTCCCTCTCCTCAGTTCTCCAGGCGCGCGAGGATGCGCGGACCGAGATCGGTCACGTCGCCCGCGCCCATGGTGAGAACAAGGTCACCGGGCTTGGCCATTCCGGCGACGACCTCGGGGACCGCTTCCTTGTCGTGTTCCGCGGTGACGTCGGCGCCCGCCGCGACGGCCGCGTCGATGATCAGGTCGCTGGTGATGCCGGGGATCGGGTCCTCGCGGGCCGGGTAGATGTCCAGCACCACGGAGGCGTCGGCGAGCGCGAGGGCCCGGCCCATTTCGCGGCCCAGCTCCTGGGTGCGGCTGAACAGGTGGGGCTGGAAGACCACGACGATGCGCCGGTCGTCCGCCGCCTCGCGCAGGGCCTGCAGGTCCGCGGTCATCTCGGTCGGGTGGTGCGCGTAGGAGTCGATCACCTGGACGCCCGCGGCGGTGCCCTTCAGCTGCAGCCGGCGCTTCACCCCGGTGTAGGTGCCGAGCGCCTTGGCCAGGCCCTCCGCCGGGACGCCCAGCGCGACGCCCGCGGCCAGGGCGGCGACCGCGTTGTGGGCGTAGTGGCGGCCGGGCACGGAGACGGTGAAGGTGTGCTCCTCGCCGCCCAGGCGGACGGTGACCTCGCTGGACATCCCGTGCGGGGTGATCCGCAGGATCCGCACGTCGGCCTGCTCGTCCTCGCCGACGCGCACGATGGTCAGCCCCTCGCGGCCCGCCACCCGGGCGGCCAGCTCCCGCGCGCCGGAGTGCTCGCCGACGACCAGGGTGCCACCGGGGACGATCTTGCCGACGAAGACCTCGAACGACTCGTGGATCTCGTCCATCGACGCGTAGTTCGCGTGGTGGTCGAGCTCCACGTTGAGCACGATCGCCACCTCGGGGTCGTACTTCTGGAAGCTGCGGTCGCTTTCGTCCGCCTCCGCCACGAAGATCTCGCCGGTGCCGTGGTGGGCGTTGGAGCCCGGGGCGTCCAGGTCGCCGCCGATGGCGTACGACGGGTCCAGGCCCAGCGCGGACAGGCTCACCGCGAGCATGGAGGTGGTGGTCGTCTTGCCGTGCGTGCCGGCCACCGCGATCGGGCGCGAGCCCCCCATCAGCGCCGCCAGCGCGTCCGAGCGGTGCACCACCGGGATGCCGCGCCCGCGGGCCGCCACCAGCTCCGGGTTGTCCTCACGGATGGCGCTGGAGACGACCACGCAGGTCGCGTCCTGCGCGAGGTGCGCGGCCGAGTGGCCGATGTGGACGGTCGCGCCCAGCGCGCGCAGCGCCCCGGCCGTGTCGGAGTCCTTCGCGTCGCTGCCCGCGACGGCGGCGCCGCGCTGGGTCAGGATCTTCGCGATGCCCGACATCCCGGCCCCGCCGATCCCGATGAAGTGCGGTCGGTCCATACCGGGGGGAAGGGTGGGGCTCATGCGAGGTGCTCCCTGGAACTCACGAGGTCGGTCGTCGGCCGTCCCCGATTCTTCCACCAGTCGGGGACACGGCGTCCGCTCAGTCCTCCGCGTTGTGGGCGAACAGCTTCAGCACCGGCACGCCGACCTTGTGCCGGGCCCGGGAGGTCCAGTCGCGGTGGAAGAACTCCTCCACCAGGTGCGGGGCGGTCAGCACGATGACCTCGTCGGCGTGGGTCTGCTCGACCACCGACTTCATCAGCTCGATGGGGTGCCGCTCGACCACCTCGCCCACGGCCTCGCAGCCCGCCTCGCGCAGGGCGGTCAGGCTGTGGCTCAGCGCGCGCTCGGCGGGCATCAGGGCCTTGTCGCCCTCGGGGCGCTCGCGCTCGTGGACGGCCTTGTCGAGTTCGCCGAGGGCGACGTCGTCGATGGCCCGCAGCAGCCGGTCCTGGTCGCCGCGTGGCTGCATCAGGACGACGAAGGAGACGGGCTCGTCACCGTGGAGCGTGGTGACCAGATCCACATCGGCGGGGACGAGCGGCTGCTCGATCATGAGTACGGTCGTGAACACGGACGCGTCCTTCTCTCTCGCGGGCCGTCGGGCCTGCCACGGAAACCATCCTGCCCCGTCCGGGCGCGGGGCACGCGGGGACATCCGTTCCCGGGCCGTGGCACGCGGACGAGTGCGGGGCGGGCAATCGGCGCCATCCGGGTGAGGCCGGTGGCGTGGGCGGCCGGTGGCCGGTCCCGGTCGCACCGGGGGGCCGGTCAGCCGCGTACGTAGCGGGTGAACAGGAAGCCGTCCTCCTCCAGGATCGACACCGGGGTGTAACGGACGGGGTCGGTGATGCCGGGTCCGTTCATGATGCGCATGGCGTCACCGGCGGTCAGCAGCGGCGCGATCGTCAGGCACAGCTCGTCGACCACCCCGGCGGCGGCGAACTGGGCGAGCAGCCGGGGCCCGCCCTCGGTCAGCATCCGGCGCAGCCCCAGCGCGGCCAGCTCGCGCACCACGCGCGCCGGCTCCACGCCCGTGCCCGAGCCGGCCCGGACGACCCGTGCCCCCGCCTTCCCGGCCGCCGCGACCCGGTCGGCCGGGGCGTCCTCGCCGGTCAGCAGGAGGGTCGGCACCAGCGGATCGGTGAACAGCGGCAGCGAGAAGTCCAGGTCGAGCCGGGCGCTCACCACGGCGATCGCGGCGGCCGGGCCCTGTCCCGCCGCGGCCCTGCGGGCCGCGAAGGCCTCCCGGGCGCGGGCCGGGCGGTAGCCCTCCTGCCGCACCGTCTCCGCGCCGACGACCACCACGTCGGCCAGGGCCCGCAGCACCCCGAACACCCGCATGTCGGCGTCCGAGGAGAGCGGCTGGGAGCGTCCGTCGTGCCGGGCCGCGCCGTCCAGCGACGACACCATGTTCGCCCGCAGCCAAGGCTCCCCGCCTGCCGGTTCCGGGTACGCGTAGGCGTCGGCCAGCGCCTCCGGCGTGTCCAGGGTCTCGGCGGGTGCCGGTGCGGCAGCGGTCGCGGGGGCGGGGAAGAGGCGGCGCATGGCTGCAGTCTTCCACGCCCCCCACGCAGTGGGGTCGGCCACACGGCGGCGGGAGGACCACCGGCGAGGCACTAGGCTGGAGTGCTGTGTCCTCGTCCTTCGCCGCCGCGCAAGCATCCAGCCCGATACCCGGCGGGACGCCGCCCGTCTCGCTGAGCGGACGCGAGCCGCACGTCCCGGCGGACCGGCTGGTGGCCGAGATGGTGCCGCCGCCGCGCTTCGACTCCGTACGGTTCGACACCTACCTCCCGGACCCGAAGCAGCCGAGCCAGGCCCAGGCCGTCGGCACGCTGCGGGCCTTCGCGGAGGGGCTGGGCGCCCCCGCCGACGGCGGGCGCAAGCGCTGGTTCCGGCGTCAGGCCGCACCCGCCGCCCCGGCCGGACCCGGCGGGGTCTACCTCGACGGCGGCTACGGCGTGGGCAAGACCCACCTGCTCGCCTCGCTGTGGCACGCCACGCCCGCGCCGCGCGAGCAGAAGGCCTTCGGCACCTTCGTGGAGCTGACCAACCTCGTCGGCGCCCTCGGCTTCCAGCAGGCCGTGCAGGCGCTCAGCGGGCACCGGGTGGTCTGCATCGACGAGTTCGAACTCGACGACCCCGGCGACACCGTGCTCGTCTCGACCCTGCTGGGCAAGCTGGCCGACGCCGGGGTGAAGCTGGCCGCGACCTCCAACACCCTGCCCGGCAAGCTCGGCGAGGGCCGGTTCGCGGCCGCCGACTTCATGCGCGAGATCCAGGGCCTGTCCGCCCGCTTCCGGTCGCTGCGCATCGACGGCGAGGACTACCGCCACCGCGGCCTTCCCGAGGCCCCCGCGCCGTACACCGACGAGCAGGTCACCGCTGCCGCGGGCCGCACCCCGGGCGCCTCCCTGGACGACTTCGGCGCCCTCCTCGCCCACCTCGCCCGGGTCCACCCCAGCCGCTACGGCGCGCTCTGCGACGGCGTCGAGGCGGTCTTCCTGCGCGGCGTCGGTCCCGTGGAGGACCAGGCCACCGCGCTGCGCCTGGTCGTCCTGGCCGACCGGCTCTACGACCGCGAGGTCCCCGTCATGGCCTCCGGCCGGCCCTTCGACGGCATCTTCAGCGAGGAGATGCTCGCCGGCGGCTACCGCAAGAAGTACTTCCGGGCCATCTCCCGCCTCACCGCCCTCGCCCGCGACGCCGAGCGGCTCGCCACCCCGGACGCCTGAGCTCCGCTCCCGGCGGTGCGCGCGGCGCCCGGGCCGTGACACCCGTGGCTCCCGGACGCGTTGGCGGCGCCGGGGGATCCGGCGCACCATCGGATCACCGGACCGGAGCCCGCGGGGAGCGGGGAGGGTCCCCCGGAGGGAGGCGCGGTGACGAAGAGGAGCCCGGACACCGCATCCGGAACCAGGCCCGGGCTGCGCGCGAAGCTGCGGGTCCCGTCGGGCGGCGGCCCCGTGCGGCTGCGGTCGTACGACCCCCGCGCCACGCCGGGCGGCCCGGCCGGCAAGGCCGAGGCGCTGGCGTGCGTGCCGTACGCACGCGGCCGGATCACGGCGCTGCAGGAGCGGCTCTTCGCACAGAGCACGGCGGGCGACCCGCGTTCGGTCCTCGTCCTGCTCCAGGGCATGGACACCTCGGGCAAGGGCGGCGCCGTACGGCACCTCGCGAGCCTGCTCGACCCCGCGGGGTGCCGCATCACCGCCTTCAAGGCCCCGACGGCGGAGGAACAGGCCCACCACTTCCTGTGGCGCGTCGAGCGGGCCCTGCCCGGTCGCGGGCGGATAGGGGTCTTCGACCGCTCCCACTACGAGGACGTCCTCGTGCCGCGGGTCAGGGGCCGGGCGCCGCGCTCGGTGTGGGAGGAGCGCTGCGAGACCATCAACTCCTTCGAGGCCTCGCTCGCCGACGACGGCGTCAGCGTCGTCAAGGTCTTCCTGCACATCAGCCGCGAGGAGCAGCGCACCCGCCTGCTGGAACGGCTGGACAACCCCTGCAAACACTGGAAGTTCGGCCCCGGCGACCTGGAGGACCGGGCGATGTGGCCCTCCTACCAGCAGGCGTACGAGGACGTGCTCGGACGCTGCTCCACGGAGGCCGCGCCCTGGTACGTCGTCCCCGCCGACCGCAAGTGGTACCGGAACTGGGCCGTCGGGCGGCTGCTGATGGAGCACCTGGAACTGATAGACCCGGTGTGCCCGCCCGCGTCCTTCGACGTCGAGGTCGCCCGCAAGCTGCTGCTGGAGGACTGACCCCACCGGGCCGCGCGGTTCAGCCGCTGCAGGCCGTGCGCTGGGCCTCGTGCCAGGCGCAGACCGGGCAGAGGGTCGCGCCCGGCTGCGAGTCGGGGTACTCGGTCGGGTCGCCGCAGTGGACGCAGATCGCGCGGGGCTCGTCGTCGGTCGTCACCCGATCAGGGTAATCAGCGCTCACGGAGCACGGCGACCGAGTGGCCGGGCAGGTGGAGGCAGCCGGTGTCGGCGGGCGGTGGTCCGGGACGCCAGGCGGCGACCGGGACGTAGCCCGGAGGGTCGGCGCGGCCGGGGTGGTGGAGGGGGACCAGCGCCTCCTCGGGGGAGAAGTTGACGGCGATCCGGAAGCGTCCGCGGTCCAGCCGCAGGGTGTGCTCGCCCACGGTGACGTGGACGGCGTCCAGGGCGGGGTCGGTCAGCTCGGGCTCGGCGTGGCGCAGCGCGATGAGCCGCCGGTACCAGGCCAGCAGTTCCGCGTGCGGCTCCCGGGCGGGTTCTGACCAGTCCAGGCAGGAGCGCAGCCGGGTCGCCGGGTCCTGGGGGTCGGGGATGTCCTCGGCCTTCCAGCCGTGCTCGGCGAACTCGCGGCGGCGGCCCCGGGTGATGGCGGCGGCGAGCTCGGGGTCGTCGTGGTCGGTGAAGAACTGCCAGGGCGTGCGGGCGCCCCACTCCTCGCCCATGAACAGCATCGGCGTGTACGGGGAGGTGAGGACGAGCGCGGCGGACGCGGCGAGCAGCCCCGCAGGGACGCTCGCGCCGAGGCGGTCACCGGTGGCGCGGTTGCCGATCTGGTCGTGGGTCTGGGTGTAGGCGAGGAAGCGGTGGCCCGGGGTGGTCGTCAGGTCGACGGGGCGGCCGTGGGCGCGGCCGCGGAAGCTCGAGTGGGTGCCGTCGTGGAAGAAGACCCGGCGCAGTGCCTTGGCCACGGCGGTCACCGGGGAGACGGCGAAGTCCGCGTAGTACGCCTGGGCCTCGCCGGTGACGGCGGTGTGCAGGGCGTGGTGGAAGTCGTCGTTCCACTGGGCGTGCACACCCAGGCCGCCGGCCTCGCGCGGGTCGGTGGTGCGCGGGTCGTTGCGGTCGGACTCGGCGATCAGGAAGAGCGGGCGGCCGACCGCGGCCGACAGGGCGTCGACGGAGGTGGAGAGCTCCTCGAGCAGGTGCACCGCGCGGGTGTCGACGAGGGCGTGGACGGCGTCGAGCCGCAGCCCGTCGAGGCGGTAGTCGCGCAGCCAGGACAGGGCGCTGCCGACCAGGAAGTCGCGCACCTCGTCGGAGCCGGGGGCGTCGAGGTTGACGGCGTCGCCCCACGGGGTGTGGTGGCGGTCGGTGAAGTACGGCCCGAAGGCGGGCAGGTGGTTGCCCGAGGGGCCGAGGTGGTTGTGGACGACGTCCAGCACCACCCCGAGCCCGTGGCCGTGCGCGGCGTCCACGAAGCGCTTGAGCCCGTCGGGGCCGCCGTAGGGCTCGTGCACGGCCCACAGCGACACGCCCTCGTACCCCCAGCCGTGCGTGCCGGGGAACGGGCAGAGCGGCATCAGCTCGATGTGGGTGATCCCCAACCCGGCCAGGTACGGAAGGTGTTGGACCGCGGCGTCGAAGGTCCCGTCGGTGGTGAAGGTGCCGACGTGCAGCTCGTAGAGGACCGCGCCGGGCAGCGGGCGGCCCGCCCACTCGTGGGCCCAGGCGAAGCGGTCGTGGTCGACGACCGCGCTCGGGCCCTCCGGCCCGTCCGGCTGCCGCCGGGAGCGGGGGTCGGGCCGCGGTGGGCCCCCGTCCAGCGCGAAGGCGTAGCGCGTACCGTGCCCGGCGGGCACGTCCGCGTACCACCAGCCCTGGCGTTCGGGGTCGCGCTCCATGTCGTGAGCCCGGCCGTCGACCCGTACCTCCACCTCACCGGCGTCCGGTGCCCACACGTCGAAGCGCATGGGCACCATGCTGCCCGCCGTCCGGGGGGTCACACCAGGTTGACGCGCTCCCCGGCGACCGGATAACCCGCCTTGGCGAAGTGCGCCGCCATCGGCGCGTTGCCCTGGTCGGTGGCGGCGGCGATCCGCTCGGCGCCGTGTCCGGCCAGGTCGTTCGTGCACTCGACCAGCAGGTCGTAGGCGTAGCCGTGGCCGCGCTGCTCCGGCAGGACACCGATGAAGCCGACGCAGAACGCACCCGGGTTGCGCCCCGGCACCTGGATGCCGGCGAGCTCGCCCTCCGGGGTGTACGCCAGGCGCCACCACTCGCGGGGCGACTGCAGCCAGTTGAGGAACTCCAGCTCCTCGCGGGCGGCCGCGTCCGGGCCGTGCAGCCGCACCATGCGGCGGGTGTGCGCGTCGAGGCTGCCGACCCCGATGCGCCTCAGTACGTCCAGGATCACGCCGTCGTCCGGCTCCGGCCGGTACTCGAGCCGTCCGGTGCGCTCGGGCAGCCCGCACTCGGGGGTCCAGACGTAGCGGTAGCGTTCGACGAGCAGCTCCATGCCGGAGACGATCGCCGCGTCGATGCGGGACTGGGCGGCCTCGCGGACCTCGCGCCGCTCCCGCCAGCCGGGGGGCAGCACCAGCTCGTACTCGGCCTTGAGCGGCGCCGTCCGCAGCAGCCGTACGGCCGCGTCGGCGTCGGTGAAGTCGAACCAGTCGAGCGCTATCGGCTTCTCGTCGGCCGGAGCCGCCCACCAGGCCGCGCGGGCGACCACGACGCCGTCGCGCAGGGCCACCCAGGTCCAGTCGGGACGGTACTCGCCGCCCTCGTCGGTCATGGCGTAGGAGTGACCCATCAGGGACCGGCCGACCAGGCCGTGGTCCTCGGGGGTCAGGGAGTGGAAGAGGTGCGATTCGCCCGCGACGAGCGGGCGGAAGACCAGATCGGTCATGAAGGAGAAGTCCTCACGGAAGAGCGGAGCGCTCCCGGTCAGACGGAGTACGCCCTGCGGACAACGGGGCGGGAGCGCGGAACGGTGAACAGGCACATGGCTTCCGCCTCCTTCCTCGGTCAAGGGCGTGTGCCCACCGTAGCCATCAGCCTCCGCGGCGTCCACGCAATTAACGGCGCGGCCGCACGGGCCGCACCTTCTGGACACCCCGGCCTCCGCGGCCCGACAATCACGCAGGTGAGCTATGAGTTCCCCACGCACCCGGCGCGTCCCACGGACGCCGAACGCGAGCGCGCCATCGAGGTACTCCGTGAGGGGGCCGTCGACGGGCGGCTGTCGCACGACACCTTCGTGCGCCGCATGGGACTCGCGCTCAAGGCGCGCCACTCCGACGAGTTGGCCGCCCTCGTCGCCGACCTGCCGCCCGCACAGGGACGTTGGGCCCGGCTGACCGGTTCGATCGTCCGCGCCGTCACCAAGACGTCGGCCTTCCGCGCCCGTATGCGGCAGGCCTGGGCCGTCCAGCAGCTGCCGCCCCTGCTGCTGCCCGCCCCCGGGCCCTTCCCGGTGCGGATCGGCCGGGACCTGTCGTGCACCTTCCGGCTCAGCCACTCCTCGACGTCCCGTTTCCACGCCGAGCTCAGCCACGAGGGCGGGCTGTGGGTCCTGCGCGACCTCGGTTCGATGAACGGCACGTGGGTCAACGGCCACCGCGTCATGGGTGCCGCGGCCGTCCGCCCCGGTGACCAGGTCACCTTCGGCGCGATGAGCTTCCGCCTCACCACCGCCTGAGGCCGCGCCGGCTTCGGGCTTCCGGGCCTCAGGGCCGGAACAGCGGCTCGTACGGCTCGTGATCGTCGTCGTCCACGTACGGCAGGAAGTCCGGCGCCGTGCGCGCAGCCGTCGCCTGCAGCCGGGCGACGACCTCCTCGACCGGAGGGAGCGTCAGCCCGAGGGCCGCAGCCACCTCTTCGCGCTGCCGGTCCAGGTCCGGGTGGTCCTCGCGCACCTCGGCCTCCAGCTCCTCCAGGGGGAGTCCCGAGTCCACCTCCCGCCACCACATCGGGCAGGACACGATCAGCTCGACCGCTTCCGCCAGGTCCTCGCCGATCAGCGCCGCCTGCCCCTCGGAGTCCGCGTACACCACGGGCCGCCCGGCGTCGCCGGGCTCACCGCAGAGGAAGAACGTGCCGCCGGCGCCGTCGCCGGCTATGGGGCGCATCACGAGGCCCGAGGGCAGGCGCACGTCCTCGACCGGGTCGCGGCGGGTGATGTCGAAGTCACCGGGCCAGGCGAGGTGCTGTGCCGCGACCGGGTCGTTCTCGATGCGGATGAGCAGGGCTTCCGAGGCGTCCATGGCAGGACGTTAACAGCGGGGTCCGACAGTGAGGCCCGCGTCGCTCAGGCGGTGCGGGACCGGAGCAGCGGCTCGCGGCCGCCCGCGAGGCGCAGGACCTGCCCGCGGCACGGCGGCGGCCCCTCGTCGGCGGTCGCGAAGCGCAACTCGTGGCCGTCCGGGTCGTGCAGCTGCGCCAGGAGCCAGCCGCGGGCGGTGCGGACGACGGCGCCGCGCGGCTCGCCGAGCGCGTCCAGACGGGCGGCCAGCGCCTCCAGCGCGGGGAGGTCGGGGACGCCCAGCGAGAACCACGCGAAGCCCGCGGAGGCGGCGGCGAGGGCGGGGTCGTGGCGCAGGCACAGCACGGGTCCGCCGCCGGGGTGGGCCATGGCGATGCCGGCGAAGGCGCCGCCCTCCGTGAACTCCGCGATCCGGTGGTGGCCCAGCACCCGTTCGTACCACGCCTCCGAACGGGCCGGATCGCCGACGGGCAGCGTGACGTGGTGCACCCCGGCGAGACGCGGGATGAAGGGAATATCGGTATACATGCCGCATACCGTACAGCGCGCCCGGTCGTGCGACTCGGGGTCAGCAACGGCGTGCCGCACGGCGGTTGACGGTCCATCAGTGGCCAGCGGCCGTGCCGCCGGGGTCGACGACGACGTCGTAGGCCGGCGTGGTCAGCGAGTGCAGGGGCGAGTCGAGCTTCTCCGTGCGCAGGATGCAGGATGCAGGTGCCCGGCGCCAGGTCGGCGATCGGCTGGTACCGGCCCGTGAACCAGGGCTCCGTCCCCGTCCAGTAGCCGGACCCCAGGCTGTGCTTGAGGACCCACCCGCCGGGCAGGACGACGGCCGGGTACACCGGTCCCAGCGCGTCCTGGGTGAGGGCGAACGACGGTCCGGCGTGCGCGTCCGCGCCGGGCGCGGCGGGCAGGGTGAACGAGAAGTACCGGACGTTGAAGGGCGAGCCCGGGTCAGCGGCGCGCAGCCCTCGGCGACCACGGGACCGTCGACGACGCCGAGCTGCAGCGGGTCGGTGAAGGTGCCGCTGCCTGGCAGGGCGTCGCAGCTCGTCGCCCGGGGCCGCCCGCCGGCGCCCCGTCCGGGTCGACGGACGGACCGGCGCCGTCGGAGGGGGTTCCGGCCGGCGTGCCGTCCTCGGTGACCACCGCGTCGGACGGCTCCACGGCGGACGGCGACGGCGCGGTGCTCTCCGGGACGGGCGGGGTGCCGTCCGGAGCGTTCACGGAGGATCCCGTCGACGGTGGTTCCGCGGCAGCCGTGCGGACGGGGGCGGACCCGCCGCCGCAGCCGCCCGCCAGCAGCACGGCGGCGAGCGCCGGCACGCACTTCCGGAGCATGGACGTCCCTTCCCCCGCGCCGCCGGGGGGTGCCCCGACGGCGCTCAATGGGCGGGACATTACCGGCTTTCGTGCTCCGTATCCGTCTGTACCGGAAATCTCCCGCCCCCGGGACCTCACTCGTCGACGTCACGCACCAGCAGGCCCACCGGCAGGCGGTCCAGCAGCTCCGCCAGCGGCACCACGGCCTGGAACGGACGGCCCGTCAGCACCTCCGTCCAGGCCCCCTCCGGCAGCACCAGCTCCGTTCCGCGCCAGCCCCCGGCGTGCGCGAGCCGCCGGGACAGCCGGGTGACGACCGTGAGCGCCCGCCCGCCGCGGACGAAGGCCACGCAGTGCTCCCCGGCCGGGCCGCGCGCGTACAGCGGCTCGTACGAGGCCTCCGGGCCGGTGAACCACTGCGGGCGGGCCCGGCGCAGGCGCAGCGCGAACTCGGTCACCCGCCGCTTCTCGCTCGGGTCGCCCTCCGCGGTGCCCGGGTCGTACGGGTGGCGGTTGGCGGGGTCGACGAGCAGCAACTGCCGTTCCTCGTCGCCCTGGTAGACGTCGGGCACGCCCGGCATCGTCAGGTGCGCCAGGTGCGCGCCGAGGACGTTGACGCGTTCGGGCCCGCGCAGGGCGCGGTCGATGCGCCCGGTGGCGAAGGCGGCCGGTCCGCCGACCAGTTCACGGACGAAGCCGGTCAGCTCCTGCTCGTACTCCGGACGCTGGTCGGTCCACGAGGTGCGCAGGCCCGCCTCGCGCTCCGACTTGAGCATGGTGGCGGTCACCGGCTCCGCGGCACCGGGGTCACAGAAGACCGCCGCGTACTGCCAGGCCTGGTACTCCGCATGACGCGCCGGGAGCGGTACCCCGCGGTGCTCCAGGTACTCCCGCAGGTCCGCCGAGACCTCGCCCAGCCAGCCGGACCACTCGCCGGGCAGCTCGCTCAGCGCGGCGAGCCGGGCGCGGACGTCGGCGCTGCGCTTGGTGTCGTGGGTGGAGCGCACCGTCCCGGTCAGCGGCCAGTCGCGCCGCAGCCGCTCGCAGAAGGCGTGGAAGTCCTCGGGCGAGGTGGCGGGACGGTCCGGCTCGCGGCCGACCTCGTTGAGGCTGAGCAGGGGGTGGTAGCGGTAGAAGGCGGTGTCCTCGGCGGACTTGGCGCGCAGCGCCGAACAGACCTGGGCGAAGCGCACCACGAAGTCCGCGGCGGCCTCCCCGCCGCCCGGGTGCCGGCCCAGCGCCAGGTCGCACACCGTCCCGGCCGCCGGGTGCCCGGCGGCACCGGCCGCGGCCTCCAGCAGGGCGGTGTCCTCCGCGTCCGCGGGCTCGCCGGGGACGACGTACGGGCGGTAGCGCGGCAGCCGGACGAGCGTCGCCTCGATCGCCTCGCGCAGTGCGGCGGGCTCCAGCCCGGTGGCGCGGACCGCGGAGCGGGTCAGCCGGTCCACCTCCGCGGCCAGGTCGTGCGTGACGATGCGTTCGGCGGCGGCCCGTACGGTCGGCTGCCACTCGCCGCCCGCGTCGGCGGGGGCGGCGGTGAACGCGCGGTAGAAGCGGGTGATCTCCTCGACGCCCGCCGGGTCGGTGAACAGCCCGTCGAGGCGGTCCAGGGCGTCGTAGCCGGTCGTGCCGGAGCAGGCCCAGTCGGCCGGCAGCCGTTCGTCGCCGGTGAGGATCTTCTCCACGACCGTCCAGCGGCCGCCGGAGGCGTCCGCCAGCCGCCGCAGGTAGCCGGCGGGGTCGGCGAGGCCGTCCGGGTGGTCGATGCGCAGTCCGTCGGCGACACCTTCGTCCAGCAGGCGCAGCAAGGTGGCGTGGGTGGCGGCGAAGACCTCGTCGTCCTCGACGCGGACCGCGATGAGCTCGGAGATGGTGAAGAAGCGCCGGTAGTTCAGCTCGGTGCGGGCCTGCCGCCACCAGGCGAGCCGGTACCACTGGGCGTCGACCAGCGCGCGCAGCGGCAGCTCCTCGGTGCCGGGGCGCAGCGGGAAGGCGTGGTCGTGGTAGCGCAGCACCCGCTCGCCGGCGGCGCGGTCGCGTTCGACGCGCAGGTCGGGCAGTACTTCCTCCAGCGGGCCGCCCAGAACCGGCAGCAGCAGCCGGTCGCCCTGCGCCGCCCAGTCGACGTCGAACCAGCGCGCGTACGGGGACCGCGGCCCGTCCCGCAGCACCTCCCACAGCGGCCGGGCCAGATGCTCGGGCGCCGGCACCGCCATGTGGTTGGGGACCACGTCCAGGACGAGCCCGAGGCCGTGCGCCCGGGCGGTGCGTGCCAGCGCGCGCAGCCCCTTCTCGCCGCCGAGTTCCTCGCGCACCCGGGTGTGGTCGACGACGTCGTAGCCGTGCGTGGAGCCGGGCACGGCCTGCAGCACGGGGGAGAGGTGCAGGTGGGAGACGCCGAGCGCCGCCAGATGGGGGACGACGGCCTCGGCCGCGGCGAAGGGGAAGTCGGGCTGGAGCTGGAGCCGGTAGGTGGCGCTCGGCACGGAGGGGACGACAGCGGTCGGCGGGGTCGCGGCGCTTTCTGTCATGGTGGACTGACTACCCCGCCGACCGGTGCGCCCATCACATCGGGCGGCCGGTTACGCCGGGCGCTGCAGGACCATCATGCTGCGGTCGGCCAGCCGCAGCCGGTCGCCCTGGGTCACCTTGCGCCCCGAGCCGGGGGGCACGCCCTCCGACCGCTGGGTGTCCACGACCACCTGCCACTCCTTGCCGTGGTTCACCGGGACCACGAAGTCCAGCGGTTCGTACCAGGCGTTGAACATCAGCAGGAAGGAGTCGTCGCCGATCCGTTCCCCGCGGTCGCCGGGCTCGGAGATCGCGCTGCCGTTGAGGAAGACCACCAGGGCGTTGGCCTGGGTCTCCTGCCAGTCGTCCTGGGCCATCTCCTCACCCTCAGGGGTGAACCAGGCGATGTCCGAGAGGTCGTCGTGCGTGCCCTCGACCGGCCGCCCGTGGAAGAAGCGGCGGCGGCGGAAGACGGGGTGGTCGCGGCGGAGCCAGACCATCTGGCGGGTGAAGTCGTGCAGCCGCTCGGTGTCCGCGTCGCCCTCCTTGGGCCACGGTACCCAGGCCAGCTCGTTGTCCTGGCAGTAGGCGTTGTTGTTGCCCTGCTGGGTGCGGCCGAACTCGTCGCCGTGGGCGAGCATCGGCACCCCCTGGGAGAGCATCAGGGTGGCGATGAAGTTGCGCATCTGGCGCTCGCGCAGGGCGAGCACGTCCTCGTCCTCGGTCTCGCCCTCGGCGCCGCAGTTCCACGAGCGGTTGTGGCTCTCGCCGTCCCGGTTGTTCTCCCCGTTGGCCTCGTTGTGCTTGTCGTTGTACGACACCAGGTCGCGCAGGGTGAAGCCGTCGTGGCAGGTCACGAAGTTGATGGAGGCGAGCGGCCGGCGGCCGTCGTCCTGGTAGAGGTCGGAGGAACCGGTCAGCCGGGAGCCGAACTCGGCCAGCGTGGCCGGTTCGCCGCGCCACAGGTCGCGCACCGTGTCGCGGAACTTGCCGTTCCACTCCGTCCACAGCGGCGGGAAGTTGCCCACCTGGTAGCCGCCCTCGCCGACGTCCCAGGGCTCGGCGATCAGCTTCACCTGGCTGACCACCGGGTCCTGCTGCACGAGGTCGAAGAACGAGGACAGCCGGTCCACCTCGTGGAACTGCCGGGCGAGGGTCGCCGCGAGGTCGAAGCGGAAGCCGTCGACGTGCATCTCGGTGACCCAGTAGCGCAGTGAGTCCATGATCATCTGCAGCACGTGGGGACTGCGCATCAGCAGCGAGTTCCCGGTGCCGGTGGTGTCCGTGTAGTAGCGCGGGTCGTCGGCCAGCCGGTAGTACGAGGCGTTGTCGATGCCCCGGAAGCACAGCGTCGGCCCCAGGTGGCTGCCCTCGGCCGTGTGGTTGTAGACCACGTCGAGGATCACCTCGATGCCCGCCCGGTGCAGCTCGCGCACGGCCGTCTTGAACTCCAGCACCTGCTGGCCGCGGTCGCCCATCGAGGCGTAGGCGTTGTGCGGGGCGAAGAAGCCGATCGTGTTGTAGCCCCAGTAGTTGCGCATCCCCGCGTCCACCAGCCGGTGGTCGTGGACGAACTGGTGGACCGGCATCAGCTCCAGCGTCGTGACGCCCAGCTCCGTCAGGTGCGAGATCACCGCGGGGTGGGCGAGCGCGGCGTAGGTGCCGCGGATCTCCTCCGGGAGCTCCGGGTGGAGCATCGTCAGGCCCTTGACGTGCGCCTCGTAGATGACCGTGCGGTGGTAGTCGATGCGGGGGCTGCGGTCCTCGGCCCAGTCGAAGTACGGGTTCACCACCACCGAGGTCATGGTGTGGGGCGCCGAGTCCAGGTCGTTGCGGGACTCGGGCTCCCCGAAGCGGTAGCCGTACACCGCCTCGTCCCAGTCGATCGTCCCGCTTATCGCCTTCGCGTACGGGTCCAGCAGCAGCTTCGCGGAGTTGCAGCGGTGGCCCCGGGTCGGCTCGTGGGGGCCGTGGACCCGGAAGCCGTAGCGCTGACCGGGCATGATGCCCGGGAGGTACGCGTGGCGGACGAAGGCGTCCGCCTCCCGCAGCTCGACGGCGGTCTCCGAGCCGTCGTCGTGCAGCAGACACAGCTCGATCCGTTCCGCGGTCTCCGAGAAGACCGCGAAGTTGGTGCCGGCGCCGTCGTACGTGGCGCCGAGGGGATATGCCTGACCCGGCCAGACCTGCATGTCGTCGACTCTTCCACTTGTCCGCCGGGCGCCGGTAGGCCGCACCCCGGCCACTTCGGTGCCGAAAAGGGCATCGTCACGCAATTGGGCCCCTCCGGGCGTGGAATCGCCAAGATCTTCCCCGTTACGGGTGTCCCAATTCCCCTGCCTGCCGCAAGAATCCACCGTCCCGGGGCAACCTGTGCCGTCGAGGTCCCGTCGATAAGAGTGACAGTACGACACAGGGGAGATCTAAGTGACAGATCAGGGGGAAAGCCGCTCCTTACCGCGAAAGGGAGGGGCCGGGCGCGGTCTCAGGCGCGCCCTGTGGGGTGGCGGCGTCGCCGTCGCCGCCACCACGGTGATGATCGCCGTCACCCTGCCGCGTGACGCCGCCGGCGACGACCACTCCACGACGGGCGGCCCCGCCGCCGCGTCGGGAGCGCCGGGGCAGCAGGACGCGGGCAGCGGTGGGGTGATCGAGGACGACGCGCCCCAGGGTGGACAGCAGACCGGTCGCGGGCCTCTGACCAAGGCCGAGGTCGACCGGGCGAAGTCCATAGCCCTGCAGCGCGACGCGCTGCGCAGCGCGCAGGACGTGGACGGGGAGCGTGGACCGGAGTACCTCGACACCGACCTCGCCGAACCGGCCGACGCCACGCAGGCGTCCGCGGACCAGGCCCGCCGGGTCGAGGTGCTCTTCTACGACTACGGGCACGACCGGCTCGTGAAGAAGACCGTCAACCTCACCGCCGGCACCGTCGAGCACACCGACACCGCCACCGGCATGCAGCCGCCGCCCTCGAACGACGAGACCCGGGAGGCCGCGGAACTGCTCATCCGGGACGCCCTCGGCAAGGGCCTCCGCGCCGACTTCACGGCCGCCACCAAGGGCCGGGAGCTCACCTCGCCCGACCAGCTGCGGCTGCGCGGCATCTCGTTCAACACCGCCGAGCAGTCCGCCCCGGCCGGTTTGGCCAAGTGTGGCGAGCACCGGTGCGTACGGCTGTTCACACAGGTGAAGGACGGGCCGTGGATCGATACGACCCATCTGGTCGTCGACCTCAGCGATCGCACCGTCGGCCGAATCCACTAAGAGCGGAGACCCAGCAACCATGCGCACCACCAACGTGCGCCGGGCCATCGGTACGGCCTCGGCGCTCCTGCTCCTGCCCGCGCTCTTCGCGGGCTCCACGGCCGGCGAGGCCGGCGCGGCCCCCCGGGCCGGCACCGCGGCCGCGGTGGACTGCGGCACCGCCACCGCCATCACCAAGGCCCTGCCGAACGGCACCAGCTGGAGCATGTGCTGGCGCATCAGCGGAACCAAGGGCCTGGTCCTGGAGAAGATCGCGTACAAGCCGAAGAGGGAACCGCAGCCGCTCAAGGTGCTGACCTCGGCCACGCTCGCGCAGGTCAACGTCCCGTACGACTCGGGGCTGACCGAGTACAACGATCTGTCCGACATCGGCTTCGGCAACACCGCGGTCGACATCGGCCCCGAGGAGTGCCCCGGCGGGACGATCAGCTCCGCCTACGTCCCGCAGCAGCAGCGGAACGTCAAGGCGCTGTGCACCACCACCGCCCCGCACGGCTACGCCTACCGCAGCGACGTGTACGACGACCAGGGCAACTCCACGAAGTACACCAAGCAGGGCAGCGACCTGGTGGTCTTCTCCGTCTCCCAGCTCGGCTGGTACGAGTACGTCACCCAGTGGAACTTCTCCGACGACGGCACCATCACTGCCAAGATGGGCGCCACCGGTGACCTGTCGCCCGGCGACTACAGCGGAGAGGGCACCGGCTGGCCCATCGGCACCGGCGACCACGACCACTCCACCAGCCACTACCACTCGGTCTTCTGGCGGCTGAACTTCGGCCTGGACGGCTCCACGCAGGCCAAGGTCGAGCAGTTCGACACCAAGAAGGCCGGCCAGGGCTCCGGCTCCGCCGTCCTGAAGACCACCAGGACCCCGGTCACCAAGGAGCTGGCCGCCTCCTCCGCGCTGCGCCGCTGGTGGCGCGTGGTCTCCACGGCCGGCAAGAACGCCGACCGGCATCCGCGTTCCTGGGAGCTGGTCCAGCAGCACTCCGACCACTACGACGCCCACGCCTACACCTCGAAGGACGTGTACTTCACCCAGTACCGCGCCTGCGAGCAGCTGGCCAGCGGGAACAGCGACCCGGCCTGCAACGGGCGGGGGACCTCGGTGGACAAGTGGGCGGACGGGGAGGCCCTCAAGCACCCGGTGGTGTGGGTCAACGTCGGGTTCCACCACGTCCCGCGCGACGAGGACCAGAGCCCCATGCCGATCCACTGGCAGGGGTTCCAGCTCGCGCCACGCGACGTGACGGCCATGAGCCCGCTCACACCGGACGAGCTCTCGGGCCACAACGGGCAGGGACACTGAGCGTCCCGCCGCGCCGGACCCGGTAAGCATGTGGTGAAGTAGCGTCGTTACGGCTGCACCGCCTCCCGCCCCGCAGTACCCTTCCTTGATCGTGGACGGGGGCGGGAAGGCGGGTGCAGTCGTGATGTCGGGAGGTCTGGTGCTCCCCGGTGGTGGTGATCAGGGGGACCCGGGCGGCGGCATCGGCGAGGGAACCACCGGCACCACCTCCCTGGCACTGCCGTTGGAGATCGGAGCGGAACTGGACTGGGGCGCCGACGAGTGGTCCGAGGTGCGTACCCGCGCCCGGCGCGCCGGACGGGCCTACGTGTGGCTCAACCTCGTCGAACAGCGCCTGCGCGCCGTCGTCAACGCCGTGCTGCGCCCGATCTACGAACCCGTGCACGGCGACGAGTGGGTGGTCGCGGCCGCCGGCCCGGCCGGCCACGAGTGGGTGCAGCGGGCCGCCGCCGTGCGCGAGGTCAGCCGCCGCAAGGGGTTCCTGCTCGACCCGGCCGACGACAACATCCT
This sequence comes from Streptomyces sp. PA03-5A, assembly GCF_033792725.1. Taxonomy (NCBI): domain Bacteria; kingdom Bacillati; phylum Actinomycetota; class Actinomycetes; order Kitasatosporales; family Streptomycetaceae; genus Streptomyces; species Streptomyces sp. PA03-5A. The sequence continues at coordinate 338,002 of NZ_JARAVL010000001.1, read as the reverse complement.
CAGCTTTCTGACGCTGCCGCAGCTGCGTGAACTCGTCGTCCAGCACTGGCCGTGCTTCGAGCCGTACCTTGACGACCGCCGGGAACTCGAACTCGCCCTGGACGAGCTGGAGGTGGCCCGGCACGTCGTCTCCCGCAACCGTGCCCTGTCCCGCACCGTGCTGGACCAGGCCGAGCGGGCCGCCGCCCGGCTGCTGGACATGCTCGGCTCCGGACCCGGCTACCCCTCCGCCGAGCGGCTGCCGGTGGACGCCGTAGAAGAGCTCGTGGCCGACCGCTACGCCGACGTCGTCGGCGTCTACCCCGACCGGGTGCGGCTGCAGCGCCAGCTGCCCGCCGAGGACCTGTTCGGGGGCGCGCGACGCCTCGACGCCGTGGGCATCGGCCTCAACCTGCTGGTGCAGAACTACTCGGGCAAGCGGCTGGTGCGGCTGGCGGAGTCCGGCTGCCGGGTGCGGCTGCTCTTCCTCAACCCGGCGAGCAGCGCCGTCCGCCGCCGTGAACGCGAACTCGGCCTCGGCCGCGGCGAGCTCAGCCGCTCCGTGGAGATGAACATCATGCACATGCGGCGGGTCCGGGCCCGGCTGCGGGACACCGCCGCGTTCGAGATCCGGGTCTTCGACGAGACCCCGCGCTTCACCGCCTACCTCGTGGACGGCGACACCTCGGACGGCATCGCGGTCGTCCAGCCCTACCTGCGCAAGGCCCGCGGCATGGAGGCGCCGGTCCTCATCCTGCGCGGCGGGCCGCGGGAACTCGTGCAGATCAGGGCCGGCGAGGCCCCCGAGGCCGAGCACGGGCTGTTCGAGATCTACCGCGAGGAGTTCGAGGGCGTCTGGGCCGACTCCCGGCCGGTCTCCTGACGGCCCGGCGGCCGCCGCGGCCGGACCTCCCCCGCAGCCCGGCCGCAGGAGTGTCAGTGGCGCGCGGGATGATGGAGCGGCACACGGGGGAACTGCGGGAAGGACGTACGCCACATGGGCATGGGACGACGCCGGGCATGGCGGGCCGGCTCCGGACGGGGGAGAACCGCGGGCGACCGCCCGCGCGGCGCGGTGAGCGCCACGGTCACGGGGGGCGCGCGATGAGCTGGATCAGCGACGCGCTGGTCGCGTTCGACCTGGAGACCACCGGCACCGACGTCGAGACCGACCACATCGTCACCGCCGCCGTCGTACGGCTGGAGGCCGACGGGGCCGTCTCGCGGGAGTGGACCTGGCTGCTCGACCCGGGCGTGGCCATACCCGAGCAGGCCTCCGCGATCCACGGCATCTCGACCGCCCACGCCCGTGCGCACGGCGCCCCGGCCGGTGCGGCGGTCGAGGAGATCGCCCGCACCGTGGCCGAGGTACTGCGCTCGGGCACACCGCTGGTGGTGATGAACGCACGCTACGACCTGTCGTTGCTGGACCGCGAGTGCCGGCGGCACGGCGTCGCGTCGGTCAGCGAACGGCTGGGCGGCGTGCCGTCGCCGGTCATCGACCCGCTGGTCATCGACAAGCACGTCGACAAGTACCGCAAGGGCAGGCGGGCGCTGCAGGCGCTGTGCGCCCACTACGGCGTGCAACTGGAGGGCGCCCACGACGCGCGGGCCGACGCGGTGGCCGCGGCCCGCGTGGTGCGCCGCATGGGGGAGCGGCACGAGCCCGTCGGCCTGATGCCGCTGGCGGACCTGCACGCCCTTCAGGTCCGGGCGGCGGCCGAGCAGTCGGCCTCCCTCCAGGCGTACCTGCGGCGCACCGCCGACCCGGCGGCCGTCGTCGAGCAGGCCTGGCCGGTCATCCCCCGGCCGAGGTGACCTGGGGGTCCGCCGGCGCGACCGGGGCGCAGTCGAGGATCCGCCCGTCCACGGTCCCGACCAGGAACCTGCCGGCACCGGCCGCCGCGAGGGACAGGGGCACGACCACCTGACCGTCGACGCGCAGCCGGTGCCGTCGGCGCGGGCTGCCGGTGCGTGCGTCGAGCGCCACGACCTCCCCGGACCGGTGCGCGGCGTAGACGGTGTCCTCGTCGGCGTCCAGGGCCGTGACCGGCTCGTCGGCGGCGAACACCCACTCCGGCGTGCCGTCCGGGAACCGGCGCCGCACCACGAAGGCGTTCCGTGCCGGGGCCTCGCCCGCGTCGCGGACCACGGCGGCCTGGACCAGCGCGTCGCCGTCCAGCCGGACGGCCGGTCCGGGGAAGAGGTGGGAGCCGCGCCCGGGTTCCCAGTCGAGGGGGAAGAGCCTGCGCAGCTCCGGCTCGGCGTCCGCTGCCCCGCCGTCGAGCGCGCCGACCCACGCCCGGCCCCGCGGCACACCGTGGAGGTCCCGCACGAAGAGCAGTTCAGCGCCGCGCCGCAGACGGAAGTCGCTCGCCGTCAGCGTGAAGCGCGCCGCCTCGGTGCCGTCGGGGGCCAGCAGCCGGGTCGCGCCGCCCCCCTGATCCGGCCCTCCCTGCCGGACGGCGAGCCGGCCGTCACGGCTGCCGGTGAACGTCACCGCGTGACCGGGCTCGAAGGCCTCCAGCAACCGCCCGTCCGCCAGGGACACCCGCTGCACCAGCGTGCCGGAGCGCTGCCACCCCTGCCCCGACGGGCGCAGGGTGTGCCGGACGTTGACCCAGGCCGACCGCTGGTCGGCGGCCACGTGGATCTGCTGCCCGCCGTCCGGGTCGGGCACCGACCACTGGAGCTGCCCCGTCGGCAGCCGGCACTCCAGCAGCGCGCCCTCGGCCGTCGCCAGCACCCGGCCGTCGGCGAGCACCTCGACGGCCCGCACCTGACGGCGCGGCGCCCACGCCGTCCCCAGGGCGGTGCCACGCTCCGTCAGCAGGTCGCGGGCGTCGCCGCCCTCGGGGTACGCGTACGGCACCCGAGGGCCCATCACTTCGCGGTACCCGACGGAGCGGGCGGGCACCGCCCGCCAGTCCTCGCGCTCCAGGACGGACTCGAAGCCGTGGCTGAAGGCGTACTCGTGGTCCTTGTCCTCGGGGGTGACGACCAGCCGCAGGCGCCGCCCGTCCACCCACCGGACGGAGGTCACCTCGCGGCCGCCGTCCAGGACCGGCCGCACGTCGCCCGACTCCAGGTCCATCAGCAGCAGCTGGCCCTCGAAGTCCCAGCTGCCGTCGTAGCGGCCCACGCCCACGGCCACCAGCGGGAGGAGCGGATGGAAGGCGACGGAGTTCACCGGCCACGGGCACTCGTACACGTGCCGGCAGCGCAGGTCCCGGGCGTCGTAGACGCCGACGCGGTACCGGGGCCAGCGGTCGGTCCCCGCCCGCCCCGACTGCGGCCAGGAGATCCACCCCATGTCGCCGCCCACGACCAGGCGCCCCAGCCGCTCGTCCGCGACGGCGACGCGCGGTTCACCGACCTCCGCGAAGGGACGGTCGGCGAGGACACGACGCACGATCGAGGAATCTGACATGGACACCGCCCAGGCCGAAGGGGTGCCCATCCTCGCAGCCCGAGCCGGACGGCGAGGCAGGAAGGGTCAGAAGGGGTACCAGCGCACGGCCGGATCGCCGTCCCGCAACGAGGCCACCCGCCGGCGGAACTCCGCGAGCGCCGCCGGGTTGCCCGGCGCGTGCTGCGCCACCCAGGCACAGCTCGCCGTCTCCCGCGCCCCGCGCAGCACCGCGCAGCCGTCCCACTCGCGCACGTCCCAGCCGTAGGCGGCCGTGAAGGCGTCGTAGGCGTCCGTACCGAGGCCGTAGCGGTCACGGCTGAGCGCCATGACGACCAGGTCGTGCTCGCGCAGGTCGGCGGAGAAGGTCTCCAGGTCCACCAGGACCGGACCGTCCGGGCCGACGTGCACGTTGCGCGGCAGCGCGTCGCCGTGGATCGGCCCCGCGGGCAGGTGCGGGGTCAGTGCGGCCGCCGCGGCGGCGAAACCGTCCCGGCGTTCGCGCAGGTACGCCGCGTCCGCGGGGTCCACCGCCGGCCCGGCCAGCCGCAGCCACCGCTCCACCCCGTCCAGCAGGTCACGGCGCGGCAGGGCGAAGTCCGGCTCGGGCAGGGCGTGCACGAGCCGCAGCAGCGCGGCGAGGTCGGCGGGTTCCGCAGGCCGTACGGTGTCCGCAAGCCGCTCCCAGTACGTGACCGGGTGCCCCTCGACCAGCCGGGCCTGCGGCGCCGCCGCCCGTACCGCAGGAACGCCGTGCGCGGCCAGCCAGGACGCCGTGCGCACCTCGCGTGCGGCCCGGTCCAGCAGTTCGGGACCGCGGCCGACCTTCGCGACGGTCACGCCGTCCGCGAGTTCGAGCACCGCGTTCTCGCCGAGCGCGATCAGCTTCGCGCCGTCCTGTCCGTCCGCCGCGAGCACGGCCCGGGCGAGCTCTTCGGTGAACGCCATACGGCAATGATCGCAGATCAGTAGGCTGGTCCGGTGACCGAGGACGACGTCATGGCCTTCTGCGAGACGCTGCCGCGGCTGCGGCGCGCCGCGAGCGGCGACCCGGCCGAAGCGGCCGAGCTCGAGGCCGTCGCCGAGACCGTACGGCAGGGCGCCGGCGACATGGAGCTGGTCACCGACCTCGGGCTCCGGCTCGGCGTACGGTTCGACTCCCGCAAGGACGCGGGTGGTTACGCCCAGGTGCCCGGCATGACCGGCGGGGGCGGCGGCCTCCTGCGCCACCGCTGCCCGCGCGGCGTCTGCGCCCGCAGCGAGGACCCGACGGCGTCCGTCACCGCCCCGCACTGCGCGATGTTCGACGCCGAACTGCGGCCCGTCTGGTACTAGGCCTGTCGTCCCGGTCCCTGCGGGTGAAGGAGGAGCGTCCGGTGCGCGCAGTCCCACGGTGGAGGAAGCGTCCGGCACGGGCGGCCGGTCCCTGCGGGCGACGCGGCGGATGCGCCCGCCGGGCGGCGCGGGGCCGCAGCGGCCCGGAAGGCGGGTACTAGCGCGGTGGCGGGTCTGCTGGACGAGATCGGCGGGAAGCTCGCCGAGCGCTGGGTGTCCCTGCTCGCGCTGCCCGGATCGCTCTTCCTCGGCACCGCATGGGCCGCCCATGTGCTCGGCGGACGAGGGCCGTTCGACGCGGGCCGCCTGCTGCACGAGGTCGAGCGCTACGCGGACTGGACCGACGCCCACGGCGGCGCCGCGCTCTTCCTGGCCCTGGTGGCCGCGCTCCTGCTCGCCGTCGTACCGGGCCTGGCGGTGCAACTGCTGGCCCGCGCCGTCCAGGTGCTCTGGCTCGGGCCCTGGCCGGGAGGATCGGGGGAATGGCTCGTGCGCCGGCGCCGCGTCCGGCGCGAGCGCGCCGACGCGGACGTCGCGGCCCACCTGCGGAACCACGAACGCGACGGCGACGAGGCCGAACTGGCCGCCGCCCGGGCGGCCGAGGCACGCCGCGACCGGATCGCGCCCCTGCCCCCGGCCCGTCCCACCCGCATGGGCGACCGGATGCACGCCCTGGAGCACCGCGTCGGCGGGTACTACGCGGTGCCCTTCACGGCGGTCTGGCCGCGCCTGTGGCTGGCGGCCACGGAGGCCGACCGCGGGGAGATCCGCACGGCGGCCGGTGCCTTCGAGGCGTCCACCCGGCTGTGCGGATGGGGCCTGCTGTACGCGGCGCTGGCCTGCGTCACCGCGTGGTGGCCCGCGCTCGTCGTCGGCGCCGTGCTCGTGTCCGCCGCCTGGTGGCTCGGCCGCGAACGGCTCTTCGCCCTGGCGGACCTCGCCGACGCCGTCGTGGACCTGCGTCTGCGCTCCGTCGCCCGTGCGGTGGGGATCCCCGTCCCGCCGGGGCCCGTCGCCCCGGCGACCTGGCAGGAGCTCGACCTGGTGCTGCGCCGCCGCAGATGACCCCGCGGGAGCGGGCGCTGCCATGATGTGGCGGGCCGCCCGGCCCGCCACGAGATCGGACGAGCATGCTGCACCTGCTGTTCCTGACGTACACCGGATCGGAAGCGGACGCCGGGCCTTTCGTCGCCGCCCATGTCGCGTTCCTGGAACGCCACCACCGTGCCGGCACGTTCCTGCTCTCCGGGCAGACGGTGCCCTCGTCCGAGGGCGGCGTGATCCTCGCCCGGGGCACGGACCGGCGGACGATCGAGCGGATCGCGGCGGAGGACCCCCTGGTGACCTCGGGGGTCGCCGCGTACACCGTGACCACCGTCGACCCGGCCCGTGTGCACCCGGACCTGGCCGGACCGCTGGGCGGCGCCTGACGTCCCGTCGCGGGCCTCAGCGGCCGATGTGGACGAAGGGCGCCCAAACCGCCGGGGAGCGGGCGTAGCGGGTGCGCAGGGCGCGGATGACGTGGTTGAGGGCGCGGCCCGCGTCCGCGGGGGCGACGGCGCCGGGCGCCGGGCCGCGGAGCGCTGCGTACAGGCGGGCGGCCAGGAGGGCGCAGACCGCGTCGTCGGCCTCCCAAAGGGCGCCGACGACCTGGGGGTAGCCGGCGGTCTGGAAGGCGGAGGCGAGGTGGACGGCCTCGTCCGGCAGCTGCCCGGTGTGCGCGGTGTGGCAGGCGAGCAGCACCGCCAGCTCGGCGTAGAGCAGTTCCTGCCGGGAGACGTCCGCGGCGCTGAGCGGCCCGCCGTGCAGGAGCAGGTGACTGGCGGACGGGTCCCGCGGGTCGCTGACGCCGTGGCAGGCGAAGTGCACCCAGCGGGCCGTGCGCAGGGCCGACAGGACCCGTTCCGGCGTGGCCGCCTCGCCCTCGACGGCGCGTACGCCGCCCAGCGCGTCCGCGATCGCGGCGACCTCACGGGCCGAGGCGCCCGCCGAGCCCGCCGTGCCGGTGGGCCGGCCGACGGCGAGCAGCCGTCCGCCGGTGCGGCCGGAGGAGACCTGCCGGGCGTGCCGCAGGGCGCGCAGGGTGGGGGTGTAGGAGGAGGCCACCCGGTCCAGGACGGTGCTCGCGTCGCGCAGTTGGTGCCGCCGCTGCAGTCCGGCCGCGTGCAGCGGCAGGTACGCCAGCGGCCCGGAGGCCGACCACCACAGCCGGGGCGCGGCCGACGCGGGGGCGTCCGCGGGGAGCGGCCGGGTGAGGCCGAGGGCGGTGAGCACCGGCTCGGCCACGGTGCGCCAGAGCCAGGCGAGGGTGTCCAGGACGAGTTCGCGGGCGCGGTCGTGCTCCTCGTCGGGCGCGGTCCGCGGCAGGCTGACCGCGCCGAGGAACTCCTGTGCCCGCAGGGCCAGCTGTCCTTCCGTCAGCTCACGCAGCGGAACGGAGAAGATGCGCTCCTGCGTGACGACGAGCGCGTCGCACCGGAGCCGGTCCACGTTGACCGCGACGACCGGTCCCTGCGCCGCCACGGCGCGCATCTCTCGTTCCGTGGGCGGCATCAGGAACCGCTCGAAGCCCGGCTTGCCGCGGACGCGCATCAGCAGCGCCTCCCACTCGGCGGCCGGCACGTGCCGTTCCATGAAGTCCTCGCCCGCCTCGGCCCGCCGCAGGCGTCCCCCGAGCCCGGCGAACTCCCGGGCCAGCAAGGGGTGCGCCGCGGACAGGGCGGTCAGATCGGCGCGGGCCTCCAGGTCCTGGCCCATCAGGACGGCCCGGCCCCGCTCCAGCAGCGCCAGCGCCTGCGCGGGGCGCCCGGCGGCGAGCGCTGCTGCGCAGCCGGTGCGGCCGAGGCTCGTACCGGTCAGGGGATCGGGCCGGCCCGCCCCCGACGGGTCGGCGCCGTCCACCCCCAGGTGCGCCATGGGGTAGCGGCGGCCGAGCAGCGCCCCGCCGACGGTGGCCCGGCGGTCCTCCCGCGCCAGGGCCCGCGAGGCCAGCGACGGCAGGGTCTCCAGGGCCCGTGCCGCCGCGTCGGCCGCGGCCGCCCAGTCGTGGTGCTCCAGGGCGTCGGCCATCGCGATGCGCGCCACTTCGAACCGCAGCGCCGGCATCTCGCCCGCGGGCGACGCCACGAACGCGACCTCGGCCGCCCGCGCCGCCCGCCGGTCCCCGCGGACCGTGGCGTCGGTGTAGTCCGCCCAGTGGCCGTACGAGGTCACCATCCCGCCCAGCAGGTCCGTCAGGCCCGGGGTCCGTTCCACGCGCCGTGAGGCGTCGGCGATCCTGCGGCGCGCCTCGGCGGCCAGGACGGGGTCCTGGGTGAGCCCGGCGAGGTTGGTGAGCGCATTGGCGTACTCGACCTCCCCGGCGGCGCGCTCGGGCGCGTCCCCGGGCAGCAGGTCGAGCGCCGCGCGCAGCTCCCGGCAGCAGGCGCGCAGGGCGCCGGTGTCCATGGCGAGCACCGCCCGCATGTGCTGCCACGGCGCCGAGGCGAGGACCAGGCGGACGTGCTCCGCGCAGCCGTGGGGGAGTTCGGCCAGGACGCGGTCGCCGAGCGCGGCCGCCTCCTCGATCACGGCGGCGTCCTGGTCGGCCATGTAGCGCATCCCGATGACCGCCATCAGCAGGCCGGCCGTCCACGCGCGTTCGGCGCTGCCGGCCTCCGTCCGCTCCAGCGCCTCGCGCAACCGCCGCTCGGCGTCGGCGACGAAGGCGGGATCCATGCCCTGGGGCGTGCCGGGGCCCTTGGCCAGGGCGTCCAGCAGGGGCCGCATGTCGGGCGGGACGGGGAAGGCGGTGGTGAAGCGCGCGTACAGGTCGTCGGCTGCTCCTTCGCCCTCGCTCTCGGCCTCGCCGTCGCCCGTGCCCGTGCCCGCGCCCACGCCCGGTTCCGGTCCGGGCCCGGGTTCCGGGGCGGGGGTGGGGGCGGGGGTGACGGGGTCGGTGGGGAAGCCGTCCGGCGGCAGGGCCGACCGCAGCTGCACCGGCGGCAGCGCGGGCGCGAACCGCACCATCATCGGCAGGAACCGGGTCGCCACCGAGCCGAGGGCGCGCGGTACGAGCCGCATCCTGCCGCGGAGTTCGCCCACCGCGGCGGCCTTCTCGGCGACGTGCGGCAGCAGTGGATGGCCCGGTGGCAGCCGCTCCACGAGCGCGCGCAGCATTCGCTCGGCCTCGGCGGCGTCCGCGGCCTCCCAGTCCACGACCGCGCGGGCGGCCAGCAGCGAGGCCCGGTTCACCTCGTAGGTCCCGTTGTCGTCCGGCAGGCCCTCGGCCCGGTACGCCTCCAGGTGGCCCATCGCCTCGTCGATCGTCGCGCGGGCCGGCGCCCAGGGCAGCGTGCACATCAGCGCCGCCGCCAGCGCGAAGTGGACGCTGCGCATCTCGTGCCGGTCCCGGAGCCCGCCCATGGTGCGCCCGCTCGCCGCGGCCAGCGCCAGCCGCCCGCCCCGCACGGCGACGTCCACCGCCTCCCGGTCCCGCGGGTGGGCCCGGACCCAGGCGATCCCGGCGAGCACCGCCACCCGGCCCGCGTCCGGGGCGTCGACGTGCCCGGGGGTGACCGCGGCGAAGGCCTCCCGGGCACGCGCCCACAGCGCAGGCAACTCGTCCGTGGCCCCGCACTCGTAGCGGATCAGCGCGCAGTGCGCGAGCCGGGCGAGCAGCCCGGGACGGCACAGGTCGTCCGCAGGCAGCGTCGCCAGCAGCGCCGCCGCCCCGCCCTCCAAGGGGTCCGCGGGATGGAACGGCTGCTGGGCGGGGCCGGACGGGTAGCGGGCGGCGACGGCCACGAGGTCGTCGGGCGAGCGGTGCTGGGTCTGCGCCCCCAGGTGGTGGCGGACCTCGGGCGCGGTGCGGAAGTCGCCGTGCAGGTGCGCCAGGGTGCGGTCGGCCAGTTGCAGGTGCAGGACGAGCCGGGCGCGCAGCGGATGGTCGCGGGGCGCCGTGTCCAGGCCCAGCACGATCAGCGCGAGGGCGGCGGCGGCCGGGGCGCGGCCGTCCTCGCCCCGCCAGGACTCCCGCAACAGGTCCTCCGCCGCCCGCAGCAGGCTCCCGGGCGCCGGTCCGGCGCCGTCGACGAGGCGGCCGGTGCCCGGCGGCTCCGCCAGCGCGAAGCGCCTCAGCATGCGGTCCACGGCCGCGCGCGCGTCCGTCATCAGCCGCCCCCGATCCCCGTTGCCGGCGTCGCGGCAGGATAGCGCGCCGCCCGTGACCGGCCGCTCACTCCGGGGTACGGCGGAGCAGGCTTCGCGGCCGATGAGAACCGGCGCCCCAGGCCGCTTACGATCGGTGCAGAGCCCACACCTCGTGGCGGCCTCGGGGCCTCGTCGAGGCCGTCCATGGATCATCCGACGATTCCGCAGCCGGAGGGGCGCGATGGAAGACCGCGGTATCCGACAGGCGCTGGACCGGCACTGGGCAGCGTCCGCCGCCGGGGACCAGGACATCGAGCACGAGATCTATCACGACGACGTGATCACGGACTATCCCCAGTCGGGTGAGCGCATCCATGGCCGGCGCAATCTCCAGGCACTGCGCTCGGGTCACCCCGCCAAGCTCGACTTCACCATCCGCCGGATCCTCGGCAGCGGGGATCTTTGGATCACCGAGTACGAGATCGCCTACGACGGGAAACCGACACCGACCATCAGCATCATGGAATTCCGCGACGGCAAGGTCGCGCACGAGACCCAGTACTTCGCGGACGCGTTCGCCCCGCCCGCCTGGCGGGCCCGATGGGTGGAGCCGATGCCCTGCTCCTGAGTCCGCGGCGATCCGCCCGCGTGGTGCGCTCGCCGGTGCGTGGTCACGCCGCGGTGCGGCGGACCGCGTCCCGCAGGACCGCGGCGGCGCCGCCGTGCGCGTACACCTGGCGCTGCCGGCGGGCGCCGGAGCCCTGGGAGGTCAGGCGGTCCACGCCGGCGCGGACGGTGTACAGGTCGCCAGCGTCCTTCAGGGCGTCCTCGACGTGGGCGACCAGGGACTCGACGACGTCGTGCGCGCTCGCCGGACGGAAGGTACGCGGATGGAGCAGGGCGCCGTCCAGCCCGGAGCGGCTGGCCCGCCATGAGGCGAGCCGGAGCAGGGACACGTCGTCGCCGGGCGCGGGGCACCCGTCGGCCCACTCGCGGGCGGCGGTCTCGACCAGGCCGCGCACCAGCGCGGCCAGCACCACCGCGTCCTGGTACTCCGGGCACACGTCGCAGACGCGCACCTCCACCGTGGGGAACTTCGCCGACAGCCGGGCGTCGAAGTAGAGCATGCCCTGGTCGAGCAGGATCCCCGTGGCCAGCAGCCGCGACACCGCGGCGCGGTACCCCTCGGCGGAGCCGAAGCCGCGGGTCGGCCCGGCGGTGGGCCAGCGGCCGAAGACCTGGTAGCGGTAGCTCGCGTACCCCGTGTCGGCGCCCTGCCAGAGCGGCGAGTTGGAGCTGAGCGCCAGCAACGGCGGCAGCCAGGGGCGGATGCGGTCGACGACGGCCACGCCCTCCTCGTCCGACTCGACCCCCACGTGGACGTGACAGCCGCAGGTCAGGGTCTCCTGCGCGGTGAGGCCGAAGGACTGGGCCATCCTGCGGTAGCGGCCCCTGGGGGTGAGCCGGGGCGGCACCGCCATCGGGGAGGTCCCCAGCGCCGCCACCGCGACGCCCTCCGAGCGGGCGAGCCCGGCCGCCCGGCGGCGCCAGGAGCGCAGCTCCTCCCGGAGCTGGTCCAGGGTGACGCAGGGGGAGCTGTTCAGTTCGAGCTGCTGTTGCTGCAGCTCGGCCACCAGTTCCCGGGGCCAGGGGCCGCCGTCCAGCACCGCGTCGGCCACCGCGCGCGGTTCCCCGGACCGCGCGTCCACCAGGAGAAGCTCTTCTTCCACTCCCACGGTGCGTGCCACGTCCTTCCGATACCCGCTGAGCCCGCGGCTATCCGTCGGCGGGCCTCACCCGGCGGACAGGAGGTGGTCCATGGCGCGCCGGCACAGGTCGGCGGCCTCCTCGCCCACCGTGGACGTCACGCTCAGGAACAGCCGCCCGCCCAGCCCCACCACGATCACCAGCGGCGCCCCGGACAGGCTGGTGTGCGCGGCCCCGTGGACGGCGGCCAGCCGCAGCGGCCCGTACGTCCCGGGAAGGTCCAGGCGCGTGTTGCTCACCGACACGTCGAACCGGGGGCCGCGCGTCTCGCCGCGCCGCAGGAGGGCGCCGACGGCGCGGTGCGGCAGGAACGAGGTCAGCCGGAAGACGCGCACGAGCGGCCGCAGCTCCTCCGGGGTGAGCCGGGCGTGGATCCCGGCCCGCGCGGCGCGCGCGGCAGCCCACAGGTCGTCGGTGCCGCCGTCCACGGGGACCACGAAGCTCGCCGCGTACAGGCCCATGGCCTCACCGGGCGACGGTTCCAGCACCCGGCGCAGGTCCGCCGCGACCGCGATCCGCGCCGGGCGGCCGGGCGCGGCGGCCCGTGCGAAGGCCGCGCACAGGGCGGCCTGCAGCGTCGCGCCCTGCGCCCGGCACCGCTTGAGCAGCAGCTCCGTCTCCTCGCGCTCCAGTGACCACGCGTGGTAGGCGAGCCGCCCGTCCGAGGGGTAGGGCGGCCGTACGGGCCCGCCCAGCGCGCGGGCGGTCTTCAGCAGGTCCCCGGGGTGGGCGCGGGGGCCGGGGATCAGCTCGTCCGCGGGTGCCGCCAGCACCGGCACCGGGCCCGCGTCCGACGCGTCCGACGCTTCCGCCGCGGCCCTCCGGTGTGCGCCGGGCGGCCGTGCCGGGCCGGGCAGGGGGGTGCCCGCCGGATCGGGCCCCCCGAGGTGGGTCAGCAGGTCGCGCATGACGACGCCAGCGGAGACGGCGTCGGCCACCAGGTGGTGGTAGACGGTGACGAGGTCGAAGGCCTCGCCCGCGTCGACGAGCACGAAGCGGGCGAGGGGACCCGTACGGGTGTCGAAGGGCCGCTGGAGCTCCTCCTCCACCACGCGGGACCAGGCGCCCGCACCGGCGTCCGGGACCACCCGCACCCCCGGGTCCGGCACCCCGGCCGTGGTGAGCCGCCCCTGCCACGGCCCCGGGTCGGCGATGCGGACGCCGAGCAGGGGGTGGCGGCGGCGCACGGACGCCACGGCCGCGCGCACGCGCCCGGGCGTGGTGCGGCCCTCCACCCGGGCCACGGCGGCGATGTTGACCGGGAGCCGCTCGCCCGCGGCCCAGATGACGCGTTCGTACGGGGACAGTCGGCGGCGCATGGGGGTGCTCCCCCTTCCGGGGTTCCTGGTGGGGTTCCTGGCGGGGCGGTCAGCGCTTCAGGGCGCCGCGCAGCCCCTCGGGCAGCGTGACGGCGGGCCGGTACGGGAGGCGGCCGCCGGGGGCGCAGGTCCACGCGGGGTGCAGCGCTTCGGCGACCTTGTCGGGGTTGAGCGCCGACGAGCTGCCGAACAGCCGTGCCGCGGCCATGGCCAGCGGCCCGGGGATGTGCACCACCCGCGGCGCCCGGCGCCCGAGCGCGGCCGCCACGGCGGCGCCGATGTCCTCCCAGCGGTGCTCGGTGCCGTCGCAGACGTGGTACGTGCCCACGTCCGTCGTGCCGGGGTCGGAGGCGGTGATCAGCGCCCTGCACAGGTCGTCGACGTGGATCAGCGAGTAGTGCCGCGGCCCGGGCCGGCCGACCGCGGGCAGCAGGCCCGTACGCACCGCCGCCACCAGCCGCGGCAGGAACTCCGGGTCACCCGGGCCGTAGACGATCGGCGGCCGGACCACGACGGCCGGCAGCCGGTCCGCCGCGTCCCGCACCGCCCACTCGCCGCCGAGCTTGCTGCGCCCGTACGCGGAGACCGGCTCCGGCGGCGCGTCCTCGTGACGCCGCCGCCCGGGGCCGGAGGCGGCCAGCGACGAGCAGTACACCAGGCGCGGCGGCACGGCGGCGACCGCGGCCGCCTCGCACAGCCGCCGTGTGCCGGCGGCGTTGACGGCGGCGTAGGCGCGGGGGTCCCCGGCCTTGGTGACCCCCGCCAGGTGGACGACCCGGTCCACGCCCCGCAGTGCGACGGCCAGCCCCTCCCCGGTGGCCAGGTCACCGGGCACGCTGCGGGCGCCGGGCACGTCGCGGCCGCCGCGGACCAGCGCGGTCACCTCGTGGCCGCGGGCGGTGAGGTGGCGTACGAGGTGGCCGCCGATGAAGCCGGTGGCGCCGGTCACGAGGTACCTCACCGCAGGCCCCCGCCGTCGCGCTCGTACAGCCGGTGCGTCCTGAAGTGCACCCCGCCCATGGCCTGCGCGTGCCGGTTGGAGCCGCGGTTGTCCTCCAGGATCCAGGACAGGTCGGTCTCGGTGTAGCCGAGCCGGAACGCGGCGCGCTGCGCGTCGGCGAGCAGCACCGCCACCAGCCCCCGGCTGCGGTGCTCCTTGCGCACGCCCGAGGTGCCGCCCCTGACACGGGTGATGCGCCCCATGGCGCGGCTGATCCGCAGCATGCCGACCGGCAGTCCCCAGGTGGTGAGCCTGCCCCGCGCGGTGCGCAGCGCCTGGTTCACGTCCGGCACCCACAGCGTGAAGGCGGCCGGCTCGCCGTCCACCTCGGCGATCCGCACCAGCTCCGGGTGGAGGACCGATTTCAACTGTGCGGCCATGTGCAGGAACTCGGCGTCGGTCAGCGGCACGGAGGCGTAGTTCTCGGCCCAGGCGTCGTTGTAGATGTCCTTGATGACGGCCATGTCGGCCTCGTAGCGGTCCGGGTCGAGCGGCCGCACCCGCACGGCCGGGTCGGCCAGGGTGCGCGCGGCGACCCGGGCGATCGCGGCGGGCGGCTCGCCGTCGGGGGGCATCGGCACCAGCCAGGACAGCAGGTCCTTGGCCTTGCCGAAGCCGCAGCCGGTCAGCAGGTCCGCGTAGTACGGCGGGTTGTAAGGGATGCCCACGCTCGGCGGCCCGTCGAAGCCGTCCACGAGCAGTCCGCACTCGTCGTTGACGGAGAAGCTGAGCGGGCCCAGCATCCGGGTCAGCCCTCGCCCGGCCAGCCAGTCGGCCACCGCGTCGAACAGGGCCCCGGCGGCCTCCAGGTCGTCGGCGCACTCGAAGAGCCCGAAGTGACCGCACTTGTAGTCGTGCCGCTCGTGGAAGCGGGGGTCGGTGACGGCCGCGATCCGGCCGACGGTCCGGCGCCCCCGGCGGGCGAGGAAGAGCCGCGCCTCGGCCGTCTCGAAGAAGGGGTTGCGGCGCGGGTCGAGGAAGGCGCGCACCTCGCGCTCCAGCGGCGCGACCCAGTGCGGTTCGTCGCGGTAGAGCGCGTACGGCAGCCTGATGAAGGCCGTCGTGGCGGCGCGGTCCTCGACGGGGGTGACGGTGACGGCGTTCACCGGGCCACCGCCTGGGCGGGCAGGTCCGGGACGAGGCCGACCCGGCGGCCGGCGGCCGCGAAGGCGCCCAAGATCCGCTCCAGATGGGCGTCGGAGTGCGTGGCCTGCACGGTCACCCGGATCACGCAGCGGCCCTCGGGGACGGCGGGGGCACCGACCGCGTTGGTGAACACGCCCTCGTCGAGCAGGGCCTGCCACATGCGGGCGCACACGGTCGCGTCCCCGATGAGGACGGGCACGACCGGGGTGACCGAGTCGCCCGTGTCGTAGCCGAGCGCGCGCAGCCCCGCCCGCAGCGCCTCCGCGAGGGCGAGCACGCGCCGGCGCCGCCAGGGCTCGGCCGCGGCGATGCCGAGCGCGGCGATCCCGGCGGCGAGGGCGGCCGGCGGCATCGACGCGGAGAAGAGGATGGAGCGGGCGCTGTAGCGCAGGTAGTCGATGACGTGCGCGGGACCGGCGAGGAACCCCCCGGTGGAGCCGAAGCACTTGGACAGGGTCCCGGTGAACAGGTCGACCCGGTCCATGAGGCCGAAGTGGTCCGCGACACCGCGCCCGCCAGGGCCGAGCAGCCCGATGTCGTGGGCGCCGTCGACGACGAGGCGGGCGCCGTGCCGGGCGGCGAGCTCCGTCAGCTCGGGGAGCCGGCACAGGTCGCCGTCCATGGAGAACATCCCGTCGGTGACGACGACCTTGCCCGCGGCCGGTTCCGCGGCCGTGGCCTGCTCCAGGAGCGTGTCCAGCCGCACGGTGTCCGAGTGCGGGTACAGGACGCGGCGGGCCGCGCCGAGCCGGATGCCGTCGACCAGCGAGGCGTGGTTGGACATGTCGCTGAAGGCGATGTCGCCGCGGCCGAGCAGGGCGGCCACGGCGAGGTTCGCCTGGAAGCCGGTGGTGACCACGGCGGCCGCCTCGGTGCCCAGGAAGTCCGCGATCCGCTCCTCCAGTTCGCCGTGGAGGGGGAGGGTGCCGTTGAGGGTGCGCGCACCGGAGCAGGAGGCGCCGTAGCGGGTCAGCGCCTCGGCCGCGGCCGCCGTCACCCGGGGGTCCGTGGACAGGCCCAGGTAGTCGTTGCAGCCCGCCATGACGACGTCCCGCCCCTCGACGACGGCCTCCCCGTCGCCCGCCATGTGCAGGGATCGGTAGAAGGGCCGGACGCCCGTCTCCACCATGGCCCGCACGAAGGTCGACGACGACAGGTCCTTGCGGAACGCGTCGGTGGCGTCCTGGATTTCGGTCACTGGCCTTCGGTCTCCCTTAGGTGAGGGGCGAGTGGATGGTGAGCCGGGCGATGTCGGCCATGCTCGGCCCGGTGTGCCGCACCGGCGGGGCGGCGGCCCGGGCGCCGGGCAGCTCGCGGGCGAAGGCCCGGGCGAAGGCGAGCGCCTGCGCGCGGGCCAGATGGGACCCGAGGCAGTAGTGCAGGCCGCCGCCGAAGGCCAGCAGCCGCTGCGCCGGCCGGTCCGCGTCGAAGACGTGCGGGGCGGGGAAGCGCGCCGGGTCGCGGTGCGCCGCGCCGATGAGCGCGTGGACGACGCGTCCGGCGGGCACCGGGCGGCCGCCCAGCTCGGTGTCCGCGTCCGCCACGCGGGTCACGACCCGTCCCGGCGGGTCCCAGCGCAGCAGTTCGTCCGTGAGCGGCCCGGCGAACCCCGGGTCCTGGCGGATCCTTTCGGCAGACGCGGGGTCGGTGATCAGCGTCAGCGCCGTGCCGGCCAGCAGGGCGGCCGTGGTGGGCACCCCCGCGGAGAACAGCGTCAGCAGCAGATAGCGGGCCCCTGCCGGGTCCTCGGCGGCCCACCGGGACAGCAGGTCCCCCGTGGGGTGCCGGCGGCGCTCGGCCAGCGCGCGGTCGTACGCGTCGAGCAGGGACAGCGCGGCGGCGTCCGCCCGCCGTACGACGCTGGGCGGTGCGGCGAGCTCCTCCACGCGCACCATGGCGGCGCTCTCGGCGGCGAGCCACCCCCGGTCGATCCACTCCGGCAGCCCGGCCATCTCCGCCAGGACCGCGGTGGGCAGCGGCCGGCAGACCCGGGCGACGACGTCGGCGGCGCCGTCACGGCGCACGGCCGCGGCGAACTCCCGCACATGGCGGTCGGTGAGCGGCTCCACGAGCCGCTCCGCCGCCTCCCGCACGACCCGCGGGGCCAGCACCGCGTTGAGCGGACGCCGGCGCGCGGTGTGCTCCGGCGGATCCTGCTGCAGGGGCGTCTCGCACAGCCCGACCGTGCTCTCGCTCTCCCGCCACCCGGGGCGGTGGGCGTCGCGCCACCGGGCCCCGAGGGTGAGCCACTCCCGCCCGGTCAGCACCTGCCGGCACTCCTCGTACCCCGTGACCAGGAGCGCGCCCCACGGCGTCGGCACGAGCGGGCCTGCCGCGGCGAGTGCGTCGTACGCCGTTGCGAGCGCCTGCGGCTCCACGGCTCTGCGCCACTGCCGGACGAGGCCCGCCGCGGAACGCGCGTCAAGGGCGGTGGGCTTCGGGGACAGCATCACGTGGCTCATGTGTCAGGAAACGGACTTCGGCTCGGAGGCAGGAGGGGGAGCGTCGCGGGGCGCACGGGGCGGCGTACGCCGGACTGGCGCCCCTGAGAGTGCTCTGCCGGAGGTGTTCCGATCCAGTCACATAGGCACTTTTCACCCACCCGTGAACGTAATTCGCCTTTCCCCCGCGCGGTCCGCTACGGTCGACCGTCCGTGTCCGGACCGCCCCGTGTCCCCCGCAGGTGCCATGGGCGCGGATGCGTGTACGGCGTATCCGTGACGGGGATCGCCGGCGGTGCCCCCGCCGGCGGGGAAGCGATGTGCCGGGCGGACCGTGGGGCCGGTGCCCGTGGTCAGCGCCCGATGGGGCCGCTCGCATCCGTCGAGGCCGCGCCGCCCGCTCGCGACCCCCTTGCGCTGCGATCGGGGCCTCCCGCGCCCCGCACGTCTGCCGTGCTGGTCACCGCCACCTGTCGCACCGCCGCCCGGGGTGGCGCCGGGGGAGGAATAGCCCGATGAGGCATCTCGTTGGAAGGGGTGGTTGAATAATCAACAACATATCGTGAGACGACGGAGGAGGGTGAAGCCGGTGCAGTTCGGGATCTTCACTGTGGGTGACGTGACCATGGACCCCACGACCGGCAGGGCGCCGACCGAGCACGAGCGGATCAAGGCCATGACGGCGATCGCGCTCAAGGCCGAGGAGGTGGGCCTCGACGTCTTCGCGACCGGTGAGCACCACAACCCGCCGTTCGTGCCCTCGTCCCCGACGACCATGCTCGGCTGGATAGCCGCCCGCACGGAGAGGCTGATCCTCTCCACCTCGACCACGCTGATCACCACGAACGACCCGGTGAAGATCGCCGAGGACTTCGCGATGCTGCAGCACCTGGCCGACGGCCGCGTCGACCTGATGATGGGCCGCGGCAACACCGGACCGGTCTACCCCTGGTTCGGGCAGGACATCCGGCAGGGCATCCCGCTGGCGGTCGAGAACTACGCGCTCCTGCACAAGCTGTGGCGCGAGGACGTCGTCGACTGGGCCGGCCGCTTCCGCAGCCCGCTGCAGGGCTTCACCTCCACGCCCCGCCCGCTGGACGACGTGGCCCCCTTCGTCTGGCACGGCTCCATCCGCTCGCCGGAGATCGCCGAGCAGGCCGCGTACTACGGCGACGGCTTCTTCCACAACAACATCTTCTGGCCGGCCGACCACACCAAGCGGATGGTCGAGCTGTACCGCGCGCGCTACGCGCACTACGGCCACGGCACCCCGGAGCAGGCCATCGTCGGCCTCGGCGGCCAGGTGTTCATGCGGAAGAACTCGCAGGACGCCGTCCGCGAGTTCCGGCCGTACTTCGACAACGCGCCGGTGTACGGGCACGGTCCGTCGCTGGAGGACTTCACCGAGCAGACCCCGCTGACCGTCGGTTCGCCGCAGCAGGTGATCGAGAAGACGCTGGGCTTCCGCGAGTACGCCGGCGACTACCAGCGCCAGCTGTTCCTGATGGACCACGCGGGACTGCCGCTGAAGACCGTGCTGGAGCAGCTCGACATGCTCGGCGAGGAGGTCGTGCCGGTGCTGCGCGAGGAGTTTGCCAAGGGCCGTCCCGCGGACGTGCCCGAAGCCCCGACGCACGTCTCGCTGGTCGCCCGCCGTGACGCGCAGGTCCTGGAGGAGAAGGAGAAGGAGGCCGCGAAGTGACCGCCGCACCCCTCAAGCTCGTGGTCGTCTCGGCCGGCCTGAGCACGCCGTCGTCCACGCGGCTGCTCGGCGACCGGCTCGCCGAGGCCGTACGCCGGGCCGTCGCGGACGGCGGCCGCACCCTCGACGTGCGGGTGGTCGAACTGCGCGACCTGGCCGTGGACATCGCCCACAACATGGTCACCGGTTTCCCCGGTCGCGCCCTGGCGGACGCCGTCGCCGCCGTCACGGAGGCGGACGGCCTGATCGCGGTGACGCCGGTCTTCTCGGCCTCGTACAGCGGGCTGTTCAAGTCGTTCTTCGACGTCATCGACAACGACGCGCTGGCCGGCAAGCCCGTGCTGATCGCCGCCACCGGCGGTACGGCCCGGCACTCGCTCGCGCTGGAGCACGCCCTGCGGCCGCTCTTCGCCTACCTGCGGGCCGTGGTCGTCCCGACCGCCGTGTACGCGGCCTCGGAGGACTGGGGCGGCAGCGGCGACGCGCTCACCGACACCCTGCCGACCCGTATCGTGCGCGCGGCGGGCGAGCTGGCGGCGCTGCTGGTGACGCGGCCCCCGGCCCCGGTGACCGCGGCCGATACGGTCGTTCCGTTCGCACAGCAACTGGCCGCCCTGCGGCCCGAGTAGGAGAGACGATGGCACTGCGCGTCGCCGACAACCCCGGCAAGTCCCGTTTCGAGATCTTCGACGCGGCGGAGGAGGGCGGTGCCGAGGAGGTGGCCGGCTTCGCCGAGTACCACCTGTACCGGGACCAGATAGCGTTCATCCACACCGAGGTGGACCCCCGTTTCGGCGGTCGCGGGCTCGGCGGCGCCCTCGCCCGGGCCGCGCTGGACGCGGCCCGCGAGCGGAAGCTCGCGGTGCTGCCGTTCTGCCCCTTCATCCGTGCGTGGATCGGCAAGCACCCTGAGTACGTGGACCTGGTGCCGGAGGGCGAACGCCCGCGCTTCGGCTTCTGAGGCCGGCGGGGTCTCCGGGGGCCTCCACGGCAGACGGCGGGCGGGCCGGAATGGATTCGGTTGGTTGAATGTTAAACCGACCGTGCGAGGCCCGGACCGGGCCCGCCGAGACTGCCGAGGAGGGCGTCATGCCTGCCGTGACCGTGGAGAACACCCTGCTGCTGCCCCGTGTCGCCGGGCCCGACCCGCTGACCGCCGAGCAGCGCCCGGTGCGCAGGGTGACCGCCGCCCCTCAGGGCTTCGAGGGCGAGGGCTTCCCGGTGCACCGCGCCTTCGCCGGTGTGCCGACGCGGGAGCTCGACCCCTTCATCCATATGGACCAGATGGGTGAGGTCGAGTACGCGCCGGGCGAGCCCAAGGGCACGTCGTGGCACCCGCACCGCGGCTTCGAGACCGTCACGTACATGATCGACGGCCGCATGGAGCACCAGGACTCGCACGGCGGCGGAGGCACGATCACCGACGGCGCCACGCAGTGGATGACGGCCGGCAGCGGCATCCTCCACATCGAGGCGCCGCCGGAGGAACTGGTCGTCTCCGGCGGGCTGTTCCACGGCGTCCAGCTGTGGGTGAACCTGCCGCGGGCGAACAAGTGGAACGCGCCCCGCTACCAGAGCATCGAGGGCCCGGAGGCGGCGCTGCTGTCCTCGCCCGACGGCGGCGCGCTGGTCCGCGTCATCGCCGGCGAGGTCGCGGGCCACGCGGGACCGGGGAGCACCTTCACCCCGATCACGCTGGTCCACGCCACCGTCAGTCCCGGCGCGCGCCTGGTCCTGCCCTGGCGGCCGGACTTCAACGCCCTGGCCTACGTGCTGTCCGGGCGCGGTACCGCCGGAGCCGAACGGCGCCCGCTGGACGCGCACCAGCTGGCCGTGTTCGGCAGCGGCGACACCCTGACCCTGGAGGCGACCGACCACCCCGACAGCCGCACCCCCGCCCTGGACGTCCTGATCCTGGGCGGCCGCCCGATCCGCGAACCGGTCGCGCACTTCGGCCCGTTCGTCATGAACACCAAGGCCGAGGTCATGCAGGCCGTCGAGGACTTCGAACGGGGCCGGTTCGGACGGGAGCCGGCCGGTCACATGCCGCACACCGCACCCGGAGAGGAGCTCGCGTGAACACCACCACCAACCACGGG
Organism: Streptomyces sp. PA03-5A; assembly: GCF_033792725.1. Classification (NCBI taxonomy): domain Bacteria; kingdom Bacillati; phylum Actinomycetota; class Actinomycetes; order Kitasatosporales; family Streptomycetaceae; genus Streptomyces; species Streptomyces sp. PA03-5A. Next base: position 316,675 of record NZ_JARAVL010000001.1, on the reverse strand, counting down.
TCCTACGCCGCCTACGAGGAGACCACGGCGGAGCGCTGGGCGCGCGCCGGGCTCTACTTCGAGGCCAAGGAGTACACCGAGGCGGCCCGGCTGCTCACGGCCGTCGTCGACGAGGTGCCCGAGCAGGTCGCCCCGCGCCTCCTGCTCGCCCGCGCCTACTACCACTCCGCCCAGCTCGGCCGTGCCGAGGAGCAGTTGCGCGTGGTCGTCGAGCGCGACCCGGTCGAGCACTACGCGCACCTGATGCTGGGCCGGACCCTCCAGCGGCAGGGGCGCGAGGCCGAGGCCGCGCCCTGGCTGCGGCTCGCCGCGGCCTTCGCCGGGGAGCTGCCCCCGGAGGACTGACCGGTGCCGGGCCCCGGACCGGGGCCCGGTGGCACACGCGGCGCCGCCGCCCTAAAGCCTGGGCAAAGAGCCTGGCCGGGGCGGCGGCGCCGGGCGTATGTTCCCCTGCGGCTTCGGCAACTACTACGGGGGGAAAGCCGTGTCCGCACGTTCCGGCACGTCGTCCGCGCTCGGCTGGGCGCTCACCATCACCTTCAACATCGTCCTGCCCATCCTCACCTACGGCCGGCTCACCGACGCCGGCTGGAGCGAGTTCTCCGCCCTGCTCGTCTCCGGCGTGTGGCCGGTGCTCGACACCGCCATCACGCTCGCCTGGCGCCGCAAGGTGGACGAGTTCGCCGTCATCACCCTCGTGTTCCTGGTGATCACCGTCGTCGTCACCGTCGTGGGCCCGCACTCCACGCGCCTGCTGCTGGTCAAGGACTCCGCGGTCACCGGCCTGTTCGGGGTGGTCTGCCTGGCCAGCCTGCTCGCGCCCCGGCCGCTGATGTTCTACTTCGGGCGCAAGTTCGGCACCAACGGCACCAAGGAGGACGCCGAGCGGTTCGACGGCCTGTGGCAGTACGAGGGCTTCCGCCACGTCATCCGCACCATGACCGTCGCCTGGGGGGTCGGCTACATCCTCGAGGCACTCGCCAGGATCGGCCTCTCGTACAAGCTGTCGACCGCCACCATGGTGACGGTCAACTCGGTGATGGCGTACGCCGTCACCGGTGTCCTCATCGCGTGGACGATCCTCTACGGCCGGCGCGCCGCCGCCCGTGGCAAGGAGCGGGAACGGCAGGCCGCGGAGGCGGCGGCGGAGGCGGAGGCCGTCCGGGCCGGCGAGGCCGCCGGGGCGCCAGGCGCACCCGGGGCCTGACGGTAACCGCCGCGCATCGCGCACGTCCGGCGGTCCGGGCGGCATCGGGGGCACGTGCCGCCACGTCGGCCGGGGCAGGTCGTGGCCACCGGCCGGTCGTTGCCGGTAGACCGGCTGCCATGGACAGTGAGACCGAAGGACAGCGGCGGCCGGTGGTGGTCACGGAGCGCGGCTCCGTGCGCGGGGTGACCGGGGAGGGGGGCGTGGCGGCCTTCCGCGGGATCCCCTACGCGGCGTCGCCGGTGGACGCGTTGAGGTTCGCCCCGCCCGCACCGCACCCCGGCTGGGCCGGCGTGCGCGACGCGGCCCACGCCGGCCCCGAGGTGCCGCAGGCGCCGTCCCGGCTGGCGGTCGTCATGGGCCCGCGCGAGCCGCACGGGGACGAGGACGGCTGCCTCACCCTCAACGTGTGGGCGCCCGAGGGGGCGCTCGAGGCCGGTGCCGATCCCCGGGCGGTGCTGGTGTGGTTCCACGGCGGCGGCTTCACCACCGGCTCGGGCGGCTGGGACTGGTACGACGGCACGCGGCTCGCCGCCCTCGGCGGCATCGTCGTCGTCACCGCCAACTACCGCGTCGGCCCGCTGGGCTGGCTGTACCTGCCGGAACTCGGCGCGGACAACCTCGGCAGCCGGGACCAGGCCGCGGTGCTGCGCTGGGTCCGCGACAACATCGCGTCCTTCGGCGGTGACCCCGCGCTGGTCACGGTGGGCGGGCAGTCGGCCGGCGCGTATTGCGCGCTCTGCCTCGCCGTCGACCCGGGCACGCACGGACTCGTCCGGCGGGTGCTCGCCGAGAGCGGGCCGTGGGGGCTCGCACCGCGGGAGCCCGCCGAGGCGGCCGAGGTCACCGCCGCCTATCTGCGGCTCCTGGGCGTCACGCACCCGCCGGAACTGCGGGAACTGCCCGCGGAGCGGCTCGTGTCGGCGTACGGGCGGCTGTCGGCCGAGCGCGCCCGGCCCGGCGACGTCGCCCCACCGATGCACCCGGTGCTCGGCGGGGCGGGCCTGCCCCGCGCCCCGATGGCGGCGGTGGCCGCGGGCGGCCTGGACGGCACGGACGTCCTGCTGGGCAGCACGCAGGACGAGATGACGGCCTTCCGTGCCGCCTCGCCCGCCGGCTTCCCCGACGCGGCCGGGACCGAGCGGGTCTTCGGGGCCGGGGTCACCGCGATCGCGGCCCACTGCGCCGAGCGGGGCCGGCCCGCGTACGCCTACCGCTTCACGCGGCGCCCGCCCGGGGACGACGGCACCCTGGGCGCCACGCACTGCGCCGAACTCCCCTTCCTCTTCGGCGATTTCGCGGCGTACGCCGACGCCCCGATGCTGGGCCCGGTGGACGACGCCGACCGCGCCCTCGCCCGGGCCTTCGGCGGGGCGCTCGCCGCGTTCGTGGCGACCGGCCGCCCGGACGGCGGGGAGGACGGGGAGGACGGGGACGGGGACGGCGGGGAGGGGCGCGGGCCGTGGCGGCCGTACGAGCCGGGGACGGCCGCCACGGTGAGGCGGTTCGGGCCGCCGGTTCATTAACTCTTCCGGGGGATCGCACAAATATTCGAACACGGGATACGCTGCGGGCATGTCGACTTCAGGCGATGAGCGAGACCTCTTCTCGGATCCCGACCGGACCGCGCCCCTCACGGCGCGCGGTCCGGCGCCCGCCCTCGACCCGTTCCGGACCCCTGGCTCCGCGGGCGCGTCCACGGCCCCGGCCGCGCGCGCGGTGGAGGGCCCGGGGCGCGGGGCCATAACCCCGCGCCCCGGCGCCGAGCGCTGAGCCCGACCCCGCTGGGCGGCCTTGCGCGGACTTTCGGTGGGGAGTGGCCGCCCTGGTCACGCCGCCTCCGACAGGACGGTGAGGTACATGGGCGAGGCTCCGGCCGTCGGCCCGGCGCCGCGGCGCACGGTGCGGGACGAGTTGTCCGGCTCGCTAAACATCACCCTGCCGGGCGTTCACGCGGCCCTGGCCCGGGTGGAGGGCCCGGGGCTGCCGACCGCGACGATCGTCCGCGAAGGGGAGGCACGGGACCACGCCCAGGCCCCGGTGGGCACCCGCGCCGCGGGACGGCTGACCTTGACGGTCGGCGGCGACGCGGCCGGGCTGCACCTCGGGCCGAGGGGGCTGACCCGCTCCTCGTCCGGCGTCCGTGCCGAGCTTCCGGGCGGGGCCTGCCGTTTCGAACCGGTCAGCTCCCACAGCAGTGTGGTGTGGTGCGACGGGCAGCAGGTGGCCGCGTTCGGGAGAGCTCCCCGTCGCCGCAGGACGCCGCCGTGGGCTACCTGCCGGCGACCGCCTTCGGCACGGGTGCCGCGAGCACGGGCACGCTCATCGTCGAGGCCCTGATGGGGATGTTCGGCGCCTGCGGGCCCTGAGCCGGGTGGGGGTACGCCGGGGCCCGGCCCCCGTGGCGACGGGGGCCGGGCCGGAGCGTCCTCGTGGCGTCCGCCGGTTCAGCGGCCCACGCCGGAGGGCTCGACCGGTGCCGGGGCGGTGACCGGCCGCACCGGGGCGGGCTCGACGCCGGCCTCGTCGTGGGTCATGTCCGGCAGCCAGCCGAGCCACTTGGGCAGGTACCAGTTGCGCTCGCCCAGCAGGGCCATCACCGCGGGGAGCAGCACACCGCGGATGACGGTGGCGTCGATGAGCACCGCCGCGGCCAGGCCCACGCCCATCTGCTTCATGCTCTGCATGGACAGCGTGCCGAAGATCGCGAAGACCGCCACCATGATGACCGCGGCGCTGGTCACCACACCGGCCGTCGTCGTGATGCCGTGCCGGATCGCGCCCTGCGTGGTCAGCCCCCGCACCCGCGCTTCCCGGATCCGGGAGACCACGAAGACGTGGTAGTCCATGCTCAGCCCGAAGAGGATCACGAACAGGAACAGCGGCAGCCAGGCCACGATCGCACCCACGCCCTCGGCGCCCACCAGGCCGGCGCCCCAGCCGTGCTGGAAGACGATGGTGAGGATGCCGTAGGCGGCGCCCACCGACAGCAGGTTGAGCACGATCGAGGTGACCGCGATGGTCAGCGACCGGAAGGAGAGCAGCATCAGCAGGAAGGCGAAGGCCACGACGAAGGCGAAGACCGGGGGAACCGCGTCGCCGATCTTGTCGGTGAAGTCCATCGAGGCCGCGGTCGAGCCGCCGATGGGCGCCGTGACGCCGGCCACCTCGCCCAGGGTGCCCGGGCGCACCTCGTCGCGCAGGACCTTCAGCGAGGCCTCGGCCCTCTCCTCGTCCGTGCCGCCCGTCAGCGGCACCTTGAGGACGGCGACGCCCGCCTTCTCGTGGAGCTCCGTCTCCACCGGCCCGGGGGAGGCGCCCTTGGCCACGGCCTCCCGGGAGAAGGCGTCGATGGCCTGACGGACCTCGGGCGAGGTGATGTCCGAGGCCTTGACGACCACCTGGGCCGGGTCCGGGCCGCCCGGGAACGCCTTGTTGATGTCCTCGTACGCCCGCACGACCGGCAGGCCGTCGCCCAGTTCCTGGCTCAGCGTCAGGTTCGCGGTGTTCAGGCCGACCGCCGGGACGGCCAGCGCGACCAGTGCCCCACCGGCGACCGCCGCCGCCACCACCGGGCGGCGCAGCACGCCCGCGAGGACCGCCCGCCAGATGCGGGACTCCCCGCTCGGCCCCTTGCCCCGGCGGCGCAGGAAGGGGATCCGGCCCTTCTCGACCCGTTCGCCCAGCAGGGACAGCAGCGCGGGCAGCACCGTCACCGAGCCGAACATCGCCACGGCCACCACCATCATCGTGGCCAGGCCCATCGCCTTGAAGTCGCCGATGCCGGTGAAGAGCATGCCCGCCATCGCCACGATCACCGTCACGCCGGAGACCAGCACCGCCCGGCCGCTGGTGGCCGCCGCGATCCGCAGCGCGGTCTGCGCGTCGTGTCCCGCCTCCCGCTCCTCGCGCTCACGCCGCAGGTAGAACAGGCAGTAGTCGACGCCGACCGCCAGGCCGACCAGCAGCATCACGGAGTTGGCGGTGTCGCTCATGTGCACCCCGTGGCTGACGACGGCCACCAGGCCGGTCGTCGCGAGGAAGGCCGTCATCGCCAGCGCCACCGGAAGCAGCGCCGCCACCAGCGCGCCGAAGGCGATCAGCAGGATGCCGAGCGCGACCGGCAGAGCCGAGTACTCGGCGCGCTGGAAGTCGCTGCCGAAGGCGTCGTTGAAGACCTTCTCCGAGCTGGCCTCGCCGAACTGCTCGACCTTCAGGTCGCGGTGCCGGTCCTGGACGCCCTGGACGGCGTCGACGACCGGCTCGACCCGGTCGGGCGCCGTCTGCGGGTCGCCGCGCAGGTCGAACCTCACCAGTGCGGACCGGCCGTCCTCGGAGACCGCTCCGACGTCGTACGGCGACTGGACGGAGGCGACCTCGCCGGTGCCCTTCACCGCGGCGACGACCTCCCCGACCACGGCCCGGAACGCCGGGTCGGTGGCCTTCAGGGAGCCCCCGGCCGCCTGGACCAGCACCATCTCACCGGCCGGCCCGTCGTTCAGCCCGGCGTCGTCCAGGATGGCCACCGCCTGCCCGAACTCCCCGGGCACCTCCTCCCGGTCCGTCAGGTCGACCCGCCCGGCCATCGAGCCGATGACCAGCGCGAGTACGACGAAGAGCAGCCAGCTCCCGACCGCCGTCCAGCGGTGCCGGGCGCTCCAGCCGCCCATGGCGGCGGCGATGCCCTGCCCGCGTACCGTCCCCGCGGTACGTGCCCTGCCGTGTGCGCTTGCCACGGTTGCGAACCCCCTCGAAGCCGGGCGGTGGAACCTCACCACCGCCTCGCCCTCGACGCTATGGGTCCACGGGACGGCACCCCATCCGGCTGACAGGTGAACCGGCGGAGGGTTTCTCCTCCCCAGGGAGTGGGGAAAACCCCCGCCCACGGGAGTGTTGCCCCCTACAACGACCGCCGTCGCGGAGCCCGGCCGCACGCAAACGGGATGCGACGGCCCCGGGGTGCGGCGCCCGGCCCCGGGCTACTGCCGGTAGCCCGCGAGGAAGCGGCCGATGCGGCTGATGGCGGCGTCCAGGTCGTCGGCGCGGGGGAGGGTCAGGATGCGGAAGTGGTCCGGGCGCGGCCAGCTGAAGCCGGTGCCCTGGACGACCTGGATCTTCTCGCGGAGCAGCAGGTCGAGCACGAACTTCTCGTCGTCGTGGATCCGGTGCACCTTCGGGTCCAGCCGGGGGAAGGCGTAGAGCGCGCCCTTGGGCTTGACGCAGCTGACGCCGGGGATCTCGTTCAGCTTCTCCCAGGCCTTGTCGCGCTGCTCGTGCAGCCGTCCGCCGGGCAGGATCAGGTCCTTGATGCTCTGCCGGCCGCCGAGCGCGGCCTGGATCGCCTGCTGGGCCGGGACGTTGGGGCACAGCCGCATTGAGGCCAGCATCGTCAGCCCCTCCAGGTAGCTCCTGGCGTGCTGCCGGGGCCCGGTGACGACCAGCCAGCCGGAGCGGAAGCCCGCCACGCGGTAGGCCTTGGACAGCCCGCTGAAGGTCAGGCACAGCACGTCGGGGGCGAGCTGGGCGGCCGAGTGGTGGACGGAGTCGTCGTAGAGGATCTTGTCGTAGACCTCGTCGGCGAAGACGACCAGGTGGTGCCGGCGCGCCAGGTCGAGCATGCCTTCGAGCAGTTCGCGCGGGTAGACCGCGCCCGTGGGGTTGTTGGGGTTGATGATGACCAGCGCCCGCGTACGGCTGGTGATCTTGGAGGCGATGTCGTCGAGGTCGGGGAACCAGTCCGCCTGCTCGTCGCAGAGGTAGTGCACGGCCTTGCCGCCGGCCAGGTTCGTCACGGCCGTCCACAGCGGGAAGTCGGGGGCAGGGATCAGCACCTCGTCGCCGTCGTCCACGAGGGCCTGGACGGCCATCTGCACCAGCTCGGACACCCCGTTGCCGAGGAAGACGTCGTCCACGCCGACGTCGGCGAGCCCGCGCTCCTGGTAGTGCTGGGCCACCGCCCGGCGGGCCGACAGGATGCCGCGCGAGTCGCTGTAGCCGTGCGACGTGGGGAGCGTGCGGATGATGTCCTGCAGGATCTCCTCGGGCGCCTCGAAGCCGAACAGCGCAGGGTTGCCCGTGTTGAGACGCAGGACGCTGTGCCCGGCCTCCTCCAGCGCGTTGGCGTGCTCGATCACCGGCCCGCGGATCTCGTAGCAGACGTCCGCCAGCTTGCCCGACTGCTTGTACTCCATGCGACGGCCTCCCGACCCGGTCCCGCGATCCTGCTCGGTACGCTGCTCTCCTTGGTTTTACCAAGTACACGCTTGGGAAGTCCAACCACTTGTCTACACTGGGGATCATGCCGCGCCGAAGTTACGACCAGTACTGCGCCGTCGCCCGCGCCCTGGACACCGTCGGGGAGCGCTGGACGCTCCTGATCGTCCGGGAGCTGCTGGCGGGTCCCCGCCGGTACACCGACCTCCACGCCGACCTGCCCGGCGTCAGCACCGACGTCCTCGCCTCCCGGCTCAAGGAGATGGAGCGCGACGGCCTGGTCACCCGCCGCCGCCTCGCGCCGCCCGGTGCCGCGTACGTCTACGAACTCACCCGGCGCGGAGAGGAACTGCTCCCCGTGCTCGGCGCCCTCGCCGAATGGGGCGCGCCGGAACTGCAGGACCCGCGGCCCACCGACGCCGTCCGCGCGCACTGGGCGGCCGTGCCCCTCATGCGGCACCTCGCCGCGCTCCCCGGGGTCCCCGCCGGAGTGGTCGAGGTCCGCCTCGACGAGGGCGCCTTCCACATCGAACTCGGCGGTGGGACCCCCTCGTACGCCGACGGCCCGGCCAAGCGCCCCGACGCGGTGCTCGCCGTGCCCGCGGGCGCCGTCCGCGGCATCGCGGAGTCCCTGCGCGACGGCGGCGCCGAGGTCACCGGCGACGGGCCCCTCGCCGACGCCCTGCGCGGTGCCTGACCGCTGTACGGTGCGGGCATGGAACGTCGGCGCGTCGAACTCGGCCCGGTGCAGGAGACCCTGCTCATACCGCTGCACGCGAGGGCGGCCGAGACGCGCCGCAGGCGGCCGCTGACCCGCGACCCGCGGTCGGTCGAACTGGCCGGTGCCCTCGACTACGACATCTCGCGCATCGGCGGCCGGCTGAGGCTGCTCGGCCCGGTCTTCCGGGGCGTCGTCCTCGACGACTGGGTGCGCGAGTTCCTGGACGAGCACCCGTCCGGCACCGTCGTCGAGATCGGCGCCGGCCTGAACACCCGTTACGAGCGGGTCGACAACGGCACCGCCACCTGGGTCGAGGTCGACCTGCCGGACGTCATCGCGCTGCGCCGCGAGCTCTTCGCCGAGCACGCGCGCCGCCGCATGGTCGCCGGTTCGGCCGCGGAACCGGACTGGGCGGCCGCCGTCGTGGCGGCGCCCGGCCCCTACCTCTTCGTCTCCGAGGCCGTGCTCATCTACCTCACCGAGGCCGGGGCCCGTTCCGCCGTGGACGTCATCCGCGACCGGTTCCCCGGATCGGTCCTCCTGATGGACACCGTCGGCTCCGCCGAGGCGCGCCGACCGCGCGCCGTCAACGTCGGCTGGAGCTGTGACGATCCCCGTGAACTGGCCGCGTGGGGCCTGCGGTTGCGCGACTCCCGCACGCTGTGGGACCTCCCGCCGCAGGCCCGCGCCCGGCTCACCCCGGGCCGCCGCGTCCTGAGTGCGCTGCTCGACCGCGCCTCGCGCGCCGGCGGTTCCCGGCTCAACCGCTTCGACGTCGGGGCCTAGGGCACCGGCGGAGCGGCGCCCCAGACCGGTGGTACGGCCGGGTGCCGTTCGCGGAGCCGGGCGACCCGGGCGGTGATCCCCAGGACGAGGCCCGTGATCGCCAGCGTGAGGCCGAGCAGCGCCGCCAGGGCCGGCAGCAGCGCGCTGCCGCGGTCCTCCAGAACCCGGGCCCGCACCCCGGCGGCGGGAAGGGTGCCCGACTGCTCGCGGAGGAACCAGCGGGAGTCCCTGGAGTCCGCGCGATGGTCGCCGAGCAGGAAGAGCCGCCCCTCGGGCACCGTGACGTCGAACGCGGGCGCGCCGCCCGACGGATCCCCGTCCTTCACGTACGGCTCGGACAGCTCCTTGCCGTTCACCGTCACCGGCCCGCCGCTCCGCTCCGCGACGCGGTCGCCGCCCGTGCCGATCACGCGCTCCAGCACCAGCCCGCCGTACCGGTCCTGACCGTCGATCAGCACCACGTCGCCGCGCCGGACCTCGTTCCCGCCCACCCGCTCGAACAGGAGCCGCTCACCGGGGGAGTAGGTCGGCTCCATGGCCGCGCTCGAGACGGTGCCCGTCGTGTAGCCGGTCCGGGCCGTCACCACCGCACCGACCGCGAGCACCAGCCCCACCGGTCCGAGCACCCACGCCGCGATGCGCCGCCGTCTTCCCGCCGCCTCTGCCATGACCCCTCCCGAATCCGTGCACGGCACACTAGACGACCGCCGTCCGGCCGGAACCGTGGCCCCCCGGGCACCGCCCCGGTACCGTCGTCCGGGAACACCGGGGGGTGGGGGTTGTCCGCTACGCACGTCCGCGCGCAGGTGGCGTCCTTCGCCGCGGCGCCCGTTCTGGCGGTCGCGGCCGCGGTCGCCGCCGTGCTGACCGCGCTGTCCGGCCGTTACGGCTTCCACCGCGACGAGCTGTACTTCCTCGTCGCCGGCGACCACCCCGCCTGGGGTTACGTCGACCAGCCCCCGCTCACCCCGCTCGCCGCCCGCCTGTCCACCGCGGTCTTCGGCGAGACGCCCGCCGGGCTGCGGGTGGTGGCCACCCTCGCCTGCGCCGCGACGGTCGTGGTCGTCGCCCTCGTCGCCAGGGAACTGGGCGGCGGGCGTCCGGCGCAGGTGCTCGCGGCGGTGTGCACGGCGGTCTCCGGCTTCGTCCTCGCCGTCGGCCACCTGGTCTCCACCGCCACCTTCGACGTGCTCGCCTGGGTGGTCGTCTGCTGGATCCTGCTGAGGCTGCTGCGCACCGGGGACGGCCGGCTGTGGCTCGCGGTGGGTGCGGCCCTGGGCGTCGGCCTGGAGAACAAGTACCTGGTCGCCCTGCTGGCCGTCGCCCTCCTCGCGGCGCTGCTCGCCACCGGCCCCCGGCACGTGCTGCGCGGTTGGTGGCCGGTCGCCGGAGCCGCGGTGGCGCTCGCGGTGGCCCTGCCCGGCCTGTGGTGGCAGGCGGCGCACGGCTGGCCCCAGCTGACCGTCGCGGGCGGCATCAGCGCGGACGACGGCGCCGAGAACCGCGTCCTGTTCGTGCCCCAGCAGATCCTCTTCCTCTCACCGGTGTTCGTGCCGGTGTGGATCGCGGGCGGGCTGCGGCTGTGGCGCGATCCCGCGCTGCGCTGGGCCCGTGCCTTCGCCCCGGCCTACGTCCTGCTCGCCGTCCTGGTCGTCGCTTCCGGCGGCAAGCCGTACTACTGCCTGCCGTTGCTGCTCGTGCTGCTCGCCGCGGGCTGCGTCACGTCCGTCTCCCGGCCGCGCGCCATGTGGCCGGCCGTCGCGGTCACGGCGGTCATCAGCGCCCTGATCTCGCTGCCGGTGCTCCCGCCGCGCGGTGTGGCCGTCGTGAACGCCGTCAACAAGGAGCAGGGCGAGCAGATCGGCTGGCCGCAGCTCGCCGCCGCCGTCGCCGACGCCTGGTCGGACCTGCCCGCCGCCGACCGCTCCCGTGCCGTCGTCCTCGCGCAGAACTACGGCGAGGCCGGCGCCCTCGCCCATTACGGCCCCGCCCGGGGCCTGCCCGCCCCCTACTCCCCCCACATGAGCTTCGCCGCCTGGGGCCCGCCACCGGACTCCGCCACCGGACCGGTGCTGCTGGTGCGTCAGGAGGACGCCGACGGCGTCGAACGCCACTTCGCCGGCTGCCGCCAGGTCGGCCGCGTCGACAACGGACAGCACGTCGACAACGAGGAGCAGCACGCAGCGATCGTCCTGTGCACCGGCCCGGACGAACCGTGGTCGCGGCTGTGGCCGTCGCTGCGCCACTACTACTAGGCCGGTCCGACACGGGAGAAATGAAGGGGCGAGGCGGGGGCGCCGGGTTACGGTGGCAGCACTCGACGAACAGGCTCCCTGAAGGACGCCGCAGAACGGGAGCGGCCCGCACGGTCGGTCGTGCGGTCACGGAGGGGCGGCACCACTTGCCCCTGCCCTTCCGGAGGAGTTCCCCATGAAGATCGGTCTCGGCCTTCCCGTCGACGACCCCGCCGTGCTGACGACCTGGGCCCGCAGCGCCGACGACGGTCCGTTCAGCACCCTCGGCCTGCTCGACCGTCTCGTGTACGACAACCCCGAACCGCTGGTCACCCTCGCCGTGCTCGCCGGGGCGACCCGCCGGATCCGGCTGCAGACCGAGGTGCTCATCACCCCGTTCCGCGACGGCGCCGTCCTGGCCAAGCAGGCCGCGACGCTGGACCGGCTGTCCGCAGGCCGCTTCACCCTCGGCATCGGCGTGGGCGCCCGCGAGGACGACTTCCGCGCGGCGGGAGCCGACTTCCACCGCCGCGGCCGCCTGCTCGACGAGCAGATGACCGTGTTGCGCCGCCTCTGGGCTGGTGACCCGTACGGCGACGGGGCCGGGCCGATCGGTCCCGCCCCCGCGACCCCGGGCGGGCCCGAGGTGCTCTTCGGCGGCTTCGCCCACGCGGCCATCGACCGGGTCGGCCGCCACGGCGACGGCTTCCTCGGCGCCGGGCTGCCGCCCAAGGCGATGGACCGGCTCTTCCGGGAGGCGGAACGGAGCTGGGAACGGCACGCACGGCCCGGCCGGCCCCGCCTGGTCGCCCAGGCCAACGTCGCGCTCGGTCCGGACGCGGTGGTCACCGCCGCCCGCGCCAACGTCCGCGCCTACTACGCCTTCACCGACTTCGCCGACCGCGTGGCGGAGGGCCTCCTGGCCACTGCGGAGCAGATCCGCGACGCGGTCGCCGGGTACGCCGGCATCGGCGCCGACGAAGTGGTGCTCTACTGCTGGTCGTCGGACCCCGCCCAGGTCGAACGCCTGGCGGACGTCGTGTCCTGACGGCGCGCCGCGCCTCAGGCCAGCGCCAGCGCGAACCGGGGTCGCAGCGCCTCGTCGAAGCGGCGCAGCAGCAGCCGGGCGACCTCCGGGGCGTCGCCGAGGACGTCGGCGAGGACGTCCGCCCCGGAGGCCACGGCGCCACGGGCGATGCGGTCGGGCAGGAAGCCCGGCGCGATGACGTACGGCGCGACGGCGACGTGCCGTACGCCCTCGGCGCGCAGCGCGCGCACCGCCTCGTCCGTCGTGGGAAGGGATGCGGAGGCGAACGCAGGCCGCACGGCGCACCAACCGGTACGCCGCCACTCCCGCGCGATTTCTGCGATCACTGCGATCGCCTCCGGGTCCGAGGAGCCCGCCGACGCCAGGACGATCCCGGTCGAGGGGCGGTCGCCGGGGCCGAGCCCGGCCTCGCGCAGCCGCCGCTCCAGCGCGGCGAGCAGCAGCGGTGAGGGGCCGAGCACGTCGGCCCGGCGCACGCGCATCCGGGCGTGCCGTGCCGCGGACTCGCGCAGCACGGCCGGGATGTCGGCCTTGGCGTGGAAGGCCCGGGTGAGCAGCAGCGGCAGCGCCACCACCTCGCGCACGCCCGCCGCGGCCAGCCGGTCCAGGACCCGCGGCACGTTGGGCGCGCAGTGGTCGAGGAAGGCCGTCTCCACGCGCAGCCCGGGACGGGCCGCCCGGACCCGTTCGGTCAGCGCGTGGACGGTCGCGGCGTGCCGCGGGTTGCGGCTGCCGTGGGCGATGACGAGGAGGACGGGGTGCGCGGTCATGTCAGCCCCGTGCGAACAGGCCGCGGCTGCGCAGCACCGAACGCTCCAGCGGCGCGAACACCAGCAGTTCGATGCCGATGCCGACGATCAGGATCAGCAGGATCGCCGCCAGCACGCTCGGCATGTCGGACAGTTCGCGCCCCTGCTCCAGCAGCTGGCCCAGGCCCACGCCGAGGTCGGGGGAGGTGGCGATGAGCTCGGCGGCCATCAGGGAGCGCCAGGAGAAGGCCCAGCCCTGCTTGAGGCCGGCGAGGTAACCCGGCAGGGCGGCCGGCAGCAGCACGTGCCGCACCGCGTGGATGCCGGTGGCGCCGATGGTGCGGCCGGCCCGCAGGAACAGCGGCGGGATCTGGTCGACGCCCGCGACCAGGCCGTTGGCGATCGAGGGCACCGCGCCCAGCAGCACCACGCAGTAGATCGTGGCGTCCGACAGGCCGAACCAGATGATCGACGCGGGCACCCACGCCACCGACGGCAGGGACTGCAGGCCCGACAGGATCGGCCCGATCGCGGCCCGCACCACCCGGACCCGCGCCACGAGCAGGCCGAGCGGCGTGCCGATCGCGACGGAGGCCACGAAGCCCAGCGCGCCGCGCGACAGGCTCGTCCAGACGTAGCCGAGCAGGGTGCCGTCGAGCCACTTGTCCTGCAGGGCGCGCCCGACCTCCGCCGGACTGGGCAGCTGGTAGTGCGGCTTGAGCTCGAAGTGGTACGCGAGCTGCCACACCACCAGCACCAGCGCGATGGCGACGAGCGGGGGAACGGCCTTCTGCAGCAGCACACGGGCCAGCGGCACGCGGGTCGCGGACCGGGTCTCCAGGGCGTCGAGCCCGGCCTCCAGCCCCGCGAGGTCGCCGCCCGGCCTGACGTCCGCCTTCGTCTCAGTGCTGGCCATGGCGCCGGATCTCCCCCCGGAGGTGTTCGGTGATCTCCACGGAGAGCTCGGCGACCGCCGAGTCCTCGATGCGGCGCGGCTGCGGGATGCCGACCGTCCACTCCCGGGCGATCCGTCCCGGCCGCGAGGAGAGCAGCACGACCCGCTGAGCGAGCCGCACCGCCTCGCGGACGTTGTGGGTCACGAAGAGCACCGACAGGCGGGTCTCGGCCCAGATGCGGGTGAGTTCCTCGTGCAGGACGTCACGGGTGATGGCGTCGAGCGCCGCGAACGGCTCGTCCATCAGCAGCAGCTGGCTGTCCTGCGCCAGCGCCCGGGCCAGCGCGACGCGCTGCCGCATGCCGCCGGACAGTTCGTGCACCCGCTTGCCGTACGCGCCCTTCAGGCGCACGAGCTCCAGCAGCCGCTCGGCCTCCGGGCGCCGCTCGGCGCGGGGTACGCCGCGCATGCGCAGGGCGAGTTCGATGTTCCTGCCCGCGGTGAGCCACGGGAACAGGGCGTGCTCCTGGAACATCAGGGCCGGACGGCCGCCGGGGGTCTGGATGCCCCCGGCGGACGGCCGGTCGAGTCCTGCGACCAGGTTGAGCAGCGTGGACTTGCCGCAGCCCGAGGCCCCCAGGAGGCAGACGAACTCGCCCGGCGCGACATCGATGCTGATGTCGTCCAGCACGTGCGTCTCCGCGCCGGGACGGCCGAAGGACTTCGAGACGTGCTCGAGCCGTGCGGCGTACGGGGCCGCGTCGACCGTCACGGCGGGCTGCTTGGTGAGTGCGGTGGCCATGGCGTCACCTCCTGAGGGCTGGGGCTGCGGTCTTCATCGGTGCTGCCGGGCCTCAGCCGCCGAGACCGGCGTCGTCGATCCCGGTCTTGCCCTCGCCCTTGAGGATCTTGTTGAGGATCGTCAGGTCGTAGATGCCCTTGAGCGAGGGCTTCTCCAGCAGGCCGGCGGTGACGGCGTGGTCGGCCTCGGTCTGCAGCGTGGACGCCAGCGGGTCGTCGATGACCTGGATGCTCTCCCAGGCCGGGTCGATGACGTCGGCGGGCAGCGGCTTGCCGGAGAGCTTCTCCAACTGCGCGTTGGCGTCGGCCTTGGCCTTGTCGGGGTTGGCGCTGATCCAGGCGTTGGTCTTCACCGAGCCGCGCAGGACGGCCTCGACGACGTCCGGGTGGTCCTTGAGGAACGCCTGGGAGACGATCACGTTCGTGATGACGAACTTCTTGTCCGGCCACAGGTCGCGCTCGTCCAGGAGCACCTTCGCGCCCTCGGCGACCAGCTTGGAGGCGGTGGGCTCGGGCACCCAGGCGCCGTCGATGGAGCCGGTCTTGTAGGCGTCGGGGGTGACCTTGTTGTCCGTGCGGACCACGGAGACGTCGCCCTTGCCGCTGGTCGCGTCGACCTTCCAGCCCTGCTCGGCGATCCAGTTGAGGAACGCCACGTCCTGGGTGTTGCCGAGCTGCGGGGTGGCGATCTTCTTGCCCTTGACGTCCTTCAGGGTCTTGATCTTGTCCGGGTTGACGACCAGCTTGACGCCGCCGGAGGCCGAACCGGAGATGATCTTCAGGCTCTTGCCGCCGGACTTCGTCCAGCCGTTGACCGCGGGGGAGGGGCCGATCCAGCCGATGTCGATGGAACCGGCGTTGAGGGCCTCGATCTCGGCGGGCCCGGCGTTGAACACCGACTCCTTGATCGTGGTGCCCGAGCCCAGCGCGTCGGCGAAGAAGCCCTCCTTCAGGCCCACCAGCGGGGTGGCGTGGGTGAGGTTCGCGAAGTAGCCGATCTTCACCGTCGAGGCGGACAGCTTCTTGCTGGTGCCGCTGCTCGCGGCCGCGTTGGTGGTGTCGTCCTTCTTGTCGGAGCCGTAGCCGCAGGCGGCCAGGGCCAGCAGCGGCAGAAGGGCGGCGCCGGCTATGAGGCGGCGACGGGCGGACGTTCTCGGGGCGGTGGTGCGATCGGCAGTCACGGGAGGCGGTCCTCTCGATGGCCCCGGCTCGCGCTCTCTATGGCGCGCCGGGGTGGTGGCTGTCTGGTGGTCGGTGGTGCGGTGCCGCGTACGCGGCGCGGGTGCGGTGCTCGGACGGGGTCAGCGCGCACATCGCGTGACACCGCCCGTGCCGCTGCCCAGACAGCCGCTGCCGACGCGACCGCCCTCCTTGGCGAATCCGGCGAAGGCGTCGTCGAACGCCATCAGAAATCCCACCCCTCGTCGTCACCGGCCGCGTCGCCCGCGGCCGTGGCGGTGCGGGCGGCGAAGGCCTCGCCCGCCATGCCGGCGGTCAGCGTGGTGCCGTCCGCCGGGTCGATCAGCAGGAAGGAGCCGGTGAGCCGCGAGTCGGCGTACGCGTCCAGCGGCAGCGGCTCCGAGGTGCGCAGCACCACCGTGCCGATGTCGTTGACGCGCAGCTCGCCCGGCTCGTCCTCGTGCTCCAGCCCCCGGGTCAGGTCGATCCGGTACGGCAGCCGCTTCACGACCGCCTTGACCGTGCGCGTGCTGTGCTTGAGCAGCACGCGCGCGCCGACCTTCAGCGGCCGCTCGTGCAGGTGGCACACGGTCGCCTCGACGTCCTGGGTGGTCGCCGGGGCGGCGTCGGACGGCGCGATCAGGTCGCCGCGCGAGATGTCCAGGTCGTCGCCGAGCAGCAGCGTCACCGACTGCGGGGCCCACGCCACGTCGACCGGGGTGCCGAGCGCGTCGATGCCGCTGATCGTGCTGGTCAGCCCGGACGGCAGGACCGTCACGGGGTCGCCGACGCGCAGCACGCCCGAGGCGATCTGCCCCGCGTAGCCGCGGTAGTCGGGGTGCTCCGCGGTCTGCGGGCGGATGACGTACTGCACGGGGAAGCGCGCCGGGTACGCGCCCGGGTCGCTGCCGACGGGGACGGTCTCCAGGTGCTCCAGGATCGTCGGGCCGCCGTACCAGTCCATGTTCGCCGACGGCGACACGACGTTGTCGCCGGCCAGGGCCGAGATGGGGATCGTGGTGATCTCCGGGACGCCGATGGAGGCCGCGTAGGCGGTGAACTCCTCGGCGATGGCCGCGAAGACCGGCTCCGACCAGTCGGCCAGGTCCATCTTGTTGACCGCGAGCACCACGTGCGGCACCCGCAGCAGCGCCGCCAGCGCCGCGTGCCGGCGGGTCTGCTCCACGACGCCGTTGCGGGCGTCCACCAGGATCACGGTCAGCTCGGCGGTCGAGGCGCCGGTCACCATGTTCCGCGTGTACTGCACGTGCCCCGGCGTGTCCGCCAGGATGAACCGCCGCCGCGGCGTGGCGAAGTAGCGGTACGCCACGTCGATGGTGATGCCCTGCTCGCGCTCGGCGCGCAGGCCGTCGGTGAGCAGTGCCAGGTCCGGCGCATCCTGCCCGCGGCGGGCGGAGGCCAGCTCGACGGCCTCCAGCTGGTCGGCGAGCACCGACTTGGAGTCGTGCAGCAGCCGGCCGACCAGCGTGGACTTGCCGTCGTCGACGGAACCCGCGGTGGCGAAGCGCAGCAGGGAGGTGGCCGAGAGCTGCTCGGCGGTGGTGCCGGTGGTCATGGCTAGAAGTACCCCTCGCGCTTGCGGTCTTCCATCGCGGCCTCGGAGAGCTTGTCGTCCGCCCGGGTGGCGCCCCGCTCGGTGAGCCGGGACGCGGCGATCTCGGCGATGACGGCGTCGATGGTGGCGGCGTCGGAGTCCACCGCGCCGGTGCAGGACATGTCGCCCACCGTGCGGTAGCGGATCAGCCGGGTCTCCACCGACTCGCCGTCCTTCGGCCCGCCCCAGTCGCCCGCGGTCAGCCACATGCCGCTGCGCCGGAACACCTCGCGCTCGTGGGCGTAGTAGATCTCCGGCAGCTCGATGCCCTCGCGGGCGATGTACTGCCACACGTCCAGCTCGGTCCAGTTGGACAGCGGGAAGACGCGCACGTGCTCGCCGGGGGCGTGCCGGCCGTTGTAGAGCTGCCACAGCTCGGGCCGCTGGCGGCGCGGGTCCCACTGGGAGAACTCGTCGCGCAGCGAGAACACCCGCTCCTTGGCGCGGGCCTTCTCCTCGTCACGGCGGCCGCCGCCGAAGACCGCGTCGAAGCGCAGCTCCTGGATGGCCTCGGTCAGCGGCACCGTCTGCAGCGGGTTGCGGGTGCCGTCGGGGCGCTCGCGCAGCCGGCCGTCGTCGATGTAGTCCTGCACCGAGGCGACGTGCAGCCGCAGGGAGTGCTCCGCCACGGTGCGGTCCCGGTACTCCAGCACCTCGGGGAAGTTGTGGCCCGTGTCGACGTGCAGCAGCGAGAAGGGGACCGCGGCGGGGGCGAAGGCCTTCAGCGCCAGGTGGAGCATGACGATGGAGTCCTTGCCGCCGGAGAAGAGGATCACCGGCCGCTCGAACTCCCCCGCCACTTCACGGAAGATGTGCACCGCCTCGGACTCCAGTGCGTCCAGGTGCGACAGCACGAAGGGATTGCCGGTGCTCTCGTCGACTGCGACTACCGTGGTCACGCTGTGCCCCCTTCGTTCTCCCCCAGAGCTCGCGCCTGGGTGGTGCCCCCATCTCCGCCCGCGCGGCGAACGCGCTGCTGGCCGGTCGGGTGCGGCCCGGTGGCCGCGCGCACGTCGCTCACAGGAGTCCCCTCTCCACCAGCAGCGCCGTCAGCAGCGCCGCCGAGTCCTCGACGGTGTGGTCCTGGGTCTCGATCCGCAGATCGGGGGTCTCGGGTGCCTCGTACGGGTCGTCGACGCCGGTCAGCCCGGATATCTCGCCCGCGGCCTGCTTGGCGTACAGGCCCTTCACGTCACGCACGGTGCAGACCTCCACCGGGGTGGCGACGTGCACCTCCAGGTACGTCGTGCCCCGCGCCTCGTGGCGCTTGCGGACGGCCTCCCGGCTGTCGGCGTACGGCGCGATGACCGGGACCAGCACCTTGACCCCGTTGGCGGCCAGGAGTTCGGCGACGAAACCGATCCGCTGCACATTGGTGTGCCGGTCCTCGCGGCCGAAGCCGAGGCCCGCGGAGAGGAACTCGCGGATCTCGTCGCCGTCCAGGACCTCCACCCGGTGCCCGTCGCCGCGCAGCCGCCCGGCAAGCGCCCGGGCGATCGTGGTCTTGCCCGCGCTCGGCAGACCCGTGAGCCACACCGTGGCCCCTGTGCCCGTCCCGCCCATCCGCCCCTCCCGGGAAGTCCGTTCCGTCGTCATCAGCCGTGCAGCCCGCACTCGGTCTTGGCCCGTCCCGCCCAGCGGCCGGCCCTGGCGTCCTCGCCCTGAAGCACCCGGCGGGTGCAGGGGGCGCAGCCGACCGAGGCGTAACCGTCCGTGAGCAGCGGATTGGTGAGCACCCCGTGCTCCGTGACGTAGGAGTCCACGTCGTCCTGCGTCCAGCGGGCGATGGGCGAGACCTTGACCTTCCCGCGCCGCGCGTCCCAGCCCACGACCGGGGTGTTCGCGCGGGTGGGGGACTCGTCGCGGCGCAGGCCGGTCGCCCAGGCGTCGTAGCCGGTCAGGCCCTCCTCCAGCGGCGTGACCTTGCGCAGCGCGCAGCACAGGTCGGGGTCGCGGTCGTGGAGCTTCGGCCCGTACTCCGCGTCCTGCTCGGCCACACTCTGACGCGGCGTCAGCGTGATGAGCTGCACGTCCATGACGGCGGCGACCGCGTCACGGGTGCCGATGGTCTCCGGGAAGTGGTAGCCGGTGTCGAGGAAGACGACGTCGACGCCCGGGGCGACGCGCGAGGCCAGGTGCGCCACGACCGCGTCCTCCATCGAGGAGGTGACGCAGAACCGGGAACCGAAGGTGCCGGTGGCCCAGCGCAGGACGTCGAGCGCGGGGGCGTCCTCCAGGTCGCGGCCCGCCTGCTCGGCCAGCGCCCGCAGTTCGTCCGCGGTGTGCTGCTGCGCGGTGGTCACGAAGGGTCTCCCTCACGGTGCTCGGTCCGCAGCCCCCGGGCCAGCAGGCCCAGGAACTTCAGCTGGAACGCGCGGTTGCACGACCGGCACTCCCAGGCGCCGTGGCCCTGCTCCGCGGGGTGCAGGTCCTCGTCCCCGCAGTAGGGGCAGTAGAACGGTGCGGCGCGTTCGCTCACGACAGCGCCTCCTCGCTCGCCCGCGTCACCCACTGCGCGAAGCGCTCGCCGTCCGTACGCTCGGCCTGGAAGCGCTTCAGGACGCGCTCGACGTAGTCGGGCAGCTCGTCCGCGGTGACCTTCAGCCCGCGGACCTTGCGGCCGAAACCGGCCTCCAGGCCCAGCGCGCCTCCCAGGTGCACCTGGTATCCCTCCACCTGGTTGCCCTCGTCGTCCAGCACGAGCTGGCCCTTGAGGCCGATGTCGGCGACCTGGATCCGGGCGCAGGCGTTCGGGCAGCCGTTGATGTTGATCGTGATCGGCTCCTCGAACTCCGGCAGCCGGCGTTCGAGTTCGTCGATCAGCGAAGAGCCGCGCGCCTTGGTCTCGACGATGGCCAGCTTGCAGAACTCGATGCCGGTGCAGGCCATCGTGCCGCGCCGGAACGGGGAGGGCTTCACCTGCAGGTCCAGCGCCTCCAGACCCGAGACGAGGGAGTCGACCCGGTCCTGCTCGACGTCCAGCACGATCATCTTCTGCTCGACAGTGGTCCGCAGCCGGCCGGAGCCGTGCGCCTCCGCCAGCTCGGCGATCTTGCTGAGCGTGGTGCCGTCCACCCGGCCGACGCGCGGCGCGAAGCCGACGTAGTAGCGGCCGTCCTTCTGGCGGTGCACGCCCACGTGGTCCCGCCACTGCTGGACCGGCTGGTCGGGGGCCGGGCCGTCGGCCAGCTTGCGCCCCAGGTACTCGTCCTCCAGCACCTGGCGGAACTTCTCCGCGCCCCAGTCGGCGACCAGGAACTTCAGCCGGGCGCGGGTGCGCAGCCGCCGGTAGCCGTAGTCGCGGAAGATCGAGATGACACCCTCGAAGACGTCCGGGACCTCCTCCAGCGGCACCCACGCGCCCAGCCGGACGCCGATCTTGGGGTTGGTGGACAGACCGCCGCCGACCCACACGTCGAAGCCCGGCCCGTGCTCGGGGTGGCGGACGCCGACGAAGGCGACGTCGTTGATCTCGTGGGCCACGTCCAGCAGCGGGGAGCCGGAGATCGCCGACTTGAACTTGCGCGGGAGGTTGGAGAACTCCTTGTTGCCGACGATGCGGCGGTGGGCCTCGTCCACGGCCCAGGTGCCGTCGAGGATCTCGTCCTCGGCGATCCCGGCGACGGGCGAGCCGAGGATGACGCGCGGGGTGTCGCCGCACGCCTCGGTGGTGGACAGGCCCACGGCCTCCAGGCGCTGCCAGATCTCGGCGACGTCCTCGATGCGGATCCAGTGCAGCTGGATGTTCTGCCGGTCGGTGATGTCGGCGGTGCCGCGGGCGAACTCCTGGGAGACCTCGCCGATGACGCGCAGCTGCTCGGTGGTGAGGCGGCCGCCGTCGATGCGGACCCGGAGCATGAAGTACTTGTCGTCCAGCTCCTCCGGCTCCAGGATCGCGGTCTTGCCGCCGTCGATCCCGGGCTTGCGCTGGGTGTACAGACCCCACCAGCGCATGCGGCCGCGCAGGTCGGCTCCGTCGATCGCGTCGAAGCCGCGGTACCGGTAGATCGTCTCAATGCGTGTCCGCACGTTGAGACCGTCGTCGTCCCGCTTGAACTGCTCGTTGGCGTTGAGCGGTGTCATGTGGCCGACCGCCCACTGGCCCTCGCCGCGGTGGCGGCTCACCTTGCGGCGCGGCGCGGCGGCGTTCGGCTGGTCAGGGGTGGAGGCCATGGCGATGCAGTCCTTCTGGCAGGCTGGACAGAGTCGGGCGTAGCGCGAAGAGTCCCCTTGGCCTGCGGATACGCCGCAGCGCTGGGAACAGCGCGGGACGTGGGCGCGTCATTGCGCCCGCGGGGCCGGGGACGGCCGGGTCAGTCCTGGACGGGGCGGCGGCGAGTGCTCAGCACGCCTGACAGATGGCGCTGGACATGCGTCCGAGGTCGACGTGCAGCCGACCTACCAAGGCGATTCCAGTGCGCGACATGTCGAAAGCGTGTCACGGGGATCTCGGGCCAGTCCACCGTTATCCAGAATGTGGACGCGTTCATCCCGCATGGCGAGATGCGTCGATTGTCCGTCACCTGACAGGACTCGCCGGGCGCAGGAAATCGGCCGCGATGGCCCGGAACCCACCGTGCCCGCGGGTCCCCACATGACGCAGCTTGTGGCCCGCCAGCGCCGAACCCAGCCGCACCCCCGCACCGAGCGGGGCGTGGTCCGCGACCAGCGCCGCCAGCAGCCCCGCCGCGAAGACGTCGCCCGCCCCCGTCGCGTCCTCCACCTCGCCGCCGGGGAGCGGCCGGTGCGCGTAGCGCTCCACGGTGCCGGGCCGGTGCACCTCCACGCGGTCCGGGTACTTCACCACGGCCGCGCCCTCCGCCCGGGTCCGCACCCGGACCAGCCGCTCGAACTCCCGCCCGTTGACCAGCAGGTAGTCGCTCATCGCCGCCATGGCCAGCACATCGGCGGTCGGCTCCGCCGACCAGACGTGCCCCGGGTCGAAGCTGATCAGCGTGCCCGGCGAACGCCGCCGCACCTCCACCAGCAGCCGGTGCAGCACCGCGCCGCCGTCCGGATCCAGGAACGAGGTGACGTGCACCGCCCGCGCCGCCGCCAGGTAGCCGGCGATCTCCTCGAACCGCTCCCGCACATGGGCGGCGATCCGCGTGTTCGCCCCGGTGTGGGTCAGCAGCGTGCGCTCCCCGCCGTCGTGCACGGACAGGCAGATCCCGCACAGCCGGTCCGGGTCCAGGGCCACCAGCCGCCGGTCGATGCCGAGCCCGTCCAGGACGGCGAGGGGGCCGGCCGCGCCCAGCGGGTCGCGGCCCGCCACGCCCACGTACCCGAGCCGCAGCCCGCGGCCCAGACGGCCCAGCGCATGGAGGGTGTTGAAGGCCGAGCCGCCCGGTTCCGGCGTGAGCGGCACCCCCTCGGCCCGCAGCCACTCCAGGCCCGCGCGGACGGCGGGCTCGTCGACCATGCGTTCGCCGCCGCTCTCCGGCGGCGGGCGCAGCCGCATGTGCGCGCCGAGCCGGGCCAGCACCGGGCCGCCGTTCAGGGCGGACGCGCCCGTGATGAGGTCCAGGTTGAGCGCCCCGACCCCGACGACGTCCATGCCCGCCCCTTCCCGTCCGCCGGTCCCTACCGGGCTCCGGGCCAGGGCCCGGTGACGGGCCTCTCCTCCTCTTCCCCCGTCTCGGTGCGGAAGATGCGGAAGCCGCGGTTCTCGTAGTTGGCCAGCGCGTGCGGCCCGTCCAGGCTGCAGGTGTGCACCCACACCCGCTTCGTCGGGGTGCGGTCCGGCCGGCGCTCCGCCAGGTCCCAGGCGCGGGCGATGCCGACGGACAGCAGGTGCCCGCCGATCCGCCGCCCCCGGAAGGCGGGCAGAAGCCCGAAGTACGCGATCTCGACCTGGCCGTCGTCCTGCGGGTCCAGTTCGATGTAGCCGGCCGGGGTGTCCCGGTCGTACGCCACCCAGGTCTCCACGCCCGGGCGCTCCAGGAAGGTCCGCCACTGCTCGTACGACCACGGCAGGCGGTCCGTCCAGGCGCAGTCCGCGCCCACCGACGTGTAGAGGAAGCGGCTGAACTCCGGGGACGGCACCTCGGCCCGCGCGATGCGGATGCCCGACGTCGCGGGGTCCGGCTCCAGGGAGGGCCGCAGATCGGCGTGGGAGGTCTGCTCCAGTGACCACGTGGTCACCGTGACGCTAGTGCTCATGCGCCACATTCTGCGGCCTCGCGGACCCGGCGGGTTCCCGGCTCGCTGCCGCGGCCCGTCCGGGTCGCCCCCTCACTCCCCGAAGCGCGCCCCACGCACCGCCGGCGCCGTCGAGTGCGGCAGCAGATCCGCGGGGTGGGCGGGGCGGACCACCTCGACCTCGACGCCGTCCGCGAAGCGGTAGGGACGGTGGTCGAGGACCCCGGCCAGGGTGCGGCGCAGGCGGGACATCTCGGCCCGCACCGTCACCGTGCGGGAGGGGTCGCCGAACAGGTCGCCGGCCAGTTCCGCGGCGGTGCGGCCGTCCCGGTGCAGGGCCAGCACGAAGAGCAGTTCGGCGTGGCGCGGGCTGAGCTCCTGCGACCAGCCGCCGGCCGCACCGGAGACGTTCACCGTCCACGTGCGGGGACGGCCGAGGTCCAGCACCACGTGCCCGGCCCCGGGCACCTCCTCCTCCGGCGTGGCGACCCGCACCAGCCAGCCGCCCGGCAGCGGCTCCAGGGTGCAAGTGCCCAGCGCGGGCACCCACGTACGTCCGGCGCTCGGCGCGGCGGGCAGCGTGATCCGCTCCACCGGCGGCATCCCGGTCACCGCCGCCGTCCACCCGTTGGGGTCGACGACCGCCGCCCGGCCCGGCATCCGGGCGAGCAGCGGGGCGGAGACCGAGCGCAGCCGGTCCACGGCCGCCCAGTGCAGGCTGCGCAGTTCGGCCTCGGCGACCTTGGTCACCGCGGTCACCAGCGACAGCATCGCGGGGTGCATCCCGGCCGCCGGCCCGCTGACGTCCACCGCGCCCAGCAGCCGGCCGTCCCGCGGGTCGATGAGCGGGGCCGCGGCACAGGTCCACTGGTGGTGCACCCGGACGAAGTGCTCCGAGGAGTGCACCTGCACCGGCCGTCCGGTGACCAGGGCGGTGCCGATCGCGTTGGTGCCGACGGCCTCCTCCGACCACGAGGCACCCTCGGCGAAGCCGAGCCGGTCCGCGCTCCTGCGGACGGCCAGGCTGCCGTCCCGCCACAGCACCCGGCCCTCGGGGTCGGTGACCACCATGATGTGCCGGGCCTCGTCGGCGACCGAGACCAGGCCGTCGCGCAGCGCGGACATCACGTCGTTCAGCGGGGTGTGGCGCCTGCGCACCTCGATCTCGTCGGCGGTCAGCATGCCGGCGTGACTGCCGTTGTCCGGGTCGACACCGAGGTCCAGGGCGCGCCGCCAGGAGTCCTGGATGACCGGTCTGGGCACCGTGCCACCCGATCCGCCGCCCAGCGCGGCGTCCCGCATGCCGCCCAGCAGCCGTGCGGAACGGCGCGGTTCCTGGACGGACTGGACCGACAACGACCGTGCGTCGTTCGGATCCTGGCTCATGGTGCTCCCCGCGTCCGTGTGCGCAGCGCTTTCTGCGCTCGGGCAGTGGCCGCGCCGATTCTCCGCTGCCACACCATGTGCATATGGTGCCGCCGGGCCGGTCCCTCCGGTGGGATATCCGGCCAATACCTTGCAACTGTCTGCAACGGTTGCGAATATGCGCGCATTCGACGGACAGTGACGGCGCATCACGCTATTCGTACGGAACCCTGATTCCGTGCGACGGTGAGGCGAGACCGGGGGTGGTGCCGAGTCGGCGCGGCACCACCCTCAGTGCGGCGCGGCGGCGGAACGTTTCCCCGAAGATCCCGGTCCTTCCGTCGGGACCTCGGGCGGACCGCCGCCGCATCCGCCCCTCACCCCTGAGGGCGTGCCCGCTCCACGATCGCCGCCAGGTCCAGCCCGCGCGGCAGCGTGCCGAAGGTCGCCCCCCAGTCCCCGCCGAGCCGCGAGGCACAGAACGCGTCCGAGACCTCGACCGGGGCGAACCGCACCAGCAACGAGCCCTGCAGCACCAGCGCCATGCGCTCCACCAGCCGGCGCGCCCGGGCCTCGACGCCCTCCAGGTCGGCCAGTTCGGTCAGCAGCGCCTTGATCGCGCCGTCCAGCCGGTGGTCAGCGCCGCGCGCCAGGCCGATCTCGCCGAGGAAGGCGTTCAGCGCGCGCGGCTCCCTCTGCAGTACCCGCAGCACGTCCAGGGCCTGCACGTTGCCCGAGCCCTCCCACACCGAGTTCAGCGGCGACTCCCGGAACAGCCGCGGCAGCCCCGACTCCTCCACGTAGCCGTTGCCGCCCAGGCACTCCAGCGCCTCGGCCACCAGCGGCGGGCAGCGCTTGGTGACCCAGTACTTGGAGACCGCAACCGCCAGCCGCCGGAAGTGCCGCTCCTGCTCGTCGTCCGCGTCATCCGCGTCGTACGCCGCCGCCAGCCGCAGCACGGTCGTGGTGGCCGCCTCCGACTCCAGGGCAAGGTCCGCCAGGACGTTCCGCATCAGCGGCTTGTCGACCAGCGGCCCGCCGAACGCGCTGCGGTGCGTCGCGTGGTGCACCGCCTGCGCCACCGCCTGCCGCATCAGCGCGGCGGAACCGGTCGCGCAGTCCAGCCGGGTGGCCGCCACCATCTCGATGACGGTCGCCACCCCGCGCCCCTCCTCGCCGACCCGGCGCGCCCACGTGCCGTCGAACTCCACCTCCGCCGAGGCGTTGGAGCGGTTGCCCAGCTTGTCCTTGAGCCGCTGGATCAGGAAGACGTTGCGCGAGCCGTCCGGCAGCACCCGGGGCAGCAGGAAGCAGGTCAGGCCCCCCTTCCCCGAGGAGGGGGACGCCTGCGCCAGCACGAGGAAGGCGTCGGACATCGGCGCCGAGCAGAACCACTTGTGGCCGGTGAGCAGGTACGTGCCCTCCTCCGCCAGCGGCTCCGCCCGCGTGGTGGTGGCCCGCACGTCCGAGCCGCCCTGCTTCTCGGTCATCCCCATGCCGAACAGCGCCCCGGGCTTGCCTCCCGGCGCCACCAGCTGCGGGTCGTACACCCGGGACCCCAGCCGGGGCTCCCACTCGGCGGCCAGCGCCGGGTCGGCCCGCAGCGCCGGCACCGCCGCGTGCGTCATCGACACCGGGCAGCCGTGCCCGGCCTCCGCCTGGGACCACACCAGGAAACCCGCCGCGCGCCGCAGGTGTCCGCCGGGGCGCGACCAGGCGTCGGTGAGCCCCGAGGACACCGCCCGCCCCAGCAGCCGGTGCCAGGCCGGATGGAACTCCACCTCGTCGATCCGGTGCCCGTACCGGTCGTGGGTGCGCAGCACCGGCGGATGGGTGTCGGCGGCCTCCGCCCACCCCCGCGCCTGCGCGGAACCGGCGGCCCGGCCGATCTCGCCGAGCTCCCGGTGGACCTCCTCCCGGAGCCCGGGCGCCACGTGCCGTGCCACCCCCTCCACCAGGGCGGTGTCGGCGGCGTACACGTCATACCCGACCAGGGGCGGAGCCTGGTTGGTCACGGTGTGTGTGGGGGGACTCATGACGGTTACGGTAGGCGCGTGCAGGCAGCAGACGAAACACCCGAGCGGCCCAGGCGAGGCCGACTCCACCGGGCGCGGGCCCTCTACAGGAACGTATCCAAGCGCAAGGTGGGCTGGCTGCTGCTCAAGGACACGGTCGACTCCTGCATGGAGTACCGCGTCACCGGCCTCGCCGCCGAGGCCGCCTTCTTCGTGCTGCTCTCCCTGCCGCCGCTGCTGCTGAGCCTCGTCGGCGCCATCGGCTACGTCGACGAGATCATCGGCACCGACACGATCGACAACATCCGCGGCAACATCCTCACGGCCGCCGCGACGGTCCTGTCGGACAAGGGCGTCGACCAGTTGATGCGGCCGCTCGTCGACGACGTCTTCGGCGGCGGACGGCCCGACGTGATCTCCATCGGCTTCGTCATCGCCCTGTGGTCCGGATCGCGGGCCCTCAACGTCTTCGTCGACACGATCACGATCATGTACGGGCTGGAGGGCAGGCGCGGCATCGTCAGGACGCGGCTGCTGGCGCTGCTGCTCTACATCGTCGCCCTGGTGATCGGCGCGGTCGTCATGCCGCTGATGGTCGTCGGGCCGGACGCGGTGGTGTCGTTCCTGCCGTGGAGCGAGGCCGTGATCCGGATACTGTACTGGCCGGTCGTCAGCGTGCTGTCGATCGCGTTCCTCACCACGCTGTACCACGTCTCCGTACCGGTGCGCTCGCCCTGGTACGAGGACATGCCCGGGGCGGCCGTCGCCCTGCTGATGTGGGTCCTCGGCAGCTTCGTGCTGCGCATCTACCTCACCCACACGGTCGAGGGCCCGACCATCTACGGATCGCTGGCCGCGCCGGTCGCCGTCCTGCTGTGGATCTTCGTGTCGGCCTTCGCGGTGCTCGTCGGAGCGGCCGTCAACGCCGCCATCGACCGGGTGTGGCCCTCGATCGAGACCGCGGCCGCCCGCGAGGAGAACGCACGGGCCAGGGAACGTGCCGCAGCCGACCTCGTCGCGGAGGCCGCCGCCCGTCGGGCCGCGTTCGAGTCCGGCCCGGACGACGAGGTCGGCCCGGAGGACCCGCCCGCCGAATTCCCCGAGCGCTGGGCGGGCTTCCTGCCGCCGGAGGACGTGCGGTCCCGGCTGCGCGGGCGCCGGCCCTCGGGCAAGAACGACGGCAAGCCCCCGCACTGAGGCGCACCCGGCGCGCTGTCGGTGGCGGGTGCCATGCTGGAGCGGTGTACCGGGAACAGACCTCGACGGTGCCCGGCGCCGTGCTGTGGACGAGGACAGCGGGTGCCGCGGCGGCCCGCGTGCTGCCCGACGGCTGCATCGACCTGATCTGGGGCGAGGACACCGGTCTGTTCGCGGCGGGCCCCGACACCGCCGCCCACCTCTCCGGCAGCCCGCCCGGCACGCGGTACGCGGGCCTGCGCTTCGCCCCCGGCGTCGGGCCCGCCGTCTTCCGGCTGCCCGCGCACGAGCTGCGTGACCGCCGTGTTCCGCTGGACGCGCTGTGGCCCGGCGCGCAGGCCCGCCGGGCCACCGAGCGCGTCGCCGCGGCCGCCGACCCCGGCGCCGTCCTGGAGTCCCTGGTGCTCGCACGGGACGTGCGGCGCGCGGCGCCCCCGTGGGGCCCGCAGATCGCCGCGAGCCTGGCGGCCGGCGCCCGCGTCGGCACCGTCGCCGAGGACACCGGGCTGAGCGAACGCCAGCTCCACCGCCGCTGCCTGGCCGCCTTCGGCTACGGGCCCAAGACCCTCGCCCGCATCTTGCGCCTCCAGCGCGCACTGGGACTGGCCCGCCGCGGCCATCCCTTCGCCGACGTCGCCGCCCGCGCCGGCTACGCGGACCAGGCCCACCTGGCCCGCGACGTCCGCGCCCTCGCCGGCGTCCCGCTCGGCGACCTGCTCCCCTGACCCCGGCCGGGCCGTGTCGTCACATGCCTTCCCCCTTCGGCCGGGGGTGCCCCCACCCCGCGCCGCTCCCCCAGCCGGCGCTGGGAGGTGCCCCCACGCTGCGTTGTCGAATCGTCCGGGCAGCCCACTACGAGGACGGCTCTCCGCCTTGCGAGTGCACCGCACCTGGGGGCACCTCCCAGCGGAGCTGGGGGAGCTCATGTGACGACACGATCTAGCCCTGCGGCAGCGCCGCGAAGAGGTCGACCGGGTTCCTGTCCGGGTCCAGGACCACGGCGTACCGCATCCCCCAGGGCGCGTCGAAGGGCTTCAGGTGCCCCGCGTACCCGGCCCCGGTCAGCTCGGCGAACGTCGCGTCCACCTCCTTCGGCCCGTCGCAGGTGAAGGCCAGCGCCATGCGGTGACCGCCCTGCGGCGGCGCCCAGGAGGAGTCGAACGACCGGACGGTCTCCACGGTGTCCCACGCCATCCGCAGCCCCCCGGGCAGCGCCACCTCCACATGCGGGTCCGCCTCCACCCCGGCGGGGATCTCCAGCCCCAGCCTGCGGTAGAAGGCCAGCGAGGCGGCCATGTCGGCCACGACGATCTCGACGACATCGAAACGAAGGGTCATGCCGCAACCGTAGGGTCGCGCCGCCCGGCCCGTCTTGAACGAATCGGACACGCACCGCCCCCGCCTCACGCGTCTTGCGCGGCGGAGCCGGTCAGCCGCGGGGGCGGGCCGGGGGGTCGTCCGTGGCACGGCCGAGCGGTGTGGCCGAGACGGAGTCGGTCTGGCGGGCGGAGGAGGCTGCGCGGCGCGGATCGGGGGAGCCGGTGCGGCGGTCCGGGCCGGGGGTCTCGGACGGCTCCGGGACGGGTGACGTGGTGGGGCGCGGCGAGGGCGGCGGGTCGGCCGCAGGGGGGACGGACACCGCGGGCACGGCCGGCCCGACCCCGGGGCCCTGCCCCGGGGCGGACAGCAGGTGCAGCGGCACGGCGACGACCGCCGCCACCGCCAGGGACACCCCGGCTCCCGCGGCGGCCCGCAGCAGCCTGCGCCGCGCCGCCACGCGGCGGACCTCCCGGAACCGGCCGGGCGGCGGCCCGAGCAGGACCGTGCCGGGCCGCAGCAGGGCGCTCAGCTCCGGGTCCCGTTCCTCGTCCGGGCCCTCAATGGGTGTGATCAAGGCTTCTCCTCAGTCCGGCTCGCAGCATTTCCCTGGCCGCGTGGAGGTCGGCCTTCACGGTTCCTTCCTTCCGCCCCGTCGCGGCCGCCACCTCCCGGACCGGCATGTCGGCGTAGTAGTACAGCAGGATGGGCACCCGCAGCCGCTCGGGCAGCGACTGGACGAGCATCCGCACCGAGGGGTCGGTCTGCCCGTTGCGTCCCTCGCCCTGACCGTCGACGAGGACCTCCGCGGTGGCGCGCCGCATGGCCCGGCGTTCGCGCTCCACCTTCCGCCAGTGGTCGCGCACGATGTTGGCCGCCGTGACGTAGAGGAAGCCGCGCGGTTCGTCCACGCTCGTCCAGCGCGCCCACAGCCGGGTGAAGGCCTCCGAGGCGATCTCGTGGGCCGTCTCGTCGTCGTCGACCAGCCGCCGGCACCAGCCGGCCAGGCGGGGGTAGAGGGCGGCGAACAGCTCGGACGCCGCTTCGTCCCGGGAAGACCGTTTCAACACTCTCCACATTCCGTCGTTCATCATGCCGCAGGCGTGCCACCGCACGGCCGGGCCGGATGGCGCACCGCCATCCGGCCCGGCCGCCGCTAGTCGCGGTCCCCCGAGGTCAGGGAGGCGAACACCACGACGTTGTCGCGGTATCCGCTCCCGTCGGCGGTGCGGGGGCCGCCGCAGGTGATCAGGCGCAGTTCGGGGCGGTCCACGTCGCCGTAGACCTCCTGGGCCGGGAAGTGCGCCTTGGCCACCGTCCGCACCCGGTCCACGGTGAACTCCGCCGACGCGCCGTCCCGCAGCCCCGCCACGACCCGGTCGCCCGGGCGCAGCCGTGCCAGGTCGCGGAAGACCCCGTCGCCGAACCGGCCGACGGTGACGTGGGCCAGGAGCACGGACGGGCCGAGCTGTCCCGGCGTGGGGGAGTGGCGGTACCAGCCGGCGGGCGAGTGACGCGCCACCGGCGGGACCTCCACCGTGCCGTCCGGGGCCAGCCCCAGTTCCATGACCGGGGTGTCGACCCCGATCGCCGGGATCCTCAGCCGTACCGGGACCGAGCGGGCGAGCGGGGCCGGCGGGGACGGGCGCGTCGGTGCGGCCGCGGGCGGCGCGGAGACGACGGGCGGCGCGGCGACGGGACCGTCACCGGAGCCGCCCGCGCACCCGCCCGCCCAGGGCAGCGCGGCCAGGGCCGCCAGGACCGCGGCCCACCTCGCCCCCGGGGTCATCCGGCGGTGGTGCGCCTGCGCCGCGTCACCACGAACGTGCCGCCGGCCAGGAGCAGCAGGCCGCCCCCGGCCGCCGCCACCACCGTGCCGTCCGGCCCGTGCGCGCCGGCCGGGGACTGCACGCCGGTGTCGGGCGCACCCGCCGGCACCCGGTCGACCTGACGCGGGGACGGCACCGCGGACGGCGCTTCGCTCGGCGCGGCGCTCCGCGCCGGGGCGGGCCGGGCGCTCGGCCCGTCGGCGAACGCGGGCGCCGTCCCCGCCAGCACCGCGGCGCACGCGACGGCCGCGGCGGTGAGAACACTGCTGCGCATGTATCGCTCTCCTTCGTCACCCCGCCCTGCCCCCGGTGGGGCACGGGCGGGTGGTGGCAACTGATCGCGCGGAGAGACGAGGCGGCCCGGAGGCGGGTTGTAAAGAACAGGCAAAGTCGCCCTCGGGAGCTCCTCGCGGGACCCTCGGTGAACGGCGGGCGACGCGGCGGCGACCGGCCGGAGCCGCCGTCCGGCCGGGCGTCACGGTTGGGCAACACCCAGCTCACGGCAGCAGCCGCAGGCCCTGGCGAACGCATCATGAGATCCGGTGGGGGACGTCAAAGGGGGCGGGGAACGGTGGAGTTCACGGTAGAGCGGACGCTCAGGAGACGGGGCCGGCGGTGGCTGATCGGAGGTCTGACGACGGTCGCGCTGGCGCTGGTGTGGCTGGTCGCCTCGCGGAGCGCGACGGGCCCCCTGTTCCTGGGGTTCCTGGCGGCCGTGGGGGCGTGGAACGGGGCGAGGGACCTGCGAAGGGCGCGGAAGCCGTTCCGGCTGCGGGTCGACGCGTTCGGCATCACGCTGCACGACGCGGAACTCGCCTGGGAGCAGATCGAGGCGGTCTCCCTGTGGCACCTCCCCAACACCGGTGAGGACAGCGAGACCACCACACCGCCCAAGCCGCGGCTCACGCTCTGGACGGCGCCCGGCGTCACGTTCCCCCGCAAGCCCGACCGCACCTGGGACGACCGGCTGCGCTACACGCTCGTCGACTGCGAGGACCTCGACCAGAGCGTCCGGGAACTGACGGCCGCGCTCGCCGAGCACGGCGGCGCCGCCTTCGAGACCGCGCCACGGGCCGTGCGCCCGCCGATCCCGGTGACCGTGTCGGGGCCGGAATCGCGCGTGCCCGGCGGGGAGCGGCAGTTCGTCGACGCCCGGCGCGCCGGCACCTGGGTCCTGGTCTGGGCGGCGCTCGCCGTCGTCTTCAGCTACTCGTTCTGGGAACTCGTCCAGGGCGGCTTCACCGGCCCCGTGCCCCTCGGCGCCTTCGGTCCGCTCGGCGCGATCGGCTGCTGGGTCCTCACGGGCCGCTCGTACCGGCGCTGGCGCAAGCCGCTGCGGCTGCGCGTGGGGCCCGCCGGGATCGGCATGCGCGAGGTCACCGGCGAGGAGTCGTTCTTCTCCTGGAAGGACATCGCGGCCGTCACGGTCGGCCGACCGCCGACCACCACCGACACCCGCCCCTGGCTGGTGGTGTGGCCGCTGCCGGGCAGCCGTCCGGACAGCAACCCCTCCTACCTGGTCGACGGCCACAAGGCCTTCGCCCTGGTGCGTCTGGACCGGCTGCCCGGCGGCGCGGAGGCCGTCGTCCCGGTGGTGCGGGAGTACGCGGGGGAGCGGTACGCCGAGACGGCGTGAGCCGTCCGCGGAAAACCGGTTGCGGGGTCTCCCGGAGCACCGGCTAAGGTGTCGCCGTCGGACCGCGAGCAAACCGGGAGGTGTTGGAACGATGACTGCCGTCGAGCTGGGCGCTGCCCCCATCCAGAAGATCATCACCCCCACCTCAGCGGTCGCCGGCTGACCCTGCCCGTCGCGAAGCACCCGACGGCACAGCCGCGCGCGACCGCCCTCCCGAAGGGCTCTCCTCCGTTGACCAACGGATCCGTCCCGCAGCCGTCCACCGCGCTCACCGCCTACGGCTGGGACTCCTCATTCGACTCCGACTTCGCCGTCCACGCGGAGCGGGGACTCACACCCGGCCGCATCGTCCGCGTCGACCGCGGGCTGTGCGACGTCGTCCTCCCCGACGGCTCCGGCGGCCTGAAGGCCGTCCGTGCCGACACCGAGGACGTCTTCACCCGCGACCCCATGGGGATCGCCTGCACCGGCGACTGGGCCGCCGTCGACGAGACGCCGGCGACCGGTCCCGCGGTACGCGCCCTGCTGCCGCGCCGCACCACCTTCGTCCGTTCGACCTCCTCCAAGCGCTCCGAGGGACAGGTCCTGGCGGCCAACGTCGACCTGGCGGTCATCGCCGTGTCGATCGCCGCCGAACTCGACCTCGGACGGCTCGAACGCTTCGTGTCCCTGGCGTGGACCAGCGGCGCGCAGCCGCTGGTCGTCCTCACCAAGGCCGACCTCGTCGACGACCCCGGCCACCTGCTGGACGACGCCCGCGGCGCGGCGCCCGGCGTGGAGGTCCTGGTCGTCAGCGCCGCCACCGGCCAGGGCGTGCCGGAGGTGGCGATGGCGCTGGCCGGCACCACGTCCGTGCTGCTCGGGCAGTCGGGCGCGGGCAAGTCCACGCTCACCAACGCCCTGCTGGGCCGCGAGGTCCAGGAGGTGCAGGCCAACCGCGACAGCGACGGCAAGGGCCGGCACACCACGACCACCCGCGACATGCTGCCGCTGCCCGGCGGCGGGGTGGTCATCGACACCCCGGGGCTGCGCGGCGTCGGGCTGTGGGACGCCGACTCCGGTCTCACCCGGACGTTCTCCGACATCGAGGCGCTGGCCGGGGAGTGCCGCTTCCCCGACTGCTCGCACGACTCCGAGCCCGGCTGCGCGGTCCTCGCCGCCCTGGAGGACGGCGTACTGACCCACCGCCGGCTGGACAGCTACCGCAAGCTGCTCCGTGAGAACGCGTGGATCGCCTCCCGCACCGACGCCCGGCTCCGCTCCGAGATGCGCCGCGAGTGGAAGCTGCGCTCCGCCGCGGGGCGCGAGATGTACGAGCGCAAGCGCGGCGGCGGCCACCGCAAGGTGTACTGACCGGACCCGGCCCGGCTCCCCGGCGGGGAGCCGGGCCGGCGGTCATCCGGCGCCGTTGTGGCGTTCGCCGCTGCGGCGCAAGGTCAGCGGACTGCCCTCGTGCCAGAAGGTGTAGACGATGCTGCCGAGGCCGAGTGTGACGATGACGATGCCGAGGACGATCGAGTAGACCATGGCTCCTCCAGCCCGTTCGGGGCGCGTTTTACCGCACCTTCACCTTCGATGTCCGAACGTGACCTTCCCCTGGCCGTACCGTCTCACACGCCGTGCGGCCCAACTCGCGTTCCTGCGACCCGAGTTGTCCGCATGTGCGGCTCATGTCGACGGCAGGCCGCCCCGGGCGACGACCCCGGCGTACCAGCGGGCGCTGTCCTTCGGCGTACGGCGCTGGCTCGCGAAGTCCACGTGCACCACGCCGAACCGCTTGCCGTAGCCGTAGGCCCATTCGAAGTTGTCCAGCAGCGACCACAGGAAGTAGCCCTGGACGTCGGCACCGTCCGCGATCGCCCGGTGCACCGCGGCCAGGTGCGCGCGCAGGTACGCGATCCGCTCCGGATCGTGGACCTCGCCCTCGGGGTCGGCGTAGTCGTCGTACGCGGCGCCGTTCTCGGTGACCAGCAGCGGCGTGTCCGGCAGTTCGTCCCGCAGGCGGAGCAGGAGTTCGTGCAGCCCGTCGGCGTCCACCGGCCAGTCCATCGCCGTCCGCGGCCCCGGCGCCGGGACGAACCGCACGTGCCCCTCGGCCCCCGGCCACGGCGACGGCCCCGCATGGCCGCCCGCGGCCACCACGGTCGGGGCGTAGTAGTTGAGGCCCAGCACGTCCACCGGACGGGAGATCACCGCCAGGTCACCGTCGGCCACGAAGGACCAGTCCGTCAGCGCGGCCGTGTCCCGCAGCAGGTCCCGCGGGTAGGAGCCGCGGAACACCGGGTCCAGCCAGATCCGGTTGGCCAGCGCGTCGACCCGCCGGGCGGCGTCCTGGTCGGCGGCGCTCCCGGTGTGCGGACGTACCGCCGCGAGGTTCAGCGTCAGCGACACCTGGGCCGGTACCGGGAGCCGTTCACGCAGCACGCCGACCGCGAGGCCGTGCCCCAGCAGCAGGTGGTGGGCCGCCCGCAGCGCCGCCTCCGGCTCCGTCCGGCCCGGGGCGTGCACGCCCTGCGCGTACCCCAGGAACGCCGAGCACCACGGCTCGTTCAGCGTCGTCCACAACGGCACCCGGTCACCGAGCGCGTCCGCGACGAGCCCCGCGTACTCCGCGAAGCGCTCCGCGGTGCCGCGCGCGGGCCAGCCGCCGGCGTCCTCCAGCTCCTGCGGGAGGTCCCAGTGGTACAGGGTCAGGACGGGGCGGATGCGGTGGTCCAGCAGCTCGTCGACCAGTGCGCGGTAGAAGTCGAGCCCCTTCTGCACGGCCGGGCCCCGGCCCGTCGGCTGCACGCGCGGCCACGACACGGAGAAGCGGTAGTCCGTGAGGCCCAGCTCTGCCATCAGCGCGACGTCCTCGCGCATGCGGTGGTAGTGGTCCGCGGCGATGTCCCCGGTGTCGCCGTTGCGCACCTTGCCGGGCGTGCGGCTGAAGGTGTCCCAGATCGAGGGGGTGCGGCCGTCCTCGGCGGCGGCGCCCTCGATCTGGTAGGCCGCGGTGGCGGCGCCCCACCGGAACCCTTCGGGGAAGGCCGGTGTCGTGTGCGGGGCGTTGGTCGTCCGGGCTGCGGTCGTGGTCATCCGGGGCTCCTTGTGTGCGGTCCGTTGCTGTGTGCGGGTCGTTTGCGCCCGCGGTGGGCGTCCGCCCGCCCTCCCGATTGCCCGGCGCGGTCAGTGACCACCTCGCGCGGTCGTTGCGGGGTCGGTGCCGCGCCGGCGCACTCCCCCAGCCTTCGGCCGGGGGGACCCCATGGGGGCACCCGCCACACCCCCTCCGGCCGGTTGGGGTGACTAACAGCCGGTGGGGGTTCAGAAGGCGGTCCGGGGTTGCCGAAGGTGCCTCACTCACCCCTCACCGGCCGTCATGCGCCCATACGACGGAAGGGGGTGTGCCGGGGTGCGCCCGGAAGCGACGAGCGGCGGACCCGGTGCCGAACGATGTGGAGGTCAACCGCGAGCGCTGTGGGGGTCCCCCGGCCGAAGGCTGGGGGAGTGCGCCGACGCGCCACCGACCCCGGATGAACAGAGCGCAGGCCCGCACTGACCGCGCCGGGCAATCGGGCGGGCGGGTGGGGGAGAAACCCCAACCGCAACCACGACGGCGCCGCGGACGAGGACCCGTCAACCCTTCACCGCCCCCTGCATGATCCCGCCCACGATCTGCCGCCCCAGCACCCCGAAAACCACCAGCACCGGTACCGTCCCCAGCAGCGTGCCCGCCATGATCACCGACTGGTCGTGCACGTACCCCCCGCCCAGCTGCCGCAAGGCGACCTGCACCGTGGGCTCCTGCGACGTGAGCGCGATGATCGGCCAGAAGAAGTCGTTCCAGGACGCCATGAACGTGAGCATCCCCAGCACCGCCATCCCCGGCCGGGCGATGGGCACGACGATGCTCCAGAAGATCCGCGCCGTCGAGGCGCCGTCGACGCGGCCGGCCTCGATCAGCTCGTCCGGCAGCGACTGCGCGAGGTACTGCCGCATGAAGAAGACCCCGAAGGCCGAGACGAGTCCGGGGAGGATGACGGACTGGAGCTGGTTCACCCAGTGCAGCTCCGCGATGAGCATGAAGAGCGGGATGACGCCCAGCTGGGGCGGGATCATCATCGTGCCGACCGTCAGGGTGAGCAGCGCGTTGCGGCCCCGGAAGCGCAGTTTCGCGAAGGCGAACCCGGCGAGCGTGGAGCACAGGACGGTTCCGACGGTCACCGACCCGGAGACGATCAGTGAGTTGAGCAGGGCCTTGCCGATGTCGGCCTGTTCCAGCACCTGCCGGAAGTTGTGCACGAGGTTGCCGCCGGGCAGCAGCGACGGCGGGCTCGCGGCCAGCTCCGCGTTGGACCGGGTCGCGGCGACGATCGTCCAGTAGAAGGGGAAGGCGGAGATCGCCGCCGCGACGATCAGAAGGGCGTAGGCGAGACGGCCGCCGTGGTGCTGCCGGCCCGCCCGGGCGGAGCGCAGGCGGGGCAGGGGGCGTGCGGTCCCGGCGTCGCGGCCGGGTCGCGGCCGTGTGAGGAGCGCGCTCATCGACGGGTCCCCTTCCGTGAACGGTGCCGTGCCAGCGCGGTGTTGAGCAGCACGAGCAGGACGATGAGGACGAACATCACCCAGGCGATGGCGGCGGCGCGGCCCAGGTGGAAGTAGCCCCAGCCCTGCTCGTACATGTAGAGGCCGAGGGTCTGGTACTGGTGGGAGATGCCGCCCGAGATGCTCCCCTCGAACAGCAGCGGCTCGCCGAAGAGCTGGGTGGCGCCGATCGTGGAGACCACGATCGTGAAGAGGATCGTGGGCCGCAGGCCGGGCAGGGTGACGTGGAGGAACTGCCGCCACCGCGAGGCGCCGTCGAGTTCGGCGGCCTCGTACAGGTCCCCGGGGATGGACTGCATCCCGGCGAGGTAGATGAGCGCGTTGTAGCCGGTCCACCGCCAGGTGACGATCGTGGACACCGCGATCTGCGAGGCGACGGTCCCGGACTGCCAGTCGACGGGCCCGATGCCGGCAAGCCCGAGCAGCCAGTTGACCAGGCCGAAGTCGCGGCCGAAGAGCTGGGCGAAGACCAGGGTCGCGGCGGCAACGGACGTGGCGTACGGCAGGAGCATCGTGACCCGGAAGAAGGTCCGGCCCCGCAGCTTGTAGTTGAGCAGGTGGGCGAGGCCGAGCGCCATGAGCAGTTGCGGCACGGTGGAGACGACCCCGATGGTGAAGGTGTTGCGCAGCGCGGTCCAGAAGAAGTCGTCGTGCAGGAGCGCGGTGTAGTTGTCCAGGCCCCGCCATTCCATCGCGCCGGGGGTCTGGAGCTCGACGCGGTAGAGGGAGACGTACGCGGTGTAGAGCAGCGGGAACAGCCCGAACGCGGCGAAGAGCGCGAAGAACGGCGCGATGTAGGCGTACGGCGACAGCCGGGCGAGCAGTCGCCGCGGGGGCGCCTGGGCTGCCGGGGGCCGGGCGGGGGGCACCGGCGCGGTGGCGGTCAGGGTCATGGGGCGGGACCTTCGGGTCGGGGGCGTACCGGGGCGGGGCGGCCGGGCGCGGAGGACCGGGGAGGGGTCCGCCGCGCCCGGCGCCGGCGGGGGCCGTCAGCCGACGGCGTTCTCGACGCCCTTCCTGGCGTGGCTCCACGCCGTCGCGGAGTCCGTGCCCTTGCGTTCGACCTCGCCGAGCGCGTTGGTGATCTGCTGGTTGACGTCGCCGTCGTGCACGCCGAGCACCTGCACCGGGGAGGCCTCGGCGGCGGCGCCGAAGATCTGCCCGATGGGCGCGTCGCTGAAGTACGGGTCGGTGACGTCCTTGACGGACTCGATCGCCCCGACGTTGGAGGGGAAGCTGCCCTGCTTCTTGAAGAGCTTGGCCTGTTGTTCCGCGGCCGTCAGCCACTTGACCAGCGCGAAGGCGTCCTTGGCGTGCGCGGAGCCCTTGGGGATGGCCAGGTAGGACCCGCCCCAGTTGCCCGAAGCGCCGCCCGGGAGCGGGGCGACGTCCCACTTGCCCTTGCCGGCGTCCCCGGCCTGGCCCTTGATGTAGCCCAGCATCCAGGCGGGGCAGCCGATGGTGGCGAAGGAGCCGCTGCTGAAGGCCTGGTTCCAGGCGGGGGTCCACTGGGCGAGTTTGGCGCTCAGCCCATCCTGGGCGGCCTTCACCGACAGGTCCCAGGCCGAGGTGATGGCGGCGTTGTCGTCGTAGATCAGCTTGCCGGAGGCGTCGTAGTAACGTTCCTTCTCCTGGCCGACGATGACGGAGTAGAGGCTGCCGACGCTGTCGACCCAGGCGCTCTTGGCCCCGGCCTTGGCCTTGTACTGCTTGCCGAGCTCCAGGTAGCCGTCCCACGTGGACCACTTCTGCGTCAGCTGCGTCCGGTCGGTGGGCAGGCCGGCCTGCCGGAACAGGTCGGTGCGGTAGCAGATCGCCTCGGGGCCGACGTCGGTGCCGAGCCCCAGGGTGCGGCCGTCGGAGGTGGTGGCGGCGGCCCACTTGGCTGCGGAGAAGTCGTCCTTGAGGTCCTTGGCACCCAGGGCGCCCAGGTCCTCGAACTTGTCGGCCTGTTGCTGGGTGACCGACGCGATGCGGCCCACTTCGATGCCCTGGACGTCGGCGAGGCCGCCGCCGCCCGCGAGCCGGGTCTGCAGGGCCTTCCAGTAGTCGGCCTCGTTCTCGGTGCTGCTCTCCTTGACGGTGACACCGGGGTGGAGCTTCTCGTACTCGTCGTACAGGCCGGCTTCCTTGTAGCCGAAGGTGCCGAACAGGTCGACGGTGATCGTGACCTTGCCGTCCTTGTCCGCGGACGTGCCGGTCGAGCCGGATCCGCAGGCGGCGAGGAGCGCCCCGGCGAGCGCGACCGCCCCGAGTCGGAGGGTGGCGCGTCTGGCGGCTCGGGCGATGGGCATGGAAGCCTCCCATGGCTTCGGGACGGGTGAGAGGGCCCTTGTTCGCGGTTCTTGAGAGCGCTCTCAAGCGATGCCCAGGAGAGTGCCGCCGCATCCGGTGATTCGTCAAGAGTCGAATGGATAACGGCCGGTGGGGTGGCCCCGGGCCCTGCGCGGCTCCACGTCCTGACGGCATCGCCGGCGTCGTGACCCTTCGCGAACCTCTCCGGGCGCCTCCGCCCGTTGGCGCGGAAACGGTCGTGGAACGGCACGGAATTGACATCTGTAGGGCCCAAATACTCGTCCTCGGCCATGTCGTGCGATGCCCGGAGGAGCGTGTCGGAGGGCTGCTAGAAATTACCCGCCGGCGTGATTGTTCGTGCATGAGTACGGCATTTCCGCGCCTCCCGTCCCTATGTCCGCGAGCCCGCCCGCCCGTATGCCCGAATAACCGCAGCAAGGGGAGCGATGACCTCGGCACCATCGGGTTCCGTGCCCGCCCGGAATGCCGCTCACGGTCTGCTCGGCCGCGCGCTGTCCAGGTGCCGCGACGAACAGGCGACCGGGGTGCTGCGTGTGCAGGGCAGCCCCGGCGGGGCCTTCCATCTGCTCGACGGCGCGGTCGTGGCCGTGGAGAGTCCCGGAGCGCCGGGGGTGGGCACCTTGCTGGTGCGCTCCGGGCGCATCGACGCCGACGAGTGGAACGCCGCCCACGACGCCGCAGGTACGGGGCTGTGGCCGGGCGCGCCGATCGCCGCCGGCGGGCGGCTGGGCACGGCCGAGTTCCAGGTGCTGCACATGATGGCCGTCCAGGACGCCGTCTTCGCCGTGCTGGCCGGACGCCTGGACAACTGCGCCTTCGACCCCGCCCCGCCGGGAGCGCTGCGCACCGTGCCGCCGCCCGGCCTGGGCAACGGGGTGGAACCGGAGGAACTGCTGGTGGAGGCGGGTCGCCGGCTCACCGCGCTGGCCTCCCTGCCGCGATGGGTCTCGCCCGACCGCGACCGGGTCGCCGCCGTGGGTCCGCCCGCGTGGGCGGACGAGCCCCTGGCGCCGGTGCGCCGCGAGATCCTCGGCTGCGCCAACGGACGGCGCAGCCCCCGGGACATCGCGTTCCTCATCGGCCGCGGGGTCTACACGATCACCGTGGAGGTCGCCCGGATGTGCGCCGAGGGCCTCGTCGAGACCGTCCCGGCCCCGCCGGCCCACCCGTTGCCGCCGCCCGCCCCGGCGCCGCGGCTCTCCGACCCGTATCCCACGACACCGGCGGAGCCGGCGGGCCCTGCCGCGCCGAGTCCTCCCCTCGCCCTCCCGGAGGGCGCTGCGGACCCGTACCCGGGCTCGTACCCGCCCGTACCGGAGTGGGAACCGGGGGACGTCCCCGTCACGGCCCCCGGCGCCGAGGGGCTGCCCCGCCGAGAACCGGGCGCCAGCGGTATTCGCGAGGCTCTCGACGCGAGCCGCCCGCAATCGGGCTGGAAAGGATTTCTCCGGCCGCGAGGACGGAGCCGGACCGATTCCCCGTGACCGAAATCCGCGGGGACCAACGGAACACCGACCGAAGGGAATTCAAGGAGGTGCACGTGCATGAATCATGACGCCCTGGTCGCCGAGATGCGCGCTTTGCGGGACCAGGTGGTCGGCGTCACCGACACGGCCGTGGCGGCCGTCGACGGCCTGCTGATCGCCGCCGACACCGAGGACGCCATCGACCCCGACGGGCTCGCCGCGCTGGCCGCCGCCAGCCTCGGGCTCGCCCGGCGGATCGCCGTGGCGGCGCTGCGCGGCCCGCTCCGCAGGACCGTGACCTGCAGCAGCGGCGGCTACACCGCCGTCTACGCGGTCGGCGAGACCGCGCTCCTGGTCGTCGTGGGCGACGAGGGCATGAACGTCCCCCAGCTCCACGTGGAGGCCAGGTCCGCCGTCGAGCGCATCGGCGCGATCCTGCTGGCACCCGGGCCCGGACCGGGCGCCGTGCCCGCGCCGGAGTCCGCGCACGACCCCGAGGGAGTCCTCGGATGACGATCCAAGCCTCAGTGAAGACCGCAGAAGGAGTGCTGTGAGCACCACCGGAAAACGCCCGCACGGCAACCTGTCCGACCAGGTCATGGGCCTGGTGAAGAACCTGCGCCAGGAGGTCCCCGACTGCCTCGCCGCCGGTGTGGTCGACATGTCGACCGGCATGCTGCTCTCCGTCGACACCGTCGACAGCCATCCGCCGGAGGTCCTGGACCTGCTCGCCGCGGCGACCCTCGACCTCTTCCAGGGGCGCACGGTGGTGATGATCGAGGACGTCTTCAAGGAGCGCCGCGGGGTCACCAGTGACGCGCACTACTTCCAGGAGATCCTCGTCAACAGCGACAACCTGACCCACCTGTTCATACGCAACAACATGAACGAGGACGTCGTCGCCGTCGTCGTCTGCCGTCGCTCGGTCAACGTGGGAATGCTCTTCGCCCAGGCCCGCCGTGTGGTCAAGGAGCACAGCACGCTCTGAGCCCCGGCCGGTCAGGCGCTGGCGCGCCGCACCAGCCGGGTCGGGGTGACGAGCGAGGACAGCGGACGGCCGCCGCTGTCCTCCTCCGACCGCCGCTCCAGGCCCCGCACGAGCAGCCTGACCATCAACCGGCCCATCTCCTCGATCTCCTGACGGACCGTCGTCAGCGGGGGGTCGGCCAGCTCCGCCACCGAGACCATGTCGTCGAAGCCGACCACCGCGACGTCCTCCGGCACCCGCCGGCCCCGCTCGCGCAGCACCCGCAGAGCACCGCAGGCCATCAGGTCGGAGGCGACGAAGACGGCGTCGACGTCCGGCGCCCGGTCCAGCAGCACGGCCATGGCACGCGCCCCGCCCGCCTCGGAGAAGTCGCCCTCGACGATCAGCCGTGGATCGGCGTCCATCAGGATGTCGTGGTAGCCGTCGAGCCGGTCCACCGACGCGGTCTGGTCCAGCGGCCCGGTGACGGTCGCGATGCGTTCCCGCCCCAGCGAGACCAGGTGGCGCACCGCCTCGCGGGCGCCGCCGCGGTTGTCCGAGTCCACGTAGAGCACGCTGCGGTCCCCCTCCGCCCCCGGCCAGCCGGGACGCCCGCCGAAGACGGTGGGCAGCGCGATCCGGCGGATGATGCCGGGCAGCGGGTCCTCGGCGTGCAGCGAGAAGACCAGCGCGCCGTCCACGTGCCCGCCGGCCAGGTATCGGCCCACCCGGTCGTAGTCGGCGGTGCCCTCCACCAGCAGCAGGACGAGCTGCGAGTCGTGCACCGCCAGCTCACGGCTGATGCCGAGCAACTGCTGTGCGAAGAAGGGGTCCGCGAAGACCCGGCTCTCCGGCTCCGCGACGATGACGGCGACCGCCCCGGTGCGCCGGGTGACCAGCGAGCGGGCGGCCTGGTTGGGTACGTAGCCCAGCTCCTCG
Organism: Streptomyces sp. PA03-5A; assembly: GCF_033792725.1. Lineage (NCBI taxonomy): Bacteria > Bacillati > Actinomycetota > Actinomycetes > Kitasatosporales > Streptomycetaceae > Streptomyces > Streptomyces sp. PA03-5A. The sequence goes on along the minus strand of NZ_JARAVL010000001.1, from coordinate 273,455 downwards.
ACGGCCTTGCGGACCTTGTCCACCAGTGCCTCGCGCACTCCCGTCCCGCCGTTCACGACCCGGGAGACGGTGGCCCGGGAGACCCCGGCCCGTTCGGCGACGGCTTCGAGCGTCGGGCGTGCTCCGGAGATCTGGTCGGACAAGGGGTGCTCCTCTCGGGACGGGAACAGCGTAGTCCCTCCGGGAAGCATGGAGAGAGCGCTCTCCCCGCAGCTCGCGGGCCGTTTCTGAGAGCGCTTTCTCGTCTGTTCCCGGCCGCCAGCCCGGCGCTCAGCGCATCGGGAAGCCGAAGGTGCGGCCCTGCTGCTTCAGCCAGGGCAGGATCTCCCGCAGCGCCTCGACGGTCTGGCCGCGGTCCCCGCCCGCGTCGTGGAACAGCAGCGTCGGCCCGTTGGAGATCTCGTTCTTGACGGTGGACACCAGCGCGGCGGTGCCCGGCTGCTTGAAGTCCTCGGAGTCGACGTTCCAGCCCAGCGGGCGCATGCCGCGGGAGGCCGCCAGCTGGCGGCTGTACGGGGTGAAGGCACCGCCCGGAGCCCGGTAGTACAGCGGCCTGACGCCCCCCGAGGCCTGGGTGATCATGTGCTCGGCGTCCAGGATCTCCTTCGCCTGGTACACGCGCGGCTTGCCGTTCATCGTCGTGTCGTGCGTGACGGAGTGGTCGCACAGCCGGTGCCCGGCGGCCACCACCGCCTTCACCAGGTCGGGGTGGGCCCGGGCCTGCGGGCCCACCATGCAGAAGGTCGCCTTCACGCCGTTGTCCTGCAGCACCTGGAGGATCTGCGGGGTCCACTGCGGGTCGGGCCCGTCGTCGATGGTGATGTTGACGCCCCGGGGGCCCTTGTCGGAGGCGTGGGCGATGTCCATGTTCACCACGGGAGCGGGTAGTTCGGCGTCCGGCACTGAGGTCTGCCCGGGTATGGGCCGGGGCTTGGCGGAGGCGGAGGGCTTCGCCGGACGGACCGCCGCCTGCGGCCCGTCGGGGGTGCCGGCCTGGGCGGTCCACACCGACGCCAGCGCGGCCACCCCCGCCACGCCCAGTGCCGCCGCCAGCACCCGGCCGTTCGTCCCGCGCATCCCGCTCCACCCCATGTCCGCCCCGCTCCTCGTGTCCGGTGTCCCGTACCTGCACACGGGAGGACGGGGGAGGGGCACCGGGGGATCCGGCTGTTACGGAGCCCTGACAATTCCGCCGGAGGACGGCGACGGAGCGGCCCGAACGGCCGCCGCGCACCCGCCGCTTGCGCGCGGCCGGGCTCCGGCGGGCACCGTGGGGCCTACGAGGTGACGACGGCCCCCAGCCACGCCCCGGCGACCAGCAGGCACGAGAAGAGCTCGACCAGCAGCGCCGTTCCCGCGGCCCGCATGGCCGTACGGGTGGAGGACCAGGCCGCGCCGTGGCTGCCGAGCCGCATCCGCTCGCCGCCGTAGAGGGACAGCGTGAAACCGGCCGGCGCCCCCACCACCGGCAGCAGGAAGAAGCCCGCGACGGCGCACAGCCCGGCGACGAGGAAGGCCCGCCGGGGGACCCCCGCGTCCCGCACCGACCGGGCGGGCAGCAGCAGTTGGGCGGCCTGGTTGAGCAGCAGCACACCGGTGGCCGCCGCCAGGACGCCCCACGACACCGTGGTGTGCAGATGGGTCGCCCACCACAGGACCGCGGCCCAGCACATCAGCGGGCCCGGCGCGCCCGGTACGAGCACGCCCCACAGTCCGGACAGCATGACGGCACCGATCAGGCACAGCTGTCCGGTCCCCATGGGCCCAGCGTGCCCGAAGCCGGGCCCCGGCGCCCCCTGGTTTTCCGGCCGCGCCGGCGGAGCCCCAAGTCCCCGCGCCTCAGCCGGGGGTGCGCTCCACCCAGCCCCGCTCGTACGCGTGCCAGCCCAACTGCAGCCGGGTCGACACCTCGGCGAGCTCCATCAGCCGCTTCACCCGGCGCTGCACCGTCCGCAGCCCCAGTTCGAGCTGCTTGGCGACGCTGGCGTCGGTGAGCCCGGCCAGCAGCAGCGACAGGATCTGCAGGTCGACGGCGTCGGGCGCGTCCGGGGACTCCTCCCGCAGGGCGCCCCCGGTGTCCAGGCGGATCGGCAGGGCCTCGCGCCAGACGTTCTCGAAGAGGGCCATCAGCGAGTCCAGCAGACCGCTGCCGTGGACGACCAGCGCCGCGGGGCCGCCCGCGTCCCGGGCCATGGGCACCATCGCCAGCGAACGGTCGGCCAGCACCAGCTTGGTGGGGACCCGGTCCACCACCCGCACCTGCTCCTCGCGGCCGAGCGCCGCCGTGAGTTCCGCGATGCCGTTGGGTCCGCTGATGACCTCGCGCTCGATGACCACGCGGAAGGTCACCCCGCGTTCCACGGCGCGTTCCTCGGCGGTGTTCTCCATCCCCGACACCACCATCGGGGTGCCCGTCACCAGGGCGCAGACCTCCTTCTCCGCACCCAACTGGAGCTGGTTGAAGCGGTGCGCCACCGCGCTCGCGCCGGTCACCACCTCCACCAGGTCGTGCGCCGACGGCTCCGCGGCCTCGCCGCGGTACTCCTGCGCCAGCACGGCGGCCGTGAGTTCCGCCTGTTCCAGATGGTGCCGCTGCTGGGTGAGCAGGGCGCCGAGCGCCACCGTGGGCGGGGCGGCCACCCAGCGGCCGGGCCGGGCGGAGGACTGCGCGACCAGCCCCTGCCGCTCCAGCAGGCGCAGTATCCTGGCCGCCTCGTCCTCGGGCATGCCGAGCCGGTGCGAGAGGTCGACGACCTCGGCGGCTCCCAGCCCCACGAGGGCGCGGTACGCCGCCTCCTGGGCATCGTCCAGCCCTATGGCACCGAGCACGGGCACCCCTTCCGGATCCGAGGAACGCAATACGCGGGCATGGCGGGAATGAGCCATGGCGTAATCCCGCCGCCCGCCATCATCCCTGCTCGAACCCCTGTCCTGGCAAGGTGTCCCTACTGGATCGTCCGACGTGCGGCCCGAGGAGGGAGCCGGCCGCCCGTCGGACCATTCGCGTGTCCGAACCCTGTTTCGCCGCGGGCCCGCCGGTGGACAATAGGGGCATGAGTCAGCAGGGGGAGACGGACCGCCGCCAAGAGGACGAGTGGTGGCGGCAGTTGTACGGGCAGCCCGACCCCGCGGGCCGGGAGCCCGGCGACACGCTCGACGACCGCTACAGCTCGGCGCTCTCCGCGCTCGGCGAGGAGCCGGAGGGCGAGGAGCCGGACGGCGGCGGCGAGGCGCCCTGGCGGACCGTGCCGCAGGACACGGCCGCGCCGGCCGCGCCCGGTGACACCTGGTACCTCGGCACCGATGCGGGCACGGACCCCGGCAGCGATGCGGCCGGAGAGGCCGGTGGTACCGCCGCGGACGACGCCGGCCCGCCCGACACCCTGCGGCTGCGCCGTCCCGCCCCGCCCCCGGCTGCCGCCCCGCGCCCCTGGCAGTACCAGGGCCCGCCCCACCCCCAGGCGCTGCCCGAACCGGCCTCGGAGCCGCCCGGCCTGCCCCCGGGATGGGCCCCCGCCGAACCCGCCCCGGACCCCGCGCGGTCCGCGGCGCCCCCGGAACCTCCCGCGCCGGCCGTCCGGTCCGCACCGGCCGGCCGGCCGGAGCCCACCCTCCCCGCGGTGCCGTACGTCGGCGACGGCCCGCCCACGTACGACCCCGAGCCGACCGCCTGGCCTGCGGCCGACCCGGACGACCTCGACGACCTCGTCCCGGACACGGAGCTCGACGGCGCCCGGTACGGCCTGCTGACGATCCGCACGGCCTCGGTGCGCGGCGACTCCGCCCGCTACCGGGGCGAGCCGCGCCGCGACGCGGTCCTGACCGCCCGCTTCGGCAGCGGCGACGACGCTCTGCTGCTGATCGCCGCCGCCACCGGCCCGCGCACCTCCGACACCGCCCACCGCGCGGCCCGCGACGCCTGCACCTGGATGGCGGCGGCGGTGGGCCGTAGCCAGGTCCGGCTCAGCGAGGACATCCGCGCCTCCCGCCGGGGCTCCTTGAAGTCCGGCCTGCACCGGCTCACCGACCGCTGCTACGGACGGCTGCGCGCCCGCGGCGAGGACCTGGGCCTGGACCCGGCCGAGTACAGCGCCACGCTCCGCTGCCTGCTGCTGCCCGCCGACCCCGACTGCCGCATCCGCCTCTTCTTCGGAGTCGGCGACGGCGGGCTCTACCGCATCCGCGGCGGGGAGTGGCAGGACCTCGACCCCTGGCGGCCCGACGAGCGCGCCGAGACCGAGGACAGCCCGGCCGTACGCTTCCGCTTCCGCGCCTCCGTGGCCCGTTCCGGCGACACCCTGCTGCTGTGCAGTGGCGGACTGGCCGGGCCGCTGCGGGGCGAGCCCGCCCTCGTCGCCCGCCTGACCCAGCGGTGGGGCGCCGCCGAGCCCCCCGGCCTGCCGGCCTTCCTCGGCGACACCCAGACCCGGGTCAAGGGCTACGCGGACGACCGTACGGCGGTCGCCGTCTGGGATGCCTGACGCGGCCCCGGGGTGAGCCGCAGCGTCAGGATCTGGAACGGGCGGAGCGCGACGGCGACCGCGTCGCCCTCGCGTTCGGCGTCCTCCAGCGGCCTCTCCAGCAGGTCGGTGACCCGGGCGCGGGCGAGCGGGAAGCCCGTGGTGAGCGCGCCCGAGGCGCGGTCGCCCCGCGACTCGTACAGGCGCACCACCACGTCGCCGGAGCGGTCGTCGGCGAGCTTGACCGACTCCACGGTGATGCCGGGGTGACCGACCCGCAGCAGCGGCTGCAGCGGCGGCAGTGAATCCGCCCGCCGCAGCGGCAGGTTGAGCGCGAGCCCCGCCGCGACCGCTTCGCCCACCGCCGCTCCGGGCAGCAGGGCGTAGGTGAAGCGGTGCATGCCCTGGTCGGTGTGCGGATCAGGGCTGTGTGGGGCGCGCAGCAGGGTGAGCCGGACGGTGGTGTCGGTACCGGAACGGCTCGCGTCGTGGCCGTAGGTGGAGTCGTTGAGCAGCGCCACCCCGTAGCCGGGCTCGCCGACGTGCAGCCAGCGGTGGGCGCAGATCTCGAACCGGGCCGCGTCCCAGCCGGTGTTGGCGTGGGTGGGGCGGTGCACGTGCCCGAACTGGATCTCGGCGGTGGAGCGCTCGGCGAGCACGTCGAGCGGGAAGGACGCCTTCAGCACCTTCTCCGACTCGTGCCAGTCGGCCTCCGTGAGCACGTCGAGCCGGCGGCTGCCGGCGGTCAGCCGCAGTTCCTGGACGACCCGGCTGCCGCCGAAGGCCCGTACGACCCGGACGGCGGCCCGCAGCGGGCCCTCCTCGACGAGTTCGACGGACTGAGCCGACGTCAGGTCGGTGTGCTTGCGCCGGTAGTGGCGGTCGATGTCCCAGGCGTCCCACTTGGTGGGGTGGTCGGGGTGCAGCTGCAGCAGGTTGCCGCGCTTCCCCGGCGCCAGCACCTCCCGGCCGGCGGTCAGGTCGCGGACGGAGGCCAGCAGCCCGTCCGCGTCGACGGCGACCCGCAGTAGGCCGTTGCCGAGCACGATCAGCCCGCCCTCCCGCACCGCCCGCACCGGGTCCGCGGCAGTGGCGCCCCGGCGGTCCAGGGCGGCCGCCGTGCCAAGCGCCGGGACGCTCGCGGCCACCACCGCCCGGCCGTCCGCCAGCGGCTGCGCGCCGCTGCCCTCCGGCAGGGCGGCCGCCGCCGTGACGTCCAGCTCGACGACCTCCTCCCGGGCGTACGGCGAGGCGTTGAGCAGGGCGGGGGAGCCCTGGGACCCGTCGCCGCCCAGCGCCCGCACCGCCCCAGCGATCAGGTCCTCCAACTCCTCCCGCACCGCCGCGTAGGTGTCGCGCGCCTCGCGGTGCACCCAGGCGATGGAGCTGCCCGGCAGGATGTCGTGGAACTGGTGCAGCAGCACCGTCTTCCAGATCCGGTCCAGCTCCTCGTACGGGTAGGCGTACGAGGACGCAGCGCCCAGCGCGGCCGCCGCGCACCACAACTCGGCCTCGCGCAGCAGGTGTTCGCTGCGCCGGTTGCCCTGCTTGGTCTTGGCCTGCGTGGTGTACGTCGCGCGGTGCAGCTCCAGGTAGAGCTCCCCGGACCACACCGGGGCCCGGTCGCCGTACTCGGCCTCGGCCGCCGTGAAGAAGGCGGCGGGCTTCTCGATCTCGACGCGGGGCGCCCCCTCCAGGGAACGCAGCCGGCGCGCCTTCTCCAGCATCTCCCGGGTGGGACCGCCGCCGCCGTCGCCCCAGCCGAACGGCACCAGGGAGCGGGTGGCGCGCCCCTTCTCGGCGAAGTTGCGCACCGCGTGCGCCAGTTCGCGGCCCGCGAGCTGCGCGTTGTAGGTGTCGACGGGCGGGAAGTGGGTGAAGACGCGCGTGCCGTCGATGCCCTCCCACCAGAAGGTGTGGTGCGGCATCTTGTTGGACTGGTTCCAGGACAGCTTCTGGGTGAGGAACCAGCGGACCCCCGCGAGCTTCGCGAGCTGCGGGAAGGCGGCGGTGTAGCCGAAGGTGTCCGGCAGCCAGACCTCCTCGGTCTCCACGCCCAGTTCGTCCAGGAAGAAGCGCTTGCCGTGCACGAGCTGCCGGGCCAGCGCCTCGCCGCCGGGCATGTTGGCGTCGGACTCGACCCACATGGAGCCGACGGGCGCCCAGTTGCCGTTCCTGACGGCCTGCTGGATGCGCTGCCACACCACCGGCTGGTGCTCCTTCACCCAGGCGTACTGCTGGGCCTGCGAGCAGGAGAAGACCAGCTCGGGGTAGTCGCGGGCGAGCGCGGTGACGTTGGCGAAGGTGCGGGAGGCCTTGCGGACGGTCTCCCGCAGCGGCCACAGCCACGCCGAGTCGATGTGGGCGTGGCCGGTCGCCGAGACGCGGTGCGCGCTGGCGTGCGCGGGCCGGGACAGTGCCCCGGCCAGTTCGCGACGCGCGTCCGCGGCGGTGCCGTGCACGTCGTGCAGGTCGAGCGCGTCCAGGGCGTCCTCCAGCGAGCGCAGGATCTCGTGGCGCCGGGGATCGTGGAAGTCCAGCTCGTGCATCAGGCCCTCGAGGACCTCGACGTCCAGCACGAGGTGCCAGACGTCCTCGTCCAGGACGGCCAGTTCGGCGGTGTCGAAGCGGTAGAGCGGCTCGGACCCCGCGGTCAGCACGTCGCCGAGCGGGGTCGGACGCCAGTCACGGAGCACGGCGGGGTTGGCCGCGGCTTCCAGCAGCAGGCTCACCCGTTCGCCCCCGGCGGCCGGACCGGCCACCGGGACATGGCGGTTGAGCGGGTGGACGCCCTTGATCGGCACCCCCTCGGCGTCGTACACCATCCCCTCGGCCACGAAGCCCGGGCCGTCGTTCCCGAACCCCGGGTCGATCACGGCCTCGACCCGGCGGCCCGCCCAGGCCGCCGGCACCGTGCCCTCCAGCCGGAACCAGCTGGTCGACCACGGCGGCCCCCAGAGCGTGCCCACGGAAAACGGTTCGAACGCTCCGTCCGACGAGGCCTTCAGCGCCTCACCGACCGGCACGGGCCCCCCTTTCCCGTCCTCCACATGCCACACCGACATGCCCAGCGGCACCCGGTCGGCGTAGCGGGCGGGCCGGACGAACTGGTTCATGGCCCTGGTCAGACGGCCCTCGACCAGCAGACGGTCGTCGTGCATCTCAGCTCCTCGGGTCGGCTCACCGGATGGATTCCCCGTCAATGCGCTGGTGTCCCGTAACGCCCGGAAGGCGGACGGGGTTTTCGGAGCATGAGAAAAATCGCGCGTCCCGGCGGGCTCTCCCGGCGCAGATTGCTCGGTGCCGCCGCACGGCTCGCCCCCATCGCCGCCGTCCCCTCCGTGTCCCTGCCCGGGACGGCGGCGGCCGCCACCGACCCGTACGCGGCGCTCGCCCGCGCGTCCGTCACCGAGTTCCGCAGCGCCTGGGACGCCTATCGCAGACTCGCCTGGGGACGCGACGAGTTGCGGCCGCTCGCCGGAGCCGGCTCGGACTTCTTCATCCCGGGCAGCACCCTCGGCCTGACGATCGTCGAGGCGCTGGACACCCTCTACCTGATGGAGCTGGACGAGGAGCTGGACGCCGGCGTCCAGTGGGTGCGCGACGACCTCGTGCTCGGCCAGGACGCCCCCGTGCAGGTCTTCGAGACGATCATCCGCCTGGTGGGCGGACTGCTCTCGGGACACCTGGCCACCAAGGAACCCGTCCTGCTCGACCGCGCCCGCGAACTGGCGGACCGGTTGCTGCCCGCCTTCACCCGGTCGCCCACCGGGGCCCCCTACCGTTACGTGAACCTGGTCACCGGCGCCGTCTCCGGCAAGGAGAACTACCTCGCCGAGATCGGCACCTGCATCACCGAGTTCGGCGAGCTGTCCCGGCTCACCGGCGACCGGAAGTACTACGACGCCGCCAAGAAGGCCCTGCGCGCCGTCTACGACCGCCGCTCACGGCTGGACCTGCTCGGCACCGGAATGAACGTCGAGACCGGCGCGTGGACGGGCACCACCGCCACCCTCGACCCGCCCGTCGACTCCTTCTACGAGTACCTCTGGGACGGCTGGGAGCTCTACCGCGACGAGGAAATGCGCACCTGGTACACCACCCTCACCGCGGCCGTCCTCACGCACCTGACCGAGCGCCGCTCGGGACGGCTCTGGTTCCGCCAGGCCGACATGCGCACGGGCGCCGGCACCGGGCACGCGCAGTCCGAACTGACCGCCTTCTACGCCGGACTGCTCGCCCAGAGCGGCCGCGTCGCCGAGGGCGAGGCCTACCACGACAGCTGGGCCGCCACCCTGCGCTCCTTCCGCCTGCCGCCCGAGAGCCTCGACTACCACGGCATGAGCGCCCTGGACGCCTCCTACCCGCTGCGTCCGGAGTACGTGGACTCCTGCCTCTTCCTGTGGCTCGCCACCGGCAAGGAGCTCTACCGGCAGCGGGCCGCCGAGATGTTCCGGCGGCAGAGGCAGTACTGCAAGGTGGCCAACGGGTACACCGTGGTACGTGACGTGACCGCCCGCCCCATGAAGCTGGGCGACCTGACCCCGGCCTACTGGTTCAGCGAGAACGCCAAGTACTACTACCTGCTGTTCGCCCGGGCGCGCCGCTTCGACTACCGCTCCCACTACCTCACCACCGAGGGCAACGTCCTGCGCGGCCTGCGCTGACCCGGGCGCCGCACGGGGCGGCGGACGGTCAGCCGCCCGCCGTGACCGTCACCTCCGCCTCGTGGTCCACGGGGAAGGCCACGGAGTTGGCGATGAAGCACAGCCGGTTGGCGTCCGCGTGGAGTTTGACGGCGGCGTCCACCATGGCGGCGGAGGCCACTTCCACCCGGGGCCGCAGCAAGGCCCGGGTGAAGTGGCCGCCGCCGTCGGCGGTCTCCTCCATCGTGCCCTCCGCCCGGTCGGTGTAGGAGGTGACCACGACACCGGCCACCGTGCACACGTGCAGGTACGACAGCATGTGGCACTGCGACAGCGCGGCCAGCAGCAGCTGTTCGGGGTTCCAGCGCGCCGGGTCGCCGCGGAAGGCGGGGTCGGAGCTGCCGGGTATCGGCGGTACGGGCAGACCGGGCGCGGCGATCTCGTGCTCCCGGCCGTACCCGCGGTACGTGCCGGTGCCCGTGCCCCGGTTCCCCGTCCAGACGACCTCGGTGGTGTACGTGTGGCGCTTGCTGATGTCGGGCACGGCTAACGCTCCTCCTCCGCCCCGTCCCGCTCGTAGGCGGCACAGGTGTCCATGACGTGCTCACGGGCGGCCGCGTGGGCCTCCCCGGCGTGGCCGGCGGCGATCGCGGCGAGCAGCCGGCGGTGCTGCGCGGCGACCTGACCGGGGCGCAGCGGTGCGGCCAGCGAACGCCGTGTGGAGACCTGGATCTGGTCCCACAGCCGCTCCAGCGACCCGGCGGCCACCGGGTTCGCCGACAGGGTGGCGATCCGGGCGTGGAAGCGCCGGTTGTGCCGGACGGCCTCGACCAGCCGGCCCGCGGCCGTGGCCTCCTCCGCGTCCGCCGCGAGCCGCTCCAGCGCGGTCAGTTCGGCGGGCGCTATCTCCCCGCGCCGCTGCCGCTCCGCGGCCAGCTCCGCCGTCAGGCCCTCCAGCACGCCCCGCACCTGGTACGCGTGACGCAGCGCCTCCGGCCCCATGTCGACCACGCTCACCCCGCGCCCCGCCGAGCGCACCAGCCCGTCGGCGACCAGCGCCCGGAACGCCTCCCGCACCGGCGTACGGCTCATGGCCAGCACCGCCGCGGCCTCGAGCTCGGTCAGGCGCTGGCCGGGCGCGTACACCCCGTCCAGGATCAGTTCCCGCAGCCGCGTGCGCGCGGCGTCCGTCTGCTGCACCCCACCACTGTATCCACTGTATGCATTGCATGCAATGCATACAGTGGATACAGGAGCGCTCCGTCCCCGGTCCATGACTGGACGTGGTCACGGTGGGGCATGCATTGCGCGTAGATGTTCGAACCCGAAAGGGCGTCAGCGGCCGGAGCGGAGCCGATGGAACGTCAGCCTGTCCAGCCGGGCGGCAGGGAGGCCGGGGGGCCCGTCGAGGCGCGCCGGCTGCACCGGCCTGTCCAGCACGCCGACCTGCCGGCCGTCGCCGACGTCCGCAGGCTGCTGCGCGAGGCGTTACGGAGCTGGGGCGTGCCCGCCCTCGCCGACACCGCCGAACTCCTCACCACCGAACTCGTCACGAACGCCCTCCGCCACACCGACCGCGGCGCCGTCCTCACCGTGACGCTGCTGGCCGGGGCCGACCACCGCCTGCGCGTCGAGGTCCGTGACTTCACGACCCGTCATCCGCGCCTGCGCGCCCCCTCCGACCGTCGCACCTCAGGCCGCGGACTGCTGCTCGTCCAGTCGCTCGCCGACGCCTGGGGGGTGCGCCCCGACGGGGACGGCACCGGGAAGATCGTCTGGTTCGAACTCGACGCCGGGGCCTGCTGACCCGCAGCCGGCCGCGCCGGCGCCTCCGGACGCGCCGCTGCCCCGGCCGGAGGTCCGGGCCGGGGCAGCGAATTTGACGAGGCGTCACAGATGCGTGGGATCAGCCGTACTGGCGCTCCAGGTCGGCGAGCTTGCGCTCCAGCGAGTCCAGCTTGGGGAGGGCCATGGTGTCGTCCTCGGCGGTGAGGTCGATCGTCGCACGGGCGACCTCCTCACGGACGGGCGACAGGGCGGGCCGGGAGCGCGAGGGCAGTTCGGCCTTCTCCGGTTCTATGGCAGGCTCCGCGCCGGCCTGGGCACCCGCCGCGGCCGAGGAGGGAAGTTCGTACTTGCTGCCGCCGCGGTTCCAGATCCGGTGCTGCCGGTTGATCGCCTTGATGCGGGCCCGCTCCAGACGCTCGTGCTCGCGGCGGCGCAGGGCCTCCTGCTCCTTGCGGGCGCGGTCCTCGCGAACCTCCTCGACGGCCTCGTCCAGGGTGCGGACGTTCTCGAGCAGCATCAGCGACCATGCGCCGTACGTCTCGCGGGGCGCACGCAGCCAGCGGACCATGCGGATCTGCGGCAGCGGCCGCGGGATCAGCCCCTGCTCGCGCAGGGCGGCCCGGCGGGTCTGCTTGAGGGCGCGGTCGAAGAGCACGGCCGCGGAGAGCGACATGCCCGCGAAGAACTCCGGGGCGCCGGCGTGGCCGCCGCCGCGGGGCGCGTGCACCCAGTTGAACCAGGCCGCCGCGCCCGCGAACAGCCACACCAGCAGGCGCGAGCCCAGCGCCGCGTCACCGTGGCTCGCCTCCCGCACGGCGAGCACCGAGCAGAACATGGCCGCGCCGTCGAGCCCGAAGGGAACCAGGTACTCCCAGCCTCCGGAGAGGCCGAGGTTCTGCTGGCCGAAGCCGACCAGGCCGTGGAAGGACAGCGCCGCGGCGACCGAGGCGCACCCGAAGAGCAGGACGTAGGAGGCCGTGCCGTACAGGGCCTCCTTCTTGCGACGCCGCTCCTCCGAGCGCTCCCAGGAATCGGCCTGACCCGTCTCCTCCTTGCGGGCCTTGCGGTTGCGCAGGAACACCGCCGCGGCGGCGAGGACCGCCAGACCCACGGCGCACGGGAGCGCCCAGTCCAGCGTTGTGTCCGTAAGTCTCATCGAGCGATTCCTTGCGTCGCAGTACCGTCGCGCTCGGGCCGCGAGACGGCGTCCGCGCGCCATCCTGGCGAACGCCTCGGGCGCGCGATGCGGTTTCAGGGCAAGAGAACGCCAACGGAGGGGTGGCGTGGGACGAGATCGTCAGAATACTCGAACTGGGGAGCGGGTTTGGTTCAGTTGATCGAGTCGAAACCTGTGACCTGACGGGTGATCGGATGACATGGGCGAAAGATCCACATGAGATGTGGCAAGCCTCGGACGATCTTGCCGGGGGAGAGCCTTCGCCCAGGGGGCTCGAAGCCGGTCGCGGAGCGTGTTGCAATAGATGGCGGCGCACGTTCCCCACGGGAGTGCGCCAGCGCACACGACTGTCCTAAGGAGCCTCTGTGGAGTACGCCCACCGCGCCGCGCGGCGCCCTGCGGCGCCCGCCGCGGCGGCCCCCGGGGTGCCGCCCGGCCACGACGAACGTGTCCGGGGTGCCCACCCGCACGCCGAGCCCGGCACCGAGGCCGTTCCGGACCGCGCCGAAGGGCTCCCCCGGCCGCGCCGGCTGCCCGAGCGGCACACCGTGCGGGACCAGGTCCTGCGTGCCCTGCGCGGCGCCCTGCTCACCGGCGAGCTGCGCCCGGGGGCCGTGTACTCCGCGCCCGCGCTCGCCGAGCGCTTCGGGGTCTCCGCCACCCCGGTGCGCGAGGCGATGCAGCTGCTGGCCCGCGAGGGCGCGGTGGAGGCCATGCCGAACAAGGGCTTCCGGGTCGCCGAGCGCAGCAGCCGGGACCTCGCCGACCTCGCCGAGGTGCGCGCGCTCCTGGAGGTCCCCGTCGTGCTGCGGCTGGCCCGCACGCTCCCCGCGTCCCGCTGGGAGCAGCTGCGCCCGCTCGCCGAGGCCACGGTGGCCGCCGCGGCCCTCGGCGACCGCGCCGCCTACGCCGAGGCGGACCGCGCCTTCCACCGCGCCCTGCTGGAGCTCTCCGGCAATCGGCAGCTCGTCGCCGTCGCCGACGAGCTGCACCGCAGGTCGCAGTGGCCGGTCACCGATGACCACGGCCACGCCCGTCCCGGGGCCGCCCCGGTGCGCGGCATCAGCGCCCGCTTGATCGCCGACGCCACGCAGCACGCGGCGCTGCTGGAGGCGCTGGTCTCCGGTGACCTCAGCACCGTCGAGTCACTGGTGCGCGAGCACTTCTCCGGGGCGTGACGCTCAGCCGGCGTCCACGTCCAGCTCCCCGGCCAGCCACACCGGCACCCCGCCCAGCATCCGGAACAGCCGCGCCGCCTCGGCGCGCAGCCGCCGCGCCTCGGGGTCCGGCTCGACCCCGGCCAGCGCGGTCAGGGCGGGCGCGACCCCGACGGCATGGCCGAGCTCCACACGGATCCGCAGGGACTCGGTGAAGCCGTGGCGGGCTTCGGCGAGGTCGCCGTCGCGGGCCGCCAGCCCGGCCAGGTGCCGCCAGGTGTAGGACGTCAGCAGCACGTCGTCGTGGGCCACCGCCCCCGCGTGCGCCCGGCGGTACGCGGCCTTCGCCGCGTCCGGGTCGTCGCCCAGGTTCTCCGCGATCAGGCCGCGCCGGAAGTCCAGCAGCGGCCGCCCCGCAGCACCGGGTGCCAGCAGCGCGGCGCTGCGCATCAAGGCGGCGCGCGCCTCGTCGGCCCGGTCGCGGATCCCGAAGAGCGTCGCCACGTACGCGAGGTTGCCGCGTTCGCAGGCGGCCTCGCCGCGCTCGTCGTCCGTACGGGCCAGGGCCTCCGCTGAGCGCAGGGCGTCCTCGGCCTCCGCCCAGCCGTCCAGGGTGAACATGCAGCGCTCGATCAGCAACGCCGCCCGCTGCGTCGCCGCCGCCGGCGACCGCTCCGCGTGGGGCGCCAGCAACTGTGCGGCCTCCGCCCAACACCCGCGGCCCCGCAGCCGCGACACGTCGGGCGGCGCACCACCGCCCGGCACCGTCGGTCCCACCTCTGCGTCCGACATGGCGGTGTCCGCCACTTGCCCTCCCCGAAGCGCGTCATCGAGCCGGTTGGGCCGAAGTCCAGCACGACACCGGGTGCCACGCCAAGAGGGCGGACGGCGTGTGATCGATTTCCTGCCTCCCAGTTGGCCGGTCCCGCTCGCAACCGTGGCGCAACCACGGCGCATCCGTACCGCATCCGGCGGGGCGGACGCTGTTCACCGGCCCTCGAAGGGGGGTCGCGTATCCGGCAGTTCGTGGAGGGGACAGATCATGCGCATGAACCGTGCCCGCATCGGCGCCGTGGGTGCCACCGTCGCCGCGCTGTGCCTGGGAGGGCTGGTGGCACCGACCGCGGCGCACGCGGCGGACACCTACGGAGAGTGCAACTACGTGAACGACTGGTACCGCCCGACGCTCAAGAAGGGCCCCTACAACGCGAGCACGGCGGCCGCCGTGAAGCAGATCCAGTGCCTCATCAACGTGGGGAGCAGCGCCTACGACTACTGGCTGTCCGAGGACGGCGAGTTCGGGACGAAGACCGACGAGGCCGTTCGCGCGGTGCAGCGCTGCAACCGGACGCCCGGTGGCGTGGACGGCGTCGTCGGGTCCAACACCTGGCTCGATCTGTACATCCCCAACCGCGACTGCGCGCTCTGACCGGACCCGGTTCCCGGACGCCCCCCGTCGGGGTGGTCGTCACCGGGGTCCCCACGGCCCTTCGGGATCCCACGGGGACCCCGGGCGGCGGCAGGGCGAAAGCCCTGCGGCCCGTGGTGCAGCCGCTCCTCCAGGCCCAGCTCACGGCGGAGCCGGTGCACGTGGACCTTCAGGGTCTTGCGCCAGCTCGGCGGGGGCCCGCCCTCCCACAACGCGTCCCGCAACCGCCCGGCGGACACCGGCCGCCCGCCCCCCCCGCCAGCAGCAGGCACAACAGGCGGCGCAGCATCGGGGCCGGCAGCGCCACCGTCCGACCCTCCCGGCGCACACGCAACGACCCCAGGACATCGAACTCGAACACCCGGCCCCCCGAATTTCTGACCGAGCCTGCCCGAGCCGCGACCACGGGTCAAGATCCACGGCGACCGCGGCGCACGCGGCGTGCCGGCCTCCGCCGACCGGGCGGGCCGCCGTCAGCTCATCCGCAGGGCCAGGAAGAAGTCGAGCTTGTCCTCCAGACGCGACAGGTCGCGGCCCGTCAGTTGCTCGATCCTGCCGATGCGGTAGCGCAGAGTGTTGACGTGCAGATGCAGCCGGTTCGCACAGCGCGTCCAGGAGCCGTCGCACTCGAGGAAGGCCTCGAGCGTGGGGATGAGCTCCGCGCGGTGCCGCCGGTCGTAGGCGCGCAGCGGGTCGAGGAGCCGGGCGGTGAAGGCGCGGCGGACGTCGTCGGGGACGAAGGGCAGCAGCAGGACGTGCGAGGCCAGTTCCTCGTGGCCGGCGACGCAGACCCGGCCCGGGCGGGCCGCGGCGACGCGGCGGGCGTGGCGGGCCTCCTCCAGGGCGCCGCGCAGCCCGTCGGCGGAGTGGACGGTGGCGCTGACGCCGATGGTGAGCCGTCCGTCGCCGTCGAGGCCCCGGGTGAGGGGCCCGCGCAGGACGGAGAGCAGCCCCTGGGCGGACAGTTCGGGGGCGGCGCCGTCGGACTCGAGCGACGACAGGGGGACCAGGGCCATCGCCTCCTCGCCCGTGTGGGCGACGGCGATGCGGTCGGCCGGGTCGGGGCCCACCGCGCCCGGATCGACCAGGGCCTCCTCCAGCAGGGCCTGGGCGACCGGACCGGCGGCCGGCCCGCCACCCGCCCAGTCCACGCGGGCGACGACGACCTGCCAGTGCGGCGCGGTGCCGAGCCCCGGCACCAGTACGGGCGCGGCCACGCGCAGCCGCGCGGCGATCTCGCCCGGCGGCGCGCCGGTCTGCACCAGGTCCATCACCTCTGCGGCGAGGCGGCGGCGCACGGTGCGCGAGGCGTCCCGCCGGTCGCGCTCGACGGCGATGAGCTGGGTGACGCCGTCCAGCAGGTCCAGGCGTTCGGCCGGCCAGTCGCCCGTGTCGGCGTCGACCGCCAGGAACCAGTCCGAGAGCAGGGTGCCGCGGATGTCGTCGGCCGGGTCGCCGCTGCGGATGGGGAAGAGCGAGTAGTGGCGGCCCGCGGTGTAGGCGCGGTGCGGCCAGGGGCGGTCCGTCCGGGCGGCGGCCAGGTGCTCGCCGGCGAGTTCGGCCCGTACGCCGGCGGGCAGCGGGTGGTCGGAGCCGGCGATCCTGCGGCCGGTCGTGGACAGCACCCAGGCGCGCAGGTCGAGGTCGCTGCCGAGCAGGTCCAGGACGGCGTCGGGCCCGCCGCCCTCGGGCCCGGAGGTCATCAGCCGGCGGTGCCGTTCCACCACGGCGGCCAGGTCCCCGGCCCGCTCGGTGGACACCTGGCGCACCACGTGCTCGGTGATGGAGGCGAAGGCGACGTCCTCGTCGACCGCGAACAGCGGCAGCCGGTGCCGGGCGCAGGCCAGGACCAGGTCGTCCGGGACCGAGCCCAGCTCGGCCTCGCCGGCCGCGAGACCGGCGACACCGGCCGCGGCGAGGATCCGCACGAAGCGCTCGGAGTCGTCCGGCGCGCGGCGCCACGCCAGGCCGGTCAGCACCAGCTCGCCGCCGGAGAGGTAGCGGCTGGGGTCCTTCAGGTCGGTGGTCATCACGCCACGGACCGTGCGGTCCAGCTCCTCCTCGCCGCCGAGCAGCCGCAGGCCGAGGGCATCGGTGTCCAGCAGTGCGCGCAGCCGCATCGTCGTCGCCTTGTCTCGAACGCTTCCGTCTCTGAGGCGGTACCAGGGTGGCGCCCACTCGATTGCATCGGTGTTGCCGTGTCGATGCCGACAGGTTTCAGGTCCGCGTCTTTCGGAGGAATCTACAAGACCAGCTTACCGACCAGCGAAGTGCTTCATGCGTTCGGTGACTGCACCCGGCACGGTGCCCGGACGTGTACTGGGTCACACAGCGTGAACAGGACATGAAAAGCCATCCCGTCCCCCGACGAAGAAGAGAGCGCTCATGGACTTCCTGCGTCCCGCGACCTGGGAGGAGGCCCTCGCCGCCAAGGCGGAGCACCCCACGGCCGTACCCATCGCGGGTGGCACCGACGTGATGGTCGAGATCAACTTCGACCACCGCCGGCCCGATGTCCTGCTGGACCTGAACCGGGTCCGTGACCTGTACGAGTGGGAGGTGGGGGAGGAGACCGTACGGCTGGGCGCCGCGGTCCCCTACACCCGCGTCATCGAGGCCCTGGGCAGGGAACTGCCCGGCCTCGCGCTCGCCGCCCGCACCGTGGGTTCGCCGCAGATCCGCAACCGCGGCAGCGTCGGCGGCAACCTCGGCGCCGCGTCGCCTGCCGGGGACTCGCACCCTCCGCTGCTCGCCGCCGGTGCCGAGGTGGAGGCGGTGTCCGTACGCGGCACCCGGCTCATCCCGGTCGAGGAGTTCTACACCGGGGTGAAGCGCAACGCCCTCGCGCCGGACGAGCTGATCCGCGCCGTGCACATCGCCAAGGCCGACGGCCCCCAGCAGTTCTCCAAGGTCGGCACGCGCAACGCCATGGTCATCGCGGTCTGCGCCTTCGGCCTGGCCCTGCACCCGGCCACCCGCACGGTGCGCACGGGCATCGGCTCGGCCGCGCCCACCCCGGTCCGTGCCACCACCGCCGAGGAGTTCCTGACCGCGGCGCTGGAGGAGGAGGGCCTGTGGGACAGCGCGGGGAGCGTCCCGCCGTCCGTGGCCCGCCAGTTCGCGGAGCTGGTCGCCGCCTGCGCCAGCCCCATCGACGACGTACGCGGCAGCGCCGCCTACCGCCGCCACGCACTGCAGGTCATGGCCCGCCGCACCCTCGGCTGGACCTGGGACGAGTACCGCGGCAACGAGAGGAGCGCCCGATGCGCGTGACCTTCACCGTCAACGGACGGCGCCAGGACGCCGACGACGTGTGGGAGGGCGAGAGCCTGCTGTACGTCCTGCGCGAGCGCATGGGCCTGCCCGGCTCCAAGAACGCCTGCGAGCAGGGCGAATGCGGCTCCTGCACGGTCCGGCTGGACGGAGTGCCGGTGTGCGCGTGCCTGGTCGCCGCCGGCCAGGTGCAGGGCCGCGAGGTCGTGACCGTCGAGGGCCTGGCGGACTTCGCCAAGGAGCGCGCCACGGGGGAGGCGGGCCCCGGCACCGACCCGGGCGCCGCACAGCAGTGGCAGGCGCGTCCGGCCGGCCCGGCCACGCAGCTGTCGCCGGTCCAGCAGGCCTTCATCGACGCCGGCGCCGTCCAGTGCGGCTTCTGCACCCCCGGGCTGCTGGTCGCCGCCGACGAACTGCTGGAGCGCAACGCCCAGCCCACCGACGGCGACATCCGTGAGGCGCTCTCGGGCAACCTGTGCCGCTGCACCGGCTACGAGAAGATCCTCGACGCGGTCCGCCTCGCGGCCGCCCGCACGGGGACGGAGGCCTGACGCCATGGGCGTGACCCGCACCCCCACCCCCACCACCCAGGGCAGCGAGACCCGCGGCGGCATCGGCGAGTCCACCCTGCGCCCCGACGGCGTCCTCAAGACCACCGGGGAGTTCGCCTACGCCTCCGACCTGTGGCACGAGGACATGCTCTGGGGCCACACGCTGCGCAGCCCGCACGCGCACGCCGAGATCGTCTCCCTCGACGTCTCGCAGGCGCTGGCCCAGCCCGGTGTGCACGCCGTGCTCACCTACGACGACCTGCCGACCGCCGTGCGGCACTACGGGCTGGAGATCCAGGACACCCCCGTCCTGGCCCACGGCCGGGTCCGCCACCACGGCGAACCGGTCGCGCTGGTCGCCGCCGACCACCCCGAGACCGCCCGGCGCGCCGCCGCCAAGATCAAGGTCGAGTACCGGCAGCTGCCCGTCGTCGTCGACGAGGCGACCGCCACCGCCCCGGACGCGCCCCTGCTCCACGCGGGCCGCACCGACCACCACAGCGGCCACGTCCCGCACCCCAACGTCGTGCACCGCCAGCCGATCGTCCGCGGCGACGCCGACGCGGCCGCCCGGCGGGCCGACGTGGTCGTCACCGGCGACTACGAGGTCGGCATGCAGGACCAGGCCTTCCTCGGCCCCGAGTCGGGCCTCGCCGTCCCCGCCGAGGACGGCGGCGTCGACCTCTACATCGCCACCCAGTGGCTGCACGCCGACCTCCGCCAGATCGCGCCCGTCCTGGGCCTGCCCGAGGAGAAGGTCCGCATGACGCTCTCCGGCGTCGGCGGCGCCTTCGGCGGCCGCGAGGACCTGTCGATGCAGATCCACGCCTGCCTGCTGGCGCTGCGCACCGGCAGGCCCGTCAAGATGGTCTACAACCGCTTCGAGTCCTTCTTCGGGCACGTCCACCGGCACCCCGCCAAGCTGCACTACGAACACGGCGCCACCCGCGACGGGAAGATCACCCACATGCGGTGCCGCATCGTGCTGGACGGCGGCGCCTACGCCTCCTCCTCCCCGGCCGTCGTCGGCAACGCCTCCTCCCTCAGCGCCGGCCCGTACGTCATCGACGACGTCGACATCGAGGCGCTCGCGCTCTACACCAACAACCCGCCCTGCGGCGCCATGCGCGGCTTCGGGGCGGTCCAGGCCTGCTTCGCCTACGAGGCGCAGATGGACAAGCTCGCGGCGGCGCTCGACATGGACCCGGTGGAGTTCCGGCGGCTCAACGCCATGTCCCAGGGCGGCACGCTGCCCACCGGGCAGGTCGTCGACTCCCCGGCGCCCGTCGCCGAACTGCTGCGCCGCGTCAAGGCGATGCCGATGCCGCCCGAGCGGGAGTGGGAGAGCGCCGGCGGCGCCGTGGACGTCCGCGCGCTGCCCGGCGGGCTGTCCAACACCACCCACGGCGAGGGCGTCGTCCGCGGTGTCGGCTACGCCGTGGGCATCAAGAACGTCGGCTTCTCCGAGGGCTTCGACGACTACTCCACCGCCCGCGTCCGCCTGGAGGTGATCGCCGGCGAGCCGGTGGCCACCGTCCACACCGCGATGGCCGAGGTCGGCCAGGGCGGCGTCACCGTCCACGCCCAGATCGCCCGCACCGAACTCGGCGTCACCCAGGTCACCATCAACCCCGCCGACACCCAGGTCGGTTCGGCCGGCTCCACCTCCGCCTCCCGGCAGACGTACGTCACCGGCGGCGCGGTGAAGCACACCTGCGAGGCGGTGCGCGAACGCGTCCTGGAGATGGGCCGCGCCAAGCTCGGCACCCACCACCCCGCCTGGGCCACCGCCGAACTCCTGCTGGAGGGCGGCAAGGTCGTCACCGACGGCGGGGAGGTGCTGGCGGAGCTCGCCGAGGTGCTGGGTGACGAGGCGATCGACGTCGAGCGGGAGTGGCGGCACCGCCCCACCGAGCCCTTCGACCTGCGCACCGGCCAGGGTCGCGGGCACGTCCAGTACTCCTTCGCCGCGCACCGCGCCGTCGTGGAGGTGGACACCGAACTCGGCCTGGTCAAGGTCGTCGAACTCGCCTGCGCCCAGGACGTCGGCAAGGCGCTCAACCCGCTGTCGGTCGTCGGCCAGATCCAGGGCGGCACGACCCAGGGCCTGGGCCTGGCCGTCATGGAGGAGATCCTCGTCTCCGACAAGGCCACGGTGCGCAACCCGTCCTTCACCGACTACCTGATCCCCACCATCCTCGACACGCCGCCCATCCCGGTCGACGTCCTCGAACTCGCCGACGACCACGCCCCGTACGGGCTGCGCGGCGTCGGCGAGGCCTCGACCCTGTCCTCCACCCCGGCCGTCGTCGCCGCGATCCGCGCGGCGACCGGTCTGGCCCTGGCCCGCGTACCGGTGCGGCCGGAGCACCTGACCGGTACGTGAGACAGCTCCGCCCGGCGCCGTCCGGCGCCGGGCGGTCGCCGCACCACTCTCGGGCCGTCCCCCGGGTCGTGCTGCGGACCATCCCAAATCCCGCACGGCGCAGGCCGTCCGGGTGTCCCTGTGAACCTTGGGAGTGGCACCGCATGACCCAGTCGACCCCGTCAGCCCTGCACAGAACCGCCCCGGACGGTCCCGGCGCGCAGCCGCGCCCGCCGGCCGGACGCGGCAGGCTCGACCGGTACTTCCACATATCCGCACGCGGCTCGACCGTCGCCCGCGAGCTCCGCGGAGGTCTGACGACCTTCATGGCGATGGCGTACATCCTGCTGCTCAACCCGCTGCTGCTGTCCGGGCCCGACGTGGACGGGCACCGGCTCGGCCAGACCGGGCTGATCACGGCGACCGCGCTGGCCGCCGCCGTCTCCACCCTCCTCATGGGCCTCGTCGGCAAGGTGCCGCTCGCTCTCGCCGCGGGGCTGTCCGTCTCCGGGGTGCTCGCCACGCAGGTCGCCCCGCACATGACCTGGCCCCAGGCGATGGGGATGTGCGTGCTGTACGGCGTGGTGATCGTGGCTCTGGTGGTCTCCGGTCTGCGGGAGGTCATCATGAACGCGATCCCGCTGCCGCTCAAGCACGGGATCACCATCGGCATCGGCCTGTTCATCGCCCTCATCGGGCTGGTCAACGCCGGGTTCGTGGGCCGGGGCGAGGGCAGCCCGCTCACCCTGGGTGCCGGCGGACAGCTGGCCGGCTGGCCGGTGCTGGTCTTCTGCGTCACCCTGCTGCTGATCTTCATGCTCCAGGCGCGCGGGACCCCCGGTGCCATCCTCATCGGCATCGTCACCGGTACCGTCCTGGCCGTGGCCGTCCACGCGGCCGGCGGCACCGACGCGAAGGTGTGGGGACTGACCGTCCCCGAACTGCCCGGACACCTGGCCTCCGCGCCCGACTTCGGGCTGTTCGGGCAGGTCGAGTTCGGCGGGTGGCAGCACATCGGGGCCCTGAGCGTCGGCATGATCGTCTTCACGCTGGTGCTGGCCGGCTTCTTCGACGCGATGGCCACCATCATCGGCGTCGGCACGGAGGCGGAGCTCGCCGACGACCAGGGACGCATGCCGGGGCTCGGCAGGGCCCTGTTCATCGACGGCGCGGGCGGCGCGGTCGGCGGGTTCTCCGGGGCCTCCGGTCAGACCGTCTTCGTCGAGTCCGCGACCGGCGTCGGCGAGGGCGCCCGTACGGGCCTGTCCTCCGTGGTCACCGGCGTGCTCTTCGCCGCCGGGCTGTTCTTCACCCCGCTGGCGCAGATCGTCCCCGGCCAGGTCGCCGCGGCGGCCCTGGTGGTGATCGGCGCCATGATGATGGGCAACGCCCGGCACGTGGACTGGGGCGACCGCTCGGTGGCCGTGCCCGTATTCCTCACCGTGGCCCTGATGCCCTTCACGTACTCCATCACCGCCGGGGTCGGCGCCGGGGTCATCGCGTACACCGCGATCAAGTCGGCCCAGGGCAGGTTCCGTGAGCCCGGGGTCTTCATGTGGGTGCTCACGGCCGTCTTCGTCGTCTACTTCGCCCTGCACCCGCTCGAGGGCTGGCTCGGCGTCAGCTAGAAGGAGTCCCCGCCATGCTGGACATCGCCGACGAGCTCGACCGCTGGTCCGCCCAGGGCAGGCCGTTCGCCGTCGCTACCGTCGTCACGGTCGGCGGCAGCGCCCCCCGGCAGCCCGGCGCCGCGCTCGCCGTCGACGCCGAGGGCACCGCGGTCGGCAGCGTGTCCGGCGGGTGCGTGGAAGGCGCCGTCTACGAACTCTGCCAAGAAGTGCTGGAGACCGGCGAGCCGGTCCTCCAGCGCTTCGGGTACTCCGACGACGACGCCTTCGCCGTGGGGCTGACCTGCGGCGGCGTCATCGACATCTTCGTCCAGCGGATCGTGCCCGGGGCGCAGCCGCAGCTCACCGCGGCACTGGCCGCCGCCTCCCGCGGGGAGGCGGCGGCCGTGGCGAGGGTCGTGGCGGGTCCCGCCGGCCTGCCCGGCCGCACCCTCCTGGTGCGCCCCGGCGGATCGTACGAGGGCACCCTCGGCGACCCGGATCTGGACCGCACCGCCGCGGCCGAGGCCCACGCCCTGCTGGACGCGGGCCGCACCGCCACCGTCAACATCGGCGCGGACGGCAGCCGCTGCGGTGAGCCGCTCACCCTGCTCGTCGAGGCCGCCACCCCGCCGCCGCGCCTGCTGGTGTTCGGGGCGATCGACTTCGCCGCCGCCCTGGTGCGGGTCGGCACGTTCCTCGGCTACCGGGTGACGGTCTGCGACGCACGCCCGGTCTTCGCGACCGCCCGGCGCTTCCCGGAGGCCGACGAGGTCGTCGTCGAGTGGCCGCACCGCTATCTGGAGCGCACCCCGGTCGACGGCCGCACCGTCGTCTGCGTCCTCACCCACGACGCCAAGTTCGACGTACCGCTGCTGGAGCGGGCCCTGCGCATGCCCGTCGCCTACGTCGGCGCGATGGGCTCCCGGCGCACCCACGAGCAGCGCCTGGCCCGGCTGCGCGAGACGGGCCTCGGTGAGTCCGAACTGGCCCGGCTGCACAGCCCGATCGGGCTCGACCTCGGCGCCCGCACGCCCGAGGAGACCGCGCTGTCCATCGCCGCGGAGATCGTGGCCCACCGCCACGGGGGATCGGGGCGTCCCCTGAGGGGCGTGGACGACCCGATCCACGGTGCGCGCCCTGCGGGGCTGTGCGGGGTGTGAAGGTGCGGGCGGCTGCGCCGGGTCGCCCGGCTGTTGTGCGCAGGCGCAAACAACCCGCACACGACAACCGGGCCCCACAGAACGCACCCCGGACGGCTACCGCAGCAGCTGCTCGGCCCAGATCACCTTGCCCTCGGGCGTGTAGCGCGTGCCCCAGCGCTCGGCGAACTGCGAGACGAGGAACAGCCCCCGCCCGCCCTCATCCGTCGCGGCCGCGTAGCGCAGGTGCGGGGAGGTGCTGCCGGCGTCGGAGACCTCGCATATCAGCGCCTGGTCGAGGATCAGGCGCACCCGGATGGGTTCGGCCCCGTACCGGATGGCGTTGGTGATGAGCTCGCTCAGCAGCAGCTCCGTCGTGAAGGACAGCTCCTCCAGCCCCCACGCCGCCAGCCGCCGCTGGACCGCCGCGCGCACGCCGGAGACCGCGGCGGGGTCGCTGGGCACGTCCCAGTCCGCGACGCGGTCGGCGGGCAGGACCCGCGTGCGGGCGACGAGGAGCGCGATGTCGTCGCCGGGCCGGGCGGGCAGCATGGTCTCGAAGACGTCCCGGCAGGTCTGCTCGGGGTCGCGGCCGGCCCGGGACAGGGAACGGCGCAGGAGTTCCAGGCCCTCGTCGATGTCCCGGTCGCGGTCCTCGACCAGGCCGTCGGTGTACAGCACCAGGCTGCTGCCCTCGGGGAGCGTCAGTTCCACCGCCTCGAAGGGCAGTCCGCCCAGGCCCAGTGGCGGCCCGGCCGGTACGTCGGGGAACTCCACGGTCCCGTCGGGGTGCACGACCGCGGGGAGCAGGTGCCCGGCGCGGGCCATCGTGCAGGTGCCCGTCACCGGGTCGTAGACGGCGTACAGGCAGGTCGCGCCCGCGACGGTGGTGCCCGCGGGGGCGGCGCCGTCGCCGGCGGGCCCGGAGTCGTTCTGGTCGATCCGGCCGACCAACTCGTCGAGGTGCCCGAGCAGTTCGTCGGGCGGCAGGTCCAGGGTGCTGAAGTTGTGCACCGCGGTGCGCAGCCGGCCCATCGTGGCGGCCGCGTGCAGCCCGTGGCCCACGACGTCGCCCACCACCAGGGCGACCCGCGCTCCGGGCAGCGGCAGCACGTCGAACCAGTCGCCGCCCACCCCCGCCTGCGCGGGCAGGTAGCGGTAGGCAGCGTCCAGGGCGGTCAGCCGGGGCAGTTCCCGCGGCAGCAGGCTGTGCTGCAGGGTGACCGCCATCGTGTGCTCGCGGGTGTAGCGGCGGGCGTTGTCGATGCACACCGCGGCCCGCGCCGCCAGTTCCTCGGCGAGCGTGAGGTCATCCTCGTCGAAGGGCTCCGGGGCCTGCGAGCGCCAGAAGTTGGCCATCCCCAGGAGCACGCCGCGGGCGCTCAGCGGGGCGCAGATCAGCGAGTGGATGCCGAAGCCGACGACCCGGGCGCTGCGCTGCGGGTCCTGCGCCTGCCAGCCGGGGGAGTCCGCGAGCCGGGGCTCCAGGACGGCCCTGCCGCCGGCGATGCCGGCCGCCTGCGGGCTGGACGGCACGAAGAGCAGCGGGTGCCCCGCGGGGTACAGCGGGTGGTCGTCGCGGATGCCGTTCACCGCGACCCGGCGCATCTCCACCGACGGGCCCGTCAGCGGCTCGTCGCCGCGCAGCACCCGTGCCGCGAGGTCCACGGTGACGTAGTCGGCGAAGCGCGGTACCGAGACCTGCGCCAGTTCCTCGGCGGTCCTGCTGATGTCCAGCGTGGTGCCGATGCCCATGCTCGCGTCGTACAGCAGCCGCAGCCGGGTCCTGGCGGTCTCGGCGCGGCCGGACAGCACCCGCAGTTCGGTCGCGTCGCGCAGGGTCGCCACGCTGCCCGGCGGGCCGCCGTTGCGGTCGGTGTGGCGGTTGTTGAGCACCAGCAGCCGGTCGCCGGCGGGCAGCACCTCGTCGGTGGCGTCGCGGCCGGAGGCCAGCAGTTCGCAGGCCCGCTCGTCGAGCCCGAGCCTTGTGACGGGCCGGCCCTCCGCGTCGGCGGGCAGGTCCAGCAGACGTCGTGCCTCGTCGTTGGCGAGCAGCAGCCGCCGGTCGCCGTCCAGGATGAGGACGCCCTCGCGCACGGCGTGCAGTACGGCGTCGTGGTGCTCGTACATGCGCGTCATCTCGACCGGGCCGAGGCCCCTGGTCTGCCGGGTGAGGCGTCTGGCGATCAGCCAGGTGCCGCCGGTGGCCAGGGCCAGCACCGCTGCCGCGACGCCCAGCATGACCGGCAGTTGGTCGTTGACCGCGCCGCTGACCTTGGCGATGGTGATGCCGGAGGACACCATGCCGACGACCTCGCCCCGGTCGTCGAGGACCGGCACGTTCGCCTGCACCAGCGGGCCGATGGTGCCGACGATGTTCTCGGTGACCATCCGGCCGTGCAGGACCGGTTCGATGTCCCCGACGAACGTCTTGCCGATGCGGTCGGGCTTGGGGTGGGTGTAGCGGATCCCCTGCCGGTCCGTCACCACGATGAAGTCCACACCGGAGAGCCGGCGGGCCCGTTCGGCCTCCGGTTGCAGGACCGCCGTCGGGTCGGGCGACTCCAGCGCCGCCACGATGCCCGGCGAGCTCGCGAAGGTGGTCGCCACCGCCACCGACCGGTTGCGGGCCTCCTGTTGGCTGTCGTGCCGTGCCTGGACGACGAGTTCGACGACCGCCGCGGCGACCAGCAGCACCACGACCACGACCTGCAGCAGGAAGACCTGTCCCGCCACGCTGCGTCCGGCCAGCAGCGCTCGCAGCCCCCGCTCCCTGGAGGCGCGGTGATCGCTCGGCCCGGCCATAGGCTATGTCTACACTCCCGGGCACGGCCGGGGCGAGCGTTACCCCCGAG
Source organism: Streptomyces sp. PA03-5A (assembly GCF_033792725.1). Classification (NCBI taxonomy): domain Bacteria; kingdom Bacillati; phylum Actinomycetota; class Actinomycetes; order Kitasatosporales; family Streptomycetaceae; genus Streptomyces; species Streptomyces sp. PA03-5A. The sequence goes on along the minus strand of NZ_JARAVL010000001.1, from coordinate 247,005 downwards.
TTCTTCCGGGCCGTACGGTGTCCGCATGCGCAGGACGACACCGGGGGCCGTACTGGGCCGCCGTACGCTCAACCGGGCCCTGCTGGACCGGCAACTGCTGCTGGAGCGGTCGGCGATGGGCCCCCTGGAGGCGGTCGGGCATCTGGTGGGCCTTCAGTCCCAGGCCCCGCACGCGGCGTACGCCGCGCTGTGGACCCGGCTCGACGGCTTCGCCTTCGGCGACCTGTCCCGTCTGCTGCTGGACCGGGGGGTCGTCCGGATCGCGCTGTTGCGCGGCACCGTCCACCTGGTCACCGCGGACGACGCCCTGCGGCTGCGGCCGGTGCTGCAGCCGCTGCTGGACCGGCAGATCGCCCAGGGCACCTGGGGCCCGGGGGTGCGCGGGGTGGACCGCGACGAGGCCGTCGCCGCCTGCCGGGCGCTGGTCGAGGAAGAGCCGCGCACCCCGGGCGAGCTGCGCGACCTGCTCGGCCCGCGCTGGCCGGACGCCGATCCCGCCTCCCTGGTCAACGCGCTGCGCAACTGGCTGCCGCTGGTGCAGGTGCCGCCGCGCGGCGTCTGGGGGGTGTCCGGACGGACCGCGTACACCACGGCCGGGTCCTGGCTCGGACGTCCCCCTGCCGCGGCCTGCGACCCCCAGGAGCTGGTGCGCCGCTACCTGGCGGCCTTCGGCCCCGCCTCCGTCGCCGACGCGCAGAAGTGGTCGGGGCTCACCGGGTTGCGCGAGGTCTTCGCCTCGATGGATCTGCGCGGCTACCGCGACGAGGACGGCCGGGTGCTCTACGACGCCCCCGACGCCGCGCCCCTGCCCGACCCGGACCTGCCGGTGGGCGCCCGCTTCGTCGCGGATTTCGACAACCTCGTGCTCTCCCACGCCGACCGCTCGCGGATCCTCGCCCGGGAGCACGTCCGCCGGGTGATGACGGCCAACGGCATCGTCCGCGGCACGGTCCTCGTCGACGGATTCGTGGCCGGCACCTGGAGCACCGACCGGTCGCGTGGCTCCGCGGTCGTCACGGTGGTGTCGTTCGCGCCGCTCGCGGCCGCCGACCGTGACGCGCTGGAGGCCGAGGGCAGGCGGCTGCTCGCCGCCTCCGACCCGGAGGCCGACCACCACGACGTGCGCTTCGCCTGACCGGAACGGGCAGCACGCCGGGGCCGGGCGGAGGATCACCCCGCTCGGCCCCGGTCCTCGCGTGCCCTGCCCGGTCGCCGGACCGGTGCGGGGTCAGCCGCGCAGCGGCGCCAGAGCGCTGCTCCACTCGATGACCTCGTCGATGAGGGTCGACAGGCTGGCGGCCTGGTGCTCGCCGGGGGCGAACTCGCTGAAGTTGACGAAGTCGGTGAAGAGGGAGAGCGCGACCTGGGAGCGCACGTCGGCCATCTTCAGCTCGCCGGCGATCAGCCGCAGGTGCTCGGCGGCGCGGGCGCCGCCCACGGAGCCGTAGGACACGACGCCGAGCGCCTTGTGGTTCCACTCGGCGTGCAGGTAGTCGATGGCGTTCTTCAGCACGCCCGAGGTGGAGTGGTTGTACTCCGGGGTGACGAAGATGAAGCCGTCGAAGCCGGCGATCTTGGCGGCCCACTCCTTGGTGTGGGCGTTCTGGTACTGGCCCATGGCCGGCGGGATCGGCTCGTCGAGGTGGGGGAGCGGGTAGTCGGCGAGGTCCACGAGCTCGAAGGTCGCGTCGCCAGCGTGCTTGGCGGCCTGCTCGACGACCCAGTGGGCGACCTTCTCGCCGTTCCGGCCGGGGCGGGTGCTGCCGAGGATGATGCCGATCCTGGTCATGAGGCGTGATTCCCGATCTGTGCGGTGCTGGGGGGGGTACGAATTGAAGCTTCAACTTGAAGCTTCAAGTGCACTGTAGCAGATCGACTTGAAGCTTCAAGCGGTCCGATAGCCTGGGGAGCATGACGAAGAACACAGCGGTACCGCCCGCCCCCGCCGCGATGGAGCCGCGCTGGCTGCAGGGCGGCGAGCTGACCGCGTGGATGTCGATGGCCAGGGTCATGGCCCGGCTCCTGCCGGCCCTGGAACGCGAGCTGGAGCGCGACGCCGACCTGAACTGGATGGAGTACCACGTCCTCGCGATGCTCTCCGAGCAGGAGCGGCACACCATCAGGATGAGCGTGCTCGCGGACCGGGCGAGCTCGTCCCTGTCGCGGCTGTCGCACGTGGTGCGGCGCCTGGAGCACCAGGGCTTCGTCCGCCGCGAGCCGGACCCCGGGGACGGCCGCTACACCCTGGCGATCCTCACGCCCGAAGGGTACGAGAAGCTCGTGGCCTCCGCGCCCGCGCACGTGGAGACGGTGCGCCGGATGGTCCTGGACCCGCTGGAGCCGGGCGAGCTGGAGAGCCTGGGGCCCGTCTTCGACCGCATCTACGCCGCGGTCGACGCCGCCGACCGCGGCCGCTGACATGGAGAGGGGTCGCTGCGGGCGGCTCGTGGCAGCCCGCAGCGACCCCTGGCGCAGCCTGACTCATGGTCAGGAGTTCACTCGGGCCGCCGCCCCGGCGGCCGCGGTCGCCGCGACCGCGGCGGCCTTCCTCGCACGGTCGAGCCCTGACGTGGAGCTCCTCAGGATGCCGGTGGGGGGAACGCGCGGGTCACCGGTGGGGCGGCGCTTCATCCCACGCGTACGGCACGGCCTGGGCCGACGTCATCGTCGACGACCGTGAACGAGGGGCGAGTTGGCGCACGTGCACTCGTGGGACGGGTCAACCTGCTTGCTCTGTGCGGGACCCAGGCTAGGGTCGCGGCCCCCGCGCCCCAATGAGGGAACCCCCTAACCCCGGTTGCGTAGGGAAACCCCTCGGTCACGTCACGTGTCCGGTGTGCGCCGAACAGCGCCGCCGGGCCGGGCTCGCCTCAGCCGGCCCGGCGGCCCGCGGCCAGTCGCACGATGTCCACCCGTGAGCGGATGCCGAGCTTGCGGTAGACCCGGGTCAGGGTCGCCTCGACCGTCTTCACGCTGATGAACAGCGTCGCGGCGATCTCCCGGTTGGTGGCACCCTCCAGGACCAGCGCGGCCACCTGACGTTCCATCGAGGCCAGCCCGTCCAGCTCCGGCGGCGCGGCCGCCGAGGGGGCCGCGGGGGCCGGGCCCACCTGCCCCAGCCACGGCAGGGCCTTCGACCGCCGGAACAACCGGCCTGCCTCGTCCAGCGCCACCCGGGCCGCCGCGCGGTTGCGCCGGTCCGCCTCCACCTGGGCCAGCGCGAAGACGGCGCGCGCCTCCTCCAGCCCGTACCCGAGCGCGACCAGCCGCTGCCGGGCCCCGTTCAGCACCGCCACCGCCCCGTCGGTGTCGCCGCGGGCGGCGAGCAGCATCCCCTCGGCGCGCTCCAGGACGGCCAGGATGCTCTGCCGGCCGAGCCGCAGGGCGTGCCTGCGGGTCTCGTCGATGACCTCACGCGCCTCACCGAGCGCGCCGGTCAGCACCAGTGCCTCGGCCAGGTCGCCCTGCCAGCGGCCGCGCGCGGGCTCCGTCACGCCCATCTCGCGTTCCAGCGCGCGCACCACCCGCAGCGCGTCCACCGCGCCCTGCGGGTCGGCGCCGACCAGCCGCGCGTGCCCGAGCGCGTACAACGCGCGTGTCATGTACGGCATGTCGCTGTCGGCCTCGGCCCGCCGCACCGCGTCCCCGGCCAGGGACAGGGCGCGTTCCACCGTGCCGCCCGCCGCCTCCGTCAGGGCCGAGATCTGCAGCGCGAAGCCCTCGCCGATGCCGGTGTCCTCGGCCAGCCGCAGGCTCTCGCGGGCCAGGTCCAGCGCCGTGCCGCAGCGGCCGGAGCGCAGCTCGATCTCGGCGAGGCTGCGCACCGAGTAGACCTCGCTCTCCACCGCGCCCCGCTGACGGGCCTCACCGGCCAGCCAGGTCAGCGCGGTGCGCGCCTCGTCGAGCTGATCGCTCATCAGCAGGTAGCGGGAGCGGATGTAGACCGGGCCGTTGTGGTTCATGGCCACGTCCGGGTCCTGCGGCTCCGCGGAGGCCTGGGCCAGGGTCGCGGCGGCGTCGGGATGCCCTACCAACGTCTCGTTGAGCGCCTTGAAGGACAGCGCCAGCAACTCGGTGCGCCGGTCGCCGGCCCGCGCGGCGAGCGCCGCCGAGCGGGCGGCCTCGGCGCGCGCCTCGTGCATCTGGCCGTCCACCAGGGCCCGCCAGGCGAGCTGGTAGCGCACCAGGCCCTGCAGCCGCGGGTCGTCGCCCGCGTCCGCCAGGGCCTGCGGGAAGACGTCGTCGACCTCGGACAGGGCCTGCCCGACCGAGTCGATCACCACGCTCCACGCCCGCACCCGGTCCGCCGGGACCGTGGCCTGCGCCAGCACCTCGCGGGCGGTGGCCCGGGCGAGCTCGGGCTCGGCGGCGGTCAGCGCGTCCTCGGCGGCCCGCAGCCGCCGCTCGTCCGCGGTGGGCACCGCGCCCTCGGGGGTGTGCCGGGCGGCCAGCAGGCCGAGTTGGGCGGCCACCGAGGGGGCGCCGCGGGCCCGGGCCTCGTCCGCGGCCTCGGCCAGGCTCGCCGCGACCCGTTCGTCCTTGCCGCTCGTCGCCAGCGCCAGGTGCCGGGCCCGCTCGATCGGGTCGCCGGCCGCCGACGCCAGCGCGGCGTGGGCGCTGCGCCGGTCCTCCGGGGTCGCCTCCGCGTACAGCGCCGCGGATATCAGCGGGTGCGCGAATCGCACCAGGCCGGTGCCGTCGTGGTGGTCCATCTCCACCAGGCCGAGCGAGGCGGCCACGCCCGTCTCGCTCTCGGCGTTGGCGCGGCCGGCGCTGCGCAGCGTCGCAAGGGTCGGGCGGGCGCCCGCGCTGGCGATGAGCAGGGTGCGGCGGGTGTCCGCGGAGAGCATCTCGAGCCGGTTGAGCACCAGGGTGCGCAGCGAGGTCGGCACCGGCAGCGGCTCCCCGGGGCGGGGCGGGGTGCGGCTCTCCGCGAGGGCGCGGCCGAGCTCCAGGGCGAAGAGCGGATTGCCGCCGCTGGTGCGGTGGATGTCCCGGACGACCGCCCGCGGCAGCCCGGTGTGACCGCGCCCGTCGAGGAGTTCGGAGACCTCCGGCCGGGACAACGGGGTCACCCGCAGCGTGCGCACGTCCTGCGGGAAGGCGCGCAGGTAGCGGTCGTGCTGGTCCTGCGGATCGGCCTCGGTGCGTACGGCGCCCAGCACCCGCACCGGCAGCTCGGCGACCCGGCGGGCCGCGAAGGCCAGCAGCTCGGCGCTGGCGGGGTCCATCCACTGCAGGTCGTCCACGACGATCAGCACCGGGCCGTCGGCGGCCAGTGCCCGCAGCACCGACAGCACGGCCAGCCGCAGGGCGAGCCCGTCCCGTTGCAGGGAGGACTCCCCGCGGCCGGTGAGCGCCGACTCCAGCGCGGCCCGCTGCGGTGCGGGAAGGCTGTCGGACACCTGGTCGGCGACCAGGCCGAGCAGATCGACCAGGGCGAGGAAGGGCAGGTGCGATTCGGACTCCGTGGCGGAACAGCGCAGTACCGTCGGCTCGCCACCGTATTCCTCGGCGAGCGTCCGCAATACGGTGGACTTCCCGATTCCGGCAGGTCCGTACAGCAGCAGGCTGCCCCCTTGGGCCAGATGCCCGCGGGCCCGCGCGAGGACGTCACCTCGCCCGATCACCTGGTCGGGTCGGGGTCTGGCCGGCACGTCGAAGACCTGCTCCACGGTCGCCGCTCCCCTCGTGTCGTGTCCGGGACAATGTTATGCAAAGAGCCACGGAAATCCGCCGGTGCGGGCGCGGCCCTTCGACTTCCGTCCGGTGTAGGGAAATTCACCGCCGTCGCCGAATGGATGTCGTGCAATGGGCGGCACATCGGGAAACGCACGGGGGCAACGGTCTGTTGAACACCGGACCATTCGTCAGGCCGGCCCCCGTCCCGCGCGTGCCGGTGGACACACCCCGAATGATCGGTCCGATCCCGCCGGCGGTCAAACCCCAAAATAACCCTGGGTGAACCGAACATGGCGGCTTGTCCGGACTTCCGGTCCTGCCCCGCTCACGGTGCTTTGCGGGTGAACGCGCCACCGGGGAGCGGCCGACGCGGCCGCTTTGTCGTCAATGTCGCACCGGGTCCGCAGCGGTCCGCGCGGGCCGGCACCTCAGGGGAGCAGGCCGGCACGGCGGGCGGCGACGACCGCCTCGAGGCGGGTGCGGGCGCCGAGCTTGCGCATGGCCGAGCGCAGGTAGCTCTTGACCGTCTCCGGGCGCAGCCCCAGCCGGTCGGCGGCGGCGGCGTTGGTGGCCCCCGTGGCCACGCACGCCAGTACGTCCAGCTCCCGGGAGGAGAGCGCCACCGGCCACCCGGTGGGGGAGCGTTGCCCGGCACCGGCGGCGCCGGTCGCCGCCGCCAGCCGGCCGCACGCGGCGAGCAGTTCCTGCCGCAGCAGCGGATCGGCGACCCGGCCGGCCAGCGCCCGCAGTTCCCCGTGGGCCTCGCGGACCTCCTCCCAGGCCGCAGGGTCGCCCGTGGTCGGCTGCCGGCACGTCGACAGCAGGCGGTCGGCCTCGTCCCGGACCACCAGCCGCTGCTCCAGTTCGCGCGCGGCCTCCACCGCGGCGCTCACCGGGCGGTCGCCGAGCGCCAGCGGATGGCGCAGCGCACCGTAGAGCACCCCGCGCACCCGGCGCCGTACGACCACCGGCACCGCCAGGACCGAGCGCAGGCCTTCGGCGCCCACCGCCGCGTCGTACTCGTGGCTGATCACCCGCGACGTGCTGTAGTCGGTGACGGCGAGCGGCCGGGAGAGCGCGATCGTCTTGCCGCCGAGGCCGTTGCCCGCGGTGACGGTGAGCCCCTGGAGGGAGGCCGTGGCCGTGCCGGACAGCTCGGAGATCCGCAGCCGCCCCGGTTCCGGGAGCAGCCCTCCGAAGGCCACCGGCAGACCGCTGGTGCGCCTCATCCGCAGCAGCGCCGCCCGCAGCTCCGCCGCCTCGCCCGATCCCGTCACGCCCTCGCCGCTCCTTCACCCCCGTCCGGGGGTAGTGAGAGCCTCGTCACTGACAACAGGATGCTACTGAGCGGGCCGGCAACGAGGAGGACACATGACGGCAACCAGCCGGACGGAAGAGTTCCGGGAGGCCCGGGACTTCCTGCTGCGCCACCGCGAGGACTACAAGGCGGCGTACGAGGGCTTCCGCTGGCCGCGGCCCGAGCACTTCAACTGGGCGCTGGACTGGTTCGACGTCATCGCCCGCGACAACGACCGCACCGCCCTGCACATCGTCGAGGAGGACGGCACCGAGTCGGCCGTCTCCTTCGCCGCGATGTCCGAGCGCTCGGCCCGGGTCGCGAACCGCCTCCGCGGCCTCGGGGTGGGCGCCGGCGACCGGATCGTGGTCATGCTGGGCAACCAGACCGAGCTCTGGGAGACCGCCCTGGCCGCCATGAAGCTGCGGGCCGTGGTCATCCCGGCCACCCCGCTGCTCGGTCCCGCCGACCTCACCGACCGCGTGGAGCGCGGCCGGGCCCGGCACGTGATCGTCCGCGCGGCGGACGCGGCGAAGTTCGACCAGGTGCCGGGGGAGTACACCAGGATCGCCGTCGGCGGCGCGCCCGCGGGCTGGCACGCCTACGAGGACGCGTACGACGCCCCCGCGGACTTCGCGCCCGACGGGGACACCCGCGGCGACGACCCGCTGATGCTGTACTTCACCTCGGGCACCACCGCGAAGCCCAAGCTCGTCGAACACACCCACCTGTCCTACCCCGTGGGCCACCTGGCGACGATGTACTGGATCGGCCTGCGCCCCGGCGACGTCCACCTCAACATCTCCTCGCCCGGCTGGGCCAAGCACGCCTGGTCCAACCTCTTCGCGCCGTGGAACGCCGAGGCGACGGTCTTCATCCACAACTACGCGCGCTTCGACGCGGGCCGCCTCATGGCCGAGATGGACCGGGCCGGCGTCACCAGCTTCTGCGCGCCGCCCACCGTCTGGCGGATGCTGATCCAGGCCGACCTCGGCGCGCTGCGCACCCCGCCGCGCGAGGTCGTCGCCGCCGGCGAGCCGCTCAACCCGGAGGTCATCGAGCACGTGCGACGCACCTGGGGCCTCACCATCCGGGACGGCTTCGGCCAGACCGAGACGGCCGTCCAGGTCTCCAACCCGCCGGGGCAGCCGCTCAAGCCGGGCTCCATGGGCCGTCCGAGCCCCGGCTACACGGTGGAACTCCTCGACCCGGTCACCGGCAAGCCCGGCGACGAGGGGGAGATCTGCCTCGACCTGTCCGCCCGCCCGGTGGGCCTGATGACCGGCTACGAGGGCGACCCGGAGCGCACCGCCGAGGCCATGGCCGGCGGCTGGTACCGCACCGGCGACATCGGCTCCCGCGACGCCGACGGCTACATCACCTACATCGGGCGCGCCGACGACGTCTTCAAGGCCTCCGACTACAAGATCTCCCCCTTCGAGCTGGAGAGCGCCCTGCTGGAGCACGAGTGCGTGGCGGAGGCCGCCGTCGTCCCGGCGCCCGACCCGCTGCGGCTGGCCGTGCCCAAGGCGTACGTCGTCCTCGCCGAGGGCTGGGAGCCGGGCCCGGAGACCGCCGCGGCGCTCTTCGCGCACTCGCGGGCCGTGCTCGCCCCGTACAAGCGGGTGCGGCGCATCGAGTTCGCCGAGCTGCCCAAGACCGTGTCCGGCAAGATCCGCCGCATCGAGCTGCGCCGGCGCACCGCCGAGGGTGCCGTCGGCACCGAGTACCGCGAGGAGGACCACAGGTGAGCACCCCCGCGAGCCCCGTCGAGCCGTCGTACGCGAGCGGCACCGGCACCACCGCGCTGCTCGGCGACACCATCGGCCGCAACCTGGACCGGGCCGTCGCCGCCTGGCCGGACCGCGACGCGCTGGTCGACGTCCCCAGCGGCCGCCGCTGGACCTACGCCGCGTTCGGCGCCGCCGTCGACGACGTGGCGCGCGGCCTGCTCGCCAAGGGCGTCGGCAAGGGCGACCGGGTGGGCATCTGGGCCGTCAACTGCCCCGAGTGGGTGCTCGTCCAGTACGCCACCGCCCGCATCGGCGCGATCATGGTCAACATCAACCCGGCCTACCGCGTCCACGAGCTGGCGTTCGTGCTCGACCAGGCCGGCATCGAGGTGCTGGTCGCCTCCACCGCGTTCAAGTCCAGCGACTACCGCGCCATGGTGGAGCAGGTGCGGGGCGGGTGCCGCTCGCTCACCGAGGTCGTGTACATCGGCGACCCGACGTGGGACGCCCTCGTCGAGGCCGGGGCCCACGTCCCCCACGAGCAGCTCGCCGAGCGCGGGGCGGAACTGTCCTGCGACGACCCGGTCAACATCCAGTACACCTCGGGCACGACCGGCTTCCCCAAGGGCGCGACCCTCTCCCACCACAACATCCTCAACAACGGCTACTTCGTGGGCGAGCAGGTGGGCTACAGCGAGCAGGACCGGGTCTGCCTGCCGGTGCCCTTCTACCACTGCTTCGGCATGGTCATGGGAAACCTGGGCGCCACCTCGCACGGCGCCTGCATCGTCATCCCGGCACCCGGATTCGACCCGGCGGCGACGCTGCGCGCGGTCGAGCAGGAGCGCTGCACCTCGCTGTACGGGGTGCCGACGATGTTCATCGCCGAGCTCAACCTGCCGGACTTCGCGACGTACGACCTCTCCTCGCTGCGCACCGGCATCATGGCGGGCTCGCCCTGCCCGGTCGAGGTGATGAAGCGGGTCGTCGCCGAGATGCACATGGCCGAGGTGTCCATCTGCTACGGCATGACCGAGACCTCGCCGGTCTCCACCCAGACCCGCCGGGACGACGACCTCGAGCGCCGCACCGGCACCGTCGGCCGGGTGCTGCCGCACGTCGAGGTCAAGGTCGTCGACCCGGACGGCGTGACGGTGCCGCGCGGCACGGCGGGCGAACTGTGCACCCGCGGCTACTCGGTGATGCTGGGTTACTGGGACGAGCCGGACAAGACCGCGGAGGCGATCGACGCCGGCCGCTGGATGCACACCGGCGACCTCGCCGTGATGCGGGAGGACGGCTACCTGCAGATCGTGGGCCGCATCAAGGACATGATCATCCGCGGCGGTGAGAACGTCTACCCGCGCGAGATCGAGGAGTTCCTCTACGCCCACCCCAAGATCGCGGACGTCCAGGTGGTCGGCGTCCCTGACGAGCGGTACGGCGAGGAGATCCTGGCCTGCGTCATCCTCAAGGACCCGGCGGCCGCGCTGACGGTGGAGGAGCTCGGCGAGTTCTGCCGCGGCCGGCTCGCCCACTACAAGGTGCCGCGCCACCTGCGGCTGATGGACGCCTTCCCGATGACCGTCAGCGGCAAGGTCCGCAAGGTCGAGCTGCGGGAGTCCTTCAGGCCCGCGTGAGGTCCGCGACCTGCCGCGCCACCGCCTCCGGCGGCGCGGCGGTCGTGTCGAGCACCGTCGCCGCCGCCCGCAGCCAGGGCAGGGCCTTGGCGTACTCCTCCAGGTGGTCCAGCCGCCACTGCCGGGCGCCGGTCTCCACCGTGTCCCGCTCGATCCTGCGGGTGAGGGTGGCGGGGTCGGTGTGCAGCAGGAAGTGCCGCACGGGCAGCCCGGCCCGCTCCAGCCCCGCCTCGACCTCCCGCCAGTACCCCTCCACCAGCACGGTCTGCGGCACGATCAGCGTCCCGCCGAGGTAGGCGTGCACCTGGGCGAGCGACGCCACGGTGAGCGCCCGCCAGGGGGGCCACTCCTGGAAGTCCCGTACGGGCACGGCCTCGTGCAGCACGTGCCCCAGCATGAAACCGACCTGTTCGGTGTCGAAGACGTGGGCGCCGGGGACGAGCCGCACCAGGTGCGAGCACGTCGTGGTCTTGCCCGCGCCGAAAGTGCCGTTCAGCCAGATGATCACGCGCGCCACAGTAGCCGCCGCCGTTACCCTGACAACACACCGGAGACGTACGGGAGATGGGGGCGACGGGGATGGCTCACTGGGAGGACGCCCGGCCGGGGAGCGGTGACCAGTCCGCGATCCCGGAGCTGGTGTCCGCGGTGGTCGGTGCGGGCGGGGTGGTCCTGCTGAGCTCGTTCCTGCAGGCGGTGGGGACCAGGCTCGGCGAGATCACGGCGGCGCGCATGGGCGGCCGGGGCTTGTGGCGGCGGCGCGGGGCCACCGAGGAGGAACGGACGGCGGCCGCCTTCATCGCGGCGGTGCAGAAACTCGGTTCGGTCCGGCGCGAGGGCGGCGGGGTGCTCCGGCTGGAGGACGAGGCCTCCCGCACCCGGGTGCAGGTGCACCCCTTGCTGCCGGTCGAGGCGGTCGCCCAGTTCCAGCGGCTGGACCTCGGCCATCCGGAGGTCGCCGGCCTGGAGATCGCCTGGACCGACACCCTCGGCGACCACCCGCAGGGTGTCTGGGCCACGACCGGCGGGGCCGAGGGCGCCGGCACCCGCTACCTGTGGAACGACGTCCGCCGCACGTGGGAACCCCACCGCCGCAGGCCCTGAGGGACACCGTCACCCACAGGACGACCTCCGTTCACCGGGCGGCCACAGTGCCGTCATCAGGCGCGTCGTCACGGCCGGGAGCGGTTGCTAGGGTGCGAGCTGCACTGCCGCGTGAGCCCTGTCCGGGCTGACCGCGCAGCGCGGATGCCCCTGGGGGACGGTGTGCCGAAAGCAGCTCCGGACCACGCGGCGGGGCTGCTGTGTGCACATCTGGGTTTGGAAGGATTCATGACGGCTTCTCCCGACGGGCCGGCGCCCACGGCCGACGAGACCCCGGCGGCGCCGTCCCCCGCCGGTACGGCGCTGCCACGGCGGACCCGGAGGACGTCCGCGATCGCCGACGCATCCGCCACCACCAGCCGGAACCCCCCGGACTGGACCGGCGGCGACGCCCCGACGCTGCGGGCCAGGCAGGCCGCCGCCCTTCCCGAGCGGCCCGAGGAGGCCGCGGAACCGGAGTCCTCCTACGCGGACGGCTTCGCGGCCGGGCTCGCCTTCGCGTCCCGTACCGCGCCCGCGCCCGCGCACGACGAGGGGCACCTGCCGGCGACGGCTGTGGGGACGGGCCCGCAGGCCCCCGCCGCGGCGGAGCCCGCGCCTTCCCGTGCGCGCCGCGGGTGGTCCCGCCCGCTCCTGCTGCTCGGCGCGGGTCTCGCGGTCGGCGTGCTGGTCTGCGTGCCGTTCCTCGTGCGGGGTTCGGGTGAGGAGGACCACGGCCCGGCCGCCGCCACCCTCGCGGACGAGGGCCCGGCCGGCGAGGCACCGGGGGCCGGCCCCGCCACTGCGAGCCCCTCCGGCGGGCGGTCACCGTCCCCCGGGGACACCGGGCGGCGGTCGCCGGAGGCCGGTTCCCGAGGCGGCCCGACCGCCACCCCGAGCGCGACCGGGGGCAAGGCCACGGCCGGCGCCACGGGCGGGGGAGCGGTGCAGCATCCCACCGCCGGCCCGTCCCGTTCCGCCGCGGGCTCCGGCACGGCGATCCGGAGCCACGACTCGGGCCGTTGCATCGACGGCAGCCCTCCGTGGGGCTCGCCGCTGCAGATCTGGGACTGCACGGGCAGCGCGGCGCAGTCCTGGCAGATCAAGCCGGACGGCAGCATTCGCTCCCGGGGCAAGTGCATGGACGTCGCGGGCGGTTCGCGGGACGACGGCGCGGCCGTCCAGCTGGTGGACTGCAACGGTACCGGCGCCCAGCAGTTCCGCCTCAACGCCGCTCACGACCTGGTCAACGTCCAGGCCGACAAGTGCGTGGAGGCGGAGGACTCACCGGGGGTCAACGGCACCAGGCTGCGGCTGTGGAGCTGCACCGGCGCGGACGACCAGAAGTGGAGCCGCGGCTGAGGCCCGGTCCGGCGGTCCGCGCGGGCGGCGGTCAGGTGTTGTCGTTCCGCGCCAGGCACAGGACGTACTTGGTCGAGCCGTGCTCCGCCCGGAACGTGGCCACCGTGCGGGGGTAGGCGTCGCAGCGGCCGGTGTCGGCGGTGTCGTCGAAGCGCCCGACGACCTCGAACTCGGCCTTCGCGGAACCGCAGTCGACGACCGACACGTCCGGGAAGAGGACGTCGCCGCTGCTGTGGACGCAGTCGCCGACCTCGGCGTACTCGGCGTCGTCGTGGAGCACCAGCCAGCCGCCGCCGATGAGGATGACGGGTATCAGCAGGCCCAGGGCGGTGGGGCGGAGCAGGATCGGCCGGCCGGGGTCGGCGGGCGTGCCGGGGGCGCCGGGGACCGGCTCGGGCAGGCGGTTGATCTTCCAGCGCTGGAACAGGTTGACCAGCAGGGTGAGCGGGTTGAACAGCATCGAGGTCGGACTCCACCAGCCCTGCACCAGGCTGTTGGAGACCATCTCGCGGTGCTTGGCGATGCCGCAGCGCCGGCAGAACGGCGCCCGGACCTTCAGGAAGCGCATCATCACGACCATGCCCTGGTGGCCCCGGACGGTCGCCTGGACCGCCGGCACCGAGCCGCAGAACAGGCAGGAGCGTCCGTAACCGGGCACCTCCTGCCCGAAGGGCGGCAGCGGCCTCGGCCGAGCGGCCGGCGGCACCGCCTGTGCCTGCGGCTGGGGTTGGGGCTGGGACGGGTGCTGGGACTGCGCGGGCGACGGCGTCGGCGTGGTCAAGGAGATCACCTGGGGTCCGTGTGAAGCCGATGTGAAGGGCGAGCGGAACCCTACTGGTTGGTACCGACATCGATCGACCCGATTGCCGAACGGCTTTCGCGTCCCCTTCTTGACCCGCGCGCCGGGGGCGCCCTATGTTCACAGTAGTTCCGCATAATAAAAGACAACTTCCGTAATGCGGAATATGGAGCACCGGGCGCGACAACCTGGACCGCAGGACGACGCAGGAGTGACCGAATGCCTCGAATGACCGCCGCCCGAGCGGCAGTGGAGATCCTCAAGCGCGAGGGCGTGGACACCGCGTTCGGCGTGCCCGGCGCCGCGATCAACCCCTTCTACGCCGCCCTCAAGGCCTCCGGTGGCATCCAGCACACGCTGGCCCGGCACGTGGAGGGCGCCTCGCACATGGCGGAGGGCTACACACGCACCGCCCCCGGCAACATCGGCGTGTGCATCGGCACGTCGGGGCCCGCCGGCACCGACATGATCACCGGCCTCTACTCCGCGACCGGCGACTCGATCCCGATCCTCTGCATCACCGGGCAGGCGCCCACCGCGGTGATCCACAAGGAGGACTTCCAGGCCGTGGACATCGCGGCCATCGCCGCGCCCGTGACCAAGGCGGCCACCACCGTCCTGGAGGCGGCCCAGGTCCCCGGCGTCTTCCAGAAGGCCTTCCACCTGATGCGCTCCGGGCGTCCCGGCCCGGTCCTGATCGACCTGCCGGTCGACGTCCAGCTCACCGAGATCGAGTTCGACCCCGAGACGTACGAGCCGCTGCCGGTCTGGAAGCCGGCCGCCACCCGCCGTCAGATCGAGAAGGCGCTGGCCATGATGACCGCCGCCGAGCGGCCGCTGATCGTCGCGGGCGGCGGGGTGATCAACGCCGACGCGGCCGGTCTGCTGGTGGAGTTCGCCGAACTGACCGGCACCCCGGTGGTGCCGACCCTGATGGGCTGGGGAGCCATCCCGGACGACCACGACCTCAACGCGGGCATGGTCGGCCTGCAGACCTCGCACCGCTACGGCAACGCGACCTTCCTGGAGTCCGACTTCGTCCTGGGCATCGGCAACCGCTGGGCCAACCGCCACACCGGCCGGATCGACGTCTACACCGAGGGCCGCACCTTCGTGCACGTCGACATCGAACCCACCCAGATCGGCAAGATCTTCGCCCCCGACTACGGGATCGCCTCCGACGCCGGCGCCGCGCTGCGGCTCTTCGTCGACGTGGCCGCCGAACTCAAGGCCGCCGGCGAACTGCCCGACCGCAGCGCCTGGGCCGCCTCGGCCCGGGAGCGCAAGGCGACCCTGCACCGCCGTACGCACTTCGACGACATCCCCATCAAGCCCCAGCGCGTGTACGAGGAGATGAACCGCGCCTTCGGCCCCGACACCCGCTACGTCACCACGATCGGCCTCTCCCAGATCGCGGGCGCGCAGATGCTGCACGTCTACCGGCCGCGCCACTGGATCAACTGCGGCCAGGCCGGCCCCCTCGGCTGGACCGTGCCGGCCGCCCTGGGCGTGGCGAAGGCCGACCCGGGGACGCTGGTGGTGGCCCTCTCGGGCGACTACGACTTCCAGTTCATGATCGAGGAGCTCGCGGTCGGCGCGCAGCACCGGATCCCGTACGTCCACGTCCTGGTGAACAACTCCTACCTGGGCCTGATCCGCCAGGCGCAGCGGGCGTTCGACATCGACTTCCAGGTCAACCTGGAGTTCGAGAACGTCAACTCGCCCGAGCTGGGCGTCTACGGCGTCGACCACGTCAAGGTCGCCGAGGGCCTGGGCTGCAAGGCGATCCGGGTCACCGACCCGGCCGGGCTAGGCGCGGCCTTCGAGCAGGCCAAGAAGCTCGCGGCCGAGTACCGGGTGCCGGTCGTCGTCGAGGCGATCCTGGAACGGGTCACCAACATCGCCATGAGCGTCACCAACGACATCGGCAACGTCGTGGAGTTCGAGGAGCTGGCCACCGAACCCGGCCACGCGCCCACCGAGATCATCCCGCTCACGGGCACCTGAGCCCGGGCCCGACCGCGCCACCGGCCGCCCCGCCCTGACCTCCCGGGCGCGGCGGCCGGGCTCCACGACCGCCCCGGGGAGGGCCCCGGCGGTTCGCTAGAGCGGCCCGAACAGCCAGTTGCCGGGGGCCTCGGGGTCGGTGCCGATGTAGTAGGCGCGGATGGCCGCCACCAGCTCGGCCGTGCTCACACACCCGTCGCCGTCGGTGTCGATGCGGTTGAAGGCGGCGGCGATGTCCGTGACGGGCGTGTTGAAGGCCCGCTGCAGGACCTCGAACTCCCCGCGCACGACGTGGCCGTCGCCGTCGGTGTCGCACAGATGGGCGACGGCCTCGGCCGCCGGGTGGAAGACCGGGTCGAAGGCCGGTCCCTCGATGAAGGCCTTGGTCATGCCGTGGTGGTACTCCGCGGAGGACAGCCGGCCGTCGCGGTCTCTGTCGGCGTACGCCGCCAGCTCCGCCCAGACGGCGTCGAGCCGTACCGCCACCGCCTTTCCCTTGGGCGAGGTGGGGGACATGCCGAAGCCGTGGATCAGCCGCGCGCCGACGTCCTGGAAGTCGGCGCGCTCGGCATATCCGTTGCCGTCCGTGTCCAGACGGCGGAAGGATTTGTCGAGCTTGCGCTTCAGAAGGGCCGTAGACATCGCTGCGTCCTTGACGTAGTCCTGGGGTTGCCGTACGGAGGGGGAACCTCTCGATACTCCCCCGGGAGCGGCGGTCGCGCGACCCGAGTGACCACGGACGGTGAAGGGCGGGGCTGAGCTCGTCCCGGCTCAGGGCGTGGCGTGCGGGCCCGTCCTGATCAGGACGTCGGCGGCGTCGTTGACCGGCTGCGGCGTGCCGGTGAGGTCCATGACGAAGAGCGGCACCCCCAGCCGGTCCGCGCGCAGCCGCGCGTCATGGGCGTAGCCCGCCAGGGAGAAGAAGGCGCCGGTGGAGTCCTCGTTGAGGCAGTTGAGCCAGAGGGTCTCCACCTCCCGCAGCGGTGTCGGCCGCGTCGTCGGGTCGACCTGGGCCACGACACCCTCACCGCGCAGGTCGATGCCGTTGGCCGAGCGGTCCTCCGCGGAGCGTACGCCCGCGAAGCCGAGCCACTTCAGGTACTGCGCGGCGGCGGCGACCGCGTCCCGCGCGGTACGGATGGTCACCGGCCGGAACGGCGGCCGCGGCGCGGGCGCCACGGGCCCGGGGCCGGCCTGCCGCACCGGCGGGACGGGGCGCCGCTCGGGCATCCGCAGGGCCCGGGTGTCCACCGGCAGCCGGACCACCGCCCCGCAGTCGCAGCCGAGTTCGGGCTGCGGCCACTGCTCGTCGCGGCCGCAGTCCGGGCAGCGCATGGCCACCCAGGAGTCGTCCCAGGACCGGTGGCGGATCTGCAGCGGGATGCCGCCGCGCAGGATCGGCAGGGCCAGCGGTGTGCCGCAGGCGCAGGGGAAGGTGGGTGCGGTGTAGGCGTGCTCCCGGCGGCAGGCCGGACAGCGCACGGGCACGCTCTCTGCCATGGTTCGCGACTCCTGGGCGGTGCGGCGGCGCAGGGTGCTCGCCGGGACGGTCCTGCCGTCCATGGTCCCGCAAGGGGAGCCCGTCGCGCACCCGTCTTGCCGTCCCGGTCGCGCCGGTGCACGCAGCCGCCCGGGGACCCGCTCCGCGTCCGGCCCGGCCGCGGAACGGGTCCCCGGGCGGGGACCGGTCCGCGCCGCCTCGACCTACCCCTCAGAAGTTCTCGGCGGCGCGGACGTTCGTGGTTCCGGGCGGCGGCGCCCCATCGGGCGCGACAGGACAGGTCAGGGCGCCGCCGCCCGGAAGTCGGGGGTCAGCCGGTGACCGGGAGACCGGAAAGGCGCTCCACGCCGCGCAGCAGGGCGGAGTGGTCCAGGCCGCCGTCGCCCTGGGCCCGCAGTGAGGCGACGAGGTTCGCCACGACCGAGCCGACGGGCAGTGCGGCGCCGACGTTCCGGGCGGCGTCGGTGACGATGCCCATGTCCTTGTGGTGCAGGTCGATGCGGAAGCCCGGGGCGTACGCGCGGTCGAGGAAGTTGCGCTTCTTGCGGGTCAGCACCGTGGATCCGGCCAGGCCGCCGCCCAGCACCTCCAGGGCCGCGGTGAGGTCGACGCCGGACTTCTCCAGGAAGACCACGGCCTCCGCGCACGCCTGGATATTGACTGCGACGATCAGCTGGTTGGCCGCCTTCACGGTCTGGCCGGCGCCGTGCGGACCGCACAGGACGACGGTCTTGCCGAGGGCGTCGAAAAGGGGCCGCGCCTCGTCGAAGTCGGCCCGCGCCCCGCCGACCATGATCGACAGCACCGCCTCGACGGCTCCCGCCTCGCCTCCGGAGACGGGGGCGTCCAGGACCCGGATGTGCCTTTCGGCCGCGGCCTTCGCCAGGTCGACGGAGGTCTGCGGGGTGATCGACGACATGTCGATCAGGAGCGCGCCCGGCCGGGCGTTCGCCAGGATGCCGTCCTCGCCGTAGGCGACGGCCTCCACCTGGGGGGAGGCGGGGACCATGGTGACGACCACGTCGGCGTCCTTCACGGCTTCCGCGACCGAGGCGGCGGGCGTGCCGCCGGCCGCGGCCAGGCGGTCGAGCTTGTCCTGCTCCAGGGTGTGGCCGGTGACGGAGTACCCGGCCTTGATGAGGTTCTCCGACATCGGGGAGCCCATGATGCCGAGGCCGATCCACGCGACCGCGGGAAGTGTGGTGGTCATGATGTCCTCTCCGGATTACTTGTCGGCGTCGGCGAGCCAGTCGAAGGAGGCGGCGCTGCCCTGCGCGCCCGGCTTGTACTCCAGCCCCACCCAGCCGTCGTAGCCCCGGTCGCGCAGCCGGTCCAGGAGGGCGGACAGCGGCAGGGAACCCGTGCCGGGCGCGCCGCGGCCGGGGTCGTCGGCGATCTGGACGTGGCCGGTGCGGTCCGCGTAGGCGTCGATGACGGCGGGCAGGTCCTCGCCGTTCATCGACAGGTGGTACAGGTCCAGCAGGAACCTTGCGTTGCCCAGGCCGGTCTCGGCGTTGACCTTGTCGACCACCTCGACCGCGGCGGCCGCGCTCACCAGCGGATAGCGCGGCGACTCGGGCTTGTTGAGGGCCTCGACCAGCAACACCGCGCCGACCCGGTCGGCCGCGTGCGCGGCCCGCACCAGGTTCTCCAGGGCGAGTTCGTCCTGCGCATCGGGACTCACGCCGTCCACCCGGTTGCCGTACAGCGCGTTGAGCGCCGTGCAGCCCACCGAGCGGGCGAAGTCGGCGGCGACGTCGATGTTGGCGCGGAAGCGCGCGGACTCCTCGCCCGGTACGGACAGGGCGCCGCGGTCGGGGCCGGGCAGTTCGCCCGCGTAGAAGTTCAGCCCCACCAACTGGGTGCCGGCCCCCTCCAGCGCGCCGCGCAGCGCGTCGAGTTCGGCCTGCGGAGGGGTCGGCATCCGGGTCCACGGCCACCACAGCTCGACCGCGGAGAAGCCGGCCGCGGCGGCCGCCGCGGGGCGCTCCAGGAGCGGGAGTTCGGTGAAGAGGATCGAGAGGTTCACATCGAAGCGCGTGGAGTCGAAGCCCATCACATGCGCCCTTCCGTATTGCGGAAAGTAGTTTCTACTTAACGGAAGACTCCACGAGCCGACGGGCGGCTGTCAAGGGGGATGTCCCGGAAAGCCCCTGACCAGCTAGGTTGTGGACGTGCGCCTGAAACTCGAATTCACCACCGAGCCGTTCGACCTGGACGAGCCCCCGCGGCACGCCGTGGTGGGGCGTGAGGTCCTGGAGGCGGCCGGGCTGGACGCCGTCGACGTCGGGCCCTTCGGCAACTCGGCCGAGGGCGGCACCGAGCAGGTGGTCGCCGTGGTCGGCGATCTGCTGCGGCGCACCCTGGAGGCCGGCGCGACCCGGGTGTCGCTGCAGGTCAACGTCGTGGGGGAGGCGGACCGGTGACCGGGCCGGTCGAGCATCCGCTCAGCGCGGCGATCAAGCCGCTCGCCGACGCCATGGGCGCCGAACTGGTGCCCCCGGGCGAGGCGCGCGGTGACGACGTCGTGCTCAGCTGGGAGGGCGCGCAGGTGGTCGCCGTACGGCTGCCGCACCTCGCGGACTCGCTCGACCACATCCTGGCCGACCTCGAGCGCCGGCACGGCAAGGCGCTGTCCGAGCTCGGGCGCAAGGAGAAGCAGACGGTCGTCCGCATTCTGGAGGAGCGCGGCGCCTTCTCGGTGCGGCACGGGGTGGAGACGGTCGCGTCGGCGCTCGGCGTGAGCCGCTTCACCGTCTACAACTACCTCAACAGGGAGAACGCGGCGAAGGAAGGCCGCTAGCCGTCCCGAGGCGTCCGTCCGGGCGTCATCGGCGCCATTTTTCAACAAACTGTTGACGTCGCGTGGTGAGGGCTCCTAGCGTGCCGTTGTGACTTCCAGCCCATCCCCGGGCCTGGCCCGGCTCAACGCCGCCGGCGGACCGGAGGCGGTCGCGCTGCTGCACGAGGTCTGCGCGAGCCGCTCCTGGGGTGCCGCCGTCATGGCGGCCCGCCCGTACGACACCCTCGACGCGCTGCTCGCCGCCTCCGACACCGCGACGGCCGGCCTCACCGCCGGCGACCTGGCCGAGGCGATGGCGGGACACCCGCCGATCGGCCGCCCCCGGCCCGGCGACCCGGTCTCCGCCCGCGAACAGGGCGGGGTGCGGGACTCCGAACGCGAGGAACTGCTCGCACTGAACCTCGCCTACCAGGAGCGGCACGGCCACGTCTTCCTCATCTGCGCCACCGGCAGGACCGGGGAGCAGATGCTGGCCGCGCTCAAGGAGCGCACCGGCAACGACACCGGCACCGAACGCGAGATCGTCCGCACCGAACTGGGGAAGATCAACCGCATCAGGCTCACCCGGCTCGTCGAGACCGCCGCAGAGGACCCCTCATGACCTCCGTCTCCACGCACGTCCTGGACACCAGCGCCGGCCGCCCCGCACGGGGCGTCGCCGTCGCCCTGTCGGTGCGCACCGGGAGCGGGGCCCCCTGGGTGCCGCACGGGGCCTCGGCGACCGACGCCGACGGCCGCTGCAAGGACCTGCCCGACCCGCCGGAGGGCACGAGCCACGTACGGCTGGAGTTCGCCACCGAGCCCTACCTCTCCCGTGAGAGCACCGCCCACCGCAGTCGAGCCGAGGACCAGCAGGACGCCCCCCGCACCAGGGACAGCGGAGCCTTCTTCCCGGAGGTGGCGATCGTCTTCGCCGTCGAGCCGGGCGAGCACTACCACGTACCGCTGCTGCTCAACCCGTTCGGCTACTCCGTATACCGAGGGAGCTAGCACCGACATGTCGCCCACCCGACTCGGCCAGAACCAGTACGGCAAGGCGGAGACCCGCGTCGTCCGCGTCACCCGCGACGGCGGGACCCACCACGTCAGGGACCTCAACGTCTCGGTCGCCCTCTCCGGCGCCATGGACGACGTCCACTACTCCGGCAGCAACGCCGCCGTACTGCCCACCGACACCACCAAGAACACCGTCTTCGCCTTCGCCAAGCAGTACGGCATCGACTCCCCCGAGCAGTTCGGCATCCATCTCGCCCGGCACTTCGTCACGAGCCAGGGGTCCATCGAGCGGGCCAGGATCCGCATCGAGGAGTACGCCTGGGAGCGGATCACGCAGGAGCACTCCTTCGTCCGCGGCGGCCGGGAGACCCGCACCACCGAGGTCACCTTCGACGGCGGGCGGTGGCAGGTCGTCTCCGGACTGAAGGACCTCGTGGTCATGAACACCACCGACTCCGAGTTCTGGGGCTTCGTCAAGGACCGCTACACCACGCTGCCGGAGACCCGTGACCGCGTCCTCGCCACCGAGGTCAGCGCCCGCTGGCGGTTCGGCTGGACCCGCGACGAGGACCCCGCCCCGCCCTGGGAGGAGTCCTGGGCCGAGGTCCGCCGCCACCTCCTCGACGCCTTCGCAGGCACCTACTCGCTCTCCCTGCAGCAGACGCTGTACGCGATGGGCGACCGGGTCGTCGAGCACCGCCCCGAGATCGACGAGGTGCGGCTCTCGCTCCCCAACAAGCACCACTTCCTCGTCGACCTCGAGCCGTTCGGCCTGAAGAACGACACCCCCGACAGCGCGGTGTACTTCGCGGCCGACCGCCCCTACGGCCTCATCGAGGGCACGGTCCTGCGCGCCGGCACCGAGCCCCGCATCCCGGTGACGGACTGAGAGGCCCCGCCATGACCGCCGCAGCAGAGCGCATCGTCATCGAGAACTGCGCCGTCGCCACCGTCGACGCGCACGGCACGGAACACCCGGCCGGCCACGTCGTCGTCGCCGGCAACCGCATCGAGTCCGTCGGCGCGGGCCCCGCCCCCGCCGCACTCGACGGCGTCGTACGGAGGGTGGACGGCACCGGTCACCTGCTCACCCCCGGCCTGGTCAACACCCACCACCACTTCTACCAGTGGCTCACCCGGGGCCTGGCCACCGACCACAACCTCTTCGACTGGCTCGTCGCCCTCTACCCCGTCTGGGCCCGCATCGACGAGCGGATGACCCACGCGGCCGCCCAGGGCTCCCTGGCGATGATGGCCCGCGGCGGGGTCACCACCGCCATGGACCACCACTACGTCTTCCCGCGCGGCACCGGCGACCTGTCCGGCTCCATCATCCGGGCCGCCTCGGACATGGGCGTGCGCTTCACCCTCGCCCGCGGCTCGATGGACCGCGGCGAGTCCGACGGCGGCCTGCCCCCGGACTTCGCCGTCGAGAGCCTCGACGAGGCGCTCGTCGCCACCGAGGAGACGATCGACCGGCACCACGACGCCTCCCCCGACGCCATGACGCAGATCGCCGTCGCGCCGTGCTCGCCGTTCTCGGTCTCCACCGAACTGCTGCGCCAGGGCGCCGGACTCGCCCGGCGCAAGGGCGTGCGGCTGCACACCCACGGCAGCGAGACGGTGGAGGAGGAGCAGTTCTGCAAGGAGCTGTTCGGCATGGGGCCGACGGACTACTTCGAGTCCACCGGCTGGCTCGGCGAGGACGTGTGGATGGCGCACTGCGTCCACATGGGCGACTCGGACATCGCCGCCTTCGCCCGCACGCGGACCGGTGTCGCCCACTGCCCCTCCTCCAACGCACGCCTGGCCGCCGGCATCGCCCGCGTCCCCGACATGCTCGCCGCCGGCGTCCCGGTCGGCCTCGGCGTGGACGGCACCGCGTCCAACGAATCGGGCGAGCTGCACACCGAGCTGCGCAACGCGCTGCTCATCAACCGCCTCGGCGCCCACCGCGAGGCCGCACTGACCGCCCGTCAGGCACTGCGGCTGGGCACGTACGGCGGCGCCCAGGTACTCGGCCGGGCCGCGGAGATCGGTTCCCTGGAGCCGGGCAAGCTCGCCGACCTCGTCCTGTGGCGGATGGACACCCTCGCCCACTCCTCGATCGCCGACCCGGTCACCGCGCTGGTCCTCGGAGCGGCGGCCCCCGTCACCCTCTCCCTGGTGAACGGCCGGCCGGTGGTGGAGGACGGCCGGCTCGTCACCGCCGACGAGCAGGCCATCGCGCGCGCCACCCGTGACGAGGCCCGGCGGCTCGCGCGGATCGCGGGCCTGGCGGGATGACCGCCGCGGTCCTGCGCTGACCCCGGCCGGGGGAGGGACGGCCCCCCGGCCGGTGCCGGGCCCCGCCCTGCCCGGGCGGGGCCCGGCGTTCGGCGTTGCCCCGGCCGCCTGCGCCCGGGCCGCTTGTGCCCGGTCTAGCGGGCCGCGGGGCCGCGGCCCTGGGAGCGGCCCTGGGCCTCGCGCCGGACGGCGCCGCCGCGGGCGACGGTGTAGAGGTCCGTCGGCACCGGCCAGCCCTTCTGCCCGGCGTGGTCGCCGTTGAGCCTGCGGGCCCACTTGCTGTAGTCGGTCTCCAGACCGTTCCCGGTGATGCGGATGCCGGGCGGCACCATCCGGGCGGCGCCCGAGGCCGGCTCGGCCACGGTGTGCCGCAGGGTGACGAACAGGGCCTGGTTGGCGGGGTGGTCGGGTCCGGCGTCCAGGTGCAGGGCGACGACCTCCCGGCGCACCGGCAGCCAGAGCCGCAGCGCGGCCCGGGCCGACCGGGGAAGCGTGAACTCCTGCCGGGTCGCGGCGGTCCGGCCGGGCAGGTTCACGGTGAGCCGGATGCGGGACTCCTGCCCGGACAGGTCGGTGACGTCGGCGGCCACCAGGCCCTCGCGGGGCACCGCCGTCGCCCACAACACCTCCAGCGCCGCCAGCAGCCGCAGCCGGTACGGCTCGCGGCGCGGCTCCACGGGGGTGCTCAGCGCCCGGCGCAGCACGATGTGCCCGGTGAAGTCCAGGGGCTCCTTGGTGTGCTTGGACCACGGGCGCATCCCGCGGGCCTGCCACCCGAACGGGGGGCGCCCGGCCGCCCGGTTGAGGTCGGCGATGCCGTCCATGATGTCGCGCTGGCTCGCCGGGGTGAGCTCCCTGCCGACCTGCCCGGCCCGGGTGCGGTACAGGCCTGCCGCGATGCGGCCGAGCACGGTCTCCGGCCGGCCGGGGTGGCCGAGGACTGCGTCGTCGAACAGGTCGTCGAGGCTGCGCAGCGCCTGCGACGGTACGTCGGCGGCCGCCCGTTCCAGCACGGCGGTGGCCTTTCTCAGCCGTTCCTCCCGGGAACGGGACGTGGCGATGTGCGGGTCGGCCAGGGCACGTTCCAGGACGGCGCGGAGCTGGCGGAGGGCGGGCGCGTTCACGGCAGCAGGGTAGGGGCCGACGCTGACAGACGGGTGGAGAAAAGTAATGCGAGGGTCGAGAACACCGCGCGCCGCGGGCGCCCCAGGCCATGGAGCCGGGCGGTTCAGTCCCGGCAGACCGCCAGGAGCGCCATGTCGTCGCTGCGGGGGCCGCCGGTGTGCGCGTGGACGTCGTCCAGGAGGGCGTCGAGCAGTTCGGCGGGGCCGGTGAACGGCACCCCGGCCAGCCGGGTGACGGGGTCGTAGAAGGTGCCGTCGGCGTCGCGCGCCTCGGTCACGCCGTCGGTGTGCATCAGCAGGGCCGAGCCGGGCGGGAAGGGGACCGTGTCGGCCTCGTCGGTCACGTCGCCGAGGCCCATGCCCAGGGGCAGGGCGTGACCGGCGGGTTCGGCGTAGCGCACGGTGCCGTCGTGCAGGACCAGCGGGGGCGGGTGGCCGCGGTTGACCAGGCGCAGTGCGGTGCCGCCGGGCGGGAACTCGGCGAGGACGGCGGTGGCGAACCACTCCAGGCGGTCCATGCCCTCGCGGCGTTCGGCCTCGCGCCACAGCGCCCGGTCCATCCGTGTCGCCACCCCGGCGAGGGTGGGTTCCTCGTCGGCGGCCATGCGGAACGCGCCGAGCACCACGGTGGCCGCCTCCACGGCCGCCATGCCCTTGCCGCGCACGTCGCCCATGATGCAGCGCAGCCCGTAGGGCGTTTCCTGGACGGCGTAGAGGTCGCCGCCGATCTCCGCCTCGGCCTCCGCGGTCTCGTAGCGGGCGGCGATGCGGTACGGCCCGACGCGCCGCGGTGGTTCGGGCAGCACGGCCCGTTGCACGGCGGCGGCGACGCTGCGTGCGGAGCGCAGCCGGACGTCCCGGATGTGGAGCAGGCGGTTGATGAACACGGCGACGACGGCGACCGCGCTGATCGACAGCAGTTCGCTGATGCCGCCGGGGCCGCTGATGTAGCCGAAGTGGCTGAGGATGCCCGCGTCGGCGGCGACGGCGCCGAGCCCGACCAGCACGGTGCCGGTCAGGGACATCAGGGGGGCCGCGAGCATGGGGGCCACGGAGTAGAAGGCGGTGGCGCTGAACTGGGCGGGGGTCAGGTAGTCGACCAGGAAGCCGCCGACGAGCAGCACGACGGGGAGCAGCCGGACGTACCGCAGTACGTCGCGTCCTTCGTCGGTGAGGTCCTCGCCCCCACTCGCCACGCGTGTGCTCCTGCCGTCGCTCTCGGGTCGCCGGACTGGGTCCAAGGGTCCCCGTGGTCCCGTCGCCGGGCCAGCCATGGCGGTCCCCGCGGGTGAACGGCGGGGTGGCCGCCGGGCTCCGGGTAGCGCGCCGCGGCCGCTCGGGCGAGGCTGGGGGCACGACCCGTGAGCACAGGGAGCAGCAGCGATGATCCGCACCGACGCCCTCAACGAGCCGGCCGTCCGCGCCTTCGTCTCGGCGGTGAACGCCGGGGACCGCGAGGCCTTCGCGGCCGCGCTCGCCGAGAACGCGACGATGTCCGACGACGGCTCCGACCGCAATCTGAAGGAGTGGGCGGACCGCGAGATCTTCGAGTCCCACGGTCACATGGACGTGCAGTCCCAGGACTCGGCGGGGCTCACCCTGATCGCCGACTACCGCAACGACGCGTGGGGCGAGATGCGTACCAAGTGGCGCTTCACCGTGGACGACGGCAAGGTCAGCCGTTTCGACACCGGCCAGGCCTGAGCGGGCCGGCCGGACGGTTCAGCCGCCCGTCCCTTCGCGGTACGCCAGCAGGTAGCGCCAGAACAGCAGGCGTTGGATGCGGCTGCCCGGCAGCAGTTGTGCCGCTTCGGTGCGGATCTGCGGCAGGGGTGTGCCCGGTGGGTGTACGGGTGCCCGGACCGGTTGCGGGTGGTGGCCGCGGATCCGGTCGGCGGTGGCGACGGCGAGCCGGGCGGCGGCGTTGACGGGGACGGCGGCCAGGCTGACCGCCCAGTCGGCGGGGGTGCGCTCGGGGTAGCAGCCCAGGACGAGCAGGGTCCCGCCGGGGGCGAGCGCGGCGCGCAGCGCGGTGACCGTGTCGAACGGTACGTGGTGCAGGCTGGCCAGGCAGGTGATGAGGTCGTAGTGGGCCGTGGGGAGGTCCACGCGGGTGATGTCGGCGACGCGGAAGGTGACCCCGGGCGCGGTCCCGGCCGCGGCCACGGCTTCCGGGGAGGCGTCGATCGCGTCGACCCGCAGTCCGCGGGCGGCCAGGCGGCGGGCGAAGCGGCCGGTGCCGCATCCGACGTCCAGGGCGGTGAGGGCGCCGGGCGGGACCTTGCGCAGGAGCAGCCGGTGGTAGTGGTCGTTGTGGTCAAAGGGCATGTGGCGTGCCCCTCCAGGCCATGCGGTCGGGGAAGAGTTCGGCCGTGCCCTTGGCGACGGCGCGCAGCGGGACGCCGGCCTTGGCCGCGTACCGCGTCGTCATGTCGAGGCGGCCGGAGTCGGCCGTCGCTGCGGCCGGTTCGCTGCCCTCGGCGGCCCCGAGGCTGAGCATGGGGTACGGGCCGGGGATGGGCCCGTCCGCCTCGACGTCCACCGGGATGTGCAGGCTGGGCCGCACGGCGCGCGGTCGTGGTGCTGGCATGCCGACGATCATGCCAGCGCCCCCTGGCCCGGTGCGTGTGCTTTCCCGGGACGGCCGGCACGTGCGGCGGGGGTGACGCGCGGGGCCCCGACGGGTGCGGCCGGGGTCCCGCGCGGGAGGGTCAGTCGAGCAGTTCGTACGCGGGCAGGGTGAGGAAGTCGACGTAGGTCTCGTCGAGCGCCGTCTTCAGCAGCAGGTCGTGGGCCTGCTGCCAGCGGCCCGCGGCGAAGGCCTGTTCGCCGATGTCCTCGCGGATGGCGGCGAGTTCCCGGCCGGCCAGGGAGCGTACGAGGTCGGCGGTCGCCTTCTCGCCGTTGTCGGCGAAGACGACGCCCGCGTTGACCCACTGCCAGATCTGGGAGCGGGAGATCTCGGCGGTGGCGGCGTCCTCCATGAGGTTGAAGATGGCGACGGCGCCCATGCCCCGCAGCCATGCCTCGATGTAGCGGGTGCCGACCTGGACGGCGTTGCGCAGTCCCTCGTAGGTGGGCTTCGCCTCCAGGGAGTCGACGGCCAGCAGGTCGGCGGCGGTGACGTGGACGTCCTCGCGCAGCCGGTCCTTCTGGTTCGGCCGGTCGCCGAGGACGGCGT
The DNA here is from genome assembly GCF_033792725.1 of Streptomyces sp. PA03-5A. Taxonomy (NCBI): domain Bacteria; kingdom Bacillati; phylum Actinomycetota; class Actinomycetes; order Kitasatosporales; family Streptomycetaceae; genus Streptomyces; species Streptomyces sp. PA03-5A. Next base: position 219,511 of record NZ_JARAVL010000001.1, on the reverse strand, counting down.
CGAAACAGGCGCGGGCGATCGGCACCAGGTCGGGGTGGGCGACCCAGGAGCCGTCGAAGCCGTCGTGGGCCTCGCGGTCCTTGTCGGCCTTGACCTTCTCGAAGGCGACCGCGTTGACCTCGGCGTCGCGCCGGGAGGGGATGAAGGCGGCCATGCCGCCGATGGCGTGGGCGCCGCGCTTGTGGCAGGTGCGGACCAGTAGTTCGGTGTAGGCGCGCATGAAGGGCGCGGTCATCGTCACGGCGTTGCGGTCGGGCAGGACGAAGCGCTCGCCGGCGTCGCGGAAGTTCTTGACGATGGAGAACAGGTAGTCCCAGCGGCCCGCGTTGAGGCCGGAGGCGTGGTCGCGCAGCTCGTGGAGGATCTCGTCCATCTCGAAGGCCGCGGTGATCGTCTCGATGAGGACGGTGGCGCGGATGGTGCCCTGTGCGATGCCCAGGTGGTCCTGGGCGAAGACGAACACGTCGTTCCACAGGCGGGCTTCGAGGTGGGACTCGGTCTTGGGGAGGTAGAAGTAGGGGCCCTTGCCCTTGGCGAGCAGGCGCCGTGCGTTGTGGAAGAAGTACAGGCCGAAGTCGACGAGGGCGCCGGGGACGGGCTCGCCGTCGACGGTCAGGTGGCGCTCGTCGAGGTGCCAGCCGCGGGGGCGGGTGACGACGGTGGCGAGTTCCGTATCGTCCCGCAGGGCGTAGGTCTTGCCCTCGGGGGAGGTGAAGTCGATGCGGCGTTCGTAGGCGTCGATGAGGTTGACCTGGCCCCCGATGACGTTCTCCCAGGTGGGGGCGGAGGCGTCCTCGAAGTCGGCGAGCCAGATCCGCGCGCCGGAGTTGAGGGCGTTGATGGTCATCTTGCGGTCGGTGGGGCCGGTGATCTCCACCCGGCGGTCGTCGAGCGCGGCGGGGGCGTCGGCGACGCGCCAGTCGCCCTCGCGGATGTGGGCGGTCTCCGGGAGGAAGTCCAGGGTGCCGGTGCGGGCGATCTCGGCGCGGCGGTCCTTGCGCTTGGCGAGGAGTTCGGCGCGGCGGGGCGCGAACCGGTGGTGCAGTTCGGCGAGGAAGGCGAGCGCCGCGTCGGTGAGCACCTCCTCCGCGCGCTCGACGGGGGGTGCGGTGTCGGCGACGACGGCGTGCGGTGCGGTCCCTGGTGCGGACATGAACCTGACTCTCCTCTTGCCGATGAGGGGTGCCGTGCGGCCGGGGGAGCCGGGCGGCCACCGCGCTCCGGCCCTGGCACGGGGTGCCGGACGGGGCGGTTTTCGGCTGCGAGGCGCGCCGACCGTACGGGCGCTTCTGCTGGGTGGAGCATAGTTTTTGCATGGTGGAAGTTCAACGTTTTGTGGCACCCGGTGCAGGGGGCTCCGGCGGGTGCGCCAGCAGCCACAGGTCGTCGGGGGTGTCGATGTCGGCGGGGACCGCGACGTCCCCGCACTCGACGCGTGCGATCGCCTCCTCGTGCCGCCTCAGGTAGGAGCGTGCCCCCTGGTCCCCGGCCGCACTCGCGGCGATCGCCGCCCAGTGGGCCGCGCCCAGCAGGATCGGGTGGCCCCGCCTGCCGCCGTACGTGGCGCAGGCGAGGGTGCGCGGCGAGGCGTAGGCGGCCACCACCCGGGCCACCGCCGCGGCGCCGATCCCGGGCTGGTCCACCAGTGCCACGACCACGGCCGGCGCGCCGGTGCCCGCCAGTGCCTCCAGGCCGGCGCGCAGCGAGGAGCCCATGCCCTGCTCCCAGTGCGGGTTCACGGTGACGGCGTAGTCGTCCAGGGCGGCCTGTCGGCGCACCTGCGCGGCGGCCGCGCCCAGCACGATGTGCACCGGGTCGCAGCCGCCGGCGCGCAGGGCCCGCGCCGCGTGCTCGACCAGCGGCCGGCCGTCGTACTCCAGCAGTGCTTTCGGGCAGCCGCCCAGCCGCCTGCCCCCGCCGGCCGCCAGCAGCAGCCCGGCGATGGCGCCCGTGCCCGCGTCGCGTTCCATGCCCCCTGGATACCGTGGACGGGGAGCGGGGGAAAGGACCGGCCATGACGCGCTGGATCATCGCCGTACGTCACGGCGAGAGCGAGGCGAACGCGGCCTTCGCCCGCGGCAGGTCCCTGGACGGGGTCAGGGACGCCGACGTGGCGCTGACCGCGCTCGGGCGGGAGCAGTCGGCCCGGCTCGGCCGCGACCTGCTGGCCCTGCCGGGCGCCGAGGCGCCCGGCCGCGTGCGCTGCTCACCCTTCGAGCGGGCCCGGCAGACCCTGCGCGCCGTCGAGGAGGCCGGTACGGCCGCGGGCCGCGAACGCCCGCCCGTCACCTACGACGAACGCCTCCGGGACCGCGGCATGGGCCTGCTGGAACTGCTCACCCCGCAGGGGGTCCGCGAGCGCTTCCCCGAGGAGGCGCGGCGGCGCGAGCGCGAGGGCGAGGCGGCCTACCGCCCGCCGGGCGGGGAGTCGCCGCGGGACGTCGAGGCCCGCGTCGGGGACTTCCTTGCGGACGCCGTCGCCCGTCCGGGGCCGCCCCTGCTGCTCGTCACGCACGACGCGGTGGTGCTGGCGCTGCGCCGGCTGCTCGGGCCCCCGCCGCCGGGTGACGCGCGCGTGGTCAACGCCTCGATGGCCCGGTGGCGGCGTGACGGCGCGGGGCACTGGGAACTCGTTGACTGGAACCGAACCGCGGCCCCCGGACGTTAATGTCGGCAAGTCGTCACGTGAGGCAGGAAGTTACGGCGGATTTCGCTCTCCGTATAGCGGGGGAAGCGCTCCGTCGCGTTTACTGTCCTCCCCGATACGGCGGACCGGATGGGGCCGGCCGTCCATGGGAATCACCGGGGGCCTACCTGTGGGGGACGTATCTGTGGTGAAGGACATGGCCGCCCGCGCGGCGGTCGACGACGAGGGGACCCTCGATCCGAGGGTGACCGCCCTGCGGGCCGCGGTCGCCCGGTGTCGCCGTGAACTCGCCGGGTACCGCGCCAACTTACCGGACCGGCACATCGCCGAGGACGAGCTCTCCGCGCTGGCCGCCGCCGCGACCGCCGGCGTCCCGGACGTCCTGCGGCTGCGTCGCGGCCTGCTCGTGATCGCCGGGGCGCTCGGCTCCGTCAGCGCCCTGGCCGGTGCCCTCACCGAGGTCCGGCGGGCGATCGAGCTGTTCGGCACCCCGCGTCCCGAGTGACGCGGGGTGCCCGCGGGGCCGGTCAGCCGAGCTCGGCCAGCCGGGGGACGGCCGGCGCGCAGTGGCTGTCGATCCAGCCGGCCGGTTCGGCGTCCGGCGGGACCACGATGACCGTGTCGATGCCGAGTTCGGCGTAACCGGCCATCTCGGCGACGAAGGCGTCGGTGTCGCCGGCGCGGAGGGAGTCGCCGACGAAGAGCATGGTCTTGCGGATCCGCGCGTAGTCGCGTCCGGCCTCGTCGCAGTGCGCGCGCAGCACGTCCAGCTTGTGCGCGACGTCGGCGGTCGAGGAGGCGAAGAGGTTGCAGGCGTCCGCGTACCGGGCGACCAGGCGGAGCGTCTTCCGCTCGCCGCCGCCCCCGATCATGATCTCGGGGCGGGGGGTGCTCACCGGGGGCGGCGTGCAGCGGGTCTCGGCCAGTGAGTAGTGCGTGCCCTTGAAGGGGCCGTCGTCGTCCTGGTCCCACATCTGCAGGCAGATCCGCAGCGTCTCCTCCAGCCGCTCGAAGCGCTCCGCGAGCGGCGGGAAGGGCACGCCCAGGCCCAGGTGCTCACGCTCGTACCAGGCCGCGCCGAGGCCCAGGGTCGCCCGGCCGCCCGACAGTACGTCGAGGGTGGTCGCGATCTTCGCCAGCAGGCCGGGATGGCGGTAGGTGATCCCCGTGACGAGGACGCCCAGCCGTACGGAGGAGGTGCGGGCGGCGAGGAAGCCCAGCGTCGTGTAGGCCTCCAGCATCGCCGCCTCGGCGCCCCCGTTGTTCTCCATCTGGAAGTAGTGGTCCATCACCGACAGCCAGCCCGCGCCGGCCGACTCGGCGGCCTCGCCGGCCGCCGCGAGCGCGGGCGCGAGCCCGGCGGGTCCCTGGGGATGGTCGAATTTCGTGAGGTGCAGGCCCAGTTGCATGGTTCTCCCCGTCCGGGGTCGTGGTCGCTACGGTAGGACCGTAGGCCTTGGAGTGCGCTCGAGGTCAAGCCGCCGTGGGACCGCCGTGAGGTGCCCCGAGCCGCCCTGGGCGGGCCCTCGCACCGGTTCCGCGCCGGCCGGGCCGGCGCATCCGCGTCGGCTCGACGTCGCGCGCGAGGGCCTGGGCGAGCGGCATCCGCAGCGCGAGCGCGATGGGTGCGACCCCGATGGCCGCGACGCCGGCCCCGCCGCTCGGCGGCACCGTGTCCGGCGGCGCGGCCTCACGCGGTGCCGGCGGCGCCCCGGCGCGAGCACCAGGAGGGCGGCCAACGCGGGCACCGTCACCGCCCGCACGGCACCGGACCCGAGGGGTGGAATCGTGACGCCCCGCCTTAGGCGGCGCCGTTGCTGGCCAGCGCGGACGACAGTTGCCGTGCCACACCGTGCAGCACCGGCACGATCTTCTCCGTGGCCGCCTCGGTCAACCGTCCGGCGGGTCCGGAGATGGAGATGGCGGCGGCCGTGGGGGAGTCGGGGACGGTGACCGCCAGGCAGCGGACCCCGACCTCCTGCTCGTTGTCGTCCACGGCGTAGCCCTGGCCGCGGATGTGCTCCAGTTCCGCGAGGAAGGCGTCCGGGTCGACGATGGTCCGCTCGGTGGCCGCCGGCATCCCGGTGCGGGCCAGCAGGGCACGTACCTCCTCCGGCGGGACGTGCGCCAGCAGGGCCTTGCCGACGCCGGTGGAGTGCGGCAGGACGCGCCGTCCGACCTCGGTGAACATCCGCATCGAGTGCCGCGAGGGGACCTGGGCGACGTAGACGACCTCGTCCCCGTCCAGGAGCGCCATGTTGGCGGTCTCGCCGGTCGCCTCGACCAGTTCCGCCAGGTAGGGGCGGGCCCAGGTGCCCAGGAGGCGGGCCGAGCTCTCGCCGAGGCGGATCAGCCGGGGTCCCAGCGCGTAGCGGCGGTTGGGCTGCTGGCGCACGTAGCCGCAGTCGACCAGGGTGCGCATCAGACGGTGGATCGTGGGCAGGGGCAGCCCGCTGCTCGCGGACAGTTCGCTGAGGCCCACCTCCCCGCCCGCGTCGGCCATCCGCTCCAGCAGGTCGAAGGCGCGTTCGAGGGACTGCACGCCCCCGGCGCGGTCTGACGCCACGTTTCCTCCCCAGGCGGACGGTGTAGTGGTGCAGCCTACCGACCCTGACCAGGCATGCGATCGCCGTTCGGGGCGGTCGTGGGCGCGGCGGTGGCCGGTGGGCGTGGAAAACGCATTCCATTGGGTGGAATTCTCCAACTGTACTGCCGGAGCCTCCCGTGGTGCCCGGGCAGGGGTTGACGCGGGCTCGCGCGCGAGCGGAGGATGCATTTCAACAGAACGTTGAATTTCTGTGGGACGCCGGTGGAAGGGGAACGCGTGTCCGAGGCCGCTGACGGGATCGAACTGGTGCTGCGTTCACCACGGGTGGTCACACCGCAGGGCGAGCGCCCCGCCGACGTGGCCGTCGCCGGCGGCCGGATCGCCGCCGTCCTGCCGTACGGGACCGAGCCCCCTCCCGGCGCCCGCCTGGTCGACCTCGGCGCGGACGCCCTGCTCCCCGGCCTGGTCGACACCCACGTGCACGTCAACGACCCCGGCCGCACCGAGTGGGAGGGCTTCGAGACCGCCACCCGGGCCGCCGCCGCCGGCGGCGTCACGACGCTGGTCGACATGCCGCTCAACAGCGTCCCCCCGACCACCACCACCGCCCACCTGGAGGTCAAGCGCGCGACCGCCCGCGGCCGGATCCACACCGACGTCGGCTTCTGGGGCGGCGCCGTCCCCGGCAACACCAAGGACCTGCGCCCGCTCCACGACGCCGGGGTCTTCGGCTTCAAGTGCTTTCTGCTGCCCTCCGGCGTCGAGGAGTTCCCGCAGCTCGCCCCGGCCGAACTGGAGGAGGCGATGCGCGAGATCGCCCGCTTCGACGGGCTGCTGATCGTCCACGCCGAGGACCCCCGGCTCATCGACGGCGCCCCGCAGCCCTCCGGGCCCGCGTACGCCGGCTTCCTCGCCTCCCGCCCCCGCGCCGCCGAGAACGCCGCCGTCGAGTCGCTGATCGCCCTCGCCCGCCGCCTGGACTGCCGGGTGCACGTCCTGCACCTGTCCTCCGCCGAGGCCCTGCCCCTGATCGCCGCCGCCCGCCGCGACGGCGTACGCCTGACGGCCGAGACCTGCCCGCACTACCTGACGCTCACCGCCGAGGAGGTCCCGGACGGCGCGACCCAGTTCAAGTGCTGCCCGCCGATCCGCGAGGCGGGCAACCGGGAGGCCCTGTGGCAGGGCCTGCTCGACGGCACCCTCGACTGCGTCGTCTCCGACCACTCGCCCTCCACCGTCGACCTCAAGCACCTCGACACCGGCGACTTCGGCGCCGCCTGGGGCGGGATCTCCTCCCTCCAGCTCGGCCTGCCCGCGATCTGGACCGAGGCCCGCCGGCGTGGCGCCACGCTCGCCGACGTGGTCCGCTGGATGGCGCGGGGCCCGGCGCGCCTGGCCGGACTCACCACCAAGGGCGCCGTCGCGCCCGGCCACGACGCCGACTTCGCCGTCCTGGCGCCCGACGAGAGCTTCACCGTGGACCCGTCGGCGCTGCACCACCGCAACCGGGTCACCGCCTACGCGGGCCGCACCCTCCAGGGGGTCGTACGGAGCACCTGGCTGCGCGGCGAGCGGATCGCCGACCACGGCACCCCGGCCCACCCCTCCGGCCGCCTCATCACAAGGGAGAACGCGTGACCGCCACACCCCGGTACACCGGCGCCGCCCAGCCGTACCCCGGAGGGGACCCCTACGCCGACTACCGCGGCGCCGACCTGCCCTTCACGGGCCTCGTCGACCTCGCCGACCGGCGCCTGGGCGCCGGGGTGATCGCCGCCAACGACGAGTTCTTCGCCGAGCGGGAGAACCTGCTCGTCCCCGGACGCCCCGAGTTCCGCGCCGAGCACTTCGGCCACAAGGGCCAGGTCATGGACGGCTGGGAGACCCGCCGCCGCCGCGGCACCGACGCCGCCGACCCGCACCCCGCCGACGCCGACCACGACTGGGCACTGATCCGCCTGGCCGCCCCCGGGGTCGTGCGCGGCCTGGTCGTGGACACCGCCCACTTCCGCGGCAACCACCCCCAGCAGATCGCCGTCGAGGCCACCTGCGCGCCCCTGGCCGCCGCGCCCGCGGACCTCCTCGCCGACGGCGTGCGGTGGACGGAACTCGTGCCCCGCACGGCCGTCGGCGGCCACGCCGCCAACGGCTTCGAGGTGGCCGTGGAGCGCCGCTTCACCCACCTGCGGCTCAAGCAGTTCCCCGACGGCGGCATCGCCCGGCTCCGCGTCCACGGCGAGATCGTCCCCGACCCGGCGTGGCTGACCGCGCTCGGCACCTTCGACCTGGTCGCGCTGGAGAACGGCGGCACCGCCGAGGACGTCTCCGACCGCTTCTACTCCTCCCCGCTCAACCCGATCCTGCCGGGCACGTCCCGCCGCATGGGCGACGGCTGGGAGACCCGCCGCCGCCGCGACAAGGGCCACGACTGGGCGCGCTACCGCCTCGCCGGGCAGGGCGTCGTCCGCGCCGCCGAGATCGACACCGGCTACTACAAGGGCAACGCCCCCGGCTGGGCCGCCCTGCTCGGCCGCGACGGCGAGGACGGCGAGTGGTTCGAGATCCTGCCCCGCACCCCCCTGCAGCCCGACACCGTCCACCGCTTCCTGGTCGACGTCCCGCCCGCCACCCACGTACGCCTGGAGACCTACCCCGACGGCGGCATCGCCCGGCTGCGCCTGTGGGGCTCGCTGACCGACGCGGGCGCCGACCGCCTCACCCGGCGGTGGGACACCCTGGCCTGACGGGCTTCACGAGGCGGCGGGCACGAGCCGCACCAGACCGAGCGAGGTGCGGTCGCCGGCCCTCGTCTGGAAGGCGCGTACCGCCCAGTGCCCGGGAGGCAGCGGGACGGGGGCCTGTTCGGGCCTGCCTCCGCCGGGGTATTCCACGCCCAGCAGGCCCCCCGCCTCGGCGGAGTCCATGAGCACCGCGGGCCCGTCGGTCCGCCACGTCCCGGACGCCTCCCACTCGACGGCGGGATCGGCGAGAACCGCCTCGGCCGCCGCGACCAGTTCGGCCTCGGAGTCGGCGCCGCCCCAGCGCAGGAAGGCCCGGTGCGCCGGGAGGTAGCACGTCCTGGCGGGCATGTCCCCGAGGACCAGCCCCTGTCCGCCGTCACGGCCGACGGGGATCACCCCCGCGAGGTCGTCCACGGCGCAGGCCCGGTCGTAGTCGTCGGGGACGTCCCCGTCACCGACGACCATCCCCTGCTCCGTGCAGCCGCCCCAGGCGGACAGGGCGGAGACGGGAACGACGATCAGCGGGCCGCCCATCGACTCCACCCACGCGGGGGCAGGCCGGGGCGCCGCGGAGACGTCGGGCGTGAAGGCGTCCATGGCGTGAGTATGGCGCGCGGCGCCGACAGTGCGCCCCCTCCGGGGCCCCGGTGCCCCGGAGGGGGCGCTGGTGCCGCGCGGCACCGGCGTCTGCCTCGTACGCCGGCGCCGCGCGGGGTCGGTCAGCCCGCCGGTGTCAGCCGGAAGGACTGCGCGGCGGTGCCGTTGCAGGTGTACTGCTGCAGCAGGGCGCCGTCGGCCGTCGAGGCCGCCGTGACGTCCAGGCACTTGCCGCTGTGCCGGGCCGTGAGGACGTACGACCCGTCCGCCTGGAGCACCGGCTTCCACTGCTGGTTGGCGCCCGAGGACCACTGCCAGGTCTGCACCGGCACGGAGTCAGCCGTCGCCGACGCCCCGCCGGTGACGTCCCAGACCTGCTCGGTGGCGGTCGCGTTGCGGTTCGCCACCCGGTAGTAGCCGCCGTCGGTCGGGCGGAACTGCCACTGCTGGTTGGCCTGCCCGGCGACGCAGCTCCACTGCTGCACCGCGGTGCCGTTGGCGGTGCCCCGGTCCTTGGCGTCCACGCACTTGCCGGAGCCGGCGCCGGCCACCTGGTACCAGGCGGAGGTGCTGATGCCGTCCCCGTCGCCGCCCCCGCCGCCGGTCGGCGCACCGGACCAGGTGAACGTGGTCGTGGCGCGGGCGGGCAGGCTGTACGAGAAGTGCTGCCCGGCCTCGCGGACCGTGACCTGCTGGGCGGACGACGAGGAGTTGTGGGTGACCAGCACCCGCTGCCCGTCGGTGTTGACGAAGGCCGTGTTCCACACCGGGTCGGTGGCGTTGCTGCCGATCCGCACCGCGCCCGCGCGGGCGAACTTCGTCAGCTGGCCCATCGTGTAGTACTCGACGGTGTAGTCGACCTGCCCGCTGCGCGCGTCGCCGTTGTGCACCGTGATCAGGCCGGTGCAGGTGCCGCAGCCGCCCGCGTGCGGGCCCATCGCCTGGTCCAGTGCCAGCGACCACTTCACGTAGGAGCGGGCCCAGTTGCGGGTGAAGCCGGTGATGTCGCGCAGGTCCTCCAGCTGCTGGTCGGTGACCCAGGTGCCGCCGGAGTGCTCGGTCTCGTACTGTGCCACGCCCGGGTACTGGCTCTGGACGGTGCTGCCCAGCGCGTAGTTCGGCGGGGTGGGCGCGTAGCCGTGCCAGGCGACACCGCCGAAGAGCGGGTCGCCGCGCAGGGCGGCGTCGGCGAGCTGGCCGGCGCCGGTGGTGTTCCAGTCGCCGTGGTTCCAGTCGTGGATCAGCGCCTTGGTGGTGATCCCGGCCGAACGGAACGCCGGGAAGAGGTGGTTCTTGGTGAAGTCCAGCAGCGTGGCCGCCGTCCACTCCATCGTGGGGTAGCCGCTGTTCGCGCCGCAGCACTGCGGCTCGTTCTGCACCGAGACGTAGTCGACGTGGACGCCGCGCTGCTCGTACGCCTGCAGGTACTTCACGAAGTACTGCGCGTAGGTGTCGTAGAACTCCGGCTTCAGCTTGCCCATCTGGGTCAGCTTGCCGTTGTCCTTCATCCACGCCGGCGCCGACCACGGCACTGCCATGATCTTCAGTGCCGGGTTGAGCTGCCGCGCCTGCTGGGTCAGCGGCAGGACGTCGGCCAGGTCCCGGGAGATGGAGAAGTCCGACAGGTCGCAGCAGGTGTCGTCGTACGTGTAGTGGCTGCGCGCGATGTCGGACGCGCCCATCGGGTTGCGCAGGAAGCCCAGGCCGATGCCCTCCGTGGGGGAGAACAGCTTGCGCATGGTGGCGTCACGGGTGGCCGCCGGCAGGGCGCCGGAGGAGTTCATCAGCCAGGCGGCGCTGTCGGTGAAGGACGCCCCGCCGCCCTCGAAGGGCTGGTAGCGGGCGGCGGGGTCCACCGTGATGACCGTGCCGCCGCTGCCGCTGCCCGCCTCGAAGGCGGCCGGGGTCTGCGCCTGCAGGCCCTTGACGACGGTCCTGCCGTCGGAGGTGATGGTCATGGTGACCTGGACGGCCGTGGCGGCGGCCGCTCCCGGTCCGGCGAGCACCAACCCGGCTAACGCCGCGGCGACCGCCGCGAGCACGGCGACCAGGCGTCTGACGTGGGAGGAGTGTGGCATCGCGGATCTCCTGTGTGGGGGGTGGAGACGGGATGGCGAGGGAGGTCAGGCCGCGCTGCGGGCGCGGCGCCGGTGGGCGGCGATGATGTCGGCGTAGCGGCGGCCGCTGCCCTTCACGGTCCGGCGCTGGGTCTCGTAGTCGACGTGGACGAGGCCGAAGCGCTTGGCGTAGCCGTACGCCCACTCGAAGTTGTCCAGCAGCGACCAGGCGAAGTAGCCGGCGAGCGGGGCGCCGCCGCGCACGGCACGGGCGCAGGCCGCCAGGTGCTCCTCCAGGTAGGCGGTGCGCTCGGGGTCGTGGACCTGGCCGTCGGGGCCGACGTGGTCCTCGTACGCCGAGCCGTTCTCGGTGACGTAGATCTTGCGGGCGCCGTACTCCTCGGTCAGCCGCAGCAGCAGCCGCTCCAGACCGCCGGCGTGCACCTCCCAGTCCATCGCGGTGCGGCGGACGTCCGGGACGCGTACGGCACGGGTGTGGGGGACCGGCCCCGACGGGTCGTCGGCAACGATGTCACGGAAGTAGTAGTTGAGGCCCAGCCAGTCCAGCGGCGCGGCGATGGTCTCCATGTCGCCCGTCTGCACGGGCAGTTCCACCCCGTACAGCTCCAGCATGTCCTGCGGGTAGCCGCGGCCGTGGATCGGGTCCAGCCACCAGCGGTTGGTGTGGCCGTCGGAGCGCAGCGCCGCGGCGACGTCCTCGGGGCGGTCGGAGGCCGGCTCGCAGGGGCTGAGGTTGTTGACGATGCCGATCTGCGCGTGCGGGACCGCGGCGCGCAGCGCCTGCACCGCCAGGCCGTGGCCCAGGTGCAGGTGGTACGAGGCGCGGACGGCGGCCGTCAGGTCGGTGAGGCCGGGGGCCATCACGCCCTGCAGGTGGCCGATCCAGGCCGAGCACAGCGGCTCGTTGAGCGTCGCCCAGTGGGTGACCCGGTCCCCGAGCCGCTCGGCCACCACGGCCGCGTAGTCGGCGAAGCGCAGCGCGGTCTCGCGCTCCGGCCAGCCGCCGCGGTCCTGCTGTGCCTGCGGCAGGTCCCAGTGGTACAGGGTGGGGAAGGGGGTGATGCCCGCCTCCAGCAGGCCGTCGACCAGCCGGTCGTAGAAGGCCAGGCCGGCGGGGTTGACCGGCCCGCCGCCCTGCGGCATCACACGCGGCCAGGCGAGGGAGAAGCGGTACGCGTCCAGACCGAGCCGGCCCATCAGGCCGATGTCCTCCGGCACGCGGTGGTAGTGGTCGCAGGCGACGTCACCGGTGTCGCCGTTCGCGACCTTCCCCGGCGTTCGGGAGAAGGTGTCCCAGATGGATGGTGCACGGCCGTCCTCGGCCACGGCTCCTTCGATCTGGTAAGCGGCCGTCGCGGCGCCCCACACGAATCCGTCGGGGAGGGCGCTGAGGTCGAGGGTCACGGACTGCCTTTCGTTCGGGGGACGCTGAGGGGCGGTGGGGCTCACTTGACGGCGCCGGCGGTCAGCCCGGCGACGAGGTAGCGCTGCAGGAGCAGGAACCCGGCGACCACGGGCACGCTCACCACGAGCGAGGCGGCCATGACCTGGTTCCAGTACACGTCGGTCTGGGTGGCGTAGCCCTGCAGGCCGACGGCGAGCGTGCGGGTGGTGTCGTTGGTCATGACGGAGGCGAAGAGGACCTCGCCCCAGGCCGTCATGAAGGCGTACACGCAGACCGCGACGATGCCGGGCACGGCGGCCGGGACGACCACCCGGAACAGCGCGCCCAGCGGCCCGCAGCCGTCGACCATGGCGGCCTCGTCCAGGTCCCGGGGGATCGAGTCGAAGTAGCCCGCCAGCATCCAGATGGAGAAGGGGAGCGAGAAGGTGAGGTAGGTCAGGATCAGGCCGCCGCGGCTGCCGTACAGGGCGATGCCCGTCGCGTTCCCGAGGTTGACGAAGATCAGGAAGAGCGGCAGCAGGAAGAGGATGCCGGGGAACATCTGGGTGGACAGGATCGTCACCGAGAAGAAGCGGCGCCCCTTGAAGTCGTAGCGGCTCACCGCGTACGCCGCGAAGATCGCCACCGCGACCGAGCACAGCGTCGCCCCGCCCGCCACGAGCAGCGAGTTCACGAAGTACCGGGCGAGCGGCACGGTGTGCCAGATGTCGGCGTACGGGCGCAGGGTGAAGCCGCTGGGGAACCAGCGGAACGGGCCCTGCACGTCCTGCAGCGGCTTCAGCGACGAGACGACCATGACGAACACCGGCGCCAGCGCGAAGGCCGTCAGCACGGTCAGCACGATCCGGCGGGTCCACACGAAGGAGCGCGGCGCGGCCATGGGGCTGCGGACGTCAGGCATCCTTCCTCCTCAGGGAGGTCGCGAGCAGGTAGAGCACCGTCACGACGAGCAGGAACAGCAGCAGGAGCACGGACATCGCCGAGCCGGAGCCGAAGTTCCAGGTCACGAAGGACGACTGGTAGATGTGGATCGAGATCAGGTCCGCGGCGTCCGGCGCCGCCCGCCCGAACAGCACGTAGGGCGTGTTGAAGTCGTTGAACGTCCACAGGAACAGCACCAGCACCAGCACCTGGTTGACCGGGCGCAGCGACGGCAGGGTGATCCTGCGGATCTGCTGCCAGATCCCGGCGCCGTCCATCGCCGCCGCCTCGTACAGCTCGCGCGGGATGTTCTGCAGACCGGCCATCAGGCACAGGAAGGCAAACGGCCACTGCCGCCACACCGACACCGTCACCAGCGCGTAGAAGCTGTTGTCGCCGATCAGCCAGAAGGGCCGGCCGTCGGTGAGGTGCAGCTGGTCGTGGATGACGTGGTTGATCATGCCGGTGTCCCGCTGGAACATGAACGACCAGGTGATCACCGCCGCGTAGACCGGCAGCGCGTACGGCACCAGGAAGACCGCGCGCAGCAGTCCCCGGCCGCGGAAGGCGTCCTGCATGAGGATCGCGGCGGCGGTGCCGAACAGCCAGGACAGTCCGACCGCCAGCACCGTGAACTCGCAGGTGACGAGGAACGACTTGAGCAGGTCCTCGCCGACCGGGGCGTTGAAGTCCACCGCCACGCGGTAGTTGTCCAGGCCCTTCCAGGGGGCGGCGGACCAGTCGCTGATGAAGAACTGCGTGAGCTCCTTGAAGCTCATCACGACGCCGACGACCATCGGCACCAGGTGGATCAGCAGTTCCAGCGCGAGGGCCGGCAGCAGCAGGACGTACGGGAGCGACGCGCGCCGCAGCCGCGCCGGAAGGCGCAGCCGCGACAGCGGGGCCCTCCCCCCGGCGGCCCGCCGGCCGCCGGGGGAAGGCGTCTTGGAGCTGTGCCGGACGGGCGGCACGGTGGCGGTCATCGGTTCCTTCACGCTCACGACGCCGGCATCTGCTGCTGGGCCTTTTCGAGGGCGGCCTTGACGCTCTCGGTGGTGACCGGCTTGCCGGCGGCGGCGTCGGCGAACAGGTCCTTCATCGCGGTGCCGACGGCGGTCTCGAACTGGCTCTCGTTGGCGACCTGCGGCAGCGGCGCCGCGCTGTTGGCGAGCGCGTCCGCGAGGACCTTCAGGTCCGGGGTGGCGAAGGCCGGGTCGGACTGGGCGGCCTTGACCGGCGGGAGCGAGCCGTAGGTGCCGTTGAGGAGCTTCTGCTCGTCGTCGCTGGTCATGAACTTCACGAACTTCAGCGCGCCGTCGACGTTGTCGGTCTTCTTGAAGACGGCCAGGTTGATGCCCGCGACCATCGAGTTCACGGCGGTGTCGCCGGAGGCGCCCGCGGCCTGGAACGGCACCTGGGCGACGCCGTAGTCCTCGGGCTTCATGCCGTGGGACTTCAGCGAGGAGCCGGCGGCCTGCCACAGCAGCATGGCGGCCTTGCCGGTGGCGAAGTCGGCGACGGACTGGTTGGCGGCGTACTCGGCGTTGCCGGGGGCCGCGATCTTGTCCTTGGCGATGAAGTCGATGTACTGCTTGACGGCCGCGACCGCCTCGGGGGTGGTGAACGTCGGCTTGCCCGAGGCGTCGAAGAAGTCGGCGCCGTGCTGCTTGCCGAAGACGAAGGCGTGGTGGACGTTCTCGGAGAGGTTGCCGCCCTCGACGGCGAGGCCGTACTTGCCGCCCTTGGTGAGCTTCTTGCCGTCGGCGACGAGCTCGTCCCAGGTGGCGGGCGGGTTGGCTATGCCCGCGTCGGCGAACATCTTCTTGTTGTAGTACAGGCCGTACGCCAGCGAGTACAGCGGGACCGCGGCCGGGTCCTTGCCCTCGGCGCCCGTCGCGCCCAGGGCCGAGGAGACGAAGCGGTCCTTGCCGCCGATGGCGTCGAAGGCCTTGGCGTCGAAGGGGCGCAGCGCGCCGGTGGCCTGCAGCGAGGCGGACCAGGTGTTGCCGATGTTGAGCACGTCGGGGCCCTGGCCGGAGGTGGCCGCGGCGAGGATCCGGTTCAGCAGGTCGGACCACGGGATGACCTCGAGCTTGACCTTGATCCCGGTCTGCTTCTCGAACTTCTTGAGCTCGGGCGTCAGGGTCGCCTTGTCCGCCTCGAGGCTGGCGCCCTGGTTGCTGGCCCAGTAGGTGAGCTCCTTGGGGCTGCCGTTGCCGCTGCCGTCGGTCGAGGAGCCGCCGCCGCACGCGGTGGCGGAGGCGATGAGCGCGGCCGCGAGCGTCACGGCGGCCGTGGTACGGGTGATGTGCATGACCGGGGATCCCTCTCCAGGGTGGGTGCCTTCGGGAAGTGAAGAACGTCACGCCTTAATTCAAGGCGTGATTTAACGTCTGAGAAAACCTGGCGTCAAGACTTGGCGCAGCGATAGATTCAGCCGGGGAGGGAGCACCATGGCAGACCGAGGCAAGCGGACCGTACGCGACCTGCGGCGGGGCAACCGTTCGGCGCTCTTGCGTCACCTGTACTTCGAAGGACCCCTCAGCCGTCAGGAGTTGGCCAGGGACACCGGCCTGAGCACAGGTTCCATCAGCAACGTCGTGGCCGAGCTCATCGCCGACGGCGTCGTCGAGGAGGCCGGCTCCGTCGAGTCCGACGGCGGACGCCCCCGCGTGATGCTCAAGGTCGCCCCCCGCCACGGCTTCCTCATCGGCGTCGACGTCGGCGAGACCCGGGTCCGCGTCACCCTCTTCGACCTCGCCCTCACCGAACTCTCCTCCACCGACCGCCCGCTGGCCGACAGCGGTCACGACGTCGCCCTGGTCGTCCAGCTCATCCTCGACGGCCTGTCCGTCGTCCTGGAGGACAGCCGCGTCGATCCCGCCCTCGTGCTCGGCGTGGGCATCGGCGTGCCCGGCATCGTCGAGCAGGGCACCGGCGGCGCGGGCGCGGTCGTGCACGGCCAGACCATCGACTGGGACGCCGTCCCCCTCGGCGCGCTGCTCGCCGAGGGCACCGCCCTGCCGCTCCACATCGACAACGGCGCCAAGACCCTCGGCCAGGCCGAGATGTGGTTCGGCGCCGGGCGTGGCGCCCGCAACGCCGTGATCGCGCTGCTCGGCTCCGGGGTCGGCGCCTGCGTGGTCGCCGACGGCAAGCCGTACCGCGGCGCCAGCAGCAGCGCGGGGGAGTGGGGCCACACCACCCTCCAGGTCGGCGGGCGGCGCTGCCGCTGCGGCGCCCGCGGCTGCCTGGAAGCCTACGTCGGCGCCGAGGCGCTCATCGAACGCTGGGACGCGCCCACCGGGGTGAGCGAGGAGGCCGCGATCGCCGCCCTCCTCGACGCCGCCGAGGCCGATGACGCGGCGGCCGTCGCGCTGCTCGACGAGACCGCCGAGTACCTCGGTGCGGGCATCGCCGACCTCGTCAACCTCTTCAACCCCGAGCGCATCGTGCTGTCCGGCTGGACCGGCCTGATGATCGGCCCACGGCTGCTCGACGCGGTCCGCGAGGCCACCGCCGCCTACGCGCTGCACCACCCCTGCGCGCAGACCTCCATCGAGCTGGGCCGGCTCGGGACGGACGCGGTGACGGTCGGCGCCGCCACCCTGCCGCTCGCCCGCTTCCTCGACGCCGGCGGCCGCCCGCCCGCCCCCGCCGCACGCCCGGAGGAGCAAGCGGAACCGAATCGTCCGGGTCGTTCGTTGTCGGGTACATCCGTCTGAACGAGGACGTCCCGAGACCACCCGGAGCACCGCAGTGACCCTGAAGCAGCAGATCGTCGGCAACGCCATGCAGATGGCCGTGTGCACCCTCCAGCCCGGCCAGACCGTCTACTGCGAGGCGGGGAAGTTCCTGTTCAAGACCGCGAACGTGAGCATGGACACCCGCCTGGCCGGTCCCGGCGCCCAGCGCGAGGCCCAGGGCGGCGCGGCGGGCGGCGGCATGGGCGGCATGCTCCGCCAGGCGATGGGCACGGCGATGCAGGTCGGCCAGCGGATGCTGGCGGGCGAGAGCATCGCCTTCCAGTACTTCACCGCGAGCGGCGGCGAGGGCACCGTCGGCTTCGCGGGCGTCCTGCCCGGGGAGATGCGCGCCCTGGAACTGGACGGGTCGCGCGCCTGGTACGCGGAGAAGGACGCCTTCGTGGCCGCCGAATCGACCGTCGACTTCGGCATCGCCTTCCAGGGCGGCCGCACCGGCACCAGCGGCGGCGAGGGCTTCGTCCTGGAGAAGTTCACCGGCCGCGGAACGGTGATCATCGCGGGCGCGGGCAACTTCATCGACCTCAACCCCGCCGACTTCGGCGGCCGCATCGAGGTCGACACCGGCTGCATCGTCGCCTTCGAGGACGGGGTCCGCTACGGCGTGCAGCGCATCGGCGGGCTCAACCGGCAGGGGATCATGAACGCCGTCTTCGGCGGCGAGGGGCTGTCGCTGGCGACCCTGGAGGGCAACGGGCGCGTCATCCTGCAGTCCATGACCATCGAGGGCCTGGCCAACGCGCTCAAGAAGGCCCAGGGCGGCGACAAGCAGGGCCCCACCGGCGGCCTCTTCTCCACCCACGCCGGCTGACGCCGTCCCGCGGGCTCACGTGCGAGGCGTGCGCGCGGCAGCGGCGGGACGCAGGCCGGGGCGCGGGCCGAGCGTCGGGTGCCTGAGGGCGTGGCAGGCCCCCCTCACGCCACCCCGGCGGCCTCCAGCACGCGCCGCACCGCCCGGTCCAGCGAGGCCCGCACCGCATCCGCGTCACCGAGCGCGGCGGTCATCACGGCGCCGTCGCGCAGCATCATCAGCGTCGCCGCGTCCTCGGCGGGCTCGGGGGCGCCCGCCTCCGCGAGCAGCCGGGCGACCAGCTCCCGCAGCCAGTCCCGGTGGGCCACGATCGCGCGCGAGACGGGGTCGGCCGGGTCCGGGTACTCCGCGGCCGCGTTGAGGAAGGGGCAGCCGCGGAAGCCCGGTGAGCAGAGCTGGTCGCCGAGCGCTCCGGCGACCCCCGCCAGGGCCTCCCGTGCGGCCAGGCCCTCCAGCGCGGCCTCGGTGAAGGTACGGATCTGCTCGTCGGTGGCCTGGATGTAGCTCAGGACGAGCTGCTCCTTTCCCAGGAAGTGCCGGTAGAGCGTCGCCCTGGTGGTGGACGCCTCCGTGACGATCCGGTCCATGCCCACCGCGTGGATCCCCTCGGCGTAGAACAGCCGGGCCGCGGTGGCCAGGATGCGGTCACGCGGCGGCGCGTCAGCGGCGGCGTACGTGACCAGGGGAACGGCGGGAGGGGCACTCATGTCCTTGACGGTAGCGGACGGCACCGCGTAGCGTCCCCGCAAGAAAGAACGTTCTGTATCGTCACTCCTCGACGACCTGAGCCCGCCCCCTGTGAGAGGACCCCGCCATGCCCGTGCCCGAGACCGGCGCCCCCGCCCCCGACTTCACCCTCCCGGGAGTCCTGCTCACCGGATCGGGCGACGCCGAGCGCGGCGAGTACTCCCTGTCCGCGCACCGCGGCGCCCCCGTCGTGCTCGCCTTCTACCCTGGGGACGACTCGGCGGTGTGCACCAAGCAGCTCTGCTCCTACACCTCCGACCTGGACCGCTTCCGCGACCTCGGGGCGACGGTGTGGGGCGTCAACTTCAGCGACCTCGACAGCCACGAGCACTTCGCCCGCAAGCGCGACCTGCGCTTCCCGCTGCTCGCCGACACCGAGCGCACGGTGGCGAAGGCCTACGGCATCACCATGCCCGGCCTCGGCCTGAAGCGCTCGGTCTTCATCGTGGACGCGGAGGGCATCGTGCGCTGGAAGCACGTCGCTCGCATCGGGCTGACCTTCCAGGACACCGACACCATCACCGCGCAGCTGGCCGCGCTCGCCCCGCGCTGAGCCGCGGCGACGCCGGGCCGGAGCGGCCCGCGCCACCCTTCCGGCCGAGCGTGAAGCTGCGCTGTTGCCGAGCTTAAGAAAAGATCGATGGACTGAACGCTCGAAGCCGGGCAGATTGCTGTGTGCCCGGCGCATCGCGCGAGCCGGCGCCGACGGGCGCCACCGCTCCGCCCGGGCTCCCTCGTGCCCGGTCCGCGTCCCCCCGCGCGGGCCGGGCCACATCGTCTGCCGGCAGGAGTCGCAAGAGTGAAGGCACTGGTGAAGGAGAAGGCCGAGCCCGGCCTGTGGCTGCGGGACGTCCCGGAGCCGGAGATCGGTCCCGGGGACGTCCTCATCAAGGTGCTGCGGACCGGCATCTGCGGCACCGACCTGCACATCCGTGCCTGGGACGGCTGGGCCCAGCAGGCCGTGGGCACCCCCCTGGTGCTCGGCCACGAGTTCGTCGGCGAGGTCGCCGCCGTGGGCTCGGACGTCGACGAGATCAAGCCCGGTGACCGCGTCAGCGGCGAGGGCCACCTCGTCTGCGGCAAGTGCCGCAACTGCCTGGCCGGCCGCCGCCACCTGTGCCGCAACACGATCGGCCTCGGAGTCGGCCGTGACGGCGCCTTCGCCGAGTACGTCGCGCTGCCAGCCTCCAACGTGTGGGTGCACCGGGTGCCCGTCGACCTCGACATCGCCGCGATCTTCGACCCCTTCGGCAACGCCGTCCACACCGCGCTGTCCTTCCCCCTGGTCGGCGAGGACGTGCTGATCACCGGTGCCGGCCCGATCGGCATCATGGCCGCCGCCGTCGCCAAGCACGCCGGCGCGCGCAACGTGGTCATCACCGACGTCAGCGAGTACCGCCTGGAGCTCGCCCGCAAGGTCGGCGTCAGCCTCGCCCTCAACGTCGCCGAGACCACCATCGCCGACGGCCAGCGCGAGCTCGGCCTGCGCGAGGGCTTCGACGTCGGCCTGGAGATGTCCGGTCGCCCCGAGGCCATGCGCGACATGATCGCCAACATGACGAACGGCGGCCGCATCGCGATGCTCGGCCTGCCCGCGGAGGACTTCTCCGTGGACTTCGCCAAGATCGTCACGTCGATGCTCACCATCAAGGGCATCTACGGCCGCGAGATGTTCGAGACCTGGTACGCCATGTCCGTGCTGCTGGAGGGCGGTCTCGACATCGCCCCCGTGGTCACCGGCCGCTACTCCTACCGCGACTTCGACGCCGCCTTCGACGACGCCGCGAGCGGCCGCTGCGGCAAGGTCGTCCTCGACTGGACCGCCTGACCCCTCCCGGCCCCCGAGGCACGGCCCACCGCACCACCCGCAGCTTCCCAGGGAGAACCCCGATGTTCGACTCCGTCCGCGACGACCTGCGCGGCACCCTCGACGAGATCCGCGAGGCCGGGCTCTTCAAGCCCGAGCGCGTGATCGGCACCCCGCAGAGCGCCTCCGTCTCCGTCACCGCCGGCGGCGTCCCCGGCGACGTCCTCAACTTCTGCGCCAACAACTATCTCGGCCTCGCCGACCACCCCGAGGTCACCGCCGCCGCCAAGGAGGCCCTGGACCGTTGGGGCTACGGCATGGCGTCCGTCCGCTTCATCTGCGGCACCCAGGAGGTCCACAAGGAGCTCGAGGCCCGGCTGTCCGCCTTCCTCGGCACCGAGGACACGGTCCTCTACAGCTCCTGCTTCGACGCCAACGGCGGCGTCTTCGAGACCCTCCTCGACGAGAACGACGCCGTCATCTCCGACGCGCTCAACCACGCCAGCATCATCGACGGCATCCGGCTGTCCAAGGCCCGCCGCCTGCGCTACGCCAACCGCGACATGGCCGAGCTGGAGGCCCGCCTCAAGGAGGCGTCCGACGCCCGCCGCCGCCTCATCGTCACCGACGGCGTCTTCTCGATGGACGGCTACATCGCGCCGCTGGACGAGATCTGCGACCTCGCCGACCGCTACGACGCGATGGTCATGGTCGACGACTCCCACGCCGTCGGCTTCACCGGCCCCGGCGGCCGCGGCACCCACGCCCTGCACGGGGTGATGGACCGGGTCGACATCATCACCGGCACCCTCGGCAAGGCCCTCGGCGGCGCCTCCGGCGGCTACGTCGCGGCCCGCGCGGAGATCGTCGCGCTGCTGCGCCAGCGCTCGCGCCCGTACCTGTTCTCCAACTCCCTCGCGCCGGTCATCGCCGCGGCCTCCCTCAAGGTCCTGGACCTGATCGAGGACTCCGAGGACCTGCGCACCCGCCTCGCGGAGAACACCGCCCTCTTCCGCTCCCGGATGACCGAGGCCGGCTTCGAGATCCTGCCCGGCGAGCACCCCATCGCCCCGGTCATGATCGGCGACGCCTCGGAGGCGGGCCGCATGGCGGAGCTGCTGCTGGAGCGCGGCGTCTACGTCATCGGCTTCTCGTACCCCGTCGTGCCGCACGGCAAGGCCCGCATCCGGGTCCAGCTGTCGGCCGCCCACTCCACCGCGGACGTCGACAAGGCGGTGGACGCATTCATCGCCGCGCGCGCGGCCCTGGCAGGATGAATGGGTGATTGACGCACGACGGCTGCGGACCCTGCGGGCCGTGGCGGACCACCGTACGGTGACCGCCGCGGCCGCCGCGCTGTACCTGACCCCCTCCGCGGTCTCCCAGCAGCTCGCCGCCCTGGAGAACGAGACCGGCCACCGGCTGCTGGAACGCGGCGGCCGCGGCGTCCAGCTCACCCCCGTCGGCGAGATCCTGCTCGCCCACGCCAACACGGTCCTCGCCCAGCTCGAACGCGCCGAGGCCGAGCTGGCCGCCTACACCTCCGGCGCCGCCGGCCAGGTGACCGTGGCCTCCTTCGCGACCGGCATCGCGCTCGTGCTCGCCCCGGCCATCGCCGCGCTCGGCGGCACCGCCCCGGGCATCCACATCCGCGTCCGGGACGCCGAGGGCGACGAGTCGCTGCCCATGGTGCTCGACGGCCGCGCCGACATCGCCGTCGCCGTCGAGTACCGCGGCGCCCCCCGAGCCGACGACCAGCGGCTCTCCCGCGTCCCCCTGTACGCAGAGCCCTTCGACGCGGTCCTCCCGGCCGGCCACCCCCTCGCCGACGCCGGGACCGGCACCGTGCGCGTCGCGGGACTCGCCGACGAGACCTGGATCGGCCCCTACCCGGGCAACCCCTGCCACGACGTGGTCGTCCTCGCCTGCGAGTACGCCGGTTTCCAGCCCCGCCTGGAGCACTCCTCCGACGACTTCCGCGCCGTGGTCGCCCTCGCCGCCGCGGGCGCGGGCGTGGCCCTCGTCCCGCGCAGCGCCCTGCGCGACATGGACCTGTCCGGCGTCGCCGTCCGCGCCGTCGACGACGTCGTCGCCACCCGCCGCGTCTTCGCCGCCGTCCGCCGCGGCGCCGAGGACCACCCCCTGCTCCGCCCGGTCCTCGACGCCCTGCGCGACGCGGCCGAGGGCGCGGGCGACGCCGACGGCGCCGCGGGGTCCTGATTCACCGCATTCCCTGGGGAGCCGGTCCCCGAATTCGGCCCTTTGCGGGAAAGTGCTCCGCCATCGCGTGTTCGGCCTCCTCCGTCAACTCCGGGGCCCGCCCCGTGGGGGAGTTGGGGCGCGGCCGCGGCGCAGGTCAGCGCCTCACCCGACCCTCTCGCGGAGTCACCCCCGAGGCCGATCGCAAGGGGACGGCGGAGGAAATTCCCCTCCGGCCGAGAAGTTCGAGCGACGGATGCGCCGGTGCCCATTCGTCCGCAGGCTGCCACCGGCTTTCCGGATTCGGCCTCGGACATTGCCCGCGGCTCCCACGTCCACGGTCGCGTCGGGGCGCGGCGCCGTCCGGTGGGGTGACCGGAAGGTGTGAACTCCCGGGGAACATCCCGTGATTGTCGTTTACATGACAGGCTCTACGCGCGTCATCCTGGAGCCATGAGAATCCCCCCACGGATCCTTCGCCTCGGCGCCCTGGGCGCCCTCGCCTCGGCCCTTCTCGTCGGCGGCCCGGCCGTCGCGACCGCCGTACCGGCGCCCGCCGGCGCCGCGGCCGCGGCTGTCGTCCGGGCCGCGTCGGTCGGTGACATCTGCTACTCCGACCTGCCGTCCCAGGCCTACACCACGCTCCGGCTGATCGACCAGGGCGGCCCGTTCCCGTACCCCCAGGACGGGACGGTCTTCCAGAACCGCGAGGGTGTGCTGCCCGCCCACGCGAACGGCTACTACCACGAGTACACGGTCAAGACGCCCGGCTCCTCGACCCGGGGCGCCCGGCGGATCATCACCGGCCAGGGAGCCGACGAGGACTACTACACCGGCGACCACTACGTGACCTTCGACCTGATCGACCACGGCTGCTGACGCGACCCGTCCACCGTCCTCGGGGCGGCGCCCGGTCGGTCCCACCGGGCGCCGCCCTTCGGTGCGTCAGCGTCCCGTCAGCGTTCCCGTGCGCGTGTCCCGTAGAGCCGCTCCAGGACGCGGGCCACGCCGTCGTCCTCGTTGGAGGCCGTGCGGTGGGCGACCGAGGCGAGCACGGCCGGGTGCGCGTTGGCGACGGCGCAGCACGTGCCCGCCCAGCTCAGGACCGGCAGGTCGTTGGGCATGTCGCCGAAGGCGATGACCTCCTCGGCGGCGATGCCGCGGGAGGCGCACAGGGCCGCGAGGGCGGCCGCCTTGGTGACGCCCCGGGTGCTGACCTCCAGCAGCCCGTGGCCGCCGGAGTGGGTGAACTGGGCCCGGCCGCCCGCCGCGTGCTCGGCCACGGCGAGCAGGGCGTCCGCGTCGAGCGCGGGCGACCAGACGAGCAGCTTCACGACCGGGCCCGGGCTCGCCCACAGTTGCGCGAGCGAGGGCACGGGGACCTCGGCGCCGGAGTCCTCGGGCAGGTGGTGCCCGTACCCCGGGGCCCAGTGCAGCCGGTGGCCCGTCTCGAGGGCGAAGCCGACGCCGGGCGCCGCGTCCCGCAGGGCGGCGGCCACCCGACGTGCGACGGGGACGGGGAGCGGGGTGGACCTCGTGACCGTGCGGCTGCCGATGTCGTACACGATCGCGCCGTTGGCGCACACCGCGGTCCCGGTGAGGCCGGTGGCGGCGGCGAGCGCGTCGAGGTAGCGGGGCGGCCGGGCGGTCACGAGGACGACCTCCGCGCCCGCGCCGGCCGTGGCGCGCAGGGCGTCCAGCGTGCGGGCGGAAAGCGTGCCGTCGTTCCGCAGGAGCGTGCCGTCGAGATCGGTGGCGACCAGGCGGGGGTGGGGCATCGCCGCATCCTACGGAAGCCGGTGCCGCGACGCCGTCCAGGTCACCGGAAGATCGCGTTTTTAAGTTAATTAGCAATTAATATTGACAGGCTTCGGGGGCCCGGCCACAGTTTCCGCCGTGGCACCGGCGCCCGGCACGTCGCCCTCCGTGGGGTGGACGGCCGCGTCCGTCAGGCCGCGCTCCGAGCCCTGTGCGCGACCCGTCCGCTGCGTCTGGCAGCGCATCGCTCCACCCCGTTCCATCCCGCTCCACCTGCGTCAACCGATGCCATCCGGCGCCAACAGGGGTGCCCCCGGGCCTTGTTCGGCCGAGGGCACATCCCTCTCGAAAATAAATTACTAATTAATCTTGACGGGACGCTGACCCCTGCGACAGGCTGTGCCTGCCGCACCCAGAGCCGGGCCGTCAGGGGGCCTCAGCTCCGTTCCGTGGGCACTAAGGGAGTTCACAGATGACCGCCTTCAACGCCAGCCGCCGCCGGTTCCTCGCCGTGTCCGGCGCCGTCGGCGCCGGCGCGCTGCTCAGCAGCTGCGTCACCCAGAGCCCGTCCGCCTCCGGAGGAAAGTCCGGCGGCCCGGTGACCCTGCAGTCCAACCTCTCCTCCCCGCAGGCGAAGACCTCGATGCAGCAGCTCGTGGCCGCCTTCAACAAGCGCGGCGGCGCCGAGGCGGAGCTCAACACCGTCGCGTCGGAGACCTTCCGCACGCAGCTGCCGACGTACCTCACCTCGGCCACCCCGCCGGACATCTACACCTGGTACCCGGGCTCCGTCGCCGAGTCGTACGCCAAGAAGGACCTGCTCCTCGACCTGGACGACATCTGGGGCAAGCCCGAGCTGTCCGGCTACACCGACGCCCTGAAGAAGCTGTGCACCTCGGCCTCCAGCGGCAAGAAGGTCTTCGTGCCCACCAGCTACTACTGGTGGGGCATGTTCTACCGGAAGTCCAACTTCGCCAAGTGGGGCGTCCAGGAGCCGAAGAACTGGGACGAGTTCCTCGACCTGTGCGACAAACTCAAGAGCAAGGGCGTCGCCCCGATCGGCCTCGGCGCCGGCGGCGACACCCCGTGGGTCGCCTCGGCCTGGTTCGACTACCTCAACATCCGCGTCAACGGTGCCACGTACCACCGCGAACTGCTTGCGGGCCAGCACCGCTTCGACGACCCCGAGGTCCGCAAGGTCTTCGACACGTGGGACCAGGCCCGGCCGTTCTTCGACCCCAACGGCACGGCGATACCGTTCCAGGACGCCACCACCGCCCTCCTCCAGGGCCGTACCGGCATGATGCTCATCGGCACCTTCTTCGCCGACGCCGCGCCGAAGGACGCCCTGGGCGACATCGACTTCTTCCAGTTCCCCATCATCGACCCCAAGGTGCCGGTCGCCGAGGAGGCGCCCACCGACGGCTACTTCGCCAGCGCCCGCAGCAAGCACACCGACGGTGTCAAGGAGCTGCTGAGCTACCTGGCGACCGCCGAGGCGCAGGAGCTCTACCTCAAGAACTCCTCCGGCACCGCGCTGCCCACCCACCCGGACGCCAAGGACGCCGGCACCCCGCTGGTGGTCAAGGGCCGCAAGCTCATCGAGAGCGCCGCCGACGTGACGCAGTTCTTCAACCGGGACTCCAGCGACGCGCTCCAGCCGACCGCCGACACGGCGCTGGTGCACTACCTGGCCAAGCCCAAGGAGATCGGCTCCATCCTCACCACGTGGCAGCGCAGCGCACAGAAGATCTGGAGCCAGTGACGATGGCGCTGATCGGCTCCACACGACGGTCCAGGGCCACTCGGGTGCCCCCGGTGGTCCTGGCCTTCGTCCTCATCCCGCTGCTCGCCGAGGCCTTCTGGGTCTTCTGGCCGGCCCTCCAGGGCTTCTACCTCTCCCTGACGTCGTGGGACGGTCTGGGAGCCCCGAAGTTCGTGGGCCTCGGCAACTTCAGCGAGATGCTGCACGACGAGGTCTTCCGCACCGCCGCGATCAACACGGTGCTGTGGCTTCTGCTCTTCGGCGGGCTGTCGGCCGCCCTGGGCCTCGGTGCCGCGCTGCTGCTCCAGCAGGAGCGGCGCGGCATCGGGTTCTACCGGGCGGCGCTCTTCCTGCCGGTGGTCTTCTCGCTGGTCGCCACCGCCCTGGTGTGGCAGGCCATGTACCAGCCGGACGGCCTGATCAACAACGTGCTGGACGGCGTCGGCCTCGGCAGCTTGAAGCACGCCTGGCTGGCCGACCAGGACACCGCCTTCTACGCGGTCATCGTGCCCGCGCTGTGGCGCCAGGTCGGCTACGTGATGGTGCTGTACCTGGCCGGCCTCAAGGGCATCGACCCCGCCCTCTACGAGGCCGGCAAGGTCGACGGCGCCACCCGCTGGCAGCAGTTCCGGCACATCACGCTGCCGCAGCTGCGCAGCGTCAACGCGGTCGTCCTGTCGGTGATCGTCATCGACTCGCTGCGCTCGTTCGACGTGGTGTGGGCGCTCACCCGCGGCGGCCCGTACCACTCCTCCGAACTGCTGAGCACCTACATGTACTCCACCGCGTTCCAGTCCCTGCGCCTGGGATACGGCTCCGCGCTCGCCGTCGTCATCTTCGTGCTGGCGTTCGGCGTCATCGTGGGATACCTCGTGCGCGCCTTCCGGGAGGCCGACTGATGACCGCCACCCAAGCCTCCGCGCGCGTCGAGGACCCGGCCGGCCGCGACGGCGGGACCGCCAAGGTCCCGGCCGCGGCGCCCCGCAGGCCCGCGCTGCGCGGCCGCGCCCTGCGCACCACCGGCTTCCACCTCACCGCGGGTCTGCTGTCCGCGCTGTGGCTGCTGCCGATCGCCCTCGTCCTGGTCACCAGCACCCGGACCTTCGACGACATCGCCGCGCACGGCGTCGGAAGCTGGCCGCACTCCTTCACCTTCGACAGCTTCCGTCAGGCGTGGGTGGACGGCGGCCAGCAGCGCGCGCTCATCAACAGCATGCTGGTCACCATCCCCACCGTGGCGCTCTCGCTCGGCCTCGCCTCCATGGCGGCCTTCGCGCTCAGCCGCTACGACCTGCCCTTCCGGCGCGTCCTGCTGCTGCTCATGCTCGGCGGCAATCTGCTGCCCCCGCAGATCCTGCTGATCCCCGTGTCCAAGCTGAGCGAAGTGCTCGGCATCTACGACCAGCTGTACGCCCTGATCGGGGTGCAGGTCGGCTTCGGTGTCGGCTTCTACGTCTTCGTGCTGCACGGCTTCATGCGGTCGATCCCCGGCGAGATCCAGCAGGCCGCCGTCATCGACGGCGCGGGCCCCTGGCAGATCTACTGGCGGATCATCCTGCCGCTGGCCCGGCCGGCGCTGGCCGCACTGACCGCCCTGTCGTTCACCTGGATCTTCAACGACCTGCTGTGGGCCATCACGGTGCTGCGCACCGACAGCCAGATGCCCATCACCGCGTCCCTCATCGGCCTGCAGGGCCAGTACGTCTCCATGTGGAACGTCATCGCGGCCGGTTCGGTGATCGCCGCCGCCCCGACGGTGGCCGTCTTCCTCCGCTTCCAGCGCCACTTCGTGGCGGGACTCAACCTCGGAGCCGTCAAGTGACCACGCACGACCGGTGGCTGCTGCGCACCGACGCCACCACCTACGCCGTCACCCTGGGCGGCGACCGCCGCTGGGCCGAACTCGCCGCCTGGGGGCCGCATGGCGCCGAGGACGGCCCGTCGCCCATGGAGTGGTCGCGCCGCACCCACTTCATCACCCCCGCCGACGCCGCCCCGGCCGAGTACATCCCGTACGGGCTGCGGCCGTTCACCGGCGCCGACCTGGTCGCCTCCCGCCCCGGCGGCGACCGCGGGAGCTGGTGGCGGTTCGACGGCGCCACCCAGGACGGCGACCGGGCCCTGCGCCTGGACTTCGCCGACGACCTCCTCGGGCTGCGCACCACGCTGTGCTACGAGACGGTGCCCGGCACCGACGTCGTCCTGCGCTGGACGGAGCTGACCTGCACCGGCGAGGACGAGGTGCGGCTGGAGCGCTTCGACTCCGCCGCCGTCAACGTGCCCGTCCAGGGCGGCGCACGGCTGACCTACCTGGCCGGCCAGTGGTCCCAGGAGTTCCAGCTCAAGGAGGTGGCACTGGAACGCGGGCGCTTCGAGATGGAGAGCACCCAGGGCTCCGCCGGGCACGCGTACCACCCGTGGCTCGCCGTCCAGGACGCCGCCGCCCCCGCCGAGGGCGCCACCCCCACCTACGGCATCGCCCTGGAGTGGTCCGGCAACTGGCGGATCACCGCCGACGCCGAGCCCGGCGGCGCGGTGCGCGTCCGGGCCGGCCGGGTGCCCCACGAGGGCGCGGTCCGCCTCGCCCCCGGCGCCGCCCTCGTCACGCCGCGGCTGGCCTGCGCGTTCAGCCCGGACGGGCTCGACGGCCTGGCCCGCGTCTGGCACCGCTACGAGCGGCACCTGACCGGCGAGCGCATCGAGCGGCCCCGCAAGGTCCTCTACAACTCGTGGGAGGCCACCGGCTTCGACGTCGACGCCGGGAACCAGCTGGAGCTCGCCAAGGTCGCCGCCGAACTCGGCGCCGAACTCTTCGTCGTCGACGACGGCTGGTTCACCGGGCGGCCGGACGACACCGGCGGCCTCGGCGACTGGGACCCGGACCCGGCCGAATTCCCCGGCGGGTTCGACCGGTTCGTCGAGGACGTGCGCGCCCTCGGCCTGGACTTCGGCCTGTGGGTCGAACCCGAGGGCATCAGCCCCCGCTCGAAGCTCTACGCCGAGCACCCCGAGTGGGTGTACCGGATCGACGGCCGGCCCGCGACGCTCGTGCGCAACCAGCTGCTGCTCGACCTCGGCCGCGAGGACGTCCAGGAATTCGTCATCGGCACCCTGGACCGGTTGCTCGGCTCCCACGCCATCAGCTATCTCAAGTGGGACATGAACCGTCCGCCCACCGAGCGCGGCCGCCCCGGCCACCTGGCGGGCGCCGACCCCGAGCGCCAGGACCTCGACGCCGCGCACGTCGCCGGCTACCTCCGCGTTCTGGACCACCTGCGCGCCGCGCACCCGCACGTCACCGTCGAGGGCTGCGCGGGCGGCGGCGGCCGCGTCGAGCACGCCACCATCGCCCGCACCGACGTGGTGTGGCCCAGCGACAACACCGCGCCCATGGACCGGCTGCGCATCCAGTACGGCTACCTCCACGCGCACGCCCCGCACACCATGAGCTCCTGGGTCACCGACGCCCCCGGCGTCTTCGACCCTCGGCCCCGCTCGCTGGCCTTCCGCTTCGTCAACTCCATGGCGGGCGTGCTCGGGATCGGTGCCGACATCCGCCACTGGACGCCGGAACAGCGGGCCGAGGCCGCGCGGTGGATCGCCCGCTACAAGGAGGTCCGCGACGTCGTCCACCACGGCGAGGTCCACCTGCTGGGCGGCCCCGCCGACCAGACGTGCGGGATCCAGTACGAGGAACCGGGCGGCGACCGCATGGTGGTGACGGCCTGGAACACCGGCCCCCTCGACGGGGCGCCGCTGGTGCCCGGCCGCGCCGCCCGGCTCCGCCTGCGCGGTCTGCGAGCGGACGCCGTCTACACCGACACCGCCACCGGCACCCGCTACAGCGGCGCCCATCTGACCCACTCCGGGCTGCCGTTCGCGTGGACGGCGGAGTACGACGCGGAACTCGTCGTCCTGGCCCGGCAGTGACGGCACGGCGAGAATCAGCACAGCAGCGATGAAACAGGAGACGACCAGCACCATGAACCCAGCGGCCCGCTTCACCAACCGCGTCGCCGTCGTCACCGGCGCCGCCTCGGGCATCGGCGCCGCCACCGCGGCGCGCCTGGCCGCCGAGGGAGCGGCCGTCGTGCTCGTCGACATCGCCGCCGACCGGGGCGAGGAGACCGCCGCGCGGCTGCGCAAGGACGGCGCGCGCGCCGTCTTCGTCGCCGCCGACGTCGCGAGCGAGGACGACTGGCGGCGGGTCACGGACGCCGCCCACGGCTTCGGGCCCGTGGGTGTCCTGGTCAGCAACGCGTACACGGTGCAGGTCGCCCCCGCGCACGAGACGAGCCTCGCCTCCTGGGAACGGCAGTTGTCGGTCAACCTCACCGGCGCCTTCCTGGGCTTCAAGGCGGCGCTGCCCGACCTGCGCGAGCAGCGCGGCGCCGTGGTGCTCACCTCCTCCGTCCACGCCCACCGGGGCATCCCCGGTCACCCGGCCTACGCGGCCAGCAAGGGCGCGCTGCTGTCGCTGTGCGGCCAGCTCGCCGTCGAGTACGGACCGGAGGTCCGCGTCAACGCGGTGATCCCCGGGCCGATCCTGACCGCCGCCTGGGACCGGGTGCCGCAGGCCGAACGCGAACAGAGCGTCGCCGAGACCGCGGCCGGCCGCTTCGGCACCCCCGAGGAGGTCGCCGCCGCCGTCGCCTTCCTCACCGCCGAAGAAGCCTCGTACATCACCGGATCGAGCCTGCTCGTCGACGGTGGCTGGAGCGTCGTCAAAGCCTCCGCCTGACGGGTACGCCCCGACGGAGACGGCCGAGACGACGGTCCAGCCCCACCGACCAGCAAGAAAGGCATACACATGACGCCATACGCGCGCCGCGGAGTGCACGGCCAGACCGTGGAGACCCTCGCCCGCCGAGTGCTCAGCGGCGAGATCCCCGAGGGAGCGACGCTCGACATGGCGGCCCTGCAGAGCGAGTTGGACGTCAGTCTGACGGCCCTGCGCGAATCGCTGAAGGTCCTCGCGGCCAAGGGCATGGTCGATGCCCGGCAGAAGCGCGGCACCTTCGTACGGCCCCGCTCGGACTGGAACCTGCTCGACGCCGATGTGCTGCGCTGGCAGTTCTCCGAGGGCAGCGACACCGGCGCCGACCTGGCGCTGCTGCGCAACCTCGGCGAGGTCCGCGGCATCATCGAACCCGCCGCCGTACGGCTGGCCGCGGCCCGCCGCACCGACGCGGATCTGGAGCTGCTGGAGACGGCACTGACGGCCATGGGCGAGGAGGGCGGCGCGAACCACGCCGTCGAGGCCGACCTCGCCTTCCACCGGGCGCTGCTCGCGGCCACCCACAACGAACTGCTGGAACGCATGGAGATGGTCATCGAGTCGGGCCTGGCCCAGCGCGACCAGCTCGTGCACAGCGCCCCGCACAGCGAGGACCCGGTGCCCAGTCACCGTGCCGTCCTCGACGCCGTGCGCGACCGGGACCCGGACGCCGCGGAACACGCCATGCGCGCCCTGCTCGACCAGGCGACGCGCGACCTCGACAAGGTCAGCGGCCCGCAGGCGCCCGAGGGCGCGGACGGCTCCACCGAACAGAAGGACGGCCAGGCACAGTGAAGATCGCGCGCGTCGAGACCTTCCTCGTCCCGCCCCGCTGGCTGTTCTGCCGCATCGAGACCGACGACGGCGTCGTCGGCTGGGGCGAGCCGGTGGTGGAGGGCCGGGCCGAGGTGGTGCGGGCCGCCGTGGAGGTGCTCGCCGAACACCTCGTGGGCCAGGACCCCCTGCGGATCCAGGACCACTGGCAGGTGCTCACCAAGGGCGGCTTCTACCGGGGCGGGCCCGTGCTCTCCAGCGCCGTGGCCGGCATCGACCAGGCCCTGTGGGACATCGCCGGCCAGGCCCTCGGGGTACCGGTGCACACCCTGCTCGGCGGCCCCGTCCGCGACTCGGTCCGGGTGTACGCCTGGGTCGGCGGCGACGAGCCGGACCGGCTCAAGGAGGAGGTCACCGCCCAGGTGGAGGCGGGGTTCACGGCCGTCAAGATGAACGCCGCCGGGCGCACCCCGCCGCTCGGCAGCCCCGCCGAGACGGCCGCCGTCGTGGAGCGCGTCGCCGCCGCCCGGGAGGCCCTCGGCCCGCACCGGGACGTCGCGGTGGACTTCCACGGACGGTTCAGCGCCGCCAACGCGCGGCGCGTGCTGCACGAGATAGCCCCGCTGCACCCGCTGTTCGTCGAGGAACCCGTCCTGCCCGAGCAGGCGCACCTGCTCCCGGGCCTGGTCGCGGCCTCGTCCGTGCCGCTCGCCACCGGTGAACGGCTCTACGGGCGGGCCGACTTCCTCCCGGTGCTGACGGCCGGCATCGCCGTGGCCCAGCCGGACCTGTCGCACGCCGGCGGGATATCGGAGGTCACCCGGATCGCCTCGCTCGCCGAGACGTTCGGCGCGCACCTGGCACCGCACTGCCCGCTCGGACCGATCGCGCTGGCCGCGAGCCTGCAGGTCGCCTTCGCCACCCCGAACTTCCTGATCCAGGAGCAGAGCCGGGGCATCCACTACAACAAGGACGCCGACCTGTTGTCCTACCTGGTCGACACCGAGCCCTTCCGGTTCGTCGACGGTCAGGCGCGCCGCACGGACCTGCCGGGACTCGGCGTCGCCGTGGACGAGGACGCGGTCCGCGCCGCGGACCGTTCCGGCCACGCCTGGCGCAACCCGGTGTGGCGGCACGCCGACGGCTCCTTCGCCGAATGGTGACCGGGAACCGGATCCCGGTCTCCGTGGTCAGCGACCTGGACCACGGCGGCCGGTGGACCTCGCTGACCGCCGGCGGCCGTGAATGGCTCTGGCACCGCGACGAGCCCCGCCGCCCCCGGGTCCGGCCCGGCGACCCCTTCGCCGACGCCGGCGGCCTGGAGGAGTGCGTACCCACCGTGCGCGGGCTGCCCGACCACGGGGACGCCTGGTCACGGCCCTGGCGCCGGGAGGCAGAGGCGGAGGTCGTGGACTGCCCCGACTTCCGGCTGACCCGGCGCCTGAGCACGGAGGCGGGAGCCGCCGTCGTCGACTACACGCTCACCGCCGAGCCCGGCTACCGCTTCGTGTGGGCCGCACACGCCCTGCTGGAACTCTCCCCGGGCGCGTGGCTCGGCATCGACACGGCAGCGGAGACCCGGCTCTACCCGGACGAGGGCGCGGGGTGGATCACCGGTCGGTGGCCGCACGTCGAGGGCATCCCCCTCGACCGGCTCGGCCCGGACGACGGGACCGCCGTCGGGGCCGTCGTCCTCACCCCGCGGGTGACCGTGCACGACGGCACCGACGCGCTGCACCTGGCGGTCGAGGCCGGCGGCCGGCCCGTCGCGGTCGCGCTGTGGCGCAACCTCGGCGGCTTCCCGCAGGACGCGCCGTACCGCTCGATCGGCGTCGAGCCGATGCTCGGCCGCGTCTTCGACCGCACCGGGGCGGACGACGACGACACGGTCGTCGTCCCGCCCTCCGGCGAGGTCGCCTGGCGGCTCACCGTCACCGCGACCCGCCGCCCCTGAACACCCATCACCAGAAGGGATGTCGGATGGACCTGCTCGCCGCGCTGCGTGCCCACCGGCTGCTCGCCATCGTCCGCGGCAGCGACCCGGACGCCGCGCTGACCACCGTGCTCACCCTCGCCGAGGAGGGGATCACCCTCATCGAGGTGTCCCTCAGCGGACGTGACGCGCTCGACGTCATCGCCCGGGCGCGCGCAGCGCTCGGCCCGGATGCGACCCTCGGGGCCGGAACCGTGCTCAGCGCCGAGGACGCACGGGACGCCCACAAGGCCGGCGCCGCCTTCCTCGTCACCCCTGCGGTCAGCGAGGGCATCGCCACCGGCCGGGAGCTCGGACTCCCGGTCCTCGCCGGGGTGATGACCCCCACCGACATCCTCCAGGCACTGCGGCTCGGCGCCGACGCCCTCAAGCTCTTCCCGGCCGGCAGCGCCGGCGGCCCCGGGTACCTGAAGGACCTGCGCGGCCCCTTCCCCGACCTGCCCTTCGTGCCCGTCGGGGGAGTGGACGCGCAGGCCGCCGCGGTGTACCTGCGGGGCGGCGCCCTCGCCGTCGGCGTCGGATCGCCCCTGATCGGCGACGCCGCCGAGGGCGGCAGCGTCACCGCGCTGCGCGAACGGGCCCGCACCTTCCTGGACGTCGTCCGCGCGGAGGACCGCCCGTGACCGCCACCGCGTCCCCGGCGGTCCTCGGGACCGACCGCCTCGAACTCGGCGAGGGCATCCGCTGGACGGACGGCCGCGCCGTGCTCACCGACATCCTCAGCGGCCGGCTGCTGGCCGCTTCCGACGGCCCCGCCGCCCCGCACACGTTGATCGCCCAACTGCCGTACCCGCTGGGTGCGGTGGCACCGGTCCAGGGCCGCCCCGGCCACTGGGTCGCGGCCGCGGGCACCGGCATCTGCCGCATCGACCCCGCGGGCCGGGCCGAGTGGATCGCCCGCCCCGAAGACGACGCCCCGGTGCCGATGCGGATGAACGACGGCGTCGCCGACCCGCACGGCCGCTTCTGGGCGGGCAGCATGGCCTACGACACCACCGAGGACGCCGGCTCGCTCTACCGCCTGGACCGCGACGGACGTGTCACCCGTGTGCTGCGGGACATCACGATCCCCAACGGGCCGGCCTTCACCGCCGACGGCACCGTCATGTACCTCGCCGACAGCGCCCGGGGCGTCATCCGTCGCTATCCGGTCGACCCCGCCAGCGGCGACCCCGGCACGCCGGACACCTTCGTCACCCTCGCCGACGGCAGCCCCGACGGCATGACCACCGACAGCGAGGGCGGGCTGTGGACCGCCGTCTGGGGCACCGGACAGGTCCACCGCTACCTCCCGGACGGCAACCTCGACCGGATCGTCGACCTGCCCGCCGGACAGCCCGCCGGACTCTGCCTCGGCGGCCCCGACGGCCGGACCCTCCTCGTCACCAGCGCGCACATCGGCCTGGCCGCCCCGGGACCGCTCGACGGCGCCGTGTTCGCCGTCCGGGTGGACGTCCCCGGCACACCGGCCGCCCCGTACCGCCCGGCGGACCGCGCCGACACCCCCTAGGAAGCCCCCATGAGCACCCCCCGGCCGCTGCGACCCGGACCCGTGGTCTGCGTCGGCGAGACCATGGCCGCCCTCGCCCCCGACCCCCTCGGGCCGCTCGACGACGCGGACCTGCTGCGCGTCGACATCGCGGGCGCCGAGTCCAACGTCGCGCTGTACCTCGCCGACCACGGAATCCCCGCCCGATGGGTCTCCGCGCTCGGCGACGACCCCTTCGGCCGGCGGGTCCGCGCGCGGATCGCCGCGGGCGGCGTCGACGTCACCGGGGTGCGCACCGACCCCGCACGGCCCACCGGGCTCCTGCTCAAGGACCCGGGAGCGCACGGCACCCGCGTCCACTACCACCGCGCGGGGTCCGCCGCCTCGGCGCTCACCCCCGACGTGCTCGACGACCCGGCCCTGGACGGAGCCGCGCTCGTCCACCTCAGCGGCATCACGCCCGCCCTCTCGCCCGGCTGCCACGCCCTCGTCGAACGGGCGCTGAGCCCCGACCGCCCGTGGCCCGTCAGCTTCGACGTCAACCACCGTCCCGCGCTGTGGACCAGCCGCTCCGCCGCGGACGTCCTGCGGCCGCTCGCCGACCGGGCCGACATCGTCCTTGTGGGTCTCGACGAGGCCCAGGCCCTGTGGGGCGGGGGGATCACCGACGCGCGCTCGGTCCGCGAGCTGCTGCCCGGGCCCGGTGTCCTCGTCGTCAAGGACGGGTCCCGGGCGGCCACGGCCTTCACCGGGACAGACGCGCACCGCGTGCCCGCCCTCACCGTCCGGGTGGCCGAGCCGGTCGGCGCCGGGGACGCCTTCGCCGCGGGCTTCCTCAGCGGTTTGCTGCGGGACCTGCCCGTGGAGCGGGCCCTGCGGCTCGGCCATCTGACCGCGGCCTCGGCCCTGCGTGTCCCGGCCGACCGCGGGCCGCTGCCGGACCCCGCCGTCCTGGCCGCGCTGCTGGAGGCGGACGAGGAGACCTGGCGCACCGCCACGATCGGCTGAACCCTTCGGATGAGACCGTCCGGGGTGTCTCGTCCCGCAGGGTGACGTGTCGCGGCGGGCCCCCGGGTTACCGTGCGGCACATGGACACGGTCGATCTCACGGTCTACGGCGAGGAGTTCACCGCCGATCCCTATCCCGTCTACGCCAGGCTCCGCGAGAAGGGGCCCGTGCACCGCGTGCGCACCGCCGACGTCGGGGAGCTGTGGCTGATCGTCGGCCACGACCAGGCCCGGGCCGCGCTCGCCGACACCCGGTTCGCCAAGGACTCCCGCGCACTCGGGTGGACCTCCTACGACGAGGAACTCCTCGGCCGCCACATGCTCGTCTCCGACCCGCCGGAGCACACCCGGCTGCGCAAACTGGTGGCCCGGGAGTTCACCGGGCGCCGGGTCGAGGAGCTGGCGCCGCGCGTGGAGGAGATCACGGCAGCCCTGCTCGACGCGATGCTGGCCCGTCCGGACGGCACCGCCGACCTCGTCGAGGCGCTCGCCTACCCGCTGCCCATCACGGTCATCTGCGAGCTGCTCGGGGTGCCCGACCTGGACCGTGCGGCCTTCCGCGCCTGGTCGAACGAGGTCGTCGCACCGACCGGGCCGGAGGCCGAGCGCAGGGCCATCGAGGAACTCGCCGCCTACCTGCACGAGCTGATCGAGGACAAGCGCTGCGCGCCCGGCGACGACCTGATGAGCGCGCTCATCCGCACCACCTCCGAGGACGGCGACCGGCTCTCGCGCTCCGAACTCGGCGGCATGGCCTTCCTGCTGCTGATCGCGGGACACGAGACGACGGTCAACCTGGTCTCCAACGGCGTCCGCGCGCTGCTCACCCATCCGGACCAACTGGCCCTCCTGCGGGCCGACATGAGCCTCATCGACGGCGCGGTGGAGGAGATGCTCCGCTACGACGGCCCGGTCGAGACCGCCACCTTCCGCTTCACGACCGAACCGGTCGACGTCGCCGGCACCGTCATCCCGGCCCGCGAACCCGTTCTCGTCGCCCTGGCCTCCGCCGACCGCGATCCGGACCGCTTCACCGAGGCCGACCGCTTCGACATCCGCCGGGACACCCGGGGCCACGTCGCGTTCGGGCACGGCCTGCACTACTGCCTCGGCGCCCCGCTCGCCCGCCTCGAAGGACGCATCGCCGTCCGCGCCCTCCTGGAGCGCTGCCCCGACCTCGCGCTCGACGCCGATCCGGAGAAGCTGGACTGGCTGCCCGGCATGCTCATGCGCGGTGTGCGCCGGCTCCCCGTGCGCTTCACGCCCACGGTCCCCGGCTCGCCCGGCGCCTAGAATGCCGGTGCCCCTCACCAGGGCGTCCCCGCACGTCAGGCAGCACAGGAGAACACCGTGACCGTCGTCGCCGTCCCCGGTTCGAAGTCCGTCACCGCCCGGGCGCTGTTCCTGGCGGCGGCGGCCGAGGGGACGACCACACTGCGGCGGCCGCTGCTCTCCGACGACACCGACGGCTTCGCGGAGGGGCTGCTCCGGCTCGGCTACCGTGTGGACCGCGGCCCGGACGTA
Source organism: Streptomyces sp. PA03-5A (assembly GCF_033792725.1). NCBI lineage: Bacteria > Bacillati > Actinomycetota > Actinomycetes > Kitasatosporales > Streptomycetaceae > Streptomyces > Streptomyces sp. PA03-5A. The sequence goes on along the minus strand of NZ_JARAVL010000001.1, from coordinate 182,158 downwards.
TGGCGCGTCGAAGGACGCCCGACCGGACCCGCGGTCCCCGAGGCCGACGTTTACTGCCGCGACGCCGCCACCGCGGCCCGGTTCCTGCCGGCGCTCGCCGCGGCCGGGCGCGGCACCTATCGCTTCGACGCCTCCGCCCAGATGCGCCGCCGTCCCGTCGCCCCGCTCACCACCGCCCTGCGGACGCTCGGTGTCGACCTGCGCCACGAGGAGGCGGAGGGCCACCTGCCGCTGACCGTCGCCGCCGGCGGCATCGAGGGCGGCGCGCTTGACCTCGACGCGAGCCTGTCCTCGCAGTTCCTCACCGCGCTGCTCCTCGCCGGCCCGCTCATGCGCGAGGGTCTGCGCGTCAACATCACCGGGCTGGTCTCCGTCCCCTACGTCGAGATCACCATCGCCATGATGCGATCCTTCGGCGTCGAGGTCGGCCGAGAGGGCAGCGTGCTCGTCGTCCCACCCGGCGGCTACCGTGCCGTGGACTACGCCGTCGAGCCCGACGCCTCCACCGCGAGCTACTTCTTCGCCGCGGCCGCCCTGACCGGCCGTGAGGTCACCGTTCCCGGCCTGGGCACAGGAGCGCTCCAGGGCGACCTGGGCTTCGTCGACGTCCTGCGCCGCATGGGGGCCCGCGTCGAGACCGACGCCGGCGCCACCACCGTCTCCGGCACCGGCACCCTGCGCGGGATCACCACGACCATGCGGGACATCTCCGACACGATGCCGACGCTCGCCGCGATCGCGCCGTTCGCCGACGGCCCGGTCCGCATCGAGGACGTCTACAACACCCGGGTGAAGGAGTGCGACCGCCTGGAGGTCTGCGCGGCCAACCTGCGCCGTCAGGGCATCCGGGTGGAGACCGGCCGCGACTGGATCGAGATCCACCCCGGCACCCCCGCCCCGGTCGAGATCGCCTGCCACGGCGACCACCGCATCGCGATGAGCTTCGCCGTCGCCGCGCTCCGCACGGAAGGGGTGACCTTCGACGAACCCGGCTGCGTGAAGAAGACCTTCCCCGAGTTCCACGAGGTGTTCGGCGCGCTGCGCGAGGAGTGGGGCCTGTAGCCGCGGACCGCGCCGGCCCGCCGCCGTGAGGATCTTCCCGTCCGTCTTCCCGTCCGTCTTCGTGTCCCTCTTCCTGTCCATCTCGGTCGTCCTCTCCCCGTGACGGCCCTGACGGCCGCGATGGCCGTGCTCCCGTGACGGCCCTTCGAACCGGGAAACCGCCACCGCCGCGGATCGCGTTGCACGGCCACGCGGAATTAACCGGATGCGGTGAAGGGCCCGCCCTGCGAAGCTGCGCCGATGGACCGACGCCGCATCTCGCGCATCGCGCACACCCACCACCCCATCGCCGCACCGCTGGACGACGCGACCGTGCGCAGTCTGCTCGGCAGGGCGCTGCGCCGCGGCGACGAACGCGTCCTCGACCTCGGCTGCGGGGAGGGCGCCTGGCTGCTGCGGGCCCTCGACGGCCGCCCGGGTGTCACCGCGGAGGGCGTCGACCTGGACACCGGGGCACTGCGGAAGGCGGTCCGCGAGGCGGCCGCGCTCGGCGTCGGCGACCGGCTGACCCTCCACGAACAGGACGCGGGCGACTTCACCTCGCCGCACCCCTTCGACGTCGTGCTCAGCGTCGGCGCCGCACACGCCTTCGGCGGCCTCCTGCCGACCCTCGACGCGGCCCGCGCCCACCTCGCCCCGGGGGGCACCGTGATCGTCGGCGACGTCTTCTGGGAGCGCGAACCCACCCCGGAACTCGTCGAGACGCTGGGGGAGTACGAGGACCTGGCGAGCACCGTGGACCGGATCGTCGCGGACGGCTGGACCCCGGTCCTCGCCCACGTCAGCACCGTCCGCGAGTGGGACGACTACGAGTGGTCCTGGACCGGTTCCCTCGCCGAGTGGGCCCTGGACCATCCCGCCGATCCCGACAGCGGCGCCGCCCTCGAAGCCGCCGCCGTCCACCGCGCCGAGTGGCTGCACGGCTACCGGGGCACGCTCGGCTTCGTCACGCTGCTGCTGCGCCGCACGACCTCCTGAGCGGCACCGCTCAGAAGGCCTGCGCTTCGGCCGGCCGGGCACGGAAGCTGGCCACCACGATGTGGAGGCTGACGACCAGTGCCCACAGGGGGAAGACCAGTTCGGCCAACCGCACGTTCGGCACGACGAACAGCAGCGTGACGCCGACGAGGTACCCCAGCAGCACCAGCCAGCGCGGGAACGTCCCCAGCCGCAGCGCGACGGTGGAGGCCGACAGCACGAACACCGCGGCCATCCGCATCGAGTACGTCGTCAGCAGGCTGTAGGTGAGGTGCTGCCCGAAGTACGACAACTCGGCCCGCGGGGGGCCGGGCGAGGCCACCTCCGTGGTGGCCAGCAGGCTGCCGGCCGCTGCGGCGGCGCCGAAGAGCGTCGCGACGAACACCAGGCCGCTGCCGAGGAACACCGTCGAGAGGAACTTGTCCTCGCCCGGGCCGACGTGCGCGCGCACCGCGCCCATGAACCAGAGGAAGAAGATGCCGGCGAAGGGGATGAGGGCCAGCGCCGTCTTGACCCCGCTGCGCGAGGAGAGGGTGAGGGGCGAGCTGGTCAGCGCGCCCTCACCGCTGGGGATGGAGGCCCGGACCAGGACGATGGCGGCGCCGATCAGCACCGCGAACGCGATCCCCACCAGCCCCGCCGCTCGAGGCGTGCGCAGCACCTGGACCTTCATCGCCATGAAAGGTTCTTCCCTCGTGGACAGCCGGGACCGACTCATCCCAGGAAGCACCGGCGTACGTGATCACGCCACCCGGGGCGGACCGCGGGGGTGACGTGCCCGGGGCGCCCCGTGCGGTCACCCCGCGCGCTTGCGGGCGCGCTCCGCGACCTCGGTCATCTCGGCGATCGTGACCGGCCGCCGCTCCCTGCGCGAGACCTCGCACGCCTCCGCCACGAGCAGCGCATCGAGCGCCTCGCGCCCCTCGCAGGGGTTCTCCGACCGGCCCGCCACCACCTGCACGAAGGCGTCGATCTCCGCCCGGTACGCGTCCCCGAAGCGGTCCACGAACCCCGTCCACGGATCCGGCACGCCCGGCGCCGCGCCCGGTTCCACCGACGTGACCGGCGTACGGGGGCCGACGCCGACCGCGATCTGGTCCAGTGAACCGGCGAGTTCCATGCGGATGTCGTAGCCGGCGCCGTTGTAGCGGGTGGAGGTGGCGGTCGCGAGGGTGCCGTCGTCGAGGGTGAGGAGCGCCGCCGCGGTGTCCACGTCGCCCGCCTCACGGAAGAAGCCGGCCCCGCCGTTGGCGCCCATGGCGTACACCTCGACGACCTCACGGCCGGTCACCCACCGCACCGCGTCGAAGTCGTGGATCAGGCAGTCCCGGTAGAGCCCGCCGGACAGCGGCACGAACTCCGGCGGCGGGGGCGCCATGTCGGAGGTCAGGGCCCGTACGGTGTGCAGCCTTCCGAGGCGGCCGGCCCGGACCGCCTCGCGGGCGGCGCGGTAGCCGGGGTCGAAGCGGCGCTGGAATCCCATCTGGAGGACGGAGCCGGCCTCCTCGACCTCACGCAGGGCGGTGACCGTGGACTCCAGGTCGAGGGCGACCGGCTTCTCGCAGTACGCGGGGAGCCCGGCCCGCACGGCGCGGGAGATCAGCCCGGCGTGGGCGGAGGTCGCCGAGGCGATGACGACCGCGTCCGCGCCGCCCGCGAACGCCGCGTCGACCGAGGCCGCCGCCCGCGCACCGGCACCGAGCCGCGCGGCGGCCTCGGCGGCCCGCGCGGCGTCGGCGTCCGCGAGGACCAGTTCGGAGACCTCGGGGTGGGCGTGGAGGGTGGCCGCGTGGAAGGAACCGAGGCGCCCGACACCGAAGAGGACGACGCGCATGTACGGGGTGCCTTTCTCACGGGTGCGGTGGAGGCGCGGGCAGGGCGGCCAGGGAGTAACCGCCCCACCCGCGCCGGATCCGGGGTGACCGGGGACGTGCGTCCCTCAGCGGTAGAACGCCGGTCGGTCGACCAGCTCGACCTCGACGCGTCCGCCCGTGCTCTGCGAGCGGACACCGGCCTCGCAGATCGCCGCCGCGGCGTAGCCGTCCCACACGCTCGGGCCGGTGACCTCACCGCGCCGGGTGGCGTCTACCCACGCCTGGACCTCGCGGTCGTAGGCGTCGGCGAAGCGCTCCACGAAGTCCTCGGCGATCGTGCCGCCCCAGCGGCCCGCGGTGTTGACGAGCAGGTCGTGCGCGTCGCCGATCCGGGCGCTGCCGCGCTCGCAGACCGCCTCGGCCTGCACCTGGTATCCGAAGCCGCAGTTGAGGAAGACCTCGACGTCGACGACGGCCCCGCCGTCGGTCTCGAAGACCACGAACTGCGGGTCGTCCAGGCCCTCGGGCGCGTTCGAGGACGGGCGCGGGCGCAGCACCGTCACGGCGGTGATCTCCTGGCCGAGCAACCAGCGGGTCACGTCCATCTCGTGCACGAGCGAGTCGTTGACGAGGTTGGCGTTGGTGAAGCCGGGAGGGATGCTCGCGTTGCGGTGCCGGTTGTGCAGCATCAGCGTCCGGCCCAGCTCACGGCTGTCCAGCAGGGCCTTGAGCTTCGCGTACTCCGCGTCGTAGCGCCGCATGAAGCCGACCTGCACCCGCCGGTGCCCCAGCCTCTGCTCGGCATCCATCACGCGCAGCGCCGACGCGGCGTCGGGAGTGAGCGGCTTCTCGCACAGCACCGGCAGGTCGTGCTCGAAGGCGGCGAGCAGCGCCGCCTCGTGGGCGGGGCCGGGGGAGGCGATGAGGACGGCGTCCACGTCGGCCGCGGCCATCGCCGCGGCGGGGTCGGTGTAGGCCGTGCAGCCCTCGATGCCGTCGGCGACCGCCTTCACCCGCTCGGCGTCGACGTCGACGACGGCGGTCACCCGGGCGCCGCTCACGACGTCGTTGATGCGGCGTACGTGGTCGGCACCCATCTTGCCGGTGCCGATGACGGCGACCCCGAGCGGTCCGTGCTGCGTCATGATGCGTGTCTTCCCTTTCGTGGGCGGTGCGTCAGGCACCGCAGGAGCGCAGGAACTTCCGGGTGCGCTGCGCGATGGGCAGCGGCCGCTCCGGCTCGCAGGGGTACATGTCCTGCTCGACGATGGCGAAGAGGTCCACGCCCAGGCCCTGCGCGGCGGCCAGCACGGGCTCCAGGGCGGGCACCCCGGCCGGCGGCTCGCACATGACCCCGCGCTGCACGGCCGGGCCGAAGGGGATCCCGTTCTTGACGACGTCGGCGAGGATCTCCGGGTCGACCTGCTTCAGGTGCAGGTAGCCGATCCGCTCGCCGTAGGTCTCGATGAGCTTGACGCTGTCGCCGCCGCAGTAGGCGTAGTGGCCGGTGTCCAGGCAGAGGCTGACCAGACCGGGGTCGGTGGCGTCGAGGAAGCGCTCGACGTGCTCCTCGGTGTCGATGTGCGTGTCGGCGTGCGGGTGGACCACGATGTCCAGGCCGTACGTGTCGCGGACCTGGCGGCCCAGGCGCTCCATGCCGGTCGCGAGGTGTCCCCACTGCTCGGCGGTGAGCTCGCGCGGCTCGATGACCTCGGCGGTCTTGTCGTCGCGCCAGAAGGACGGGATGACCACCAGGTGACCGGCGTCCATGGCCTGGGCGAGGGCGGCGACCTGGCCGACGTGCTCCCACGTGGCGTCCCACACCGAGGGCCCGCGGTGCAGGGAGGTGAAGACGGTGCCCGCGGAGACCTTCAGGCCCCGGCGCGCGGTCTCCTCGGTGAGCCGGGCGGGGTCGGTCGGCAGGTAGCCGTACGGGCCGAGCTCGATCCACTCGTAGCCCGACTCGGAGACCTCGTCCAGGAAGCGCTGCCAGGGCACCTGCTGCGGGTCGTCGGGGAACCAGACGCCCCACGAGTCGGGCGCGGAGCCGATCCGGATCCGGTCCAGAACGGGGGAGGGGGCAGTCATGAGGAGGGCTCCTCTCACCGGTCGCCGCGGACCGGTCGTGGTTCGGTAGGGCGGCCCGTCAGGGCGGTGGTACGGATGCCCGCGAAGCTCCGTGGTCCCGCTGGAAGCTTCGCCGTCCGGCCGGGCAGCCGTCAAGAGTTAGTCCTGACATACGGACGTCATGTCAGAGTGGAACCGGGGCCGGGCGGGCCCTCACGGGGAGGGACGGCCTTCGCCCAGGTCCTCCGGTTCGGGCAGTTCCTCCACGTCGACACCGCGGACCTGGGCGAGTTCGTGCTTGAGCGCGGCCAGCTCGGCGCCGCCGGCCATGTGGTGGGTCAGCTCCTCCAGGGAGACCTCGTCGCGGCCCGCGCTCAGCTCCAGGGTGCCCAGCCGCAGCACCGAGAAGTGGTCGCCCACCATGAAGGCGTGGTGCGGATTGTGGGTGATGAAGATGACGCCCAGACCCCGGTCGCGTGCGGCCGCGATGTACTTCAGGACGACACCCGACTGCTTGACGCCCAGCGCCGCGGTCGGCTCGTCCAGGATCAGCACCCGCGCGCCGAAGTGGACCGCGCGGGCGATGGCCACGGACTGCCGCTGGCCGCCGGAGAGAGTGCCGATGGGCTGTTCCAGGTCGTCCAGGACGATGCCCATCGCCCGCAGTTCCTCGTCCGCGGTCCGTTTCATCCGGGCGATGTCCAGGCGCCGTACGGGCCGGGGGCCGCGGGTCAGTTCGGAGCCGAGGAAGAAGTTCCGCCAGACCGGCATCAGTGGGACGGTCGCCAGGTCCTGGTAGACGGCGGCGATGCCGCGGTCCAGGGCCTCGCGCGGGGTGTTCAGCCGTACGGGTGCGCCGTCGATGCGGAACTCGCCCTCGGTGTGCTGGTGCAGCCCGGAGACGATCTTGATCAGGGTGGACTTGCCCGCGCCGTTGTCGCCGAGGACGCAGGTGACCTGCCCCGGCCGGACGGCCAGGTCGACCCCGTGCAGGGCGCGGACGTTGCCGTAGCTCTTGCCCACCCGGTCCAGTTCGACGACGGGCCCGGGGACGGCGGCGGTGCCGTCGGGGTCGGTGGTGGTGGCGGTGGTCATCGGGCTCACCTCCGGGTCGCCGTGCGGCGGACCCACAGATTGACGAGGGTCGCGATCAGGAGCATCACGCCGAGGAAGAACTTGAACCAGTCGGGGTTCCAGTTGGCGTACACGATGCCCTGGGAGACCATCCCGAAGATGAAGGCGCCGATCACCGAGCCGATCGCCGAACCGTAGCCGCCGGTGAGCAGGCAGCCGCCGATGACCGCCGCGATGATGTACAGGAACTCGTTGCCGACGCCTTCGCCCGACTGCACCGCGTTGAACGAGAACAGCAGGTGCATGCCGGTGAACCAGGCCCCGAAGCCCACGGCCATGAACAGCGCGATCTTGGTGAAGGCCACCGGTACGCCGACCGCCCGCGCGCTGTCCTTGTTGCCGCCGACCGCGAAGGTCCAGTTGCCGAACCTGGTGCGCAGCAGCACCCAGGTGGCCAGCGCCGCGAAGCCGAGCCACCACAGCACCGTCACCTTGAGCTGGACCCCGCCGATGCCGATCTCCGAGGCGAACAGCGCGCGCGCCTGGCCGAAGCCGTCCATGTCGCTGATGGAGTCGGTGGCGACGTTGCCGGTGAAGATCTTGGTGACCGCCAGGTTGAGGCCCTGCAGCATCAGGAAGGTGGCCAGGGTGATGAGGAAGCTGGGCAGCCCGGTCTTCACCAGCATGTAGCCGTTGAGCGCCCCGATGCCCAGGGACACCACCAGGGCGACGGCCACCCCGGTCCACACGTTCATGCTCAGCTGGAAGCTGAACATGCTCGCGGTCAGCGCCGACGCGGTGACCGCGACGCCGGCCGAGAGGTCGAACTCGCCGCCGATCATCAGCAGGGCCACGGGCAGCGCCATGATGCCCATGACCGACGCCTGGTAGAGCACGGTGGCCAGCGAGCCCGCCTCGCGGAAGGACGGCGCCACCGCGAAGAAGAAGAGGTAGACCGCGACGGCGGCGATCAGCGCGCCGATCTCCGGGCGGGCCAGCGTCCTGCGCAGCAGCGAGCGTTCGGCGGTGCGGCCGTCCGTCTTGGAGGCGGGTGCCGCGGGTGGTGAGGGGGACGCCGCTGGGGCGGCTGCCTGGGACACAGGGATCACCGGGTGCCCTTCGCGGCGAACGAGGCCACGGACTCGACGTTGTCCTTGTCGACGAAGGCCGGGCCGGTCAGCACCGGGGCGACGCCTCCACCGCTGACGTTGCCGTTGGTCTTGTACAGCCACAGGGAGTCGACGGAGAGATAGCCCTGCAGGTACGGCTGCTGGTCGACGGCGAACTGCACGCCACCGTCCTGGACGGCCTTGACCAGGTCCTTGTTGAGGTCGAACGTGCCGACCTTGGCCTTGCTCCCGGCGTCCGCGACCGACTGGACGGCCGTGAGAGCGAAGGGCGCGCCCAGGGTGACGACGTAGTCGATGCCGGAGTCCTGCTTGAGCTTCGCCGTGATCGTGGACTTCACCGACGGCATGTCCGTGCCGTTGACGTAGAGGTTCTCGGTCTTCCCCTTGAAGGTCTTCTTCACGCCGGCGCAGCGGGCCTCCAGGGCGACGTGGCCCTGTTCGTGGATCACGCAGATGTTGTGCTGCGCTCCGAGGTCGTTGAGCTTGTCGCCCAGCGCCTCACCGGCGACGCTCTCGTCCTGCCCGAAGTACTCCAGCAGTCCCTGGTCCTTCCAGTCGTCCAGACCCGCGTTGAAGCCGACCACCGGGATGCCCGCGGCCTCGGCCTTGGCGACGACGTCCTTCATGGCGTCGGGCTTGGCCAGGGTGACGGCTATCCCGTCGACCTTCTGGTCGATCGCGTTCTGGATCAGGTTGGCCTGGGTCGCCGCGTTGGGGTCGTTGGAGTAGATGAGCTCCACGTTGTCCTTGGCGGCGGCGGCCTGGGCGCCCTTGCGGATCAGGTCCCAGAAGGTGTCACCGGGGGCGGCGTGGGTGACCATCGCGATCTTCATCCGCGGGGTGCCGGCCTTGCCCGCGGCGGGGGCGTCCGCCGACTCCTCGGCCTTCTTCCCGCCTGAGCTGCTGGAACAGCCCGCTGCGAGGAGGACCGCCGCGGCGGAGAGGGCCGCGACGGCGGAGATCCGACGGTTTCTGCGAGAGCGTTCCATGTTCCTGCACCTCACTGCGGTGGGAGGGAGAAGGGGACGGACGTGTTCACATGGCCGGGTGCTGCACGGGAGCAAACCCCTCCCCGGGGCGCCTGTCAAGACTTTGTCAAGACATCAATTCATCTCGACGTAACGACAAGGTAACGACCCGGACTTCCGGCGGGCGGTACGTTCGTATGTAAGGACATAGTGTTGACATCGCGCGACCGGGCGGGCTAGACCTGACAGGGCCGCAGAGCGACCCCCCGGTGACGCACGACGAGGAGTCACGCCCATGACCGAGCCGTACGACCTGATCACGATGGGCCGGATCGGGGTGGACCTCTACCCCCTGCAGACCGGCGTGCCGCTGCCTCAGGTCGAGACGTTCGGCAAGTTCCTCGGCGGCTCCGCCACCAACGTCGCGGTCGCCGCGGCCCGCCTCGGCCGCAGCACCGCCGTCATCACCCGCACCGGCGACGACCCCTTCGGCGCCTACTGCCACCAGGCCCTCAAGGAGTTCGGGGTCGACGACCGCTACGTCACCCCCGTCGCCGCGTACCCGACGCCGGTCACCTTCTGCGAGATCTTCCCGCCGGACGACTTCCCGCTCTACTTCTACCGGCTCCCCAAGGCCCCCGACCTCGAGATCCACGCCGCCGAACTGGACCTCGACGCCGTCCGGACCGCCCGCATCTTCTGGATGACCGGGACCGGCCTGTGCGCGGAGCCCAGCCGCACCGCCACCCTCGCCGCCCTCGAAGCCAGGGCGCGGCGCGGCACCACCGTCTTCGACCTCGACTGGCGCCCCATGTTCTGGAAGGACCAGGACGAGGCCCGTCCCTACTACGCACGGGCGCTGGCCTCGGCCACCGTCGCCGTCGGCAACCTCGACGAGTGCGAGGTCGCCACGGGGGTGCGCGAACCACGTGCCGCGGCCGAGGCGCTGCTCGCCGCCGGTGTCGAACTGGCCGTCGTCAAGCAGGGCCCGAAGGGCGTCCTGGCCGTCCACCGCGACGGCAGCACCGCAGAGGTCCCGCCGGTGCCCGTCGAAGTCGTCAACGGGCTCGGCGCGGGCGACGCCTTCGGCGGCTCCCTCTGTCACGGGCTGCTCGCCGGCTGGGACCTGGAGCGGATCATGCGCCACGCCAACGCCGCCGGCGCGATCGTGGCGTCGCGCCTGGCCTGCTCCTCCGCGATGCCCACCGCGTCGGAGGTCCAGGACCTCCTCGACCGCGGCTGACGGTCCGTCCTCTGCCCGAAAGTGAGCTCCTCTTGAGCATCAGCATCTCCGACCTCGTGAAGGTGCGGACCCACCATCCCGAGGCGATCGCCGAAGCCGCCGCCCGCCGCGTCCGCCGCCCGCTCGTCGGCGACAGCGGCCGGTTGATGATCGTGGCCGCGGACCACCCCGCGCGGGGCGCGTTCGCCGTGGGCGACCGGGAGTTCGCCATGGCCAACCGCGTCGACCTGCTGGAGCGGCTGTGCACCGCGCTCTCCCGCCCCGGCGTGGACGGGGTCCTCGGCACCGCGGACATCCTGGAGGACCTGCTGCTGCTCGGCGCGCTCGAGGGCAAGGTCGTCATGGGGTCGATGAACCGCGGGGGCCTCGCCGGTGCCTCCTTCGAGCTCGACGACCGCTTCACCGGCCACCGCGCCCAGGACATAGCCCGGCTCGGCTTCGACGCGGGCAAGCTGCTCCTGCGCATCAGCTACGAGGACAGCGGCTCGCTGAGCACCATGGTCGCCACCGCCCGCGCCATCGACGACATGGCCGAGCACCGGCTCCCGGTCTTCGTCGAGCCCTTCATATCCCGCCGCGTCGACGGCAGGGTGCGCAATGACCTGAGCGCGGAGGCCGTCACCAAGTCCATCGCCATCGCCTCCGGGCTCGCCGGGACCTCCGCCTACACCTGGCTCAAGGTGCCCGTCACCGATGACGTCGACGACATGGCCACCGTCATGGAGACCTCCACCCTCCCCGCCGTCCTGCTCGGGGGAGAGGTGGGCAGGGAACAGGACGCGGTCTACGAGAAGTGGCGCAAGGCGCTGCGCCTGCCCACCGTCCAGGGCCTGGTCGTCGGCCGCACGCTGCTCTACCCGGCGGAGGGCGGTGTGGAGACCGCCGTCGACACCGCCGTCGGCCTGCTGTGACGTCCCGGTCGAACCGCGAGAAGTGCGAGGCTCACGCCATGACCAGCACCGAGAACCACCTGGCCGCAGGGAAGGCCGCCGCCGGCCCGTACGCCGTCGACGTCGACCCCCGACGGGCCGGCTGGGACCACTCCTCGCTGCGGATCCTGGAACTCGCGCCCGGCGGGCGGCACGAGTTCGCCACGGGTGACAGCGAGTGGATCGTGCTGCCGCTCTCCGGAGGCTGCGAGGTCTCCACCGGAGAAGGGACGTCCCGGCTCACCGGGCGCGAGAGCGTCTTCGCCGGCGTCAGCGACTTCGCGTACGTGCCGCGCGACGAGACGGTCACCGTCACCACCGCCTCCGGCGGCCGCTTCGCCCTGACCGGTGCCCGCTGCGACCGCCGGCTGCCCGCCCGCTACGGACCGGCCTCCGCCGTCCCCGTCGAGCTGCGGGGCAGCGGCAGCTGCAGCCGCCAGGTCAACAACTTCGGCGCCGCCGGGGTCTTCGAGTGCGACCGGCTGATCGCGGTCGAGGTGCTCACCCCGGCGGGCAACTGGTCGTCCTTCCCGCCGCACAAGCACGACGAGGACCGCGAGGGCGAATCGCGCCTGGAGGAGATCTACTACTTCGAGATCGCCCCGGCGCACGGGAAGGAGGGCATCGGCTACCAACGGGTGTCACCCTCCGGCAACGGCCGCAACACCGACGTCCTCGCCGAGGTCCGGCACGGCGACGTCGTCCTCATCCCCGACGGCTGGCACGGCCCCTCGATGGCCGTCCCCGGCCACGACATGTACTACCTCAACGTCATGGCGGGCCCGGGGGAGGAGCGCGCCTGGCTGATCTGCGACCACCCCGACCACGCCTGGGTCAGGGCCACCTGGCCGGACCAGCCCGTCGACCCGCGCCTTCCGCTGTACACCGCCCCCGCCGTCACCGACGAAGCCCCCGAGAGGTCCTGATGAGCAGCCAGTCCGTACGACGCCACACGGTCGCCCAGGCGCTGGTGCGGTTCCTGTCCGCGCAGTACACCGAGCGCGACGGGGTCCGCCGCCGGCTCGTCGCCGGCACGTGGGGCATCTTCGGCCACGGCAACGTCGCCGGCATCGGCCAGGCCCTGGTGGAGTACCGCCAGGAGATGCCCTACCACCAGGGCCGCAACGAGCAGGCCATGGTGCACGCCGCCGTCGGCTACGCCCGTCAGCTCAACCGGCTGTCCGCGCAGGCCGTCACCACCTCCATCGGCCCCGGGGCCACCAACCTCGTCACCGGCGCCGCGCTCGCCACCGTCAACCGGCTGCCGGTGCTCCTGCTCCCCGGCGACTCCTTCGCCAACCGCCTCCCCGACCCGGTGCTGCAGCAGCTGGAGCACACCCAGTACGGCGACGTCTCCGTCAACGACGCGCTGCGCCCGGTCTCCCGCTGGTTCGACCGGGTCACCCGGCCCGAGGCCCTGATCCCGTCCGCGCTCCAGGCGATGCGGGTGCTCGCCGACCCGGCCGAGACCGGCGCCGTCACGCTCGCACTCCCGCAGGACGTCCAGGCCGAGGCGTACGACTGGCCGGAGGAGTTCTTCGCCGAGCGCGTCTGGCACGTACGCCGCCCGGTCCCCGAGGCCGCCGAACTCGCCGCGGCCGCCGAGGCGGTGCGCGCCGCGCGGCGCCCGCTGATCATCGCGGGTGGCGGTGTCCACCACAGCGAGGCCGAGCCCGCCCTGCAGGCGCTGGCCGACGCCACCGGAATCCCGGTGGCGTCCACCCAGGCCGGCAAGGGCTCGCTGCGCCACGACCACCCGGCCGACCTCGGCGGCGTCGGGCACACCGGCACCGCCGTGGCCGACGACATCGCGCGCACCGCCGACCTGGTCATCGGCGTGGGCACCCGCTACACCGACTTCACCACCGCCTCCTCCACCCTCTTCGCCGCCTCCGGGGTGCGGTTCCTCAACCTCAACGTCACCGGCTTCGACGCCCACAAGCTCGGTGCCCGCACCCTGGTCGGCGACGCCCGCGCGAGCCTCGAAGCCCTCGCCGGGGCCGTGGCGGGACACCGCGTCGACCCGGCGTACGAGGCCGAGTACCGCGCGGGCAAGGAGAGCTGGGAGCGCGTGGTCGACGGCGCGTACGCCGCGGACGACACGGACCGCCCCACCCAGACCCAGGTGCTCGGCGCGCTCGACTCGGTGGTCGGCGACGACGACGTGGTCATCAACGCCGCCGGCTCCCTCCCCGGTGACCTGCACAAGCTGTGGCGCGCCCGCTCACCGCGGCAGTACCACCTGGAGTACGGATACTCCTGCATGGGCTACGAGATCCCCGCCTCGATCGGCGTGCGGATGGCTGCGCCCGACCGGCCGGTGTGGGCGCTCGTGGGGGACGGCACCTACCTGATGATGCCGACGGAGATCGTGACCGCCGTCCAGGAGGGCGTGAACGTCAACCTCCTCCTCATCCAGAACCACGGCTACGCCTCCATCGGCGGACTGTCCTCCGAGGTCGGCGGCGAGCGCTTCGGCACCGCCTACCGCTACCGGGCCGCCGACGGCTCCTTCACCGGCGACCCGCTCCCGGTGGACCTCGCCGCCAACGCCGCCAGCCTCGGGATGGACGTGCTGCGCGCGCGGACGGTGCGCGAGCTGCGCGAGGCGCTGGCCGCCGCCCGTGCCTCCGACCGCCCGACCTGCGTGTACGTCGAGACCGACCCCACTCCGACGGCCCCCGCCGCCCAGGCCTGGTGGGACGTGCCGGTCGCCGAGACCGCCTCGCGGGAGGCGGCCGTCGAGGCCCGCAAGTCCTACGAACGGCACCTGGGCGACCGCCGCCGCCACCTGTGAGGCGGCTCCAGGAACCCGGCACCACCGGCCGCGCCACCGACCGCACCGGCCCGCCCGCGGGCCCTTCGAGAAGGGGTGGACCCAAATGTTCGGACAATGTGATGTCAGAGTTTCCTGAGATCGAGACCGGCGGATACGCTCCCCCTGTGTCCAAAGCAGAGTCCGCGCCGCTCGAGTTCGAGGTGGACCGCTCCAGCCCAGTGCCGCTGTACTACCAGCTCGCCCAGCAGCTGGAGGGCGCCATCGAGCACGGCAGGCTCGCCCCGGGCAGCCTCCTGGGCAACGAGATCGAACTCGCGGGACGGCTCGGCCTCTCCCGGCCGACCGTCCGGCAGGCCATCCAGTCCCTCGTGGACAAGGGACTGCTGGTGCGCCGTCGCGGCGTGGGCACCCAAGTCGTGCACAGCCAGGTCAAGCGGCCCCTGGAGCTGAGCAGCCTCTTCGACGACCTCCAGGCGGCCGGGCAGAGCCCCGCGACCCAGGTGCTGCGCAACGAGACCGAGCCGGCCTCCGCCCTGGTCGCCGCCGCGCTCGGCCTCGCCGAGGGCAGCGACGTCGTCGTGCTGCAACGGCTGCGCTTCACCCACGGTGAGCCAATGGCCCACATGTGCAACTACCTGCCGCCGGGACTGCTGTCCCTGGACAACGCCAGGCTGGAGTCCACCGGCCTGTACCGCATGATGCGCGCCGCCGGGATCACCCTGCACAGCGCCCGTCAGTCGGTCGGCGCCCGGTGCGCCACCGAGGCGGAGGGCGAGCTGCTCGCCGAGGACCCCGGGGCCGCGCTGCTCACCATGAGCCGGACGACGTACGACGACACGGGAAGGGCCGTCGAATACGGCACGCACATCTACCGCGCCTCCCGCTACGCCTTCGAGTTCCAGCTCCTCGTACGGGCCTGAACGACCGCGGAACCCCCCCTTCCGCAAGCATCGCACCCTGTGACGGATACTTGGTCGGTTCCAAGACCTGCAGGGAAAGGCACGACGTGGAGAGCGCGAACAGGGGAAAGCGTGCGCTCGGTGCGCTACTGACAGTGGTCATCGGTGTGGCGCTGGCGGGTTGCAGCAGCACCGGGGGCCTGCGCGCGGAGCAGCGGGCCAAGGAGGCCCAGGCCAACGGATCGGCCGTCGACACACCGAAGTGGACGGTCGCCATGGTCACCCACGCCGGTGCCGGGGACAGCTTCTGGGACATCGTCCAGAAGGGCGCCCGGCAGGCCGCGGCCAAGGACAACATCAAATTCCTGTACTCCAACAGCGACCAGGGCAAGGACCAGGCGCAGCTGGTGCAGACCGCCATCGACCAGAAGGTCGACGGCCTCGTCGTCACGCTCGCCAAGCCCGAGGCCATGAAGGACGTCGTCCTGAAGGCGGAGAAGGCCGGCATCCCGGTCGTCACCATCAACTCCGGGTCCGCCCAGTCCAAGGAGTACGGCGCCCTGGCGCACATCGGCCAGGACGAGACCGTCGCCGGCGAGGCCGTCGGCGACGAGCTCACGGCGCGCGGCAGGAAGCACGTCCTGTGCGTGCTCCACGAGCAGGGCAACGTCGGCCACGAGCAGCGCTGCGCGGGCGTGAAGAACACCTTCGCGGGCACGACGGAGAACCTCTACGTCAACGGCACCAACATGCCGGACGTCCAGTCCGCCCTCCAGGCCAAGCTGGCGGCCGACCGTTCCATCGACGCCGTCGTGACCCTGGGCGCGCCCTACGCCGCCACCGCCGCCAAGGCGAAGGACCAGGCGGGCAGCCAGGCCGAGGTCGACACCTTCGACCTCAACGGCCAGGTCGCGGGCGCGCTGGAGGACGGCACCATCGGCTTCGCCGTCGACCAGCAGCCGTACCTGCAGGGCTACGAGGCCGTCGACCTGCTGTGGCTCTACCGGTACAACGCCGACGTGCTCGGCGGTGGCAGGCCCGTGCTCACCGGCCCGCAGATCGTCACCAAGGACGACGCGGCCGCGCTGAAGGACTACGCGAAGCGGGGCACCCGATGACCGCGGACAGCCTCGCGCCCCCGAGACGGCTCGGGCACCGCCTGCTCAGCCGCCCCGAGCTCGGGGCGGTCGTCGGCGCCGTGGCCGTCTTCGTCTTCTTCTCCGTGGCGGCCGACTCCTTCCTGCGGCCGGCGAGCCTGGGGACCGTCCTCTACGCGGCGTCCACCATCGGGATCATGGCGGTGCCAGTGGCGCTGCTGATGATCGGCGGCGAGTTCGACCTGTCGGCGGGCGTGCTGGTCACGTCCTCCGCCCTGGTGTCGTCGATGTTCAGCTACCAGATGACGGCGAACGTCTGGGTGGGCGTCGGCGTCTCGCTGCTCGTCACCCTCGCCATCGGCTTCTTCAACGGCATCATGCTGGCCCGCACGAAGCTGCCGAGCTTCATCATCACGCTGGGCACCTTCCTGATGCTCACCGGCCTCAACCTGGGCTTCACCAAGCTCATCGACGGCACGGTCAGCACCAAGTCCATCTCCGACATGGAGGGCTTCGCGTCGGCGCGGGCGCTGTTCGCCTCGCACCTGAGGATCGGCGACGTCGACCTCCAGGTGACCATCCTGTGGTGGATCGCGCTGGTCGCCGTCGCCACGTGGGTCCTGCTGCGCACCCGCGCCGGCAACTGGATCTTCGCCTCCGGCGGCGGCCCCGACGCGGCCCGCGCGGTCGGCGTCCCCGTCACCCGTACGAAGACGGGCCTGTACATGGCCGTCGCCTTCTGCGCGTGGATCTCCGGGCAGCACCTGCTGTTCTCCTTCGACGTCGTGCAGTCGGGAGAGGGCATCGGCAACGAGTTCCTGTACATCATCGCCGCCGTGATCGGCGGCTGTCTGATGACCGGCGGCTACGGCTCCGCCGTCGGCTCGGCGGTCGGCGCGTTCATCTTCGGCATGACCAGCAAGGGCATCGTCTACGCCGAGTGGAACCCAGACTGGTTCAAGTTCTTCCTGGGCGCCATGCTGCTGCTGGCGACGCTGCTCAACGCCTGGGTGCGCAAGCGGGCGGAGGCGGCGAAGTGACGGTCCTGGTGAAGCTGACCGACGTCAGCAAGGCGTACGGGCACGTGCGCGCCCTGGAGGGCGTCTCCCTGGAGGTGCACGCGGGGGAGATCACCTGCGTCCTCGGTGACAACGGTGCGGGCAAGTCCACCCTGATCAAGATCATCGCCGGGCTGCACCAGCACGACGGGGGCACTTACGAGGTCGAGGGCGTGCCTGTACGCCACGCCTCCCCCCGCGAGGCCCTCGACCGAGGCATCGCCACGGTCTACCAGGACCTGGCCGTCGTCCCGCTGATGCCGGTGTGGCGGAACTTCTTCCTCGGCTCCGAGCCGAG
This sequence comes from Streptomyces sp. PA03-5A, assembly GCF_033792725.1. Taxonomy (NCBI): domain Bacteria; kingdom Bacillati; phylum Actinomycetota; class Actinomycetes; order Kitasatosporales; family Streptomycetaceae; genus Streptomyces; species Streptomyces sp. PA03-5A. The sequence goes on along the minus strand of NZ_JARAVL010000001.1, from coordinate 164,762 downwards.
GAAGGGCCGCGGCCCCTTCAAGCGCCTGGACGTCGCCATGATGCGGGAGACCACGCGCACGGCACTGCGCGACATGGGGATCGACCTGCGCGACGTGGACCAGCCCATCGGCACCCTGTCGGGCGGGCAGCGGCAGAGCGTCGCCATCGCCCGGGCCGTGCACTTCGGGGCCAAGGTGCTCATCCTCGACGAGCCCACGGCGGCACTCGGCGTCCGGCAGTCCGGCGTCGTCCTGAAGTACGTCGCCGCGGCCCGGGACGCCGGGCTGGGTGTGGTCCTCATCACGCACAACCCCCACCACGCCCACCTCGTCGGCGACCGCTTCGTCCTGCTGCGCCGCGGCACGATGACCGGCTCCTACACCAGGGACGGGATCACGGTGGACGAGCTCACGCGGGAGATGGCCGGCGGCTCGGACCTCGAGGCGCTCGCGCACGAACTGCGCCGCCCGGCGCCGTGAGGGCGGGTGGGCGGCCCCCGGTCGTCCACCCGGGCACCCGCTCCGCCGGCGCCCGGGGCAGCGGGCCACGCCCCCGCCGGCCCCGGCACTTAGAATCACTCGGAGAAACGCCCCCGACCCCGGAGAGACGAGCCTTGCGAGCGACGACCGAGCAGCAGTTCGGGACCGAGTCCGGGATCGGATCCACGGGGGTGAACCGATGAGCATGTACCGAGGTGCCGCCCGCTCCTCCAGCAGTTCCACACTCCTGAGCACGGTGGGCCGCCGCGAGCGCCGCTCGCACCTCACCGCGCCCCGGGTCCCCACCGTCGGCATCGACATCGGCGGCACCAAGGTGATGGCCGGCGTCGTCGACGCGGACGGCACCATCCTGGAGAAGCTGCGCACCGAGACCCCGGACAAGAGCAAGAGCCCGAAGGTGGTCGAGGACACCATCACCGAGCTCGTCCTCGACCTGTCCGAGCGGCACGACGTGCACGCCGTGGGCATCGGCGCGGCCGGGTGGGTCGACGCGGACCGCTCCCGGGTGCTCTTCGCCCCCCACCTGTCCTGGCGCGACGAGCCGCTGAAGGCCCGCCTCACCGAGCGCCTGCGGGTCCCCGTCATGGTGGACAACGACGCGAACACCGCCGCATGGGCGGAGTGGCGCTTCGGCGCCGGCCGCGGTGAGAACGACCTCGTCATGATCACGCTGGGCACGGGGATCGGCGGCGCCATCCTGGAGGACGGCCAGGTCAAGCGGGGCCGCTACGGCGTCGCGGGCGAGTTCGGCCACATGCAGGTCGTGCCCGGCGGCCACCGCTGCGCCTGCGGCAACCGCGGCTGCTGGGAGCAGTACAGCTCGGGCAACGCCCTGGTGCGCGAGGCCCGCGAACTCGCGGCGGCGGAGTCCCCTGTCGCGTACGGGATCATCGACCGGGTCGACGGCCAGGTCCGGGAGATCACCGGACCGCTCATCACGGAGCTCGCCCGTGAGGGTGATCCGATGTGCGTCGAGCTCTTCCAGGACATCGGCCAGTGGCTGGGCGTCGGCATCGCCAACCTCGCCGCCGCCCTGGATCCTTCCTGCTTCGTCATCGGCGGCGGCGTCAGCGCGGCCGACGACCTGCTGATCGCCCCGGCCCGCGACGCCTTCCGGCGCCATCTGACCGGCCGCGGCTACCGGCCGGAGGCGCGTATCGTCAAGGCCCAGCTCGGCCCAGAGGCCGGGATGGTCGGCGCCGCGGACCTGGCGCGGCTGGTCGCGCGCCGCTTCCGGCGGGCCAACCGGCGGCGGGTCGAGCGGTACGAGCGCTACGCGAAGGTCGTCGGCAAGTGAGTGCCATGCCCGCGAGGAAGCCGCCGCGCTGGGTGCAGTGGACGGTCGTCCCGCTGCTGATCCTGGTGCCGATCGGCTACGTGATCATCTCCGCCGAGCAGAGCCGGGACAGCGGCGAGGAGAAGCAGCAGCAGGCCGCCGCCACCACGCTCACCTACCTGTGGCCCACCAAGGTGCAGCGGCGCATCTACGAGGTGCCGATCCCGTCCGGGTCGACGCCGGTGGCGTACCTGGAGACCAACAACTGGGCCTCCAGCTCTTTCTACGTGCAGTTCCGCACCAACCAGGGCGGCCTGGACACCTTCCTCGCCCAGGTCGGCACGAGCCGCTCCGCCCTGAGGGACGGCGACGTGACCGTGAGCCCGAAGCAGGCCCGCACGGTGCGCTGGACCTTCGGCACGGACCGCCGGTGGGCCGGTCTCAAGCTCAAGCAGCACGGCGACAAGCCGGACCACAACATCACGGTCGACCTCTCCAACACGGACCACCCCGTGGTCTATGTCGTGTCCACGATAAACTTCCGCTGACCGGCGCCCAGGCGCCGCAAGGGTCCCGCGCCGTCACGGGGCCCGGGCGTCCGTGCCCGCGAACGCCTCGATAGCGTGGAGCGAGTGACCGACGAGCAGACCCCCAAGACCCTCCAGCACCGCATCGACGGCCCGCAGGACGCCCCGGTCCTGGTCCTCGGCCCCTCACTGGGCACGACGTGGCACATGTGGGACCGGCAGATACCCGAGCTGACCCGGCAGTGGAGGGTGCTGCGGTACGACCTCCCGGGGCACGGCGGTGCCCCCGCCGACCCCTCTGCCTCCACCGCCGACCTCGCCGACCGCCTGCTGCGCACCCTGGACGAGGCCGGCGTCGAGCGCTTCGGCTACGCGGGCTGCGCTTTCGGCGGCGCCATCGGCACCCAGCTCGCGCTGCGCGCCCCGCAGCGCGTGGCCTCGCTCGCGCTGGTCTCCTCGGCCGCCCGTTTCGGAACCCCTGACGCATGGCGGCAGCTCGGCGTCGTCGTCCGTGCGAACGGCCTGGAGCAGATCGCCCTGAGCACCCCCGAGCGCTGGTTCGCCCCCGCCTTCCGTGCCGCCCAGGCCGCCATCGTGGACTGGTCCGTGCAGATGGCCCGCGCCGTCGACCCCGAGTGCTACATCGCCGCCTGCGAGGCGCTGGCCGCCCATGACGTGCGCGCCGAGCTGGGCCTGATCACCGTGCCGACGCTGGTCCTGGGCGGCGCCGAGGACCAGGTGACGCCGCCCGCCGACGCCCGGGCCCTGGTCGCCGGGATACCGGACGCGCGGCTCGCGGTCGTCCCCGGGGCCTCGCACCTGGTGCCGGTCGAGCAGCCCGCCGCCGTGGGCGAACTCCTCGTACGCCACTTCGAGGCCACCTGGACCGAGCAGCCCGCCGCCGTGACCCTCCCCGCGCAGCCCGCACATGCGGCCCCCGAGCCCGCTGCGGCGGCCCCCGTACGGCCCGCGCCGCAGCACCGGGGCGGTACCGCGGGCGAACGCCCGGACGCGTACGCGCAGGGCGACCGCACCCGGCGCGAGCTCCTGGGCGACGCCCACGTCGACCGGGCGGCGGGGGAGGCCGAGGAGTCCGCCGGGGACTTCGAGGAGTTCGTCACCCGCTACGCCTGGGGGGAGGTCTGGAACCGGCCCGGGCTCGACCGGCGCACCCGCAGCGTCGTCACCCTGACCGCGCTCGTCGCCGGCGGCCACCACGCGGAACTGGCCGGGCACACCCGGGCCGCGCTGCGCGGCGGCCTCACCCCGGCCGAGATCGAGGAGGTGCTGCTGCACACCGCCGTCTACTGCGGGGTGCCCGCCGCCACCTCCGCCTTCGCGGTGGCGCGGCGTGTCATCCGGGAGGAGACTCGGCCACGGGAGTGAGCCCGCGCGCACGGCGGCAGCCCGGTCGCCCCGTCAGCCCCTTGCCATCCCCACCTGGATGCGGCGTGTGCGGTGCGCACGGCCCCGGCCATGATGGCCATGCAAAGGATCACCGCTCCGGAGGAGAGCCATGAAGCTGACGAAGAGGGGCCATGCCTGCGTCCGCCTGGAGAAGGACGGGCGCACGCTCGTCATCGACCCCGGAGCCTTCACCGAACCGGAGGCGGCGACGGGGGCGGAGGCGGTGCTCATCACGCACGAGCACGCGGACCACTTCAGCGAACAGCAATTGCGCGCCGCCCTGGAGGCCGACCCCGCCGCCGAGATCTGGACGTTGAAGAGCGTCGCCGACCAGGTGTCGGCCGCCTTCCCGGGCCGGGTCCACACCGTCGGCGAGGGCGACACCTTCAGTGCGGCCGGCTTCGACATCGAGGTGCACGGTCAGATGCACGCCGTGATCCACCCCGACATCCCGCGCATCACCAATGTGGGCTTCCTCGTCGACGGCTCCGTCTTCCACCCCGGCGACGCGCTCACCGTGCCCGGCCGGTCCGTCGAGACGCTGCTGCTGCCGGTGCACGCCCCCTGGAGCAAGGTCTCCGAGGTCATCGACTACCTCCGCGAGGTCAAGCCGGCCCGCGCCATCGACGTGCACGACGGGCTGCTCAGCGACATCGCGCGTACCGTCTACGACCGGCTGCTCGGCCCCGACGGGCCCGGTGTCGGCGGCGCGGAGCACGGCAGGCTGGCCCCCGGCGACAGCGCCGACCTGGGCTGACGACCTGCCGCGGACGGCCCCGGGGAACGCCGCGGGGCCGGTTGTCGGAGGCGGGCGGTACATTCGGGTCCATGCGCATCGCCACCTGGAACGTCAACTCGATCACCGCCCGCCTGCCGCGGCTGCTGCCCTGGCTGGAGAAGAACAGCCCGGACGTGCTGTGCATCCAGGAGACCAAGTGCGCCGAGGCGCAGTTCCCGTTCGACGAGCTGCGCGCCCTCGGCTACGAGACCGCCGTCAACGCCACCGGCCGGTGGAACGGCGTCGCCCTGCTGTCCAAGGTGGGTCTCGAGGACGTCGTCGTCGGCCTGCCCGGCGGCCCGCTGTACGAGGAGGTCGACGAGCCCCGCGCGGTCTCGGCGACCTGCGGCCCGGTCCGGGTCTGGTCGGTGTACGTGCCCAATGGCCGTGAGGTCGGCCACGAGCACTACGCCTACAAGCTGCGCTGGTTCGAGGCGCTGCGCGCGGCGGTCGCGCAGGACGCTGCCGGCGGGCGCCCCTTCGCCGTCCTCGGCGACTACAACGTGGCGCCCACCGACGAGGATGTGTGGGACCCCTCGGTCTTCGAGGGGCTGACCCACGTCACCCCCGCGGAGCGGGAGGCGCTGGCGCACCTGCGCGAGGCCGGGCTCAACGACGTGGTGCCCCGCCCGCTGAAGTACGACCGTCCCTACACCTACTGGGACTACCGCCAGCTGGCCTTCCCCAAGAACCGCGGCATGCGGATCGACCTGGTCTACGCGAACCAGGCCTTCGGCAAGGCGGTCTCCGACGCCTACGTCGACCGTGAGGAGCGCAAGGGCAGGGGCGCCTCCGACCACGCCCCCGTCGTGGTCGACCTCGACGTCTGACCGCTCCGGGGCAGGCCCACCGCGAAGCGCCCGCCGGCCCTGCGCTGGAACTCGACGTAGCCGCGCAGGCCGGGCGGGCAGGGCAGGTGCAAGGTGGCCGGATGCGCCACGTCGCGCAGGTCCACCACCAAGGCGTCGTCCGGCAGCCCGGTCAGCGCGCCCGCCAGCTCCGGGTCGGCGTCGGGCCGGGCCTGCCCCACGGGCGTGCCCCGCAGGTCGGGCCGGTAGGAGAAGACGTGCGAGGTCTCGGCGAGCCGCTCCAGCACGGCGGTGTGGTCCGGAGCCGTGCCGTCCGCCCGTTCGGGATCCGGATCCGGCTCGGGCACCGTGCGCTCCAGGGCCGTGAGCCCGGCCCGGGCCAGCAGGGTGACCCAGTCGACCAGCGACGGCGCGACGTACGCCCAGGTGTCGAGGAAGACGCCGGTCGCGGCGAACACCCGGCCCCAGGCGCCGGTGCCCTCGTCCACGTCGACGAAGAGCGTGTCCCCGCCCGACTCGTGCAGCAGGTGCGCGGAGCCGGGCGGCCCCACCGCCCAGCCACCGGGGTGCAGCCCGCGCTCCGGGGCCAGCCGGTACTCCTCCAGCCCCCCGATGCGGATCGACCGCACCCTGCCGACCAGGTGCCGCACCTCGTCGGGCAGCGGCACGCCCCACGCCGCGATCTCGGCGTCGTCCGCGCCGGGTGCCAGCCGCACCGTCCCCGGTGCCCGCGCCGCCAGTTCCTCCAGCAGCCGCCAGGCGCGGTCCGCCGCCCGTGCCGCGGCTTCCCGTTCATCCCGCATTGCATGGCCCTTCTCGCGCGGGGCAGCCTTACGTTACGTATTGTGCGGCAACGGAACGTATACAACGTGTCGTTACCGTTGGCATACGCCCGCGCGTACGCTCCCGGCCATGAAGAGCTTCTCCGTCGACATCGCCGCCGCCGTGCTCGAACCCGACCCCCTGGACCCGGAGCAGATCGTCTCCGGCTCCCCGGAGGTCACCGGAACGGTGCTGTGGCAGTCGCCCGACGGCACCCGTTCGAGGGGGATCTGGCAGATCACCCCGGGCGTGGTGACCGACACCGAGGCGGACGAGATGTTCGTGGTCGTCAGCGGGCGGGCCACCGTCGAGGTGGAGGGCGGACCGACCCTGGAGCTCGGCCCGGGTGACGTCTGCGTCCTCCGCGAAGGAGACCGCACGACATGGACCGTCCACGAGACACTCCGCAAGGCCTACGCCATAGGCTGATGCCCATGGACATCTCCTTCCTGGACAGATGGCGCAAACGGTACGGCGAGGTCCGCGGCGCGGCCGTACCGGAGTCCCTCGCCGAGGACCCGGAAGGAGTCGCGGAACTGCTCTCCGAGTGCGAACTGCTGCGCGCCAGGGCCGAGGCCGAGGGCGTGGAACTGGACGACACGGCCGCCTCTTTGGAGCGCCTGGACCAACTGGTGCCGCGCTGGCGCGACGATCCGGACGAGCTGTCCTGGCTCGGCAACGACGCCGGGCTCTACCTCGGCACGGTCGTCGTGCGCACCGTGCCGGGCGCGAACTGGCAGATCTGGCCCAACGGCCGGCCCGTCATCCTGCTGGCCTCCGGCCGTGAACTCGACGTCGTCGAGGCCGGCCACGAGTGGGCGGAGAGCGGCACCCCGGAGCTGTCCCAGGTCCACGCCGAGGCGTCCGAGGCCTGAGCGCCGCCCGGCGCTCCTAGATGACGCGCTCGGCCTCGCCGAGCATGGCCTCGAACCAGCGGTCGAAGCCATAGAGCACCGAGCCGGGCGGCGTGGCGGAGAGCCGGTAGACCAGCGAGCCCCGCGGGTCCGCCGGCGGTCCGATGACGGAGACGAAGGCGGCACCGTCGAGGCGCACCAACCGCCACACCGGCGCGGTGCGGTAGCGGTAGACCTCCAGCTGAATCGTTCCTTCATCGGCGAGGGCGGCGAGCATGTCCTCCGCGAAGCGCAGGCTCGACGCGAAGAAGCGCGGTGTCTCGCCGACCTCCTCCGCGATCCGGGCGACCGCGGGGCTCTCCGGGTGCAGCAACAGCAGCCGCATGCGGGGAGGAGACCCGGTCCGGCCGTCGCGGGTCAGGGGCCCCCGCAGCAGCGAGTCGCCGAGCGCCACCAGGCCCAGGGCGCGCACGCCCACCACGTCCACCGCGTCGGCGCTCGCGGCCGCCTCGCGGATCTCCGCGGCCGCCTCGGGCTTGGTCAGCGCGACCGCCGCGACCTGCGGATGGTCCATCAGGTCGCGGACGCCGTACGAGCGCAGGCGGCGCGGCGCGAGCCCCATGAGCATCCGTGCGTGGTCCGGCATGCGCAGGCCCTGCGCGATGCGCTCGAACACGTCGAACCGCACCACCGAGCGGCGCCCCCGCACGATCTCGTTGACCCGGCCCTGCAGCAGCCCCGTCGCGGCGGCGATGCGCGACTGGCTCGCGCCGCCGTACTGCTGCGCGAACCGCAGGATCGCCCCGGCGTCGCGGGCCCGCAGGGCCTCCCGTATCTCCTCGCGCTCCCAGGCCCACGCGGGGATCTCGACGGCAGCGCCGGCAACCGGTCCCGACATCCACGACTCCCGTCCGTACCGGCGCCGGTTCCTTCCACCGGCGTTACCAGCGGGTATGTCGTGGTGAGAATAGCGCGGGGGTATCGCGTGCACGTGTGCTTCACGGAATGCTCGGCGCCACCTACGACACCTGTGAGGTGGTCACATGGGGGACAACTTGGCCGCACAGCCCCCGTTCCGGCGCGTCGCCCCCGGCGCCGACCGCGGTGCCGACCGCGGTGCCGGAGACGAGTCCCCTCCGGATACCCTCCATACCCACGGTCCGGCGGCCGAACCCGTCCCGGCCCCACCCGCCACCGTCCTGCTGGGCGAGGTCTTCCTGCCCGCCGACGACCTGGCGCCCGCCCAGGCGCGCCGCATCCTGGCGGCGACCCTGGACGCGTGGGACCTCGGGTACCTGATGGACCCCGCGAGCATCGTCCTCGCCGAGCTCGTCTCCAACGCCGTGCGGCACGCCGGGGGCCGGCGTGTGGGCGTCACGCTGTCGCGGCGGCTGACGCTGGTGCACATGTCGGTCCGCGACGGCTCCCGCACTCCGCCCTGCCTGGTGCTGACCGGGCGGGTCCCCGACACGACGGGGAGCGCCCGCGGTCTTCAGGTGGTTTCCGCCCTCACCTACCGCTGGGGGACAGACCTCCTGCCGGGCGGCAAGCGTGTCTGGGCCGAGATCGCCGTCTGACGGGGCGTCGGGAGGTGCATGATGGGGTCATGGACTCCCTGCAGCAGATGCCCAACATCGGCGCGGTCCTGGCCGAGCGCCTTCGCAGCGCCGGTGTGCCGGACGCCGACGAGCTGCGCCGCCTCGGATCCGGAGGGGCCTTCGCGATGATCCGCGAAGGGCTTCCCGAGGACGCCTGCACCCACACCCTGCTCGCCCTCGAGGGCGCGATCCGCGGTACCCGCTGGACCGCCATCCCCAAGGCCGACCGCGACGCGCTGGTCGGCCGGGTGCTCGGCGAGGGCCACGCGGGCGCCGCAGCCGGAGGCCGTTAGCGATCGCACGCCACCACCGGGCCGAGGGGCGCGGCCTCGCCGGGTCCGGCCACGCGCCCGCCCGGCAGCCGGTCAGGACGAGAAGTCGATGCTGTACGCCACACGCCAGCGGTCGGCGCGGATCACCGTGTCCGAGGTCTCCACGGCGCGGTCGTCGGCGTCGAAGTACGTCCGCTGGACCGCCGTCACGCACTGGCCGTGCGCACAGCCGAGGGTCTGCGCCTCCCAGCCGGTGGCGGGCCGTGATTCCAGGACCTCGCGGGCCCGCACCACGCGGACCCCGATCGCGGCCAGCCGTCCCCGCACACCACGGCGGGCGTAGGGGCCGCGTTCGGGGTGCGCGACGTCCGTGCCGTCGGTGATGGCCAGCGGTTCCCAACTGGTCGCGAGCTGCACGGGCCGGCGGTTCGCCAGGTACTCGTAACGGGTCATCACCACCGGGTCGCCGGTGGCGATGCAGAGCCGCTCGGCGATGGCCGGCGGGGCGGTCGTGGTGACCGTCGAGGACTCCCAGTCCACCATTGCGGCGTCACCGGCGACCCGTGTGGCGAAGGGTGAGTCGACGGCGCCGGTGCCGCGGTCGAGCGTCCCCCGGGCCGAACGGTCGATAACGAACACCCCGCGGCCGAACTGCCCTTCGACGTAGCCCGCCGCCTTCAGCACGCGCACTGCCCGGTCGACGGTCTGGTCGCTCGCCCGGTAGGCCTCCTTCAGCCGGGAACGGGAGGGGATGCGGGACTCGGGCTTGAGGAGTCCCTCGTCGATCCGCCGCATGAGGTCGTCGGCGATCCACTGGTACACCGGCGCCGGCTCGGCCATCCCCGCTGTCCTCTCTCCCGCTCCTGGCACGACGTTAGGTACGCAGGCCACAGCTGCGTACCGAGGTACGCACGCTACGGGAGTGACGGTCGGCGAAGCGGCAGGGAGAGCCGGGACGGGTCCGCCGCCGGGGAGGAGAAGGCCAGCCCGGAGAAGGCCGGGTTGTGCTCGATGTAGAGGGGGTCGACGGTGTCCACGACCACGGTCAGGCGGTGGCCGGCCGGGACGTCGTAGGCGGTGGAGTACAGCTCCAGGTCCACCGCGAAGGGGCTTCCCGGGGTGCGGTCGGTGAAGGTGTAGGGGGCGTGCGTGATCAGCTTGCCGATGCCGAGGGAGTTCACGTCGTACAGGTAGGCCACGAAGGTGCCCCGGGAGGCCGAGGGCGTCACCGTGGTGTGCAGCACGGGGGTGCCGCGGACCTGCTGCACGGTCTCGTCGCGGGGACTCTGCCAGACCGCGGCGAAGGTGCGCGGCAACAGCGGTACGGAGACGACGGGCGGCGCCTGCGCGAGCTGGTCGGCGAGCGAGGAGAGGAAGATGATGCCGCCGTCCGCGCCCGAGTCGACGTTCGCGGCGATGCGGCGGGTGCCGTCCAGCGGCAGCTCGCGGGTGGCCGAGGGTACGGCCGACCAGCTGCCGTACCCCTCGTAGCCGCCACCGCTGCGGGAGGCCAGGCGGACCGGCTGCTCCTTGTCGATGCCGTTGTCCACGCCCTTGAGGTGGTGGTCCAGCCAGCGCCGCGTGTCGGACCAGACGTCGTTGGGCAGCCCGAACAGCCCCGTGATCTCCGGTGTCGCGTGGTCGCCCGGGCGGAACTCCAGGCGCTTGGGGACGGTCAGCCGGTCGTAGAACGAGGCGAGCTGGTTGGGCGAGAAGATCGTGTCGCCCCAGGCGTTGGCGAGCATCACGGCGGTGCCGTTGGCGTTGATCCGGTCGAGGTAGGTGCCGGGGGAGCGCAGCCGGCTCCAGGCGATCAGCTCGTCCTCCTGGTCGTAGTCGGAGGCCAGGAAGTCGGTGAGCACCCGCTGGAACTCGGCGCTGGGCCGGCCCGTGAGGTATCCGGCGGCGCCGAGCAGCAGGGAGGACTGCAGGTGCTGGGTGCGGCCGCCGTAGATGGACTCGGTCAGGTCCGCCCAGCCGCTGAGCGCCGCCACCGCCTTGACGCGGGGGTCGTGCGCGGCGCCCATGAGGGTCAGTCCGGCACCGTAGGAGACGCCGGCCATGCCGATCCGGCCGGGGTCCGCGGGGGTGTTGGCGAGCGTCCAGTCGATGACCCTCGAGATGTCCGCGACGTCGAGCGGCCCGGCGACGTCGATCGTCCCGCCGGAGAGGTAGAAGCCACGAGCGGTGTAACTCACCACGACGTAGCCGGAGTCGGCGAGCTTCTGCGCCTGGGCCAGGTACTGCAGGTCGTTCAGGCCCCAGCTGCTGGGGAGGACGACGGCGGGATAGCGCGCACTTGCGTCGCGACCGCCGTTGCCCGAAGGGGTGAAGACGTTCCCCTTGAGGGTGATCCCGCCGGCTCCCGGGATGTCGACGAAGCGGACGGAAGGGGCGGCGGTGCCCGCCCCGCGGGCCGTGCCGGCCGCGGTGCCCGGGCCTGCGAGCGGGGTCGCGTGCGCGGCGGGGGCCGCGATGCCCAGTGCCGCGGTGGCGAGCAGGACGGCGGAAAACGTTCCCGCGGTGGTACGAAGCGCTCTCATGGCGGCTCCAGATGTCCCCGTGACAAAGTGACTGGAGAGTAACCAGAGCCGCTTACCGTTGGTAATACCTCTGCATGTTACGCGCCAGTAACGATTGCCCTGAGCTGAGGGAACGTCAGTCCATCGAGCGAACTTGCGACGCATCCATTGACTTCGGCCACGCGGGACGCCGAATCTGAACCCGTCAGCGTCGACAGGGGGAGGGCCCGATGGGTGTCGGACGTGCATCGATCCTGGGAGCGGCCGCGGCGGCGGCCGCGCTCGTGCTCGCCGCGGTGAGCACGGTTCCGGCCACCGCGCACTCGCGCGACGGCCACCATCAAGGCAACGGTCACGGCAACGGCCACCGGGACGCGTACGTCGCGCTCGGGGACTCGTACACGTCGGGACCGCTCATCCCCGACCAGGTGGACGCCAATTGCGCCCGGTCGAACCGGAACTACCCCTCGTTGGTGGCGGGGCGGCTGAGAGGCACCAGCCTGACCGACGTGAGCTGCGGCGGGGCCACCACCGCCGAGATGTGGAAGGCGCAGGGCAGCAACCCGCCGCAGCTGGACGCCCTGAGCCGGCGGACCTCCCTGGTCACCCTGCAGATCGGCGGCAACGACGTCGGCTTCGGGAGCATCATCCGCACCTGCGCCGGCGCCGCGGTCTCCGACCCGACCGGCAATCCCTGCGAGAAGTACTACACGGCGGGTGGAACCGACCGGTTGCGGGCCGCCGTGGAGCAGACGGCACCGAAGATCGACGCCGTGCTGGACGCCATCCACCACCGCGCGCCGCGGGCCCGCGTCGTGGTCGTCGGCTACCCGGCGCTGCTCCCCGACAGCGGGGTCGGCTGCCGCCCGGCCGTGCCCTTCGCCGACAAGGACTTCGCCTACCTCCGGGACACCGAGAAGCGGCTCAACGCCATGCTGGCCCGTCGTGCCAAGGCCGCCCACGCGACCTACGTCGACACCTACACCCCGACCGTCGGCCACGACATGTGCACGGCCCCCGGCGTCCGCTGGATCGAGCCGCTCACGCCCGCCGCTCCGGCCGCGCCCGCCCATCCCAACGCGCTGGGCGAGAAGGCCATGGCCGCTGCCGTCCTGGACCGGATCTGCGTGCGCGGCCGCATATGACGGGGCCGCGGGGGCCCGTGCCCCCGCGGCCGTCCCGCCCGGTCCCGGGCCGTCACTCCGCGGCGACGGCCACCGGCGGGCTGGCGGGGGTCTTGGCCTCGCGGGTGACGTCGGCGACGACCTCCACCACGTCGGGTCCGTAGGCGTCGGAGTTGACGACCTTCAGCAGCAGGCAGAAGGTGCCGTCCACCCCGTACTTGCGGGACAGTCGCTGGTAGTGGCGGGCGAGGTAGCGCACGGCGGCCTGGTTGGTCACCCCGCGCTGGCCGGAGGCGAGGAAGACCGGGCGGTTGTTCCCGGTGTTCTCGTTGGCAGCCAGCCGGGCCAGGAAGACGTACTCCACCTTGCCCTTCTCCATACGGTAGGTCTCGCCGCCCACGGTCAGCGCGCCCTGGTCCTCGACGGGCCCGGTGAAGTCGTTGACCTGGAAACCGGGCAGCATGGAGCGCAGGTGCGCCGCCATGCGGTGGTTGGATATCGGACCGCCGACGCAGAACTCGGTGCGCGCGCCGAAGCCCTGCCAGGCGGTGTCGTGGGGCAGGATCTCGGCGTGCGCTCCGCACTCCTTGATCAGCGCGGACAGTTCGATCAGCGCGAAGACGTCATGGCGCGCCACGCTCCATCCCCGTGTCGAGCCCGGATCGCGGTTGATCACCAGCAGGCACTCCGAGCCGGTGGGCAGCCCGAAGAAGCGCTGTTTGCGCCGCAGCTTGCGCCGCCACAGGTACGTGCGGACGAACCAGCCCAGCGCGGCGCTGATACCGCTCGCGGCGAGTCCCAGGACGAAGTTGCGCACGTCGTCGCTCATGGGCCGGGATCGTAGTTGAGGCGTTCCTGACGAGGAAGGCAGGGTGGGGTTAGGCTGCCCGGACGGTCGCCCCAGTGGAGGTCCACGTATGCGTCGTCACGCTGTACGGAGTCTGTCGCTGCTCGCCGTAACCGCCACCGCCGCGCTGTCGGTGGCCGCGGCCCCGCCGGGGGCGGACGCCCGGGCCCGGGACGCCACACCCGCCAAGGTCCCGCTCGCCGTCGGCTACGGGGGCGCGGTCTCCAGCGTCGACGCCGACGCCTCCGCCGCCGGCATCGAGGTGCTGCGGCGCGGAGGGAACGCCGTGGACGCCGCGGTCGCCACCGCGGCCGCCCTGGGCGTCACCGAGCCGTACTCCTCGGGCATCGGCGGCGGCGGTTACTTCGTGTACTACGACGCGAGGCAGCGCAAGGTCCACACCATCGACGGCCGCGAGACGGCCCCCAAGAGCGCCACCGACAAGCTCTTCGTCGAGAACGGCCAGCCGCTGCCGTTCAACGACGCCGTCACCAGCGGTCTGAGCGTCGGCGTCCCCGGTACTCCCGCGACCTGGGACACCGCCCTGAGATCCTGGGGCAGCCGCAGCCTGGGTGACGTGCTGCGACCCGCCGAGCGCCTCGCGCACGACGGGTTCACGGTGGACGCCACCTTCCGCAGCCAGACGGAAGCCAACCAGGCGCGCTTCAAGGACTTCCCGGCCACCGCCGCGCTCTTCCTGCCCGGCGGGCAGCTGCCCGCGGTGGGTTCCACGCTCAAGAACCCCGACCTCGCCCGCACCTACGACGAGCTGGGCCGCAAAGGCGTCTCCGCCGTCTACAGCGGCGGCATAGGCGCCGACATCGTGAACACCGTGCGCAAGCCGCCCGTGGACCCGGCCGCGACGCGGGTCGTCCGCCCCGGCGACCTCACGACGGCGGACCTGAAGGCCTACAAGGCCAAGCCGCAGGACCCGACCCGGGTCTCCTACCGCGGCCTGGACGTCTACGGCATGGCGCCCTCCTCCTCCGGCGGCACCACCGTCGGTGAGGCGCTGAACATCCTGGAGCGGACCGGCAGACTCTCCCGGCTCTCCGACGCCCAGTACCTGCACCGCTTCCTCGAGGCGAGCAGGATCTCCTTCGCCGACCGCGGACGCTGGGTCGGCGACCCGGCCTTCGAGAAGGTCCCGACCGCGGGGCTGCTGTCGCAGTCGTTCGCGGACTCCCGGGCCTGCCTGATCAAGGACGACGCGGTGCTGACCAGCCCGGTCGCCCCGGGCGACCCGTACCACCCGGCGCGCTGCGGCAGTGGCGGCAAGGCCGCCCCGACGACGTACGAGGGCGAGAACACCACGCACCTCACGGTCGCCGACAAGTGGGGCAACGTCGTCGCGTACACGCTGACCATCGAGCAGACCGGTGGCAGCGCCATCACCGTCCCCGGGCGCGGTTTCCTGCTCAACAACGAGCTGACCGACTTCTCGTTCGTCCCTGCGAGCGCCTCGGTGCACGACCCCAACCTGCCGGGCCCCGGGAAGCGGCCGCGCTCCTCGATGTCGCCGACGATCGTGCTGAAGGACGGCCGCGTCGACTTCGCGCTCGGCTCGCCCGGCGGCGCCACGATCATCACCACCGTGCTGCAGGTGCTGACCGAGCACGTCGACCGCGGGCTGCCGCTGGTGGACGCGATCGCCGCGCCGCGCGCGAGCCAGCGCAACGCCGCGACCACGCAGGTCGAGCCGGCCTTCCTCGCGAGCGACGTGGCGGCGGAGCTGAAGGACATCGGGCACAGCTTCGCCGACGCGGGTGAGATCGGTGCGACGACGGGCGTCCAGCGACTGCCGGACGGCCGCTGGCTCGCCGCCGCCGAGACGGTGCGCCGCGGCGGCGGCTCGGCGATGGTGGTTCAGAGCACCACGCGGTAGTGGGTCGTCAGGCGCCGCTCGTCGTCCAGCACGTGGAAGGCGACGCCGGGCGGCGCCGAACGGTCGGCGACCGAGCCGTCCTGTGCGCCCTCCCACGGCATGCGCAGCGTCCACGTCACCCCGGGCGCGGCGATCAGGGGCCGCCCGGCGAAGGTGGTGGCGGCGGGCGTGTGCGCGTGCCCGGTCAGGACGGCGATCACCTCGGGGTGCGCGGCCAGCAGTTCCTCCAGGGGCCCGGGCCCGCCCAGCCGGTAGCCGTCGGGCAGCGGATGGTGGAGCGCGACGGGCGGGTGGTGGAAGGCCACCAGCGCGGGCGTGCCGGGGGCCAGCCCGTCCAGCGTCGAGGACAGCCACCGCAGGGTCTCCTCGTCCAGGAGGCCGTCGTCCTCCTCCGGGATCGTCGAGTCGCACATCAGCACCGCGGTCCCGGCGACGAGGTGCGCGCGGTTCACCGGTTCCGCCGCCTCGGCCTCGCCCAGCAGCGCCTTGCGGTAGGCGGCCCGCCGGTCGTGGTTGCCCGGGCAGGGGAGCACCGGGAAGGGCGCTTCCAGGATCCGGGCCGCCTCCTCGTACTCGGCGGGGGCGCCGTGGTCGGCGATGTCCCCGGTGACCAGCAGCGCGTCCGGCGGCCGGGGAAGCCCGCGCAGGTACGCCATGACGCGGGTGGCGCGCTCCGTCGAGCGTTCGGTGCCGTCGAGATGCAGGTCGCTGATGTGAGCCAGCAGCAGCATGGGCCGCTCCCCTCTAGGCTTAATGCTTAATTCGAGTCCTAACATTAGAACGGTAGGGTGCGGCGGGCGGACGATCAAGAGGAGGGGCGCCGTGGAGCGCTACCTGGCCCTGGAACTGGTGAGCACCATCCGGCACGACGGCGACGGAGGGGTCGCCGACGACCTCTGCGACCCCTCCGCGCTGACGGCGTGGGTCCGCGAACACCTTCCCGGGTCCGGCGGCTTCACCGCCGACGATGCCGCCCTCGCCGACGTCCTCGCACTCCGCCGTGCCGTCCGGGCCCTGTTCGCCCGCGCCGTGGCGCCCGGGCCGTCCAGCTCCGCCGACGCCCGGCGTCTGATGCCCGCGGAGGAGGCCCTCGCCCACCTCAACGCCGCCGCGGCTCGGGTCCCCGTCGTCCCCCGGCTCGTGTGGGAGGCGGAGCAGGCTCCCGTGGCCCGTCTCGTGCCCGGGGCGGAGCGCGACGACCCCGCCGCCCGGATCGTCGCCGAACTGGCCCGCGCGGCCGTCGACTTCCTGGCCGGACCCGAGCGGGAACGGCTGCGTGCCTGCACCGCGCCCCGGTGCGTCCGGTACTTCGTCAAGTCCCACGGCCGTCAGGAGTGGTGCAAGCCGTCCTGCGGCAACCGGGCCCGTGTCGCCCGGCATTACCGTCGTCACCACCCGGAGGCGGCCGGGTCCTGAGGGCCGGGGGACGCCTCCGGCGGCGGCCCCGGCCGGGGGCGCGCCGCCGTGCCTCCGCGCGGGGCCCGGGCGCCCGTGCAGCCTCTGCCCCTTCCGTGAAAACTCTCCGTAGCACCGCCGTAACACAGCGGGTGTCGAATGCCGTGCGGACCACACGCTTCCGCCGCCAGGCGGCGGACAGGGAGGAGCGACAGTGGAGCGCGGGGCGCACAGCCAGGCCATCGAGCAGGTAGGCGAGTTCGCCGGGTACCTCCGGGGGCTCGTCGGCGCGGCGGGCGACACGCCCGGCTGGTACGCGGTCTTCGCCGAACGTGATCCCGACGGCGTACGGGCCTGGCTCGACGGCACCGACGTCCCGCCGTGGGACGTCGTCCTCGCCCTCCTCCAGGACGTCGCCACCGCCCGTGGCACCCATCCGGCGCAGGAGGCGGCCCAGCGCGCCCGCAGGCTGCATGCTGCCGCCGTCGCCGCCCACGACGCCGTACCGGGCGGGGAGGCGGCGCTGAGTTCACGGCTGGACGTCTTACTCCGGGAACGCCAGTACGCGGTGCTGCACGAGCGTGACGTCGCCGCCGCGCTGCGCGGCGCCCCCACCCCCGCGGAGGCGGAGCGTCTGGGCAACGAGCTTGCCTGGGCCCGCGACGACCGCGAACGGGCCGTCGCGCGCTGCGCGGAGGTGCAGGCGCGCCTCGACGCGGTCCGCTCCCGCCCCGCCGTGCCCGACGGGTGGTTCCGCCCGGAGGCGGACCGGCTCCCCCGGGTGCCGACGCCCCGCGCCCCGGCCACGCCCCCGTACCCGCCCGACGCCGGCCAGGCCGCCGCACCCGCACCCGCACCCGCGCCCGGCGACGGCACCCCCGCGCAGGCCCGGACGGACCACCGGCCCTCCGGGCGTGCGAGCAAGGAACGCCCGCGCGGCGGAGCACGGTACGGCGGGGCCCGCTTCGCCGGGGCGCCCGAGGCCGAGGTGGTCGTGCCGCCGGTCGTGCCGCCCGTGGTGGCACCGGAGGACGGCGCCGCCCCCGGCCCCCGCGGGGCGCGCTTCGCCGGCGCGGCGGGCCAGGACACCCCCCACGCCCGCGAGGCCGCGCACGGGCACACCGACGTCCGGGAGGCGCACGTCCGCAGGGAGGCCGCGCGGGCGACCGCGGCACGCATGGCGGAGCTGCGCCGCACCGGCCGCACCGGCGAGGCGTACGTGCTGATGAGCGAGGCCGTCGCAGGCCCGCCCGAGGACGCTCCCGAGCTCGCGGCCGCGCTGGAGCGCTCGGGACTGGCCGCCGACGTGGCCACCCTGCTGTGGGAGCTGGCCGCGCAGCCCCCGCACCGTCTCGCGGCCGCCGCGATTGCCCTGGACTCGGCCGGCCGCGGTGACGACTGCAGGACCCTGCTGCACCAGGCGGCCGCCCGGCCCGCCGCCGAGATCGCCGCGACCGCCGGGGCCCTCCTCGACGCCGGCCACCGGGACGCGGCGCTGAGCCTGCTGGTCGCCCTCGTGCGCGCCCGCAGCCCGGAGACGGCCGCCGGCATCGCCCACGAGGGCGCCGGGCTCGTCGGCCCGCTCCTGGACGCGGCGGGTCTGGTGTCGGTGTCCAAGCGCCGCGACGTGGCCGCCGCACTGCGCCGAGCGGGTCTGCCCGGCCGCGAAATCTGATCGGCTTCGTTGAGTAACGGCGCCGGTATTGCCACAGTGGGCTGTGGGCTCTTACGTTCGTCCCAGCGCCGGATCTACGTGCGTAGACCAGCCCGCCGTTCCGGCGTGACCTCGCGTCAAAGGAGCTGTCATGCCCAATGTCGTACGCGCCGCGCTCGTCCAGGCGACGTGGACCGGTGACACCGAGTCGATGATCGCTAAGCACGAGGAGCACGCCCGCGAGGCGGCCGCGCGGGGAGCCCAGGTGATCGGCTTCCAGGAGGTGTTCAACTCCCCGTACTTCTGCCAGGTGCAGGAGGCCGAGAACTACCGGTGGGCCGAGCGGGTGCCGGACGGCCCGACCGTGCAGCGCATGCAGGCGCTCGCCCAGGAGACGGGCATGGTGATGGTGGTGCCGGTCTACGAGATCGAGCAGGACGGCTTCTACTACAACACCGCCGCCGTGATCGACGCCGACGGCAGCTACCTCGGCAAGTACCGCAAGCACCACATCCCGCAGGTCAAGGGCTTCTGGGAGAAGTACTACTTCAAGCCCGGCAACCTGGGCTGGCCGGTCTTCGACACGGCCGTCGGCAAGGTCGGCGTCTACATCTGCTACGACCGCCACTTCCCCGAGGGCTGGCGGGCACTCGGCCTCGCCGGCGCGCAACTGGTCTACAACCCCTCGGCGACGCACCGCGGGCTCTCCTCGTACCTGTGGCAGCTGGAGCAGCCGGCCGCGGCCGTCGCCAACGAGTACTTCGTCGCCGCCATCAACCGGGTCGGCCAGGAACCGGACTACGGCGACAACGACTTCTACGGCACGTCCTACTTCGTCGACCCGCGCGGCCAGTTCGTGGGCGACGTCGCCTCCGACAAGGAGGAGCAACTGATCGTGCGCGACCTGGACCTCGACCTGATCCCCGCGGTGCGCCAGCAGTGGGCCTTCTACCGGGACCGCCGCCCTGACGCCTACGGCACCCTGACGGAGGCGTGAACACGTCCATGACCATCACCGAGAACCCGCACGCCGCGCTCCACTCCCGCCACCAGGCCGTGATGCCGCAGTGGCTGGCTACGTACTACCGGGAGCCGATCGAGATCACCCACGGCGAGGGCCGCCACGTCTGGGACGCCGAAGGCCGGCAGTACCTGGACTTCTTCGGCGGCATCCTCACCACCATGACCGCGCACGCCCTGCCCGAGGTCACCGCCGCGGTCCGCGAGCAGGCCGGGAGGATCCTGCACTCCTCCACGCTCTACCTGAGCTCCCATGCGGTCGACCTCGCCGAGCGCATCGCCCGTCTGTCGGGCATCCCGGACGCCCGGGTCTTCTTCACCACCTCCGGCACGGAGGCGAACGACACCGCGCTGCTGCTCGCCACCACGTACCGCAGGTCCAACCAGATCCTGGCGCTGCGCAACAGCTACCACGGCCGCTCCTTCTCGGCGATCGGCATCACCGGCAACACCTCCTGGTCGCCGACGAGCCTGTCGCCGCTGCAGACGCTGTACGTGCACGGGGGCGTCCGGCACCGCGGCCCGTACGCGCACCTGTCCGACGCCGAGTTCACGGCCGCGTGCGTGACGGACCTGGAGGACATGCTCGGCCAGGCCAACGGCCAGGTCGCCGCCCTGATCGCCGAGCCGATCCAGGGCGTCGGGGGCTTCACCTCGGGCCCGGACGGGCTGCTGGCGGCCTTCAAGGAGGTCCTCGACCGGCACGGCATCCTGTGGATCACCGACGAGGTGCAGACCGGCTGGGGCCGCACCGGTGAGCACTTCTGGGGCTGGCAGGCGCACGAGGGCTCCGGCCCGCCGGACGTCCTGACCTTCGCCAAGGGCGTCGGCAACGGCCTGTCCATGGGAGGAGTCGTCGCCCGCGCCGAGGTGATGAACTGCCTCACCGCCAACTCCATCTCCACGTTCGGCGGCAGCCCCATCACCACGGCCGGCGCGCTGGCCAACCTCCAGTACCTCCTCGACCACGACCTGCAGGGCAACGCACGGCGCGTGGGCGGCCTGCTCAAGTCGCGGCTTGAGGCCATCTCCGCCGGGCTCCCGGTGGTCCGGGAGGTGCGCGGCCGCGGACTGATGCTCGGCGTCGAGCTGGCCTCGCCGGCCGCGGCGGGCGTGGTCCTCGAAGCGGCCCGCGAGGGGGGCCTGCTGATCGGCAAGGGCGGGCGGGCCGGCGACGCGCTGCGCATCGCGCCGCCGCTCTCGCTGACCGTCGCCGAAGCGGAGGAAGGCGCCTCGATCCTGGAGTCCGCGCTCAAGCAGGCGCAGAGCGAGCTGGGCGACGGCCCGGCCTGACGGTACGCCACAAGGCCGGGGCCACGGGCCCCGGCCCGCGCCGCCGCGGTCAGAGCTTCAGGTCGACGACGAGCGGCCGGTGGTCGGAGACCGGCACGGCCGGCGCCCACGCCGAGCGCACGGCGGCCCGCCCGACCCCCGCCGCCAGCACGTGGTCGAACTGCACCACGGGACGGTGCGAGGGGTAGGTGCGCGTACGGGCCAGCGCCCGCCAGGCCCCGCCCAGCGCCAGTGAGGGCACCGGGCCCACCAGGTTGAGGTCGCCCAGCAGCAGATGGGGCCGGGGCAGACCGGCGATCCAGCGGCGGACCGCGGTCAACTGGCCCACGTTCCAGCCGGGGACGAACGACAGGTGCACGGCGACCACCGTGAACGGGCCGCGGGCGCCCTCCAGGACGGCGGCCAGCGCGCAGCGCGGCTGGTCGGCCGTCATCCGGAGCCCGGCGAGCCCGGGCACCCGCAGGGGCATGCCCACGGGCGAGGGGGACAGCCGCCGGGCCCGCCATTCCCGTACGGGGAGCCGGGTCGCCAGGGCGATCCCGTGCGACGGCGGGCCCTCGCCCCGGTCCGTGTCCTTGGGCCCGGACACCCGCATCCCGGGTACGGCCGGATCGGGCACCCACCCGGTGCCGGGCACCGAGCGGCCGTGGACCGCCGACGCGTAGCGCCAGTCCCGGGCGCCCGACGCCGCGGCGGCGGCCGCGGCCTGGTCGACCCGGCCGGACCGCTCCTGGAAGCGGTCGAGCTCCTGCAGCGCGAGGACGTCGGCGTTCAGGGACGCGACGGCGCGGGCGAGCGGCTCCCCGGCGGCAGCACCGCCGGGGAAGGGGGCCGGTCCGCCGTCCCTGATCGGCAGGCCGTGCAGCACGTTGAACGTCGCGAGCCTCATGGGCGCCCCACCCGCGGTGCGGCGACGGGCGAGGGTGACGGGGCGTCGGCCCGGCGTCGCGGACGGCCCGGTCTGCGGAAGTGGGCGCACGGCGGGTACGCCTCGAAGGCGACGTCGAGCTCGGGCCCGCGTCGCCGGCCTCCGGGCTCCAGCGCCGGGGTGAACTGCTCGACCAGGGCCATGTGCCCCTTCACCACGCCCTTCTGACGTGGCCCCTGACCGGCCGCCCACGCCAACTGCGTGGCGGCGAAGGAGAACGTGCCGCGGCCGCCGACGAGGAACAGCGTCCACGCGTGGCCGACCGGCCGCAGCCGGTCGCGGGAGTCCGCGTGACGAAACGGCCGCCACCATGCGTCGGCGTCGCGCGCCGTGCGCGCCTCGTCCGTGCGGACCGTCAGTGGCACCCCGCCCGTCAGCCGGTGGCGCAGCCGGGGCCACCGGCTCACCCGCAGGCCCGCCGAGTGGTGGACCAGGACGAGGTCGCCGCGGCCGTCGCGCAGCGGGACGTGGACCGCGAGGGAGAACAGTCCGGCCGGCGTCGAGAGCCCTGCGTGGTCGCCGACCGGGAAGCCGTGCGCGGCGGGGTCGGTGAGCGCCGTGTGACGCGGGGGATGCCAGGTCTGCACGACGCGGGGCTCCACCGGGCCGGTACGCGGGCGGAAGTGACGCAGCCTCAGCCGCATGCGGGATCCTCCATCCTGCCATGGTCGCCGTGCCGCCGCGGCCGGGGCAACGCGATTTCGCACCTCGTCGCCTACAGACCCGCACGCCCGGTTCATGGCATATTGTGAGCGTTCGCCGTACGGGGGTGCGGAGGAGGAGCGAGCGCCCCCGCCGATGGGGAGCAGCGGTATTGCCACCGTGGGTGACCGGTCATACGTTTTCCACCATGGCGGGGTCTACGTGCGTAGAGCCTTTCCGACATGGCATCGAGGTTTCCGGGGACCCCGCCCTCAGCCAGTGGAAGGAGTGGGAGCATGAGCCGCATCGTCATCCGGGGCGGACTGGTCGTCACCGCCGCGGAGGAGGTCCACGCCGACGTCCTCGTCGAGGGGGGCAGGGTCGCCGCCCTCGCGTCGCACGACTCCGACGCGGCGCAGGGCTGGACCGCGTCCGCCGACCGCGTCATCGACGCGACCGGGAAGTACGTCATCCCGGGCGGTGTCGACGCCCACACCCACATGGAGCTGCCCTTCGGCGGTACCCACGCCTCGGACACCTTCGAGACCGGCACCCGGGCCGCCGCTTGGGGCGGTACGACGACGATCGTGGACTTCGCCGTCCAGTCGGTGGGCGAGTCGCTGCGTGCCGGACTCGACACCTGGCACGCCAAGGCCGACGCCCAGTGCGCCGTCGACTACGGCTTCCACATGATCCTCTCCGACGTGAACGAGGACACCCTCAAGGAGATGGACATCCTCGTCGAGGAGGGCGTCACCAGCTTCAAGCTGTTCATGGCCTACCCCGGTGTCTTCTACAGCGACGACGGCAAGATCCTGCGGGCCATGCAGCGCGGTGCCGACAACGGCGGCCTGATCATGATGCACGCGGAGAACGGCATCGCCATCGACGTGCTCGTCGAGCAGGCGCTGGCCGCGGGCAAGACCGACCCCCGCTACCACGGCGAGGTGCGCCACGCCCTCCTCGAGGCCGAGGCGACCCACCGCGCGATCCGGCTGGCCCAGGTCGCGGGCTCCCCGCTCTACGTCGTCCACGTCTCCGCGCAGCAGGCCGTCGAGCAGATCGCCCTCGCCAGGGACGAGGGGCTGAACGTCTTCGGGGAGACGTGCCCGCAGTACCTGTTCCTGTCCACGGACAACATGGCGGAGCCGGACTTCGAGGGCGCCAAGTACGTCTGCTCGACGCCGTTGCGCCCGAAGGAGCACCAGGCGGTGCTCTGGCGGGCCCTGCGGACCAACGACCTGCAGGTGGTGTCCACGGACCACTGCCCGTTCTGCTTCGTGGGGCAGAAGGAACTGGGCCGGGGTGACTTCTCGAAGATCCCCAACGGTCTGCCGGGGGTGGAGAACCGGATGGACCTGCTCCATCAGGCGGTGGTGGACGGGCACATCAGCCGGCGCCGGTGGATCGAGATCGCCTGCGCGACCCCGGCGCGGATGTTCGGGCTGTACCCGCGCAAGGGCACCATCGCGCCGGGCGCGGACGCCGACATCGTCATCTACGACCCCGACGCGGAGCAGGTCATGTCCGCCTCCACCCACCACATGAACGTCGACTACTCGGCCTACGAGGGCCGGCGGATCACCGGCCGGGTCGACACCGTGCTCTCCCGCGGCGAGCCCGTCATCGACGGCCGGGAGTACGTCGGACGGGCGGGCCACGGCCAGTACACCCCGCGCGGAACCTGCCAGTACCTCATCTGAGAAAGGCGCGTGGACCCATGGACTTCGGACTCGTCCTGCAGACGGACCCGCCCGCCTCGGAGGTCGTGGAGCTGATGCGGCGCGCCGAGCGCAACGGCTTCACCCACGGCTGGACCTTCGACTCCACGGTGCTGTGGCAGGAGCCGTTCGTCATCTACAGCCAGATCCTCGCGCGGACGGAGCGGATGGTCGTCGGCTCCATGGTCACCAATCCGGGCACCCGTACCTGGGAGGTGACCGCGTCCACCTTCGCCACGCTGAACGAGATGTTCGGCAACCGGACGATCTGCGGCATCGGCCGGGGCGACTCGGCGATGCGTGTGGCGGGCCGCAAGCCCAACACCCTCGCCCGCATCGAGGAGGCGATGCACGTCATCCGCGATCTCGCCGAGGGCCGCGAGGCCGACCTCGGCGGCACCGTCATCCGCATCCCCTGGATCAAGGAGGGGGCGCAACTGCCGGTGTGGATGGCGGCGTACGGGCCGAAGGCGCTGGCGATCGCCGGGGCGAAGGCGGACGGGTTCATCCTGCAGCTCGCCGACGTCTACCTGACCGAGTGGATGGTCAAGTCGGTCAGGGACGCCGCGGTCGCCGCCGGCCGGGACCCCTCGCAGGTCAAGGTCTGCGTGGCGGCCCCCGCCTACGTCACCGAGGACGACTCCCCGCAGGCGCTGGCCCACGCCCGCGAGCAGTGCCGCTGGTTCGGCGGCATGGTCGGCAACCACGTCGCCGACCTGGTGGCCCGGTACGGCGAACACTCCGCCTCCGTGCCCGACGAACTCACCGACTACATCAAGGCCCGTCAGGGGTACGACTACTCCCACCACGGCCGTTCGGGGAACCCCGACACCACGTTCGTGCCCGACGAGATCGTCGACCGCTTCTGCCTCCTGGGCACCGCCGAGCGGCACATCGAGAAGCTGCGCGCCCTGAAGGCCCTCGGCGTCGACCAGTTCGCGGTCTACGACATGCACGACGCCAAGGAGTCCACCATCGACGCCTACGGCTCCACCGTCATCCCCGCACTGCGCGGCTGAGGGGGGAGCAGCGCACCCATGCCGGCCCCCACGCCGCCCGACCAGATCACGCACCCCGACGGCCGCGTCGAGCTCCGCCTCGACGCGGCCGTGCCGCACGGTCCGTACGCCAACGAGGACCTGCTGCCGATCCCCGTCGCCAAACGGCACTGGACCACCTACAACTTCACCGCGCTGTGGATCGGGATGGCGCACAACATCCCGTCGTGGACGCTCGCCTCCGGCCTGGTGGCCCTCGGCATGGACTGGAAGCAGGCGGTGTTCACCATCGCCCTGGCCAACGTCATCGTGCTCGCGCCGATGCTGCTCACCGGCCACGCGGGCCCCAAGTACGGCATCCCCTTCCCGGTGCTGGCCCGTTCCTCCTTCGGGGTGCGCGGGGCCAACCTCCCGGCGATGCTGCGCGCCGCCGTGGCCTGCGCCTGGTTCGGCATCCAGACCTGGATCGGCGGCCAGGGCATCTTCGTCCTCCTCGGCAAGATCTGGGGCGGCTGGGCGGGCGCCGCGCACGTGGCGGGCTACCCGTGGACGCTGTGGGTCTGCTTCCTCGCCTTCTGGGCGCTGGAACTCGCGATCATCTACCGGGGCATGGAGACGCTCCGCCGCTTCGAGAACTGGGCCGCGCCCTTCGTCCTCGTCGGCGCCGTCGTCCTGCTGGTCTGGATCACCAACAAGGCGGGCGGCCTCGGCCACCTGCTGGACCAGCCCTCCGCCCTCGGCTGGGGCGGGGACTTCTGGAAGGTCTTCTTCCCCGCCCTCATGGGCATGATCGGCTTCTGGTCGACCCTCTCCCTCAACATCCCCGACTTCACCCGTTTCGGGGCCGGGCAGCGCGCCCAGGTCTGGGGCCAGTCGCTCGGGCTGCCGACCACGATGACCTTCTTCGCCGTCCTGTCGGTGCTGGTCACCTCCGGCTCCCAGGCGGTCTATGGCGAGGCCATCTGGGACCCGGTCGAACTGGCCGGCAAGACCGACAACGTCATCGGCCTGCTGTACGCCCTGGTCACGGTGCTGGTGGCCACCATCAGCGTCAACATCGCGGCCAACGTGGTCTCCCCGGCGTACGACCTGTCCAACCTCGCGCCCCGGCACGTCGACTTCCGCACCGGCGCGCTGATCACCGGCGTCGTGGGGGTGCTGATCTTCCCCTGGAAACTGACCTCCACCCCCGAGCTGTACATCTTCACCTGGCTGGGCGTGGTCGGAGGTGTCCTCGGCACCGTGGCCGGCGTCCTCATCGCCGACTACTGGGTCGTCCGGCGCACCCACTTGGCGCTGCCCGAGCTGTACGAGGCAGGTGGCGGCCGTTACTGGTACCACCGCGGCTGGAACTGGCGGGCGGTGCTCGCCCTCGTCGTGGGCGGCCTGCTGGCGGTCGGCGGCTCGTACTCCACCGTCGACGCCGACGGCCGCAAGCAGGGCCCGTTTCCCGTCGACGGCCTGATCCCGCTGCTGAAGCCGCTCGCGGACTACGGCTGGCCGGTCGGCCTGGTCAGCTCGTTCGTGCTGTACAGCGCCCTGATGCGGAAGGCGGGCCCCGCCGCACGGACGGCGTGAACCCGCCAAAGCCACCACGGGTGCGCGGCGCCGCGGACGATCTGGTCTGATGGAGGAGTGATCGATGACGCACTCTTCAAGGCGGTCGAGGACACGGTGCGCGCGACCGCCGAGGCGGAGGTCGTGCCGCGCTGGCGCCGGCTGAGCGCAACCGACATCAGCCACAAGACCGGACCGGGCGACCTGGTCACCGTCGCCGACCGCGAGGCGGAGCTGCGGCTCGCCGAGGAACTGCCGGCGTTGCTGCCCGGTTCGGTCGTGGTGGGGGAGGAGGCCGTGCACGCCGACCCGGGCGTCCTGCGCCGTATCGGCGGGGACGACCCGGTGTGGATCGTCGACCCCGTCGACGGCACCGCCAACTTCGTCGCGGGCAGGCCCGAGTTCGCCACGCTCGTCGCGCTCGCCCGCGGCGGCGAGGTCCACGCCTCCTGGACGTACGTGCCGAGGCTGGCCCTCATGGCCACCGCCCGACGCGGCGGGGGCGCCCTGCTCAACGGCGAGCCGATCCGCACCGCCCGCGACTCCGGCGGGTCCGCGCTCACCGTCGCCACCTCGCAGTTCGCCTTCCTCGACGAACAGGAGCGGCGCCGGTTCGAGGGGCTCGGCACCGACGGCGTCGAGTCCCGTCAGTGCACCTGCGCAGGGCTGGACTACCTGGAGGTCGCCCGGGGCGCCATCGACGCCGTCGCCTTCACCTGGGAGTCGCCCTGGGACCACGCGGCCGGACTGCTGCTGGTCACCGAGGCCGGCGGCGCCAGCATCACCGCGGAGGGCGTGCCCTTCCGCATCGGCGGCGGCAACGCCTTCCCCTTCTCCGTGGCGCGCGACGAGGCGACCGCGCGACGGGTCGTCGACCTCATGGCAGGTGACCGATGAGCAGGGCACACGTCACGGACGTCATCGTCGTCGGAGCCGGGCCCAACGGCCTGACCGCCGCGGTCGAACTCGCCCGCGCCGGGCACTCCGTGGAGCTCTTCGAGGCCGGCGACCAGGTCGGCGGCGGCGCGCGCACCGAGGAGCTGACCCTGCCGGGCTTCCGCCACGACCCGTGCTCGGCCGTGCACCCGCTCGGCGCCGGCTCGCCCGCGTTTAACGCGATGCCGCTCGCCGACCACGGCCTGCGGTGGCTCCACCCCGAGCTGCCGCTCGCGCACCCCTTCGACGACGGCACCGCGGCGGTGCTGGACCGCACCGTCGGCGCGACCGCCGCCTCGCTCGGACCGCGCGACGCGGGCACCTACCGCAGGCTCCTGGCCCCGTACGTCGGCCGCTGGAAGACCCTCGCCCACGACTTCCTGCGCCCCCAGTGGCGGGGACTGCCCCGCGACCCGCTGCGCTTCGCGAGCTTCGGGCTGACCGGGCTGCCGCCGGTGTCCGTGCTCGCCCGGCTGTTCCGCGACGAGAAGGCCCGCGGGCTGCTGGCCGGTCTCGCCGCCCACGCGATCGCCCCGCTGACCAGCCCGCTCACCGGTGCGACGGCGCTGATGTTCGCCGTCTCCGGCCACGAGGTCGGCTGGCCGGTCCCGCGCGGCGGCTCGCAGTCGCTCGCCGACGCCCTCGCGTCCTACCTGCGGCTGCTTGGCGGCACCGTCCACACCGGCGTCATGGTCCGCAAGCTCGACGAGCTGCCGCCGGCGCGCGCGTACGTCTTCGACACCTCGCCGACCGCGCTGGCGCGCATCGCCGGGCTCGGCGACGCGTACCGGAACTACCGCTACGGACCCGCGGTCTGGAAGGTCGACTACGCCCTGGACGGCCCCGTGCCCTGGACCGCGGCAGAGGCCCGCCGGGCCGGCACCGTGCACATCGGGCCGAGCTTCGGCGAGATCGGCGACGCGCTGAACCGGGCGGTACGCGGCCGCCCGCCGCAGACCCCGTTCCTCATCACCGCCCAGCCCACCGTCGTCGACCCCGGGCGGGCGCCCGAGGGCAAGCACGTCTTCTGGGCGTACGGGCACGTGCCCAACGGCTTTCGGGGCGACGCCACCGAGGCCGTCGAGCGGCAGATCGAGCGCTTCGCCCCCGGCTTCCGGGACCTCGTCCTTGCCCGGGCGGTCAGCGGACCGGCCGAACTCGCCGCCCGCAACGCCAACTACGTCGGCGGTGACATCGCCAGCGGGGCCTTCGCCGGCCTCCAGACGGCCTTCCGCCCCAAGCTGCAGTGGAACCCGTACACCACCTCGCGCCCCGGGGTCTTCCTCTGCTCCTCCGCCAGCCCGCCCGGCCCGGGGGTCCACGGCATGTCCGGCCACCACGCGGCCCGCGCCGTGCGCCGCCACCTGGAGGGGACCGCCCGCCGGTAGCCCGGTAGCCCGGTAGCCCGGTAGCCCGGTAGCCCGGTAGCCCGGTAGCCCGGTAGCGCCCGCCCCGTCGGCCGCGGCCGGCGGGGCAGCGACTAGCATCGAAGGCATGGAGCAGCGCGTATTGGGCAGGACGGGCCGCAAGGTGTCCGTCGTGGGTCTCGGCACCTGGCAGCTGGGCGCCGACTGGGGCGAGGTCCGCGAGGAGGACGCACTCGCCGTCCTGGACGCGGCCGTGGCGGAGGGCGTGACCCTCTTCGACACGGCGGACGTCTACGGCGACGGACGCAGCGAGCAGCTGATCGGGCGCTACCTCCGGGAGCGCCCGGACGCCGGGATCTTCGTCGCCACGAAGATGGGCCGCCGGGTCGCCCAGGTCCCCGAGAACTACGTCCTGGACAACTTCCGCGCCTGGAACGACCGGTCCCGGGCCAACCTCGGCGTCGACACCCTCGACCTGGTGCAGCTGCACTGCCCGCCGACCGCCGTCTACTCCTCGGACGCGGTCTTCGACGCCCTCGACACCCTCGTCGAGGAGGAGCGCATCGCGGCCTACGCCGTCAGCGTCGAGACCTGCGAGGAGGCGCTGACCGCGATCGCCCGGCCGGGCGTCGCGAGCGTGCAGATCATCCTCAACGCCTTCCGCCTCAAGCCTCTGGAGCAGGTCCTGCCGGCCGCCGCCGAGGCCGGGGTGGGCATCATCGCCCGCGTGCCCCTCGCCTCCGGCCTGCTGTCCGGCCGCTACACCAAGGACACGGTCTTCCCGGCCGACGACCACCGCACCTACAACCGGCACGGCGAGTCCTTCGACCAGGGCGAGACCTTCTCCGGCGTCGACTACGCGACCGGCCTGGAGGCCGCCGCCGAGTTCACCGCCCTCTCCCCGCAGGGCGCGACCCCGGCCCAGACGGCGCTCCGCTGGATCATCCAGCAGCCCGGCGTCACCACCGTGATCCCCGGCGCCCGCTCCGTCGAGCAGGCCCGCGCCAACGCCGAGGCCGCGGCCCTGCCGCCGCTGCCGCAGAGCACGCTGGACGCCGTGCGGGACCTGTACGACCGGCGCATCCGCGCCCAGGTCCACCACCGCTGGTGACCGCCGCGGCGAACCTGCCCTGAGCCGTGCCCCCGGACGATCCGTCCGGGGGCACGCGCGTCACCCCGCGGCGGCCTCGCGGGCGATCCCGTCCAGGAGCGCGGGCAGCGAGCTCCCGATCGGCTCGCGCACCAGCTCGTCCGCGATCTCGTCGTACGGCGTCGGCTCGGCGTTGACGATCACCAGCCGCGCCCCGTGCTCCGCCGCGATCCCGGCGAGCGACGCCGCAGGCTGCACCTGCAGGCTGGTGCCGACCGCGATGAAGACCGTGCAGCCCTTGGCGATGGCCATCGCGTTGCCCAGCACCACCGGATCCAGCCGCTGCCCGAACATGACGGTCGCCGACTTCAGGATCCCGCCGCACTTTCCGCACGCCGGGTCCGGCTCGCCCGCCCGGACCCGCGCCAGCGCCTGGTCCATCGGCGCCCGGTCGTGGCACCGCGTGCACACGACGGTGCGGGCCGTGCCGTGCAGCTCCAGCACCTTGCGCTCGGGCAGCCCCGCCATCTGGTGCAGCCCGTCGACGTTCTGCGTGATCACGCGCACCGCCACGCCCGACCGCTCCAGCCGGACGATCGCGTCATGCCCCGCGTTGGGCCGAGCCTCCAGCGTCGGGCTCTCCATGCGCATCCGCCACGACCTGCGGCGCACATCGGGATCGGCCATGTAGTGCTCGTACGTCACGAGCTTCTCCGCCTCCGGATCGCGCCGCCACAGCCCGTTCGGACCGCGGTAGTCCGGGATGCCGGAGTCGGTGGAGATACCTGCGCCACTGAGGACGGCTACGAGAGGCCTGGCCATGCGCCGAGGGTAGGACGGCTGGCGGCCCGGCGCGAACGTATATCGGGGGTGCCGCTCGCCCACCGGCCACACCCGCGTTCACCTGCGATTTTGTCTCGACTAACAGCGGTCGTGAACAGTCTCGTACCACTGGACCAAGCAGGGAAAGGTGACCATGAAGCAGTCAGCAGAGGTCTCGCGGGCCCCCCGATCCTTGAGCATCCGCCGGGGGAACTCCCTTGAGTTCGTCGAGTCGCACCCGAGTGAGCCGGGCAAGGGCGTCAGGGTGGCGCATTTCCTCGGCCCGGACAGCGGCGCCAGCCACTTGTCGATCGCGATCGTCGAACTCGAGCCCGGTGGCCAGGTCATCGGTCACCGGCACCCGTTCGAGGAGTCGTTCTTCGTCCTGGAGGGCAACCCGCTGCTCGCGGTGGCCGACCACCGGTACGCCCTGCGTCCCCATGACTTCGGCCTCGTGCCCTACGCCGTCGGTCACGCGTGGAGCAACCCCACGGATCAGCGCGTGCGCATGTTGCGTGTGCACGCTCCCCAGCCGCGCCCCATCGACGGCAGGGGGACGTGGGGGGTGTTCGAAGCGCCTGAGACCCGGGTGCCGACGCAGGGCGTGGCCGTCGACGAACTCGACCCGGCCAAGCCGTACGTCGGTCACTTCGATTAGACGGACATGGCGCCGCCCGGGTCGATCTCCATGCCCGCCTACCACGGGGCGAACGTGCAGAACGTCCAGATCCGCATGATGGTGGACGACCTCCTCGGGGCGCGCCACCACGCGATGTTCATCGTGCAGTTCACCCCGGGCGTGGTGGACAACGCCCCGCTCAAGACGGCGAAGGAGCACTTCCATCCGTTCGAGGAGATCTACTACCTGATCTCCGGACAGACGCGGTCCTTCTGTGACGGTGAGCAGGACCTGGCCGGGGTCGGCGACCTCGTCTTCGCGCCCGTCGGCGCGTCGCACGGATTCGCGGCCCTCGGCACGGAGCCTCTGTGCTGGATCGAGGTGCAGTCGCCGATGCCGCCGGCGAGCGGCGGGTTCACCTTCCACAACGACTGGGCGCAGCACACCAACATCGGTTGATCCGCTCGTCCGGCGCCGGGACCCGCGCGTTTCCGCCCGGGGTCAGCCCAGCGCCGCGCGGACGTCCGCGACGAGGGCGGCGGCGTCCTCCACCGCCGTGACCGGGTCGCCGAGGCCGGACAGCACCGCTTCGGCGCGGGACCGGAAGCCGGGCGGGGTGTCGGGGAGGGCGCCCGCGGCGGCGAGGGCGCCCTTCTCGTTGAGGCACCACACGCGGTGGTGGGCGTGGAGCGACTGCGTCAGCACCCCGACCGCCCGTGAAAGGCACAGGGCGGCGTGCAGGACGTCCCCGCCACCCGCGGACTTGCGGGCGTTCACGACCAGGAAGTCCGCCTCCCAGGAGGCCCCGACGAGGGCCTCGCGCAGCGGCTCCGGGTAGACCAGCGTCCGCTCGCGCAGCGCGGTCAGCTCACCCGCCGGGTCGGCCAGGACGCGGCCGAGGGCGACCTCACCGGCGTACACGGGGGACCAGAAGCCCAGCGGATGGCCGGCCTGGACACCGACCTCGTAGCGGCCGGCGCGGCAGTCGTCCCACACCCGCCCCACCCGGTCCAGGTCCCGCAGGATCCAGTCGACCTGGACGCCGTCGACGCGCAGCCACGCCCCGCCGTTCACCCAGGGACCCCAGCCGCCGGGGCCGGCGATCTCCACCGGTGTGCCCGTCGCCTCGTCGGCGAGCGCGGCGAGCGCCGCCAGGTCCGGTTCGCCCCGGTAGTACACGCCGAGGTCCCAGTCGGAGTCGGGGCGGTGCGTTCCGCGCGCCCGGCTGCCGCCCAGCATCACCGCGACCACACCGGGGACCCGGGCGAGCGACCGTGCCATGGAGGAGACTGGGGGTACGTGTTCGCGCTCGTGGGGCATCGTGCGAGTGTAGGTGCACCCCCGGCGCGAGGAGTACGGAATTGTTCACGACCCGGCCCACCCTCCAAGGCACCTTCGGCATGGCCTCCTCCACGCACTGGCTCGCCTCGCAGTCGGCGATGGCCGTGCTGGAGAGCGGCGGCAACGCCTATGACGCGGCGGTGGCCGCCGGGTTCGTCCTGCACGTGGTGGAGCCGCACCTCAACGGGCCCGCGGGCGAGGTGCCGATCATCGTCGCGCCCGCCGGCGGTCCGGTGCGCGTGCTCTGCGGCCAGGGCCCCGCCCCGGCCGGGGCGAGCGTCGACCACTACCGAGCGCTGGGCCTGGACTTCGTCCCCGGCACCGGTCCGCTCGCGGCCGCCGTGCCCGGTGCGTTCGACGCCTGGATGGTGCTGCTGCGCGACCACGGCACGAAGCCGCTCGCGGACGTGCTCTCCTACGCCATCGGTTACGCCGAGCACGGCCACCCCGCGGTGGAGGCGGTCGGCGCCACGGTCGGCTCGGTCCAGGCGCTGTTCGAGACGGAGTGGACGACCTCGGCCGAGCTGTACCTGGCCGGCGGCCGCCCGCCCCGGCCGGGAGACCTGCTGCGCAACCCCGACCTCGCCGCCACCTGGCGGCGGTTGCTGCGGGAGGCGGAGGCCGCCGGCAGCGACCGGGAGGCGCAGATCGAGGCGGCCCGGCGGGTGTGGCGCGAGGGCTTCATCGGCGAGGCGCTGGCCACCTTCGCCGCCCGTCCCGCGATGGACACCACGGGGGAGCGGCACGCCTCCACCCTGACCGGGGACGACCTCGTCGCGTACGAGGCGCACCACGAGGACCCGGTGACCTTCGACTGGAACGGCTGGACGGTCTGCAAGGCGGGACCGTGGAGCCAGGGCCCGGCTTTCCTGCAGCAATTGGCCCTGCTGCCGCCGGATCCCGCGGAACTGGAGTACGGCTCCGTCGACTACGTGCACACCCTGGTCGAGGGCACCAAGCTGGCGATGGCCGACCGCGAGGCCTGGTACGGCGACGCCCAGGACGACGTCCCCCTCGCCGAACTGCTGTCACCCGCCTACAACGACGCACGGCGCGCCCTGGTCGACCAGGCGAGGGCTTCCCACGAGCTGCGCCCCGGCAGCCCGCGCGGCCGTACGCCGCGGCTGCCGCACTTCCCGCTCCACGACGCCGCCGCGGCAACGGGATTCGACGCCATGGGCGTCGGCGAGCCGACCGTCGCCCACAACGGCGCGACCCGCGGCGACACGTGCCACCTCGACGTCGTCGACCGCTGGGGCAACATGGTCGCCGCCACCCCCAGCGGCGGCTGGCTCCAGTCCAACCCGGTGGTCCCCGGGCTCGGCTTCCCGCTCGGCACCCGCCTGCAGATGACCTGGCTGGAGCCCGGGCTGCCGAACTCCCTCACCCCGGGCCGCCGTCCGCGCACCACGCTCACCCCGTCGCTCGCGCTGCGCGACGGCGT
Organism: Streptomyces sp. PA03-5A; assembly: GCF_033792725.1. Classification (NCBI taxonomy): domain Bacteria; kingdom Bacillati; phylum Actinomycetota; class Actinomycetes; order Kitasatosporales; family Streptomycetaceae; genus Streptomyces; species Streptomyces sp. PA03-5A. Next base: position 130,733 of record NZ_JARAVL010000001.1, on the reverse strand, counting down.
GCCGGTGATGGCCTTCGGCACCCCCGGCGGCGACCAGCAGGACCAGTGGTCGCTGCACTTCTTCCTGGGCGTCGTCCTGCGCGCCCCCGTCCGCGGCGGCCTCGACCTCCAGGGCGCCATCGACGCGCCCAACTGGCACAACGACAGCTTCCCGAGCTCCTTCCACCCCCGGGAGATGCGGCCCGGCAGCCTCACCGTGGAGAGCCGCTTCGAGGAGTCCGTCATCGCCGGGCTCCGCAGCCGCGGCCACGACGTCACCGTTGCCGCCCCCTGGTCCGAGGGCCGCCTGTGCGCGGTGGCCCGCGACCCGGAGACCGGCGTCCTGTCCTCCGCGGCCAACCCCCGCGGCATGCAGGGTTACGCGGTGGGCCGCTGACCCGCCGCCCGGGCAGGCGCCGGCCGCCGGCACGGCCGGCGGCGCGGCGCGGACCTGTGGTGGAGGCCGGTGGCGGGACTGCTCCTCGGTCTCCGGGGGCGTTGCCATGCGCCGGGCGGACAGCCCCGTGGCCCGCGACCCGGAGACCGGTGCGGCCGACCCCCGCGGCATGCGGGGTTACGCGGTGGGCCGCTGACCGACCACCGGGGGGCGGCCGTTGACCAGTTCGACGGGGCAGGCGCCGTCCGCCTGTGCGGCCAGGGCGGCGCGGACACGGCGGTAGAGGCCGGGGGAGAGGTACTCCTCGGCCTCCTCGGGCGTCGCCATCCGCCAGGCGGACAGTTCCTCCTCCTGCAGCACGATCGCGCCGAGCGCGGCCTCGCCGAGCACGCCGCCGTCGTACAGGTAGGAGGTCAGCGGCGGGCGGCCCGGCCACTGCACCCAGTCGACGGCGAGCAGGGCGCCCGGCTCGACGTCCAGACCGACCTCCTCCAGGGTCTCCCGGCGCGCCGCCTCGCGGGGGGTCTCCCCGTCGGCCGACTCGATGGTGCCGCCGGGCAGCACCCACTTGCCGTCCTGGCGGTAGGTGGTCTCGGCGATCAGGATCCGGCCGTCGCCGTCGCGGAAGAGCGTGCTGGCCCCGGCGAGGATCTTCGGCAGGCTGTCGATGTAGGCGTCGAAATCGGTGGTCGTCACGAGCCCCAACCTACGGGTTCGCGACCCTCGACGGCGGCGGCCACCTGCGCCGGGTCCAGGCTTCCGGGGGCGCGGCGGTCGCGTGCCGCACGGTTCGCGAGCCGTCGCAGCGTCTCGTTGACCGGGACGGGTATCCCGTGGAGCCGTCCCAGCAACACGATCTCGCCGTTGAGCCAGTCCGCCTCGACGCTCCCGGTGCCCCGGGTCAGGCTCTGCCAGGACGAGCCGCCGCCCCGGGCGAAGCCGTCGACCGGTCGCAGGCTCACCCGGTCGCCGCGGACCGCCGCCTGCTCCTCCTCGCCCGCGTACGGGATGCCGGCCGCGTCGAGCACCTGGGCGCCCTCGGCCCGCGCCCGCTTGACGAGGCCGGCGGCCGTGTCGTCCCAGCCGCCGCAGAGCGCCTCGACCGCGTTGCCGAGGTTCGACAGCAGCTTGGCGTACTTCCAGCGCATCACGTCGGCCACGACCGGGGCGGCGAACGAGGACTTCTCCAGGTCCGCGGAGACGGCCCGCGCGAGCCCGTCCGTTCCGTGCGGGTAGCGGCCCAGGTGGAGGATGCCGGTGAGCGGACCGCAGGGGGCGACCACCTCGCCGGGCTCCAGGTGGGTCGACGGCAGCCACACGCACATGCCGTACACGTCGCGGAAGCGGCGCAGCGCCATGCGTTCGTTGGCGACGCCGTTCTGGGCGCAGACCAGCGGCAGGTGGTCCGCGACCGGGGCCCAGGCAGCGAGCGCGGCCTCCGTGTCCTGCGTCTTCACGGCGAGCACCAGCACGTCGTCCTCGCGCAGCGTCAGCCCCTCCGGGCCGCCGGCCACCGGGACGGGCAGCGACAGCGTCCCGTCCGGCGTCCGCAGCGTCAGCCCACGCTCGCGCAGCGCCTCCAGGTGCGCTCCCCGCGCGACCAGGACGACCTCGTGACCGCTCTCGTACAGCCGGCCGCCGATCGTCGCGCCGACCGCGCCCGCTCCCACAACGATGTATCGCACACGCGGACCCTACGGCACGAGCAGCGCCGTGCGACGGGCGAGTTCGCTGATCGCCACGCCGTCGAAGCCGAACACCGCGCTGCGCACCCGGTCCTCCAGCGGTTCGGTCCACTGCGGCGGGATCGCCGCTGCGCCGCAGAACACCCCGGCCACCGAACCGGCGGTCGCGCCGCCGGAGTCGGTGTCCAGACCGCCGCGCACGGTCAGCGCGATCGTGGCGGTGAAGTCGCCCGCGCCGTACAGCAGCCCGGCGGTGACGAGCGCGGCGTTGGGGACGGCGTGGATCCAGTGCAGCCCGCGCGTCTCCTCGTCCAGCTCCGCCATCGTGCCGGCCCAGTCCAGCCCCGCCGCGTGCAGCGCCATCGTCCGGCGCACCGTGCGGGCCAGCCGGCAGCCCGGCGGGACGTGCTGCAGCGCCGACTCCAGCGCGGCCCGGGCGTCGGGCGCGGTGAACGCCGCCGCGATCAGCGCCGCGGCCCACATCGCGCCGTACACCCCGTTCCCCGTGTGCGACAGCACCGCGTCCCGGCGGGCGAGCGACGCGGCCCGCCGAGGGTCGCCGGGGGAGGTCCAGCCGTGGACGTCGGCGCGGATCAGCGCCCCGATCCACTCCTGGTACGGGTTGTCGGCCGTGGCCGTCAGCGGCGGCTTCATCCCGCCCGCGAGGTTGCGGTACGCCGCGCGCTCGGCGGTGAAGGTCTGCAGGTAGGGAAGGCGCAGCAGCCACAGCTCGCCGACCTGCTCGGTGGTGAAGTCCGGGCCGTACGTCTCCAGCAGGTCGAGCCCGAGGATCGCGTAGTCGACGTCGTCGTCCCGCGCGCTGCCGTGGATGTTGCCGCGGGTGCACTGCGGCCACTCCGGGCGCAGCTCGAACTCCGCCGGATCCGCAGGCGGGTCCAGCGCCGGGATGTAGTCGGTCAGCGGCAGCGCCCCGGCCCGGCGTAGGTAGCGGTCGATGCGCTCCCGGGTCCAGTGGTCGCCGCGCTCGACGGGCTTGCCGAGCATGTTGCCGGCGATCCGGCCGAGCCAGCCGCCCAGGATGCGGTCGTGGAGAGAGAGGGCCATGCCTCCGGTGTACCGCCCGGACACCCCGGGATAGGGTCCAAGCGGCGCGACCTGCCGTAAGGGAGATCAATGTGACGGACGCACGGCCCGCGCGGGTGCTCATCGCCGCGGACAAGTTCAAGGGCTCGCTCACCGCCGTCGAGGTGGCGGAGCGGCTCGGGGCGGGGCTGCGGAACGCCGCCCCCGACCTCGTCGTCGAGTCCGTGCCGGTGGCCGACGGCGGGGACGGAACGGTGGACGCCGCCGTCGCCGCCGGATTCGAGCGGCGCCTGGTGGAGGTCACCGGGCCGCTGGGGGAGCCGGTCACCGCCGCGTACGCACTGCGCGACGGCACCGCCGTCGTGGAGATGGCCGAGGCCTCGGGGCTGCGGCACCTGCCGCCCGGCGTCTTCGCGCCGCTGACGGCGACCACCCGCGGCACCGGTGAGCTGCTGCTGGCCGTGCTCGACGCGGGCGCGCGGTCCGTCGTGCTCGGCGTCGGCGGCAGCGCGACCAACGACGGGGGCGCGGGCATGCTCGTCGCGCTCGGCGCCCGCCTGCTGGACGGCCGGGGCGAGCCGGTGGGCCCGGGCGGCGCGGCGCTCGCCGGGCTGGCCTCGGCGGACCTGTCCGGCCTCGACCCGCGGCTCGCTGCGACCGAGGTCGTCCTCGCCAGCGACGTCGACAACCCGCTGCTCGGCCCGAAGGGCGCCGCCGCCGTCTACGGCCCCCAGAAGGGTGCCACGCAGGAGGACGTCGCCACGCTGGACGCGGCGCTCGCCCACTACGCGGAGGTGTTGGAGGCCGGTGCGGCCGCCGAGGCCCCGGGGGCGGGTGCGGCCGGCGGGGTCGGGTTCGGGGCGCTGGTGGGCCTGCGCGCCTCTTTCCGGCCCGGCGTCCAGGTGCTCCTGGACATGCTCGGTTTCGCGGCGGCTCTGGAGCGGGCCGACCTGGTGATCACGGGCGAGGGCTCGCTGGACGAACAGACCCTGCACGGCAAGGCCCCGGCCGGTGTCGCGGCCGCCGCCCGTGCCCGGGACGTGGACGTGGTCGCCGTCTGCGGCCGCCTCGCGCTGTCCGGCGCCGCCCTGGGCGCGGCCGGCATCCGGCGGGCGTACGCCCTGACCGACCTCGAGCCGGACCCGGCGCGCTGCATGGCCGAGGCCGGGCCGCTGCTGGAGCGCCTCGCCGAGGACATCGCGCGCGACCTGCCGGCCTGACCCGGGAACGCCAGGGGCCCCGAGCCTTCCCGGCTCGGGGCCCCTGACACGTACGTCGTACGTCGTGCGGCTACGGAAGCTGCGCCGTACGCGCCTCGCGGCGGTTGTTGCGGATCGTGTTGACCCGGCGGGTCGTCGCGAAGAGCGGGATCACCGCCGCCGCGCAGATCTGCAGGGCCGCGCCCGTCTGCAGCAGCACGTCACCGCCGGGGACGGCGAACGCCCAGCAGACCAGGCAGCCCATGCTCAGCACGATCCAGGCCAGCGTGATCGTGGCGAGCCGGCCGCGGGGCTTGGGGTACTCGACCCGGCTGACCATCAGCCACGCCACACCGACGATGGCCAGCACCGTCGGGATGAAGGGCAGCTCCAGCAGCACGACGGAGATGACCGTCATCGCCCCGAAGGGGCTCGGCATGCCCTGGAAGATCCCCTCCCGCACCGTCGTGCAGGAGAACCGGGCCAGGCGCAGGACGACCGCGAGCAGCACCACGACCGCCGCCACCGCCGACAGCTTGCCGTAGGCGTCGTCCGAGATCAGGCCCCAGACGACCACGAAGTAGGCGGGGGCCAGGCCGAAGCTGATCAGGTCGGACAGGTTGTCCAGCTCCGCGCCCATCGCCGAGCTGCGCAGCTTGCGCGCCACGAGGCCGTCGAAGAGGTCGAAGACCGAGGCCATGAGCATCAGCAGCACGGCGGTGGCGGCGCTGTGCCGTGTCATGCCGCCGTCGGTGTTGCCCATCAGGTGCGGGACGAGCACCCCGGTGGTGGTGAAGTACACCGCCATGAATCCGCAGATCGCGTTGCCGAGGGTGAGGCCGTCCGCTATCGACAGCCGCGTCGACAGCGGCATGTCATCGTCGTCGTCCTCGTCCACCGCGGCGACCCACGGTGCCTGGGTGTCGGGATCAATCACGGTCAAGGCGCGTCACCCCAGCCACGGTGGTCTGGCCGACCTCGACGTCGGGCTCGACGCCCTCCGGCAGGTAGATGTCCACACGGGAGCCGAAGCGGATCAGGCCGATGCGCTCGCCCTGCTCCACCTTGGTGCCCTGCGGCACGTAAGGGACGATGCGGCGCGCCACGGCTCCGGCGATCTGCACCATCTCGATGTCGCCGAGCTCGGTGTCGAAGTGCCAGACGACCCGCTCGTTGTTCTCGCTCTCCTTGTTGAACGCCGGAACGAAACCGCCGGGGATGTGCTCGACGGACGTGACGGTGCCGGCGAGCGGCGCGCGGTTCACGTGGACGTTCAGCGGGCTCATGAAGATCGCGACGCGGGTGCGCCCGTCCTTCCACGGCATGATGCTCTGCACCACACCGTCGGCCGGCGAGATGACGCGGCCCTGGGTGATCTCACGCTCGGGGTCGCGGAAGAACCACAGCATGCCCGCCGCGAGGGCGGTGGTGGGGACGGCCACGGCCGCCCAGCGCCCGGAGCGGCGGGCGCGGACGAGGCTGATCGCGGCGGTGGCCACGGTCGGGAGGAGCCACGGCGACGCTCCGCGCGCGAGGCGTACGCCGGCCCGGCTGTCGCGTTGTGCAGAGGAATGGCTGTGGGGCATGGAAGACCTTCGTAGCGGAGGGTGCCGCAATGATGGTGCAGGGGACGGCGGCTTTCCGTGAATGGTATCGGGAGTGACCGGCAACTGGGCAAGCCAGCAGTCGAGTCAGTGGCCGGTATTTGATGACTGGGTGTGACCTTTGGCTCGCACAAAGTGTCACAACCCAGACATTCACCCCTGGATTCGGTACTCCTCGAGCAGCCGACGCCCGATGATCATTTTCTGGATCTCGGCGGTGCCCTCACCGATGAGCAGCATCGGGGCCTCGCGGTAGAGGCGCTCGATCTCGTACTCCTTGGAGAAGCCGTAGCCGCCGTGAATGCGGAAGGCGTCCTCCACGACCTCCTTGCAGTACTCCGCGGCCAGGTACTTCGCCATGCCGGCCTCGAGGTCGTTGCGCTGGCCGGAGTCCTTCTTGCGGGCCGCGTTCACCATCAGCGCGTGGGCCGCCTCGACCTTGGTGGCCATCTCGGAGAGCTTGAACTGGATCGCCTGGTGCTGCGCGATCGGCTTGCCGAAGGTCTGCCGCTGCTGGGCGTACGCGATCCCCAGTTCGAAGGCGCGCTGTGCGACGCCGCAGCCGCGGGCGGCCACGTTGACCCGGCCGACCTCAACCCCGTCCATCATTTGGTAAAAACCGCGGCCGCTCTGACCGCCCAGGACGCGATTTGACGGAATCTTCACATCCTCGAGGATGAGTTCGGTCGTGTCGACGCCCTTGTACCCCATCTTCTCGATCTTGCCGGGCACGGTGAGGCCCTTCACCGTCGGGTTCGGCCCGAAGCCCGGCTCCTTCTCGATGAGGAAGGTCGTCATCGACTTGTGCGGGGCCGCGTCCTCCGGCTGGCCCTCGTCGGTCCGGCACAGCACCGCGACGAGGTTGGAGGTGCCGCCGTTGGTCAGCCACATCTTCTGGCCGTTGATGACGTAGTCGTCACCGTCCCGGACCGCCTTGGTGCGGATCGCCGAGACGTCCGAGCCGAGGCCCGGCTCGGACATAGAGAAGGCGCCGCGCACGTCGCCGGCGGCCATGCGGGGCAGGAAATGGTCCTTCTGCTCCTGGGTGCCGTGCTGCTTGAGCATGTAGGCGACGATGAAGTGCGTGTTGATGATGCCCGACACGCTCATCCAGCCGCGGGCGATCTCCTCGACCGTCAGGGCGTAGGTGAGCAGGGACTCGCCCAGGCCGCCGTACTCCTCGGGGATCATCAGGCCGAAGATGCCGAGTTCCTTGAGGCCCTCAACGATGTCGGTGGGGTACTCGTCCTTGTGCTCCAGCTCGTTGGCGACCGGGATGATCTCCTTGTCGACGAAGCTGCGGACGGTGGAGAGGATCTCCTGCTGGACGTCGGTCAGCCCGTCGGTCTGCGCGAGGCGGCTCATGTCTGCTGTCTCCTAGGCGTTCAGCTCGGGGCGGCCGGGCTGCTCGCCGCCGCGCTCCTTGATGTACGTGGCGGTGGGGACCATCACCTTGCGGCGGAAGACGCACACCAGGGTGCCGTCCTGCTTGTAGCCCTTGGTCTCCACGTGGACGATCCCGCGGTCGTCCTTCGACTTCGACGGCCACTTGTCCAGCACCGTCGTCTCGCCGTAGATGGTGTCGCCGTGGAAGGTCGGCGCCACGTGCTTGAGCGACTCGACCTCCAGGTTGGCGATCGCCTTGCCGGACACGTCCGGCACCGACATGCCGAGCAGCAGCGAGTAGACGTAGTTCCCCACGACCACGTTCTTCCCGAAGTCGGTGGTCCTCTCCGCGTAGTTCGCGTCCATGTGGAGCGGGTGGTGGTTCATGGTCAGGAGGCAGAAGAGGTGGTCGTCGTACTCGGTGACCGTCTTCCCGGGCCAGTGCTTGTAGACGGCACCGACCTCGAACTCTTCATATGTACGGCCGAACTGCATCTCTCCTACGCCTCCGGGGTGTCGAACGTGTTCGTACGGGTGTTCGCTGCCGGGGTCACGCGGCGACCTCCAGCGGCTCCAGCTTGTTGGCCCTGCGGATCTCGTCCACGATCCTGCCGATGATCTCGGTGATCCCGAAGTCCTTCGGCGTGAACACGGCCGCGACGCCGGACTCGACCAGCTTGGCCGCGTCCGCCGGCGGGATGATGCCGCCGGCGATGACCGGCACGTCGTCGACCCCGGCCCTGCGGAGCCGGTCCAGCACGTCCGGGACCAGCTCGGCGTGCGAGCCGGAGAGGATCGACAGGCCCACGCAGTGGACGTCCTCGGCGACCGCCGCCGACACGATCTGCTCGGGCGTCAGCCGGATGCCCTGGTAGACCACCTCGAAGCCGGCGTCCCGTGCCCGTACGGCTATCTGCTCGGCGCCGTTGGAGTGACCGTCCAGGCCCGGCTTGCCCACCAGCAGCCGCAGCTTGCCGGTGCCCAGCTCCTCGGCGGTCAGCGCCACCTTGCGGCGTACCGCGGCCAGCGGCGTGCCCGGCTCGGCGGTGACCGCCACGGGGGCGCTGCTCACGCCCGTCGGCGCGCGGAACTCGCCGAAGACGTCGCGCAGCGCCCAGGACCACTCGCCGGTGGTGACACCCGCCCGGGCGCACTCCAGGGTGGCCTCCATCAGGTTGCCCGTCCCGGCGGCCGCGGCCTTGAGGGCCTCCAGCGACCGCTGCGCCCGTACTTCGTCCCGGTTGTCGCGCCAGTCGTGGAGGGCGGCGACGACCCGTGCCTCGTTCTCCGGGTCGACGGTCATGATGGCGCCGTCCAGGTCGGAGGTGAGGGGGCTGGGCTCGGTGCCCTCGTAGCAGTTGACGCCGATGATCTTCTCCTGGCCGGACTCGATCCGCGCCCGGCGCTCGGCGTGCGAGGAGACCAGCTGCGACTTCAGGTAGCCGGACTCCACGGCGGCCATGGCGCCGCCCATCTCCTGGATGTGCTCGATCTCGGCCAGGGACCGGTCGACGAGCTCGGCGACCTTCGCCTCGACGACGTGGCTGCCGTCGAAGATGTCGCCGTACTCCAGCAGGTCGCTCTCGTGGGCCAGCACCTGCTGGATGCGCAGGGACCACTGCTGGTCCCAGGGGCGCGGCAGGCCGAGCGCCTCGTTCCAGGCCGGCAGCTGCACGGCGCGGGCCCGGGCGTCCTTGGAGAGCGTCACCGCCAGCATCTCCAGCACGATGCGCTGGACGTTGTTCTCCGGCTGGGCCTCGGTCAGGCCGAGCGAGTTGACCTGGACCCCATACCGGAAGCGGCGCTGCTTGGCGTCCTCGATGCCGTAGCGCTCGCGGGTGATCTCGTCCCAGATGCGGGTGAAGGCCCGCATCTTGCACATCTCCTCGACGAAGCGCACGCCCGCGTTCACGAAGAAGGAGATGCGCGCGACGACGTCGCCCATCCGCTCCTGCGGCACCTGGCCGGAGTCGCGGACCGCGTCGAGGACGGCGATCGCGGTGGACATGGAGTACGCGATCTCCTGCACCGGCGTGGCCCCGGCCTCCTGCAGGTGGTAGCTGCAGATGTTGATGGGGTTCCACTTGGGGATGTGGTTGACCGTGTACGCGATCATGTCCGTCGTCAGCCGGAGCGACGGGCCGGGCGGGAAGACGTACGTCCCGCGCGACAGGTACTCCTTGACGATGTCGTTCTGCGTCGTCCCCTGGAGCCTGGTGACGTCGGCGCCCTGCTCCTCGGCGACCACCTGGTAGAGCGCGAGCAGCCACATGGCGCTGGCGTTGATGGTCATCGAGGTGTTCATCTCCTCCAGGGGGATGTCCTGGAAGAGCCGGCGCATGTCGCCGAGGTGGGCGACCGGGACCCCGACCCGGCCCACCTCGCCGCGGGCCAGGATGTGGTCGGGGTCGTACCCGGTCTGCGTCGGGAGGTCGAACGCGACCGACAGCCCGGTCTGGCCCTTGGCGAGGTTGCGCCGGTACAGGGCGTTGGACGCCTCGGCGGTGGAGTGCCCCGCGTACGTCCGCATCAGCCACGGACGATCCTTCTGACGCTCGCTCATGCTCGTTCCCGTTCTCAGACGTTCCGGAAGCGGTTGATGGCGTCGAGGTGCTCGGCGCGCAGCTCCGCGTCGCGGACGCCGAGGCCCTCCTCTGGGGCGAGCGCGAGCACGCCGACCTTGCCCTGGTGCACGTTGCGGTGCACGTCGTGCGCTGCCTGGCCGGTCTCCTCCAGGCGGTACGTCTTCGACAGCGTGGGGTGGATCTTGCCCTTGGCGACGAGGCGGTTGGCCTCCCACGCCTCGCGGTAGTTCGCGAAATGGGAGCCGACGATGCGCTTGAGCGACATCCACAGGTAGCGGTTGTCGTACTCGTGGTTGTAGCCCGAGGTCGACGCGCAGGTGACGATCGTGCCGCCCTTGCGGGTGACGTAGACCGAGGCGCCGAAGGTCTCGCGGCCCGGGTGCTCGAAGACGATGTCGACGTCCTCGCCGTCGGTCAGCTCGCGGATGCGCTTGCCGAGGCGCTTCCACTCCTTCGGGTCCTGGGTGTGCTCGTCCTTCCAGAACCGGTAGTCCTCGGCGGTGCGGTCGATGATGGCCTCGGCGCCCATGCGGCGGCAGATCTCCGCCTTCTGCGGCGAGGAGACCACGCAGATCGGGTTGGCGCCGCCGGCCAGCGCGAACTGGGTGGCGTAGCTGCCCAGGCCGCCGCTGGCGCCCCAGATCAGGACGTTGTCGCCCTGCTTCATGCCGGCGCCGTTGCGGGAGACCAGCTGGCGGTAGGCGGTGGAGTTCACCAGGCCAGGGGCCGCGGCCTCCTCCCAGCTGAGGTGCCTGGGCTTGGGCATCAGCTGGTTGGACTTGACCAGCGCGATCTCCGCGAGGCCGCCGAAGTTGGTCTCGAAGCCCCAGATGCGCTGCTCGGGGTCGAGCATCGTGTCGTTGTGGCCGTCCGCGGACTCCAGTTCGACGGACAGGCAGTGCGCGACGACCTCGTCGCCCGGCTTCCAGAGGTTCACGCCGGGGCCGGTGCGCAGCACGACGCCCGCCAGGTCGGAGCCGATGACGTGGTAGGGCAGGTCGTGGCGCTTGGTGAGCGGGGAGAGCCTGCCGTACCGCTCGAGGAAACCGAACGTCGACACCGGCTCGAAGATCGACGTCCACACCGAGTTGTAGTTGACCGAGCTGGCCATGACGGCCACCAGGGCCTCGCCCGGGCCGAGCTCGGGCACGGGCACCTCGTCCAGGTGCAGCGACTTGCGCGGGTCCTTCGCGCGGCTGTCCACGCCCTCGAACATGCCGGCCTCGTCCTTGTGGACGGTGATGGCGCGGTACGACTCGGGAAGCGGCAGCGCGGCGAAGTCCGCGGCCGTGCTTTCGGACGCCATGATTGCGTCGAGGATGTCCTTCACGGTGATGCCTCCGGCGAAGCGCGACGTAGGGACGCTTGAGGGAACGTCGGGGGTTGCGGTGGGTGGTGCCGTCGGTTCGGCGGTGGTGCTGCTGTCCGTGGCGGTCGCACGGATGGAGCGGGGGCGCTTGGTGGCGCGGTGAATGCCTGTGACGCGGGCGTCCGGGCCTTTGGGGACAGACGGCGTGCGACGGATCCCAGCACGCCGCCCGCCCGGACAGTTCTCACGTTATGGCACCGCGTGCCACCCTGCAAGACACTGCGTGCCAACAATTTTTCTCAGATGGCACCACGGCTTCACGTTTGAGCAACACGCGAAAGCGCCCCCGGCGCGAGGGCCTGGGGGCGCTGGTGGGATGCCGGAGGCGCGGGAGGACGCCGGGGGCGCGAACGGGCGGCTACGCGCCCTTCAGGGCTTTTTCGATCGTCCGCATGACCTCGGCGGGCGAGGCGTCCGTGCGGGCCACCGCGACGACGACCTCGCCCTGCTCGGAGGTGAGGACCGGGGCGGGGGCGGGGGTGGGGCGCCGGCCGATGCCGGTGCCGAAGGTCTGCTTGATCACCTCGAAGGCGTGGTCCAGCTGGGCCTCGACGTCCCCCTTGCCGCCGGCGCGCAGCCAGCGCCGCAGCACGTGGTTGTGGGCGGCGACGACGGCGGACGCGGCGACCTCCGCCAGCAGCGGGTCGTCGTCCCCGTCGTGGTGGGCGCCCTCGTCGAAGTGGCCCAGCAGGTAGCGGGTGAACAGCCGCTCGTAGCGGGCCACCGAGGCGATCTCGCGCTCCCGCAGGATCGGGATCTCGCGGGTCAGGCGGTAGCGCTCCACCGAGACCTCTGGGGCCTCGGCGTACATGCGCAGCACCTCGGTGATGCCACGGCACACCGTGTCGAGCGGGTGCTCGTGCGGTTCGGCGGAGTCCAGCACCTGCCCGACGCGCACGAGGGTGTCGTCGTGGTCGGGGAAGATCGCCTCTTCCTTGGAGCGGAAGTGCCGGAAGAACGTCCTGCGCGCGACCCCCGCGGCCGCGGCGATCTCGTCGACCGTGGTCGCCTCGTAGCCCTGGCTCGCGAACAGGTGCATCGCCGCGGCGGCCAGTTCCTGGCGGACACGATGGCGCTGGGCGGTGGTGGAGGACGCACGGGCGGGCTTCACGGGCTGGGGCATACCGCGAACGTACTGCATTCCCGCTGCACCGTGGGCCGGGCCCGGTTTCCGGAGGCGGTGGGGCGGCCCCAGGAGACCGCCCCAGCCACCGGGATCGTCCCGGCCGTCCCAGCCGCTGCCCGCGTAATCAGCGGCGGGCATACTCGCGGAAGCCGCGGCCGGTCTTGCGGCCGAGGCAGCCCGCGGACACCAGGTGCTCGAGCAGCGGCGCCGGCGCCAGGCCCGGGTCGCGGAACTCCTTGTGCAGCACCTGCTCGATCGCGAGCGAGACGTCCAGCCCGACGACGTCGAGCAGTTCGAAGGGCCCCATCGGGTAGCCCCCGCCGAGCTTCATCGCCGAGTCGATGTCCTCGACCGTCGCGTAGTGCTCCTGGACCATCTTCACGGCGTTGTTGAGGTACGGGAACAGCAGCGCGTTGACGATGAAGCCGGCCCGGTCGCCGCAGTCCACGGCGTGCTTCCTGATCCGGCCGCAGACCTCGTGGACGGTGGCGTGCACGTCCTCGGCGGTCAGCACGGTGCGGACCACCTCGACCAGCTTCATGGCGGGGGCCGGGTTGAAGAAGTGCATGCCGATCACGTCCCGCGGACGCGACGTCGCGGTGGCGACGGCCACCACCGGCAGCGAGGACGTCGTCGTGGCCAGCACCGCGCCCGGCTTGCAGATCTTGTCCAGGGTCGCGAAGAGCTGCTGCTTGACCGGCAGGTCCTCGGCGACCGCCTCGACGGCCAGGTCCACGTCCGCGAAGGCGTCCAGCGATCCGGCCGCGGTCACCCGCGCCACGGCGGCGTCGCGCTGCTCCTGGCTGAGCCGGCCCTTGGCCACCGACCGGTCCAGGGACTTGGCCAGCGCCGCGACCGCCTTGTCGGCCTTCTCCTGGCCGCGGGCGGCCAGCACGACCTCGTAACCGGCCTTGGCGAAGACCTCCGCGATGCCGGTGGCCATGGTGCCCGAGCCCGCGACGCCGACGCTGCGCACGGGGCGCCCGCCGGTGGCACCGGCGGCCTCGGCCGGCGTCTCGGCGTCCGGGACGACGCTCGCGCTGCCGGGGGCCTGGTAGGTGTAGAAGCCGCGTCCTGCCTTGCGGCCCTTGAGGCCGGCGGCGGAGAGCTGCTTCAGGATGGGCGCGGGGGCGTGCAGCCGGTCGCGCGAGGCCTCGTACATCGCCTCCAGGACGGTCTGCGCGGTGTCGATGCCGATCAGGTCCAGCAGGGCGAGCGGGCCCATGGGCAGGCCGCAGCCGAGCCGCATGGCGGCGTCGATGTCCTCGCGGGTGGCGTACCGGGCCTCGTACATGGCCGCGGCCTGGTTGAGGTAGCCGAAGAGCAGCCCGTCGGCGATGAAGCCCGGGCGGTCGCCGACCGCCACCGGCTCCTTGCCGAGCGAGCGGACCAGCTCGGTCACGGAGTCCGTGGTCTCGGGGGAGGTGAGCACGGTGGAGACCACCTCGACCAGCTTCATGGCCGGCGCGGGGGCGAAGAAGTGCAGACCGAGGACGCGGTCGGGGCGCGAGGTGTGCGAGGCCAGCTGGGTCACCGACAGCGCGTTGGTGCCGGTCGCCAGGACGGCGCCCGGCTTCAGGAGGGCGTCCAGGGCGGTGAGGACCTCGCGCTTGATCTCGAAGTGCTCGGTGACGACCTCGATGACCAGGTCGGCGTCGGCCGCCGCCTGGAGGTCGGAGAAGGTGCGGAAACGGGCCAGGACGTCGCCGCGCTCGGCCTCCGTGATCCGCTCGCGCTGCACGGCGCGGGCGGTGGAGGCCTCCAGGGCGGCGACGGCGCGGAGCGCGGCCGCGTCGTCGATCTCGATGCCGATCACTTCGTGGCCGGCCCGGGCGACGACCTCGGCGATGCCGGTGCCCATGGTGCCGAGACCGATGACGGCGACGGTGGGGAAGGGTCGTGGACGGTCCATCGCGGAACTCCGAATGCTGAGGGTCCGCGCCGTGCGTCTCTGCTGCGCAGGCGCGGGGGCGGGAGAGTCGAGGAGCCGCGGGGGTGCGTACGCGTGTGTGGGCGTACCCGCGTGAGAACCGGCGAGCCCTGTCCCGGGGCTGCGCCGCGATGGTGCCGAACCGACAACGGCTGCACGCGGTGGCTGCGTCACCAGGCCCACGCGTGCGTTGGTTAGAGGGTAACCGGTGAGTAACCTCGGCGCCAGCCCTCGCGCCCATGTGATTTACGCCTCCTACAGATGAGCGCGCCATTAGGGTGGACGCACGGGGGAGAGGGGGGACCGTGGAACGGGAGCACGGGGGCGCCGGTCACTCGGCGCGGCGCGCGGACGAGCTGTACGGGGCCGTACGGTCGGGGGAGACGGACGTCGCGCGGCTGCGCGGGCGCGGGGAACCGCGCCGCGTCCTGGGGCTGCTGGAGTTCGCCGGCCAGGGGCGGTGCGAGGAGCGCGGCGCCTATCTGAGGCGGCTCGCCGCCTCACCGGACGCCGCCGCCATGGTGCGGCCCTGGCTGGGGCCCGCCGAACGCGCGCGCCTCGACGTCGTCGGCGGGCGGGCCCCCGCCGTCCCTGCGCTGCTGGCCATGCTTCCCCGTGGCACGGAGGAGGAGCGCCGCTATGCCCTGGAGGCGTTGGCGGTGAAGCGCCCCATGGAGGCGACGGCACCGCTCTTCGACCTGCTCGGCGCATCCGGGCAGGAGGAGCCCTCCTGGTACCCCGGGTTGATGGAGGACACCATCAGCCGCATCGTCATCGGTCGTCACCTGCCCTTCTGGCGCTGGGCAGCCAGGACCGGCCCCGTGCCGCCCGCCGTCTGCGTGCCCCTGCTGCTGCGTCAGGCCTGCCAGGAGGCGCCCCGGGCCCGGCGGCTCGCCCTGACCCTGCTCGGCTGCGACCGCGACCCGGCGCATCTGGACCTGTTCCTCGCGGCCGCCGGCGACCCGGACGAGTCGGTGGCCGAGGAGGCGCTCGTCGCCCTTTGGCGGCGGGACGTCCCCGAGGCCCGGGACCGCCTCGCCGCCGTGCTGACCGAGCCGTCGCGCTCCGTGCAGGAGCGTCTCGTCGCCTCCGTCCTGCTGGGGAGGGCCGGTGACCGGCGGGCCTTCGAGACCCTCGTGCTGTTCCTCAACCACCGCGACGCCTGGAACACCCTTGCCGCGGCCGAGGCCCTGATCCGGCTCGGCGACCCGCGGACCGCGCGTGCCGCCGCCGCGCTCGCCACGAACCGGCTGCGGATCCGCTACGCCCTGGCCGCCGTGCATCTGCTGGGGCGGTTGCGGGCGCCCGAGTCGCTGCCCGCACTCACGTCCACCCTCACATGGCTCATGGACGAGGGGCGGACGGGCTACCAGGCGGCCGCGGGCTGCGTCGAGGAACTGGGACGGCTGGCGGACGTGCGGGCGGTGCCCGTCCTGACCCGGGCCGTTGCGGATCCCCGCCTGCGCGCCGCGGCGGTGGACTCCCTCGGCCGGATCGGCGGCCCGCAGGTACTGGAGACGCTGCTCGGCGTCGCTTCTGACGAGGACGCGGAGGTGCGGGCGGCCGCGGCGCGCGGACTGGCCCGCTACGAGGACGAGCCCCGCGCGACCGCCGCCCTTGTGGGGCTGTGCGCGCCGCCGTACCCCAGGCGGATCGTGCGCGCCCTGGTGCGGTCGGGCGATCCGGTGGCCGCAGCGGTGCTGGCCGCGGCGCGGGAGGAGGCACCGAGTGCCACGACGCGCCGTCTCGCCGGGCGCTTCAGACCAGATCCGTCGCGTACCGCAGCTCCTTGAGCGGGACGCCGTCGTACCTCTCGATCTGGTCGGTGCCGTCCGGTGCGAGACCGGACCGTTCATAGAAGCGCAGCGCCCGCGCGTTGTCCGCGAGGACCCACAGGCGCAGGCTCCGGAAGCCGCGTTCACCGGCGCGGGCCCGTACGGCGTCCATGAGCGCGCGGCCCGCGCCCCTGCCGATCCGGTCGGGTCGTACGTAGATCGCGTACAGCTCGCCGACCTCGGCCTCGTCCGGCTCACCCCGGTAGGGGCCGAGCGAGGCCCAGCCCGTCACCTCGTCGCCGTCCGTGGCGACCAGGGTGTCCACCCGGGTGCCGCCCGCGTCGAACCACTCCCTGCGACGCTCCGCGTCCGCCCCGATGTCCATCGCTTCGAGGTACGCCTGCGGCACGATCCCCGCGTAGGCCGCCTGCCATCCCCGTACGCGGATCGCCGCCACGGCGTCGATGTCATCTCGGGTCATCACCCTCACAACCGTCATGCCGCGACGTTAAGGGGGGTGGAGCCCGGTGGGCACCCGCTTTTCGTGGGCTCAGATCAGGGTCAGTTGCGTCGGCGGGGCCGGCTGGGCGGGCTCGGGTGCGGCGGGCGGCCCGGGGGTGTCCTCCTCGGGCGCGGAAATCCGGCGCGCGGTCCCGGAGCGGCTGGGCCCGATCCCGAACTCGGCGGCGAACTCGTGCACTTGGCGGGTGATGCGCCGCTGGTACCAGGTGGGCGCGTAGGCGCCGTCCGCGTAGAGCGCCTTGTAGCGGGAGATCAGCCGCGGGTGGTGCACCGAGAGCCAGGCCATGAACCACTCCCTCGCCCCGGGGCGCAGGTGCAGCACCAGCGGGGTGACGGACGTGGCACCGGTCCCGGCGATCGCGCGGACCGTCTCGCGCAACTGCTCCGGGGAGTCGCTGAGGTACGGCAGCACCGGCGCCATCAGGACGCCCGAGGGGATGCCGTGCTCATTGAGCGTGCGGCAGACCTCCAGGCGCTTCGCCGGCGACGGCGTGCCCGGTTCCACGGTGCGCCACAGGTCCCGGTCGGTGAAGCCGACGGAGACCGCGGTCGAGACGTCGGTGACCTGGGAGGCCTGCACCAGGAGGTCCAGGTCGCGCAGGATCAGCGACCCCTTGGTGAGGATCGAGAAGGGATTGGCGTGGTCGCGCAGCGCGGCCAGGATGCCGGGCATGAGCCGGTAGCGGCCTTCCGCGCGCTGGTAGCAGTCGACGTTGGTGCCCATCGCGATGTGCTCGCCCTGCCAGCGGGGCGAGGCGAGCTCGCGGCGCAGCAGCTCGGGCGCGTTGACCTTCACGACGATCTGGGAGTCGAAGTCGAGGCCGCTGTCGAGGTCCAGGTAGGTGTGCGTCTTGCGTGCGAAGCAGTACACACAGGCGTGACTGCAGCCGCGGTAGGGGTTGATCGTCCACTCGAACGGCATCCGGGACGCGCCGGGTACGCGGTTGACGATCGTGCGGGCGCGCACCTCGTGGAAGGTGATCCCGCGGAACTCGGGGGTATCGAACGTACGGGTCACGGCGTCCACGCCGAAGAGCGCGGGTGTGGTCGCCGCCGTGTCGCGGCTCAGGTTGTCCCACCTCATGCCGCCTCCTTCGTTGCTCTCCTCCCGAGAATAGAACATCTGAGCGAATAGCGTCGAGGGGATCCGGGGGATTCCCGGGACCACTGTGCGTGACCGCGTGTGACGCAGGGCCCCGGGCGTGCCGTAGGCGCCGTCCGGGGCCCTGCCGGGGCCGTCCACCGTCACTGCGGCCGCAGGCTCAGGACGAGGTCGCGCGGCAGGCCGTGGGTGTCGTGGAGGTAGTGGAAGTCCTCCTCGTCCAGCGGGCCCCGGAAGCGGGGGCGGGCCAGCACCTGCCGGCCGCGCTCCAGGAGCCGCCCGAACCGGCGCTCCTCCTCTAGCAGCACCCGGAGCGGCTCGTCCGGGTCCACGCCCTGGCGGAAGTGGTCCAGGGTGTGCCGGACCAGTTCCTGCGGCAGATCGCCGAGGCCACGGGACGGGTCGTCCCGCCACAAGGTGGTGAGGACACGCCGCACCAGCCGGCGCAGCACGTACCCGCGGCCGGTGTTGGACGGGCGCACCCCGTCACCGATCACCACCACGGCCGAGCGCAGGTGGTCGCAGACCAGGCGCAGCGACGGTTCGTCCAGTGGCCACAGGGACGGTACGAGACTGCGCCAGGGGGTGAAGACGTCGCACTCGAACACCGACGTGCGGCCCTGCAGCAGCGAGGCCAGGCGTTCCAGGCCGAGTCCGGTGTCGACGTTGCGCTGGGGGAGCGGCACGAGCGAGCCGTCCTCGAGCCGGCGGTGGCGCATCATCACGTGGTTCCAGACCTCGACCCAGCGGTCGTCGCGGGTGGGCGTGGACCGCGGCGGGGTGTCGCCGGTCCACAGGAAGATCTCCGAGTCGGGGCCGCACGGGCCGGTCGGCCCGTTGGACCACCAGTTGTCCTCGACGGTGAGTTCCACCGGGACCCCGTGCTTCTCCCACAGCTCCAGGGAGCCGGTGTCCGGACCCGTGCGGTCGTCGCCACCGAAAACCGTGACGTGCAGCCGCCCCGGGTCGATGCCGAAGCCCTCGGTGAGCAGTCCGTAGCCCCAGTCGAGGCTCTGCGGGCCCTCGTAGTCGCCGAGCGACCAGGTGCCGAGCATCTCGAAGACCGTCAAATGGGTGGGATCGCCGACCTCTTCCAGGTCGGTGGTGCGCAGACAGCGCTGCACGTTGACCAGCCGGCTGCCGAGCGGGTGCGGGCGCCCCTCCAGGTACGGGGTCAGCGGATGCATGCCCGAGGTCGTGAACAGCACCGGGTCGCCGGGCGGCGGCAGCAGCGTCGATCCGGTGATTCTGCGGTGGCCCCGGTCCTCGAAGTACTCGACGAACGTGCGGACGATCTCTTCGGTGTTCATGGGGGGTGGCTCCTTCGCATGGAGGGCGGGGAGGCACCGGAGAACGGGTCCGCTCGATCACCGGAATCGCGGCGGGGCGCCACGAGACCACCGGCGGGCCGTTCCCGGTCGCCGGTGGTGAGGAAGGGGGTACGTCAGGCGGCGGCAACCGGCGAGCTGGTCGCTCGCGCGGTCGCGGTGATGCTGTGGCCGGTGACGTTCATGGAGCCGACGATAACGCGCCACGGCCGGCGGGGCACGTGATTTCCCGCCGGGCGGCGGCCGGACCCCGTGGGCCGTCGTACGGAGGTGCCCCTCCGGGAGGGCGGCCCGATTTCGCGGGCACGCGGCCGTGGTGATTGGCTTGTCGGCGACGGCACACGGATCGACGGAGGACGGCGCATGGCACAGGTCGAGGCCACCACTCAGCGCGAGATCGCGGCGAGCCCGGAGAGCGTCTTCGCGGCGCTCGCCGACTACGCGGGCACCCGGCAGCGACTGCTTCCCGAGCAGTACAGCGAGTACGAGGTGCGCGAGGGCGGCAGCGGCGCGGGCACCCTGGTGCACTGGAAGCTGCAGGCGACCGAGAAGCGCGTGCGGGACTGCCTCCTCGCGGTGACCGAGCCGACCCCGGGACAGCTGGTCGAGAGCGACCGCAACTCCACCATGGTCACCACCTGGACGGTCACCCCGGCTGGCGAGGGCCGCGCCAAGGCGGTCGTCACCAGCACGTGGACCGGCGCCGGCGGCATCGGCGGCTTCTTCGAGCGCACCTTCGCCCCCAAGGGCCTGAACCGCATCCACGACGCGGTGCTCGCGCGCCTCGCCGCGGAGACCGAGAAGTAGCAGGCGGCACAAGGGAGGCGGCCGGAGCCGGGTGACGCCCGGTCACCTCCCTTGACGCGCCGCACGGGTACGCGCCCCATGCGCCGGGCCGGCGCCCGGTGGGCGCACGCCGGTGGGCACGTCACTTGAAAGGGTGGATCTGCCGCGCTCCGGCGCATCCCCGGCGCCCCAGATCGTTGTCGCAGGGCAGGCGCGACGAGGGGAGCGGTACGCAGATGGGCGGCACCACCGGGACGACCCTGTCCGAGGAGACCGGCACCCTCACGGACGTGACCGGCGCCGGCACGGGCCCCGAGGACCGACCCGCAGCCGTGCCGCAGGAGCAGGGGGCGCCCGTCGGCGGACTGAGCCCGCGCAGGGTGCGTCTGGTCTTCCTCGGGCTCATGCTGACCCTGCTGCTGGCCGCGCTCGACCAGATGATCGTGGCGACCGCGCTCCCCAAGATCGTCGGCGAGCTGCACGGCCTGGACAAGATGTCCTGGGCCGTCACCGCTTACCTGCTCGCCTCCACCGTCGGGCTGCCGATCTACGGCAAGCTCGGCGACCTCTTCGGGCGCAAGAGCGTCTTCCAGTTCGCCATCGTCGTCTTCGTCATCGGCTCGGCGCTCGCCGGCTGGTCGCGCTCCATGAACGAGCTGATCGCCTTCCGCACCGTCCAGGGTGTCGGCGGCGGGGGGCTGATGATCGGCGTCCAGGCGATCATCGCGGACATCGTCCCGCCCCGGGAACGCGGCCGGTACATGGGCCTGATCGGCGCATCCTTCGGCCTGGCCTCCGTTGCGGGGCCGCTGCTCGGCGGTTTCTTCACCGACCACGCCTCATGGCGCTGGTGCTTCTACATCAACGTGCCCTTCGGGCTGCTGACCCTGGCCGTCATCGCCGTCGTCCTGAAGCTGCCGCGGCCGGCCGTGCGCCCCCGGCTGGACGTGCTGGGCGCACTGTTGCTGGCAGCCGGCTCCACCTGCCTGGTGCTGCTGACCAGTTGGGGCGGGACGACGTACGCCTGGCGCTCGGACGTGATCATCGGGCTGGGCGCGGCATCGCTCGGCTGCGCCGTGCTGTTCGTCGTGGTGGAACGGTTCGCCGTCGAACCCATCATCCCGCTGCGGCTCTTCCGCGACGGCATCTTCACCGTCTCGGCCCTTATCGGGGCCGTCGTCGGCGTCGGCCTCTTCGGCGCCGCCAGCTACCTGCCCACGTTCCTGCAGATGGTGAACGGCGTCAGCGCCACCGAGTCCGGGCTGCTGATGCTGCCCATGATGCTCGGCGTCGTCCTGGCCTCCGTGGTCTCCGGCCAGTTGATCAGCCGTACCGGGCGCTACAGGGTGTTCCCGCTGGCCGGCGGGGCGCTCTCGGTGGCCGGCATGTGGCTGCTGTCGCTGCTGGAGACCGACACCCCGCGCGTGGAGTACAGCGTCTACATGGGCGTGCTGGGGCTGGGCATCGGCCTCGTCCTGCCGGTGCTGATCCTCGCCGTGCAGAACTCCGTGCGGCCCGCCGACCTCGGCGCCGCCACCAGCGCCAACAACTACTTCCGGCAGATCGGCGGCTCGGTGGGGGCGGCCGTCTTCGGCACCCTGTTCGCCAACCGGCTCGCCGACGGGCTCGCCGACCGGCTGCCGCGCGGCGTCGACCTGCCGGACCCCCAGTCGATCACGCCGCAAATGGTGCACGCGATGCCGGCACCGCTGCGCGAGGCCTATGTGCGGGCGTACGCCGAGGCCATGCCGCGCATCTTCCTCTACCTGGTGCCGGTGCTCGCCCTCGGCTTCCTGCTCGCCTTCCTGCTCAAGGAGAAACCCCTGGTGACCCAGCACGTCCCCACCGCCCGCAAGGCCGACACCGTCGGCGTCGGCGTCCCGGTGTGCGGCACCGTCCAGCACGCCGACGGCAGCACCGTAGGCCGGGCGGCCCTCACCCTCATCGATGTGACCGGCCGACAGATCGGGCGTGGCGCGACTGGTGAGGACGGACGTTACGCGTTGAGCACCCCGGGCAGCGGCAGTTACGTCCTGATCGCCGCCGCCGGGGGACACCAGCCGCAGGCCGTCAGCGTCACCGTCGGGGAACGCCCCGTCGAGCTCGACGTGGTGCTCGGCGGCGCCGGGCGGCTCGCCGGCACGGTGCGCACCGCCGACGGCACGGCCGTACGGGAGGCCACCGTCACCCTCACCGACTCCCGCGGCGACGTGGTGGCCACCACCCGTACCGGCAGGGAGGGCGACTACGTCCTGAGCGACCTCGTCGCGGGGGAGTACACGCTCGCCGCCAACGCCCCCGCCTACCGGCCCGCGGCGCTCCCCGTGTCGGTGCACGCGGCCCGGGAGACCCGGCAGGACGTCGAACTCGCGGGCGGCGCGATGCTGCGCGGCACCGTGCGCGGCCCGGGCGGCAGCCCCGTCGAGGACGCGCGGGTCACCCTGCTGGACGCGGCGGGCAACGTCCTGGACACCGTGACGACCGGCCCTGACGGCGTCTTCCGCTTCGTCGACCTGGCCGCGGGCGAGTACACCGTCGTGGCCTCGGGGTACCCGCCGGTGGCCACCGTGCTGCGGCTCAGCGGCGGTGAGCGCACCGAGCGCGACGTGCACCTGGGCCACGAGGACTGACCTGCCCCTGACGGCCCCTCAGTGCCGGGGCGTGCGCCCGCGCATGCCCCGGCGCATCCACGGCCCCCCGCGGGCGCACACCGGATTCGTCCAATGCCCTCCGCGGCACCCGGTGTCGGTCGTACCGTGGTTGCGGAGCCGCAGATCTTGCGCCGGGGGCCGACCACCTCCGCGCCTCTGTCGGGATCCGGGCGCCGCAGGGGAAGGAGCCGCTCGCGTCATGCAACGTCGCACTCCGCCGGGGGAGGGGAGCCGCGCCGCGCTGCCGGAGCAGCGGACCGGACTCTCCGGACGCGTCCCGCTCGCCGTGGTCGTGGTCGACGGCGACGGGCTCGTCTCGCACTGGAGCACGGGCGCCCGCAAGCTCTTCGGGCCCACCCGGGAGGAGGCCGTCGGCCGCCCTGCCGTCGACCTGCTGCCGGTCTCCGGCGCGCTCGGCGAGGAGCCCGGCCCGGACGGACCCGAGGTGCCGCCCGGGGCCGACCTCGACGCCACGCTCAGCGGCGTGACCTCCTACCCGACCGCCGGCCTCGCGCGGCTCAACCAGGGACCCGACCCCGACCCCCTCGGCCTCCCCGGCGACGTCCTGTGGTGGGCCTACCCGCTGGTCGGCCCGGGTCCCGAGCGCCTGCTCGTGCTGGCCGCCGACGCCGCCCTGGTGCACGGCGAGGACGACTCCCCTCCCCGGGAGTCCGAGCGGGTCGCGCCCGGCTTCGCCCTGCACACCGAGTTCCCCGGCGCGGACGGGCTCGCCAAGCGGCTCCCCGAGATCCTGCCCAGCATGAGCGTCGACGAGAGCGGGCGCATCGTCTCCCAGGTGCTGGAACTCGGCTACCCCGTCCTGGAGATCAGCCGGCACGACCGGGTGCCCGTCACCCCCGACTGGGGCGTGCCCCGACGGGACGAGCTCAGGGCCCGCAGGCGGCGTGCCGTCCGTGAGTCCGCGACCGAACCGCGCGCCATCGGGTCCGAGGAGCTCGAACCCGACCTGGAGTACGCCGCCGTCCGCGAGCGCCTGGAGTTCCTCAACGAGGTCAGCGGGCGCATCGGCAGCTCCCTGGACCTGACCCGCACGATCCGGGAGGTCAGCGCCGCCGTCGTACCGCGCTTCACCGACGTCGCGGGCACCTACCTGCGCGAACAGGTGCTGGCGGGCGAGGGCTTCCCCGACGGCCCGCCCGACGTCACCACCATGTGGTACCGGGTCGCCCTGGAGCACACCGACGAGCCCGGCCGCTGGGACGACGTCGTACCGGTCGGCGAGTCCATGCCTTTCCCCGAGCACACACCGTTCTTCCAGTGCATGACGAGCGGTCAGCCGGTGCTGGTGCCCAGGATCACCGAACCCATGGGCGAGGCGATCGCCTCGCAGTTCGAGAAGCGCGACATCCGGCCGCTGATCACCGGGCGGTCGATGCTGGTCGTGCCGCTGAAGGCGCGCAACGTCGTCCTCGGTTTCATGATCCTGTTGCGGCACGGCGAGCGCCCGCCGTTCAACGACATGGACCGCGTGACGGGCGCCGAACTGGCCGCCCGCGCCGGGCTCGTCCTGGACAACGCCCGCATGTACACGTACCAGGAGAACGTCGCCGACACGCTGCAGGACAGCATGCTGCCGCAGATCACCCCGCGCATGCCGGGGTGCGACGTGGCGACCCGCTACCTGCCCGGCACCCGGCTGGGCCGGGTCGGCGGCGACTGGTTCGACACCATCAAGCTGCCCGGCTCCCGGCTCGCCCTCGTCGTGGGCGACGTCATGGGGCACGGGCTCAACGCCGCCGCGATGATGGGCCAGTTGCGCACCGCAGTGCAGACCATGGCCGCGCTGGACATGCCGCCGGCGCAACTGCTGCGCAACCTCGACGACCTGGCGCAGCGCCTCGGCGAGCACTACCTCGCGACCTGCCTGTACGCCGTGTACGACCCGATCCGGTCCGAGCTGCTCATCGCCAACGCGGGCCACATCCCGCCCGTGCTGGTGAGCGCCGAGGACGGCCGCAGCGTGCTGCTCGACGTCCCGACGGGTGCCCCGATCGGCATCGGAGGGGTGCCCTTCGAGACGGTCAAGGTCGCCGTCGGCCCCCGCGACCGGCTCGTGCTGTGCACGGACGGGCTGGTAGAGGTACGGGGCCAGGACATCGGGGCCGGGCTCGCCGCGCTCTGCGAGAGCGCCGCGCATCCCGCGGCCTCGATGGACGACGCCTGCGACACGATCATCCGCGCCCTCAACCCGCCGGGTGCCCGCAAGGACGACGTCGCCCTGCTGATGGCCCGGCTCAACGGCATCGCCCGAGAGGACGTCGTCACCTGGCAGCTCGCCCTCGACCCCCGCGAAGTGGGCAGGGCCAGGATCCTGACCCGGGGCGCCCTGGAGGGCTGGGGGCTGGAGGAGGCGGCGGAGGCGGCCGAGCTGATGGTCGGCGAGGTGGTCACCAACGCCGTCCGGCACGCGCACTCCCGGCACGTCGAGCTGCGCCTGGTGCGTACGGACGCGCTGCTGTGCGAGGTCTCGGACGACGACCACGCCGTACCCGTCCTGCTCGGCGCCGGGCCCGAGGACGAGTCGGGGCGGGGACTGCGGATCGTGAGCCGGCTGGCGCGGGAATGGGGCGCGAGCCGTACGGCGCAGGGCAAGACGGTCTGGTTCGAGCAGGCGCTGCCGTGGCGGCGGACCGGCGGACGCGGCGGGGCCCCGGCCGGGCCTCGAACGTAGCGAACGCGAGGTCACGACTTCGCCCGGACGCTTGCCCTCACCGACGGCCGCCGGTAGCACGGACGCTGACGGGGCTTCGGCCGCGCGGCCGCACGGTCCGCGGCGACGGACACGTGGACCTGGGGAGAGATCGCATGGACGTCACCGGCACGAACCTGCAGGCGTGGGAGGGCTTCTGGCGCGACGCCCCCGGAGAGCCGGGGGCGGTGTTCTGGGACGCGGAGGCGGAGGTCACCGCGGCGGCCCACCTCCCCTTCTTCGAGGCGCACTTCGACCCGTCGCTGCCGGTCGTCGACCTCGGCTGCGGCAACGGCACCCAGACCCGCTTCCTGGCCAAGCACTACGGACGGGCCGTCGGGGTGGACCTCGCGGCGGCCGCGATCGGCCACGCGCGGCACCAGGACCCGGGCGGTGTCGCCGAGTACCGGCAGCTCGACGCGGCCGACCCCGAGGCGGTCCGGCGGCTGAGCGAGGAGCTGGGCGAGGCGAACGTGTACATGCGCGGAGTGCTCCACCAGTGCCTGCCCGAGGAGCGCGCACCGCTGGTCGAGGGCATCGCCGTGCTGACCGGCGGGCGCGGCCGGGCGTTCGCGGACGAACTCGCGGCGTCGGCGAAGGACGTGCTGGCCAGGTTCGCGCAGGGGCCGGGCGGGCCGCCCGCCAAGCTCGCGGCCGTCTTCTCGCACGGGATCGCGCCGGCCGCGTTGCCCGACGAGACCGTCCCGGAGCTCTTCCGCGCGGCGGGGATGGAGGTGCTCGCACGCGGTGAGGTCGCGCTCGTGACGACGGAGCGGCGGGCGGACGGCACGCGGCTCGAGGTACCGACGAACTGGCTGGTGGCAGGGGGTGCCGGCTGACCGCCACCGGTCTGGGCCACTGAAGTTTTCCACAGGCGGGGCGGGGGCCTGGTGTGCCGCGGTGACTTTGCGTAACGTTCCATGCCATGAAGATCCTGATCAGCGCGGACATGGAGGGCGCCACCGGGGTGACCTGGCCCGGTGACGTCCTGCCCGGCACGGAGGGCTGGCAGCGGTTCCGGCATCTGTTCACCTCGGACGTGAACGCCGCGATCGCCGGCTTCTTCGACGGCGGCGCCGACGAGGTCCTGGTCAACGAGGCCCACTGGTCCATGCGGAACCTGCTGCTGGAGCAGCTGGACGAGCGGGCCCGGATGGTCACCGGGCGGCACAAGGACCTGTCCATGGTCGAGGGCGTGCAGCACGGCGACGTGGACGGCATCGCCTTCGTCGGCTTCCACACGGGTGCGGGGACGGAAGGGGTGCTCGCCCACACCTACCTCCCCAACTCGATCACCGGCGTGTGGGTCAACGGCGGTCCACCGGCGAGCGAGGGCCGGTTGAACGCGCTGGTGGCCGCCGAGTACGGGGTGCCCGTCGTGCTGGTCACGGGGGACGACCGGACCGGCCTCGACGCCCGCGACTACGCGCCGGCGGCGCGGACGGTCGCCGTCAAGGACTACGTGTCGCGGTACGCGGCCGTGTGCCGGCCGCCGGCCCGTACGGCGGCGGACATCCGCTCCGCCGCGAAGGACGCGACCTCGCTCGCCGTGCGCCACGAGCCGGCGCGGGGCGGGCCGTTCACGATCGAGGTCGAGTTCGACGCGGCGCACCTGGCGGGGGCCGCCGCGATCGTGCCCGGTGTGGAGCGCACGGGCGAGCGCCGCGTCACGTACACGTCACCGACCATGTACGAGGGGATCCGCGGCTACAAGGCCGTGACCACCCTCGTCTCGGCAGCTGTGGAGGAGCAGTATGGCTGACACCCTGGCACTGGACGAGGCGGTCCGCTTCACCTCGGAGCTGATCCGGATCGACACCACCAACCACGGCGGCGGTGACGGCAACGAGCGTCCCGCGGCGGAGCACGCCGCGCGGCTGCTCGACGAGGCCGGGATCGAGGCCCGCATCCTGGAGTCCGCACCGGGCCGGGCCAACGTCGTGGCGCGGATCGAGGGTGCCCCACGCGCCGGGAACGGGCAGGGCGCGCTGCTGGTCCACGGCCACCTGGACGTCGTGCCCGCCCGGTCGGAGGACTGGAGCGTGCACCCCTTCTCCGGCGAGGTACGGGACGGAGTGGTCTGGGGCCGCGGCGCGGTCGACATGAAGGGCACGGTGGCGATGGTGCTCGCCACCGTCCGCTCCTGGGCCCGCCGGGGCCTGCGCCCCGAGCGGGACATCGTGCTCGCGCTGACGGCCGACGAGGAGGACAGCGCCACCTACGGGGCGACCTACCTCGTCGAGCAGCACGCCGAACTGTTCCGCGACTGCACCGAGGGCATCAGCGAGTCCGGCGGCTTCACCTTCCACGCCGGACCCGGGCTGCGGCTGTACCCCGTGGCGGCCGGGGAACGCGGCACCGCGTGGCTGAAGCTCACGGCGCACGGCAGGGCGGGGCACGGCTCCAAGGTCAACCCGACCAATGCGGTGACCCGGCTCGCCGCCGCCGTCTCCCGCATCGGCGAGCACCGCTGGCCGGTGCGGATCGTCCCCACGGTGCGGGCGGCGCTGACCGAACTGGCCGCGCTGCACGAGGTCGAGCCCGACTTCGACGACGTGGACACCCTGCTCACCAAGCTGGGCACCGCCGCCGCCCTGGTGGAACCGGTGATCCGCAACAGCGCCAACCCGACCGTGCTCGAAGCCGGCTACAAGGTCAACGTCATCCCGGGCAGCGCCGTCGCCTACGTCGACGGCCGGGTCCTGCCCGGCGGCGACGAGGAGTTCACGACCACCATGGACGAGCTCACCGGCCCGGACGTCGAGTGGGAGTTCCACCACCGCGAGATCCCGCTGGAGGCCCCCCTGGACGCGCCGGTCTACGCCGCGATGCGGGAGGCGCTGATCCACTTCGACCCGGATGCCCACGTCGTGCCCTACGTGATGGGCGGCGGCACTGACGCGAAGCAGTTCTCGCGGCTCGGCATCACGGGGTACGGCTTCTCCCCGCTGAAGCTCCCCGAGGGCTACGACTACGCGGGGATGTACCACGGCGTCGACGAGCGGGTCCCGGTGGAGGGGCTGCACTTCGGCGTCCGCGTACTCGACCGGTTCATGCTGGGCCGGCAGGACACGACCGACGGAGCTGCCCGATGACGCGTGCCCCGATCATCGCCCCCTACGGTGCCTGGGAGTCGCCGGTCGACGCCCGCACCGCCGCCTCACACGACGGGCGCCCCGAGTTCCCCGGGTTCGTCGGTGACGAGGTGTGGTGGACCGAACCACGGCCGGCGGAGGGCGGCCGCCGCGCCCTCGTCCGCCGCCGCGCGGACGGCAGGGTCGACGGCCCGCTGCCCGCGCCGTGGAACGTCCGCACCCGCGTCATCGAGTACGGCGGCCGGGCCTGGACGGGTACGGCACGGCCCGGGGGAGGACCGCTGATCGTCTTCTCCCACTTTCCGGACCAGCGGCTCTACGCGTACGAGCCCGACGCGCCGGGCGCCGTGCCGCGGCCGCTGACCCCACTCTCCCCCGTCGGTGACGGGCTGCGCTGGGCCGATCCGCAGATCCATCCGGACCGCGGTGAGGTGTGGTGCGTACTGGAGGAGTTCACCGGGGCGGGCCCGAGCGACGTACGACGGGTCCTCGCCGCCGTTCCGCTCGACGGCTCGGCCGCCGAGGACCGCTCCGCCGTGCGTGAACTCTCCGACGACGCACACCACTTCGTGACCTCGCCCCGGCTCTCCCCGGACGGCCGGCAGGCCGTGTGGACCGCCTGGGACCACCCCCGGATGCCGTGGGACGGCACGGAGCTCAAGTACGCCGCCGTCGGCGCGGACGGCACCTTCGGCGCCGCCCGGACGATCCTCGGCGGCCCCACCGAGTCGGTGGCCCAGGCGGAGTGGACACCGGACGGGACCCTGATCGCCGCCACCGACCGCGACGGCTGGTGGAACCTGCACCGTGTCGACCCGGCCACCGGTGACGCGGTCAACCTGCGGCCGGCGCAGGAGGAGTTCGCCGGGCCCGGCTGGCAGATGGGCGCCCGCTGGTTCGCCCCGCTCGCCGCGGGGACGCTGGCGGTGCTGCACGGCAAGGGGGCACAGCGACTGGGGATACTCGACCCGGCGACCGGCGAGCTGGTCGACGCGCCGGGGCCGTGGACCGAGTGGACCGCCGCGCTGTCCACCGAGGGCACCCGGGTGGTCGCCGTGGCAGCGTCGGCCCGCAGCTCGTTCGAGGTCCTCGAACTCGACACCTGCACCGGCCGTACCCGCGTCATCGGTGCCGCCCACCACGACACGGTGCCAACGGAGTTCCTGCCCGAGCCCGTGGAACGCACCTTCACCGGGCCCGGCGGACGGGAGATCCACGCCCAGCTCTACCCGCCGGCGAACCCCTACTTCGCCGCGCCCGAGGGAGAGCTGCCGCCCTACGTCGTCTGGGTGCACGGCGGCCCCACCAGCCGGGCCCCGCTCGTGCTCGACCTGGAGATCGCCTACTTCACCTCACGGGGGATCGGTGTCGTCGAGGTCAACCACGGCGGCTCCACCGGCTACGGGCGCGCCTACCGCGAGCGGCTGCGCGAGCAGTGGGGCGTCGTCGACGTCGAGGACTGCGCCGCCGTCGCGAGGGCGCTGGCGGAGGAGGGCACCGCGGACGGGCAGCGGCTCGCGATCCGCGGCGGCAGCGCCGGCGGCTGGACGAGCGCGGCCTCCCTCACCGGCACCGACGTCTACGCCTGCGGCGTGATCAAGTACCCCCTCCTCGACCTCACCGGCTGGGCCGAGGGCGGTGAGACCCATGACTTCGAGTCCCGCTACCTCGACTCGCTCATCGGCCCCTACGCCGACGTCCCCGAGCGCTACCGCGACCGTTCGCCGGTCACCCGGGCCGACCGTCTCACCGTGCCGTTCCTGCTGCTGCAGGGGCTGGAGGACGTGATCTGCCGGCCCGTGCAGTGCGAGCGGTTCCTGGAGCGGATCACGGGACGCGGTGTCCCCCACGCCTACCTCACCTTCGAGGGCGAGGGGCACGGCTTCCGCCGCGAGGACACGATGATCACCTGCCTCGAGTCCGAACTCGCCCTCTACGGCCAGGTCTTCGGCTTCACCCCGCCCTCAGTACCCCCTCTGGAGCTCACCAAGTGACACCGCTCGTCCCGCTCACCCGCCCCCGTCGCCTGGTCCCCGGGGACCGGGTCTGCGTCGTCGCCCCCAGCGGACCCGTCCCCCGGGAGCGGCTCGACGCGGGGCTCGACATCCTCCGCGGCTGGGACCTCGACCCGGTGGTGGCGCCGCACGTCCTGGACCGGCACCCCACGTTCGACTACCTGGCCGGACAGGACGCGGCGCGCGCCCGCGACTTCCAGGAGGCGTGGTGCGAGCCGTCGGTGGCCGCCGTGCTCTGCGCGCGCGGCGGCTACGGCGCCCAGCGCATGACCGACCTCCTGGACTGGGAGGCGCTGCGGGCGGCCGGGCCCAAGACCCTCCTCGGCTTCAGCGACATCACCGCGCTGCACGAGGCCTTCGCGGTCCGGCTGGGCCTGGCCACCCTGCACGGCACGATGACCGCGGCGGAGGGCTTCCTCAAGGACGAGCCCACGCGCGCACAGCTGAAGGACACCCTCTTCGCGCCCGAGCGGACGCGGGTGCTCGGCGCACCGACCGCCCGCCCCCTTGTCCCCGGCACGGCACGCGGTGTCACCGTCGGCGGCTGCCTGGCCCTGCTCGCCTCCGGCCTCGGCACGCCGGACGGGCGGCCCGGGGTGCCCGGCGGCATCCTCCTGCTGGAGGACATCGGCGAGGAGCCCTACCGGATCGACCGGATGCTGACCCAGTTGCTGCGTGCCGGCTGGCTGGACGGCGTGGCGGGCATCGCCCTCGGCTCCTGGCGGGACTGCGGCCCCTACGAGGAGGTGCGGGCGGTGCTGCTGGACCGGCTGGGCGGACTCGGCGTCCCGGTCGTCGAGGAACTGGGCTTCGGCCACTGCGAGACCAGCCTGACCGTGCCGCTCGGCGTCCCCGCGGTGCTGGACGCCGACGCGGGCACCCTCACGGTGGAGGCGCCCGCACCGGCCGGCTGACCTGGGGGCCTACGCCCTCAGGACGGCTGGTCCACCGACAGCGCGGTGACGGCGACGACACCGTCGCACTCGGCGAACACCCCGTCGTCCAGGGCGACCTGGTGCCTGCCCGCCCCGCCGGGCAGGCCCAGCACCATCGTCGGGTACTGCACCGGCGCCTCCCCCGAGACGCAGGAGCCGTCGCCCTCGCCCTGGACCTGGTGGAACGTCAGCTTCACCCACGCGCGGCCGCCCGGCGCCAGCCTGACGGGCGCGGCCGCACCGGTGTGCCGCACCGTCAGCGGCACGTTCATCTCCGGGGAGCCGTTGGCCGCCCCGGCCACCGTCGGGAAGCCCTCGACGACGCAGGGCGCGCCGGAGGTGTTGGTGAAGCCGACCACCGCCGCCCCGGTGCCCGTGCCCTGGGGACGTACGGCGGCCTGGTGCGCCGCGGTCGCCTCCAGGTCCTCCGCGCCGCAGCGGTCCGCGGGGCCCGCCGTGGAACCTGACGAGGAGGCGGAGGATCCGGTGCCCCCGGGCTCCGGGGACGTGCTGGAGACCGGGAGGGTGCCACCCGCGGTCCGTGACGGCGCGGCGGCCGACGCAGCGGTCGGCGGAGCGGTCGGCGAGGGCGCGCCGCCCGCGACGTCGTCATCTCCCCGGCACCCCGTCAGCAGCACCGCCGCCGTTGCCGCCAGGGCCACCGCGATCGTGGCCCGCCTCGTGTTCCTGCCCTCCATGACGTCCCCCTGGTCGTTCCGCTGTTCCGCTGTTCGGCTGTTCGGCTGTCCCGTTGTGCCACCCCGGCCCACGACCGGCGTTCGCCGCGGAACACGAGGCCGTGCCGCGCCCGGGTTCCGTGCGTACACGCCTGGTACGGAACGGTGACGCGACGGAGCCGTCCGGGCCGCGGAGTTCCGGTCGCCGGAATGCGGTGGACCGCCCCGAGTCCGGGCAGGAGCAGAGGTACGACTCGACAGGGGAGGAGAGCCGTCACATGACCAACGACCGGACCCGGAACCGGAGGACGACCCTGCGCGTACGAGCCGGGACGCTCGCCCTGGCCGTCGCCGCGTCGCTGTCGGCGTGCAGCGGCTCCGGCAGTGGGCCCCACGCCGCGGAGCCACGGCCGGCGATCGCCGTCGCCCCCGCCTCCGGCGGGCGTGCCGTGCCCGTCGACCGCAAGGTCACCGTGCGGGCCACCGCCGCGCGGATCGACTCCGTACGCGTCACCGCCGCCGGCCCAGGGGCGTTGCGCGGCACGCTCGCGTCCTCCAAGGAGAGCTGGACCTCGGCAGGCTGGCTGGCCCCCGGTGTGACGTACGACGTGCTCGTCCGTGCAACCACCTCCGACGGCAAGCGGCTGACGGAGCACACCACCTTCACCACCGCCGAGCCCGAGCGCACCTTCGTGGGGGAGTACCACCCGGACAAGGGCACCACGGTCGGCGTCGCCATGCCCGTGTCGATCGTGTTCAACAAGCCCATACGCGACCGCGCGGCCGTCGAGCGCAAGCTCGGCGTCACCGCGAGCCCGGCCGTGGACGGGGCCTGGAGCTGGATGAAGGACTGGAGCGGCCGCGACCGCGTCGACTACCGCCCGCGCACCTACTGGAAGCCCGGCACCGAGGTCACGCTCCGCATGGACCTCGACGGCGTCGACGCGGGCGGCGGCCTCTACGGCACGCAGAACCGGGTCGTCCGCTTCCGGATAGGGCATTCGGTCGTGACCACGGTCGACACCGCCCGCAAGACCCTCACCCTGCGACGCGACGGAGCGGTCCTGCGCACCCTCCCCGTCTCCACCGGCAAGTCCGGTTTCGAGACGTGGAACGGCACCATGGTCGTCCTGGAGAAGACGCCCAGCATCACCATGAACTCCCGCACCGTGCGCATCTTCGGTCCCGAGGCGTACAACCTGAAGGACGTGAAGTGGGACGTCCGGCTCACCACGTCGGGCACCTTCGCGCACGCCGCGCCCTGGAACGAGGGCAAGTTCGGCCGCGTCAACGGCAGTCACGGTTGCATAGGGCTGAGCACGGCCGACGCCAAGTGGTTCTACGAGCACGTGTCACCGGGCGACCCGGTGACCGTTGTCCACTCCACCGACACCGTCCAGGTCAACAACGGCTACGGCGCCTGGAACGCGAGCTGGGCGGACTGGCGGGCGGGGAGCGCCCTGTGACCGCCGCCCGCTGAGGTCAGGGCGTCACCCACCCCGCCACGAGGACCGCCGGGAAGAGCCGGTGGACGGCGAGGAAGCCGAACGGGCGCAGGAACCCGACGCGTACGCGCCTGGCCTGCTGGGCCCGCCCGGGAGCGCTGCCGGCGATCAGGGAGACGGCCGTGACCGCGGCGGCGCGGAAGCCCTTCGCGCTGAAGGTCGCCGTGGCCGCCTGCTTCGCCGCGCCGACGGCAAGGGGCTGCGCGCTGATGCCGGGGAAGTGCCCCGCGCCGCTGTCCCGGGCCGTGGCGAGCCCGAACAGCGCGGCGCGGTCGAGGAGGTCGTGCTCGGCGCCGACGGTGAACGGCACCGTGGTCAGGTCGAGCGCCGGCGCCGGTTCGAAGCTCGTGACGTCCTCGACCACGACCCCCGGCCCGGGACGCCCGTACGGCAGCAGGTTGCCGGGCAGCACCGGGTACGTCCCGCCGAGGGCGGCCACGCCGGCGGCGATCACCTCGCCGGGGGCGACGTGGTCGGGGCCGAGCAGGAGGTGGACCTCGATCCCGTTGGTGCCGTTCACCTTGGCCATGGTCAGCGGGCCGAAGGGGGTGGTCGCGACCCCGGCCATGTCCAGGTGCGGCGAGCTGCGGAAGAGCGTCCCCGTGTGGTGGTCCTGGAAGGGCTCGGCCCAGTCGGTGCGCAGGGCCAGGGCGTTCGCGAGCAGCAGGAGGGTGTGCCGGTCGACGGCGACCGGCATCCTGGGGACCATGCCGTGGGTGCGCTCCGCCGCCCAGGTGTCCAGGGTCTTGCGGTCTGTCTCGGTGTCGCCGCTGAAGTGCCCGTGGGCGCCGGCCGGGAGCAGCGAGAGCCAGCCGGGCGCGAGCGGCAGGGAGGCGCGGGTCCACAGGCCCACGGCGGTGTCGACGCCGTCCATCGCGTCCAGCCGCGCGAGCAGCCGTCCCGAGGCGGCGGCCGCCGTCGTGGCGTCCGTGCCGACGGCCTGTTCCAGTTCGGTGCGGGCGGGGCCCGCGGCACCCGCGGCGAGAAGGGCCAGCAGCGGCCACACTCCCGCTGCGGAGAGGACCGTCGCCCCGGCCGGGCCGGCGCCCAGGGTCTCCCGGGCCCATCGCGCGGTCAGTGCGTTGACCGCGCCCACCAGCATCCGGTCGTCCATGTCCCCCACCCCGTCGGCCTCGTCCGCGTCAGGCGATCATCCCAGCGAACGGGTGGGGCGGCCAAGTGACCGGCGGGACCCCGCGCGACACGATTCGGCGGGCACAAGTGAGCCCGCGCTCACCGCGCGGGCTCGTCGGCTACAGTTCCACGACCTACGAGGTGGGACTCCCTTCGCCGGCATGGTCCGGATCAGGTGCTAGGGGTCGCTCTCCGGTCTCAAAACCTCTTCCCAGACCTTCGAGCCTCTCAGCCCGGCCGTTGTACCCGGTTGCGGTGGAAGCCGCTGCTTCCGCTCCGGCTCCGGTGCTACCGGACTCCCTCGCTCGCCCCGTAGGCCACTTCCACTGTACTCAGGGCTAAAGCGGACCACCAGGGGCAAATGCCTCCAATTCATTATTTTCACCATGTAATTCCGCCCCTCGTGCCCCCTGTGCCCCTGCTCTCCCGTCCGCGACACGACTGTCATCGAGGAGCCGTTGTGCGATCCGTTGACGCGGCCGCGCGGCGCCCCTACCGTCACTTGGCGCACCACCCAATGAACGACAGTTCACTGTGCGAACGGAACTGATCAGATCAGGGAGTGCCCATGCGTCGCACCTTTCCCCTGCTCCTGTCGGCGGCAGCGCTCCTCGCCGCCGGACTCACCGCTTGCGGCGACTCCGGCGACTCCGCCGGCAAGGGCGGTCCCTCCGGCTCCGGCGGAGGCACACGGAGCGTCACGGTCGGCGCCATCGCCATCGTCGACACCGCACCGGTGTACCTCGCCCAGAGCCAGGGCTTCTTCAAGAAGCACGGCATCGACGCGAAGATCACCTCGGTGCAGGGCGGCGCCGCCAGCATCACCGGCGTGATGGGCGGCCAGTTCGCCTTCGGCTTCGCCAACACCACCTCCCTGCTCACGGCACAGCAGCAGGGCCTGCCGCTCAAGGTCGTCGCCAACGGCGTCGCCTCCACCGGTGAGCGGGACACCGACTACAGCGCCGTCCTCGTCCCGGCCGGCAGCCCGGTGAAGTCCGCGAAGGACCTCGCGGGCAGGACCGTCGCGGTCAACCAGCTGAAGAACATCGGCGACACGACCGTGCGCGCCGCCGTGCGCAAGGACGGCGGCGACGCCTCCAAGGTGGAGTTCGTCGAGATGCCCTTCCCCGACATGCCGGCCGCCCTGTCCAAGGGCCGGGTCGACGCGGTCTGGGAGGTCGAGCCCTTCGTCACCCAGGCCACGGGCCAGGGGGCCCGCGCCGTCGCGTGGCCCTACGCCGATGCCGCGCCGGACCTCACCGTGGCCATGTACTTCACCACCCAGCAGACCGTCCAGAAGGACCCGGAGCTGGTGAAGGACTTCACCGCCGCCATGAACGAGGCCCTCGCCTACGCCGACGCCCACCCCGACGCGGTGCGCGAGACCCTGAAGTCCTACACCTCGATCCCCGCCGAGGCCATCGCCAAGATCAAGCTCCCCAAGTGGCCGACCGAGATCAACCGGGAGTCCGTCCAGACCGTCGCCGACGACGCCCGCCAGGACGGCACGCTCACCAAGGACGCCGACCTCCCGGCCCTCCTGCCATGA
Organism: Streptomyces sp. PA03-5A; assembly: GCF_033792725.1. Classification (NCBI taxonomy): domain Bacteria; kingdom Bacillati; phylum Actinomycetota; class Actinomycetes; order Kitasatosporales; family Streptomycetaceae; genus Streptomyces; species Streptomyces sp. PA03-5A. The sequence goes on along the minus strand of NZ_JARAVL010000001.1, from coordinate 94,645 downwards.
GGGGACGCGACGCCGCGTACGGAGCGGCCGGCCTCGCGGTGCTGTTCGGCACCGCCGAGGCCGTCCCGCGGCTCGGCTGGGTCTCGCGGGACTTCCTGCCCCCGGCGAGCGAGATCCTGCGCACCCTCGGCCACGAATTGACCACCCGTCAGCTCTGGTCGGCGCTCGGCGACACCATGAGCGCCTGGGCCCTGGGCCTGGCCATCGCCTTCGTCCTCGCCGTCGCGCTCGGCACCCTCATCGACGCCGTTCCCGGCGCCCGTGCCGCCACCGCCTCCACCGTCGAGTTCCTCCGCCCCATCCCCTCCGTGGCGCTCATCCCGCTCGCCACCCTCCTCTTCGGCGCCGACCTCGGCTCCAGTCTCCTGCTGGTCGTCTACGCCGCCTTCTGGCAGGTGCTCATCCAAGTGCTGTACGGCGTCGCCGACGTCGACCCGGTCGCCCGCGAGACCGCCCGCTCCTACCGCCTCGGGCACTGGACGACGCTGCGCCGCCTCGTCTGGCCCACCGCGCTCCCTTACGTCATGACCGGACTCCGGCTCGCCGCCTCCGTCGCCTTCATCCTCGCCGTCACCGCCGAACTGGTCATCGGCAGCCCCGGACTCGGACTGCGCATCCAGCTCGCCCAGTCCGGCGGCGCCGTCGCCACCGTGTACGCCCTGATCACCCTCGCCGGGATCATCGGTGTCGTCGTCAACCTCGCCGTACGCCGCCTGGAGCGGTGGCTGCTGGCCTGGCACCCCTCCGTGCGCGGGGAGGCCGCCGCATGAGCCGCCTCGCGCGCCTCCTGCTCGCGGCCCTGCGGGTGCTGGGACTGCCCGTCCTCCTCGTCCTCGGCTGGTGGGCTTGGAGCGTGTGGCAGCCCAGCTTCTACGTCCCCCCGCCGCAGCGCATCGCCGCCGTCTTCGGCGACGTGTGGCTCACCGCGCGCCTGACCGACGACGTCCTGCCCAGCCTCGCCAGGCTCCTCGCCGGGTACGCGCTCGCCGCGCTGCTCGGCGTCGCCCTCGGCACCGCCGTCGGCCTCTCGGCCCGGCTGCGCGCCGCCACCGAACCCGCGCTGGAGTTCTTCCGGGCGATCCCGCCACCCGTGCTCGTGCCGCTGATCATGCTCGTCGCCGGGCTCGACACCACCATGAAGGTCCTCGTCATCGTCTCCGGCGCGATCTGGCCCGTCCTGCTCAACACCATCGAGGGCGTCCGCGCCGTGGACGAGGTGCTCGCCGACACCGCCCGCGTCTACGGCCTGCGCGGCCCCGCCCGGCTGCGGCGCCTCGTCCTGCCCGCCGCGAGCCCGCAGATCATGGCGGGACTGCGGCAGGCGCTGTCGCTGGCCATCATCCTCATGGTCATCGCGGAGATGTTCGCCAGCACCTCGGGCATCGGCCACTCGGTCGTGCTGTTCCAGCGGCAGTTCCAGATCCCCGAGATGTGGAGCGGCATCGTGCTGCTCGGCCTGGTCGGCTTCCTGCTCTCGCTCGCCTTCCGCGCCCTCGAGCGCCGGGTCCTGCACTGGCACCAACGGGAGACACATGCTTGAGATCACCGGACTGCGCAAGGTGTACGAGGGCCGCGGCCGCGTCGTCGAGGCGCTGCGCGGCATCGACCTCACCGTCGACCGCGGCGAACTCGTCTGCGTCGTGGGCCCGTCCGGCTGCGGCAAGACCACCCTGCTCAAATGCGTCGCCGGACTCCTGACGCCCACCGCGGGCCAGGTCCGGCTCGCCGGGCGCGTCGTCGACGGACCGCCGCCCGGCATGGCGGTGGTCTTCCAGGAGTACGGCCGCAGCCTCTTCCCCTGGCTGACGGTCAGCCAGAACGTCGAACTCCCGCTCCGCGAGAAGCGCGTGCCCCGCCCGCGCCGCACCGCCCTCGTCCAGCAGGCGCTTGCCGCCGTCGGCCTGGCGGACGCGGGCGCCGCCCACCCCTGGCAGTTGTCCGGAGGCATGCAGCAACGCGTCGCCATCGCCCGCGCCGTCGCCTACGAGCCCCAGGTCCTGCTCATGGACGAGCCCTTCGCCGCCGTGGACGCCCAGACCCGCGCCGACCTCGAGGACCTCCTCCTCGGGCTCTGGCACCGTCTCGGCATCACCACGATGCTCGTCACCCACGACATCGACGAGGCCGTCTACCTCGCCCGCCGTGTCGTCGTCCTCTCCGCCGCGCCCACCGTCGTCCAGGAGGACCTGCCCGTCGACCTCCCCCACGACCGCGACCAGATCATCACCCGCTCCGACCCTCGCTTCGCCGAACTGCGCGCCCACGTCTACGGGCACATCCGCGCCGCCAAGACGGGTCCGGGACGGCCGCCCGCGGGCACCATGAAGACATGAGACGGTCCACGGCCGCGCTCGGCAGCGCGGTATTCCTCCTCGCGGCGCCCGGCGTCGTGGCGGGACTCGTGCCCTGGTGGCTCACCCGGTACGCCTCCGGCGACGGCCCCTGGCCGGTACGGGTGGCCGGCGGTCTGCTCGCCCTCGCCGGGGCGGCAGTGCTCCTGCACGGCTTCGCCCGCTTCGTACGCGAGGGGCGCGGCACGCCCGCGCCCGTCGCCCCCACCGAACGCCTCGTCACCGGCGGCGCGTACGCCCGGGTCCGTAACCCCATGTATCTGGCCGTCGTGGCGCTCGTCGCCGGGCAGGGACTGCTGCTCCTGCGGCCGGTCCTGTTCCTCTACGCCGCCGCGGTGTGGCTGACGGTCGCCGCGTTCGTCCGCTGGTACGAGGAGCCGACGCTGCGCGCGGCCCACGGCGAGGCGTACGAGGCGTACCGCCGGGCCGTGCCCGCGTGGCTGCCGCGGTTCCCTCAGACCCGGTCGAAGGGCTCCGCGTAGCGGAACGCCCCGCTGACCGAAGGGGTGTAAGCGGACAGCGGGCGCACCTGGAAGTACGGCCCCCAGGCCGGTTCGGGCGGCGTGATCCGGTAGTCCGTGCTCGCCCGGAAGCCGTACCGGCCGTAGTAGTCCGGGCTGCCCAGCAGCGCCACGAGCGGTTCCCCGAGGCCGTCCGCCGCGCCCAGCACGGTGTGCACCAGCGCCAGGCCGACGCCCTTGCGCTGGTACTCCGGCGCGACGCTCAACGGGCCCAGACCGAGCACGGGCGTGCCGCCGGCGTGCGCCCGCGTGCAGACGACATGGCCGACGACGCTCTCGCCGTCGGCGTCCACGGCGACCAGTGACAGCTCCGGCAGCCAGGCGTCGCACTTCCGCAACTCGGCCAGCAGCGTGACCTCGACGGGGACGGGATGCTCGGCGGAGGCGAACGCCTCCGCGGTGAGTGCCTGTACGGCCGGGACGTCCTCGGGGGTCTCACGTCGAATCAGCACCCGGGCAGTCTGGACGCCCCGCCCCTGCCCGGCAAGCGCATTTCGAGCGCGGCCATTGCGTTGGCCGCCCTTCCGGGGGGGTGTCCACGGCGGTTCGCGGCGGCCCACCGCGGGGACTGCCGCGCATACCGCGTGGTCACGGGGGCGTCCCGCGGTGGTCGTCATCGACCGCGCCGCGCGATGCGCCCGCCCGGTCGGCGGGTTGACGACGCGTGTGCGCGCCGTCGCCCGCCGGTTCGGGCGTGGATGCCCCGGCCGCGGCGCGGACGGCCTTGTCCACCGTGCCGCGGTGGCGAAGGGGTTCGGGTCGTCGACGGCTCCGGTGACGCCGCGAGCGGACAGGGCGTCGTCGTGCCGGTTCGGCAGTGCGCAGGCATCCGCCGCGCTCTCCGGTGGCGCCTGCGCCACGCCGGGTGGGCGGCCAGGCTCATGCCGTGGTCGTTGCGGGCCCCCGCGCCCGCGCGGCCGTCACGTGCGCCGGGCGGCGCGCAGCCGCGGCCGACGGCCGGGGCCAGGGGTGCCGTCCCGGGCCGGTACGCGTCCCGTAGTGGCCGTGCCGCGCCGGGTCGTCACCGCTCGCGGCACGGGCGTGCCGCGCCGCCGCGTGAGGCCGGCTCCGTGCCGGCCTGGGCGGATACGCGGGTGCGGGGGAGGGGCCGCGCGGCAATGAGGCCCGGTCGTGGGGCACTTCCCGGGCCCGTGCCGCGCCGGGCCGGTACGCGTCCCGTAGTGGCCGTGCCGCGCCGGGTCGTCACCGCCCCCGGCACGGGTGTGCCGCGCCGCCGTGTGAGGCCGGCTCCGTGTCGGCCTGGGCGGATACGCGGGTGCGGGGGACGGGCCGCGCGGCAAAGAGGCCTGGCCATGGGGCACTTCCCGGGCCCGTGCCGCGCCGGGTCGTCACCGCCCCCGGCGCGAGCGTGCCGCGCCACCGCGTCAGACCGGCTCCGTGTCGGCCGGGGCCGATACGCGGGGGCCGGGGAGGGTGCCCGGGAAGGGGCCGCGCAGCAAGGAGGCGAGGCCGTGGGCGAGTTCCTCGCGCCAGCACAGGTAGTCGTGGCCGCCGTTGTACTCGTGGTGCGCCACCTCGTAGCCCTGGGCCAGCAGGGTGTCCCGCAGCCGCCGGACCACGGCCGTCAGGCCCCATTCCTGCAGGCCCGCCGACAGGTGGAACCGCACCGGTCTTCGCGCCAGCGACGCCACGCGCCCGGTCAGCCACTCCTCGGGCAGGGCTCCCGCGCGCCGCCCGGCCGGCCACCAGAAGGCGCCGGACTGGGCGAGCACGTTCCCGAACCGCTCGGGCCGGCGCAACGCGGCGTACGCGGCGGCCAGTCCGCCGAGGCCCTGGCCGGCGACGACCGTGCGTGCCGGGTCGCCGCTGACCGGCCACCGACGCGCGGCCCAGGGCAGCAGTTCACGGGTCAGGAAGGCCACGAAGCGGTCGTCGCAGGTGAGTTCGCGGCGCCGGGTGTCGCTGTCCAGCGCGTCCGGCATCAGCGCGACGAGCGGGGGCAGGGCGCCGGCCGCCACGAGCCCGTCGAGCAGCGCCGAGACGTCGAGGTGCTGCTGCCACACGTCCCCGTCGAGCAGCACCACCACCGGCAGCCCGGCGAGGTCCTCGTAGCCGGACGGGGCGTAGGCCCACACACGGCGCCAGTTGCGCAGGTGCGCGCTGCGCATGGTGTGGACGGACACCTCGCCCACCGGCGTCCCGGGCCGGTTCCGCCCCGCGCCGAGCGGCGCCGGTGCCGCGGGGAGGGCGACCACCGACAGCGGCTCGGTGCCCCAGCGGGTGGGGAAATCCGCCCGGTTGAGCGGGTCGCGCCGCGGGTTCCGCCGCAGTCCGCGCAGGTACGCCTGGCCCTTGGGCCCCGACGGGGCCACGCCCGCGCCGTCGCCCTCGTCCACGCAGAGCGCGTACGTGGCGCGCCAGTCGGCCCGCATCCTTATCGTCCAGTGCCACACGTCCGTGCCCGGCACGCGCGACATCAGGTTGCCGGCCAGGTCGTCAGGGTCGAGCACCTGGTTGGGAAGGGCCAGTACGGCGCGCGTTGCGGCCGTGCCGCGCCACAGGAAGGTGACCGCGGCGTGCCCGGGGTCGCCGTCCAGGCGCTCCACCAGTGGTGTCCCCTCGGCCTCCACGGCCCGCCAGAACTCGGCCTCGCGCTCGGGGCGGGCGGCGAGCGCCGCCAGCCGCGGACTGTGCGCGCGTTCGACCGGGGCGGGACGCGGAACGCGGGGCGCGCGCGAGGGCGTGCCGTTCGGCGGGCTCCACAGCGTGGACAGCATGATCGGCAAACCCTCCCGGACCTGTCCGACGGCAAAAGAAGGCCAAAATGACGTTCACCATATATTGAAGTCCGCACGCGGCCCGTTCCGTGAGGTCCAAACCCCTGACGGCGCAGGCCGAAAGGGGGTTCCATGTCCTCACCCGACCACCGGTGACAGAGAGAGGGACCTCTTGGCCACCACCGTGCGACGCACCACCCTCACCCTCCCGGCCAGCCCGCTCGGCCCGGAGAACCCCTTGCCCGCGCTCCGCGCGTCCGGGGACCCGCACGTCCTCGACCCCGCCGAGAGCGCCGCGCTCCCGCCCGGCATGGCCCGGCGCATCGCCTACGGGCAACTGCGCACCCTGCTCCCCGTACCGCGTCTCGACGGCTACACCCGCGAACGCGTGCCCACCGCGCTGGACGCGGTCGTCCTGGAGAACGACCGGCTGCGCGCCACCGTCCTGCCCGGCCTCGGCGGCCGCCTGTACGCGCTGCACCACAAGCCCACGGGCCGTGAACTGCTGCACGCCGACCCCGTCCTGCAGTACGCCGACTTCGGCCTCGCCGGCGCCTGGTTCTCCGGCGGCATCGAATGGAACCCCGGCGCCACCGGGCACACCACGCTCAGCTGCGCCCCGCTCCACGCCGCCCGCGTCCCCGCCCCCGACGGCGGCGAGATGCTCCGCCTCTGGGAGTGGGAGCGGCTGCGCGACCTGCCGTTCCAGATCGACCTGTGGCTCCCCGAGGGCTCCGACTTCCTCTACGCGGGGGTACGCGTCCGCAATCCTCACCACCGGACCGTTCCCCTCTACTGGTGGTCCAACACCGCCGTACCCCAGACACCTGGCACCCGCGTCGTCGCACCCGCCACCCACGCCTGGCACTTCGGCGCCTCCCGCACCCTCCAGCGGGTGCCCGCCCCCGAGGCGCCCACCGCCTCCGAGCACCCCGCGGACTGGTTCTACGACCTGCCCGACGGCACCCGCCCCTGGATCGCCGCCCTCGACGCCGACGGCCGCGGCCTCGTGCAGACCTCCACCGACGCCCTCGGCGGCCGCAAGCTCTTCGTCTGGGGCCGGGGTCCCGGCGGACGCCGCTGGCAACGCTGGCTCGCCGGGGACGAGGGCGACGCCCCGGGCTACCTGGAGATCCAGGCCGGACTCGCCCCCACCCAGCTGGAACACCTCCCCCTGGCCCCGGGTGCCGCCGTGAGCTGGCTGGAGGCCTACGGCCCGCTGGAGACCGCTCCCGGCGCCGGTTCCCGCGCCGTGGCGGAACGGCTGGAGGCGGTCCTGCCGCGCGAACACCTGCGCGCCGCCCACGAGGCGTGGCTGCCCGCCGCGGACACCGAGCCCAAGGACGTCCTCGCCACCGGCTCCGGCTGGGGTGCGCTGGAGGTCACCCGCGGCCGCTTCGACCTGCCCGGCACGCCCTTCGCCGCCGACACCATGGGCGAGCGGCAGAAACCCTGGCTGGAACTCCTGCTCGCCGGGGTCTTCCCGCGGCTCGGCGAGGACTCCGTCCCCGGCCCCGCGCTCGTCTCCCCGGAGTGGCGGGAACTGCTGGAGACCGCGGCCACCTACGAGGGCAACGGCTGGGCCCTGGACTACCACTTGGGCCTCGCCCAGTGGCACGCAGGTGACCGCGCCCAGGCCGTGCTCAGCTGGGAACGGGCCGCCGCGGGGTCGGGTTCGTGCCTGCCGCTGCACTGCCTGGCCGTCGCCGACCAGACCGACGGCAATCCGGAGCGCGCCGCCCAGCGCCACCTCGACGCCTTCCGGGCCGTCCCCGGGGGCGACGCCTGGGCCACCGCCGCGGGCGCCCTGGCCCGCGAGGCCGTACCGGCCCTTCTGGCCGCCCGCCGCCCCGGCGACGCCGCCGCCGTGCTGGAAGCCCTGCCCGGCGCCCTCCGCGCCCGCGGGCGCTTCCGGCTGCTGCACGCCCAAGTCCTGCTCGCCGCGGGCGACGTCGCGGCCGCTCGGGCCGTCTTCGACGAGGGCTTCACCGTCGACGACCTCAGGGAGGGGGAGGAGTCGCTGCACACCACATGGCAGGCCCTCACCGACGAACCGCTGCCCCGGGCGTACGACTTCCGGATGGCACCGGCACCCTGAAAAACCGTTCGCCCGCGACGCGCGGCACCCCGCACAGTGGTCCGATCCACGCACCACCACGAGGGGGAACCCGATGTCGACGCTGCGCGTCACGGCCGAACGGCTCACCGTCCACGACCACCCGAACGCGGACGCCCTGGAACTCGCCCAGGTCGGCCTCTACCGGGCGGTCGTGGCCAAGGGCGCCTACCGGACCGGTGACTTCGCGCTGTACATCCCCGAGCAGTCCGTGCTGCCTTCCGCGCTCATCGACGAGCTCGGCCTGACCGGACGGCTCGCCGGCCCCGCGGCCGACCGCGTCAAGGCGGTGCGGCTGCGCGGCGAGCTGTCCCAGGGCATCGTCTGCCGCCCGGCCGCGCTCGAGGGCACGGACCTGGCGCGGGCCGCCGGCGACGCCACCGACTTCGCGGAGCTGCTCGGCATCACCAAGTGGGTGCCGCCTGTCCCGGTGTCGATGAGCGGCGACGTGGAGTCCGCGCCGGACCTGCTGCCGTGGATCGACATCGAGAACGTCAAGCGCCACCCCGAGGTGTTCGGCGAGGGCGAGCCGGTCGCGATCACCGAGAAGCTCCACGGAACGGCCTGCTGCCTGACCTACCTCGCCGACTCGGGACGTGTGCTGGTCACCTCCAAAGGGCTGGGCGCCCAGCGCCTCGCCCTGAAGGAGGCCGACGGCAACCTCTACTGGCGCGCCGTCCGCGGACACGGCCTGCCCGACGTCGCCGCGGCCCTCGCCGGCCGGCTCGGCGCCACCCGCGTGGCGATCTTCGGCGAGGTCTACGGCGCCGGTGTCCAGGACCTCGGCTACGGCGCCGACGCGGGCCGCGGCACGCCCGGCTACGCGGCCTTCGACGTCGCCGCCGAGATCGACGGGGCGGTCCGCTGGCTCGACCCCGCCGAGGTCCTCCCGGCCGGGAGCGTGCCGCTGGTGCCCACGCTCCACCAGGGCCCGTACGACCTCGACGTCGTCCTGGAGCTCGCGCGGGGCGCCGAGACCGTCTCCGGCCGCGCCCTGCACCTGCGCGAGGGCGTCGTGGTCCGGGCGGCCCCCGACCGGCACAGCCCCGAGCTCGGCGGACGCGCCGTCCTCAAGGCGGTCAGCGACGCCTACCTCACCCGCAAGGGCGGCACCGAGTACGAGTGACACCCGCGGAGCACGCATGACCGTTCCCCCGCTGGGTACGCGCAGCCCCCGAGCCACCCCGTACGCAAGCAACGGAAAGGGAACGGCCATGACCGATTTCACCACTCCGAACGGTGCGCAGCCCCCGGCACAGCGTGCCCTGCACGAGATCGCCACCGGCGGTGACAACGCGGCCGCGCTCAGCACCCTGGCCGCCAGCGACATCCTGCTGCCGGTGCCGGGGGCGCCGGAGGAGTCCGCGGGGGACGGGGCGGAGCAGGAGACGATCAGCCTGCCGGTCTTCGAGCAGGAGGACGGGACGAAGCTGGTCCCGGTCTTCACCTCGGAGGTGCGCCTGGCACACGCCCTGCCGAACGCGCGGGGGTACCGCATCCTGCCCCTCGCGGCGCTGAGCAGCGGCTGGCCGTCCGACGAGCTCACGCTCGCGATAGACGCGGGATCGCCGGACACCCTCACCATCAAGGGCGAGGGCGTCCGTGCGCTGGCAGGCCTGTCGGGCTGACCGACGGCGTCCGCCCACCCGCGCGTGCCACGCGGGCCGCGCCCCCGGGGAGCGCGGCCCGCGTCGTGCTGCCCGGGTCAGAGCGGCCGGTAGACGGTCAGGGCCTCGTTGGCCTTGTCGATGATCAGGTCGCGCGGTGCGGGCGCCACCTCGCCGTCGAAGGCCAGGCGGACGCCGGGGTCCACGCCGCCGATCCGCAGCCGCCGCAGCAGGGCCGTGGTGGAGCCGGTGAGGGCGGCCGCGAGCAGACGGGTGCGGGCGTAGGGGCTGCCGGGGACGATGCGGACGTCGAGCTGCCCGTCGGACAGGGCACGGCGGCGCAGCGGCGCCGGGCCGATGCTGCGGTAGGCGCCGTTGCCGGCGAAGAGCATCCACACCGAGTGCCGACGTCCGTTGATCTCCAGGTCGATCGGGGCGGAGGTGCGCAGCACGTGCAGCGCGGCCAGCACCCCCGCGGGCCAGCTGCCCACGCGCCGCGACCAGCGTTCGCGGTAGCGGACCAGGTCGGGGTAGACGCCGATGCTGAAGGTGTTGAGGAAGACCGTGGACCGCGCGGACCCGTCCTCCTCGCCCGCGGCGTCGCCGGTCGGGGAGACCCGCGCGACGTCGACGGCGATCGCGGTGCCCTCCCGGGCCGCCCGTGCGGCGTCCTCGATGCTCTCGATCGACAGGTCGAGCGCGAAGTGGTTGTACGTGCCGCCGGGGGAGACGAGCAACGGCACACCGTGCCGCAGCGCGACCGACGCGGCGAGGCTGACGCTGCCGTCCCCGCCGTGGATGCCGAGCGCGCCGCCGGCCTCCGCGGCCTGCTGGGCGGCCTTCTCCAGCATCTCGGCGAGGTCGTCGTCCTCGGAGCACTCCTCGACCACGGCCTCGGGCAGCGCGCCGCGCAGCCGCTCGGCCGGCGGGCCGAGCAGCGGCGGAGGGCCGGAGACCTCGTTGACCACCGCGTACAGCCCGCGGCCGTCGGGCAGGGCCGGGGCGTCGGCCCGGGGGGTGGGGGGCACCGCCAGCTGCCGCCCGGTGGGGACCAGGCCGCGCACGGCCAGGGCCGCGCCCGCGCCGAGGGCCATCCCGGCGGCGACGTCGCTGGGGTAGTGCACACCGGTGTAGATCCGGGAGAACGCCACAGACCAGGCGACCGGCAGCACCACGGCGCCCCAGCGGGGCGATTCCAGGGCGACGCCGGCGGCGAACGCGGCGGCCGACGCGGCGTGGCCGGACGGGAAGGACGTGGTGCCGGGCTGTCGCGACAGCCGGCGCATCACCGGCACGGCGTCGAGGACCGGGCGGTTGCGGCGCACCGCGCCCTTGCCGACGGTGTTGACCACCGCCGACGCCACCGCCAGCGACGCGGCGCCGCGCAGGGCGGCGCGCCGGCCGGTGCGGCCGCCGACGGCCGCGATGCCGGCCGCGACCCCGAACCACAGCAGCCCGTGGTTGGCCGCCTTGCTGAGCCGCGGCAGCACCGGCTCGGCGGCGGGCCACGAACGGGTCGCCACGTTCAGGAACAGCTCCTTGTCCCATGCGCTCAGGATCCGGCGCACAACGGCTACCTCCACGATCGATCGATTCCCGGACGGTGCGGTCGGTGCGGGCGCGCGGCGCGCGGGACCGGTGGACCGGCCCCGCGGCCCGCGTCGCGGTCGTGCGGCCCGTCAGGCCTCCGGGCGCATGCCCAGCGTCCGTACGACTTCCTGGACGTTGGCGTACCGCCGGTTGTCGCCGGGGAGTCCGTCCACCAGGTCGGTCAGGGGGTCCGGCGCGTGCCGGTCGCGCAGGGCCCGCAGCAGGTCGCCGCGCCGGGCGGGGAACGGCTCCCGGGTCAGATGCCTGCCGAGCTCGAACCGCACCGCCGTGCCCTCGGGGGCACCCGCCCAGGCGGGCCCGGTGCCGACCTCGGGGTCGTCGTCGGCGGCGGGTTCGGGGTCGTGCCACTCCTCGACCCGGGTGGAGTGCCCGGAGCGCAGCAGCTCGCGCAGCTCGTGCTTCATCTCGTCGTCACGGTGGACGCTCAGACGGTCGCTTCCTCGTTGCACGGTGGCTCCTTTCCTCAGGGGTCAGGTCTCTCCATCGTCTACCCGGACCAGGGGTCCGATGCCTGTTGAATGCCCACAGAAGCGGATGAATCCCCGCACCGGGGGTACCAAACGGGCGAGGTGACAGGAGGCGAAAGGAAGGTGCGCGACCCATGAGCCGCTACCCCGGCGGGGTCGACCCCGCAGACCTGGACGAACGACAACTGGTGCAGGAACTGGAGTCGGTCCACCGGACCCGCCACGAGACGCTGCTCTACGGCTCCGGGGCGGCCCTCGACGCCCACAACTCGCGGATGGCGGCCCTGGAGGGCGAGTACCTGCGCCGTCATCCCCATCGGATGGTCTCCGCCGGCCGTACGCGGGCCGGGGCGAGGGCCCGGACCCTGCGCATGCCGGTCCAGGCGCAGCAATAGCGGACCGGGCGAGGAGACCTCGCGGATCCGGGGCGCGCGGCCCCCCGACGGCCGCCGCACGCCTCTCCTGCCGCTCGCGGTCGCGTCCACTACCACCGGTACCAGCGCGAGCCGCCGGAACCGCTCCGTGCCACGAATCCGAGCAGCCACAGCACCAGGACGACCAGGGCGGCCCACCACAGGACGTCGACCGCGAAAGCCGCGCCGAACAAGACGAGGGCCAGTAGCAGGACGACGAGCAGCGGGACCATGGGAACACCTCCTGGATTCCGGTTGCCCTGGATTCCCGGTGGCACGCAGCGGGATTCGCGCGCCCCGGCGGCGGGAGCGCGGAGCGCGTGCGAGGGTGGCGGCGGGGGCCGGGCCGTGCCCGGTCGCCGGATCCCGCCGGTCACCCGATCCCACCGGAGGTACGGATGCAGCGGACCTCACCGCCGGCCCCTGCCGGGCGCCTCGCGCGGGCCGGTCTGCGCCCTGACCCGGGGTTGCCGGTGCCGCCGTACTGGGCGGAGCGGCTGTCCGCGGGCATGCCGGGCGGTGCCGTGCCGGAGCCGCCCGGGGGCGGTGAGGCGGTGCGCGCGGCCGCCGCGGGTCACTGGGAGCGCCGTGGGCTCGCCACGACCGCGGCCGACACCGTCGCCGCGCCGGGCGCGGAGCCCCTGCTGCTGGCGCTGCTCGCCGCGGTGGACGGCGACGTCGTGCTCGCCAGGCCCGCCGCCGCCTGGCAGGCGCCGCTGGTGCGGACCCTGGGCCGGCGCGCCACGACCGTGCAGACCCCCGCGGTGGGCGGCGGCGCACCCGACCCCTTCGCCCTGCTGGAAACGGTACGCCGGGCCCGCGCGGAGGGCAGCGACCCGCGCGTGCTGCTCATGTCGGCCGCCGACGACCCCAGTGGGACGGTGACGCCCCCGGAACTGCTGCACGAGGTGTGCGAGGCGGCCGAGCAGTGCGGGCTGCTGCTGGTCTCCGACGAGACGTACGCCGACACGGTGCACCATCCGCACGAGACCGTGCTGCTCACCCCCGCCGAGATGCTGCCCGGCCGGACGATCGTCGTCGTGGACCTGTGCGCCGCCCTGGCCCCGCCGTCCTGGCCCGTGGCGATCGCCCGCTTCCCGGCCACCGCCGAGGGCGCGCGCCTGCGTGCCGCCGTGGCGGACCGCTGCGCCGGGCTGCGCGCGGTGCTTGCGGAGCCGGTGGCCGCCACGGCCGCCCACGCGCTCGCCGAGGGCGCGGACGTCCGGGCCCATCTCGCCGCCGCCACCCGCCTGCACGCCGCCCTCGGCGCTGCCTCGTACGTGGCGGTCACCCGTGCGGGCGCCTTGTGCCGCCCACCCGAAGCGGGCTTCCACCTCTACGCCGACCTCGGCCCCCTGCGGCACGCCCTGGCAGCCGCCGGCGTCACGGACGCGCCCACCCTGGAGGCCGCCCTGTCCGCCCGCCTCGGCCGGCCGGTCCCCGGCGGCCACCGCTTCGGCGACGACCCGTCCGCCCTCCACGTCCGCATCGACACCGGCCCCCTCCACGGCACCGACGACCGCCAGCGCCACGCCGCCCTCACCTCCGCGTCCCCCCTCGAACTCCCCCACGTCGCCGCGGCGTTGTCCGACCTCGAGTCCGCGATCACCGGCCTGGCCAGGGGCGCCGCCTGAGCCTCGCTGGTGACGGTGACGGCTCTGCCGCAGGACGCCGCGCGCGAGTTCGCCGAGCGGGCCGCCCACCGCGGTCGTGCTCGTGCTCGTCGCCCAGATCGCCCACGGCCTGGTGACCAACCCCTTCTACCAGTGGGACCGCTTCGCGTACTGGTTCGTCCGGCCGGTGATCCTGGACGGGCTGCTCATCACCCTGGAGGTGGCCGCGTACAGCGCTGTGCCCGGCCTGCTCGGCGGGATCGCGCTCGCACTGGCCAGGCTCTCCGGCAGCCCCGTGCTGCGCGCCGTCAGCTGGACGTACACCTGGCTGTTCCGCTCGGTGCCGCTCATCGTCGTGCTGCTGTTCCTGTACAACTTCAGTGCGGTGCCCGCCGGCCCGGGCTTCCGCGGCGTACCGCGGCGCGACGGGTGCGCTGACGTGACGGCGTGGAGATCGCTCCGCGCCGGTGCCGCGGCCGAGGTCGTCTGGCCGGGCACGAACGCGGGGCCGTCCGGGGCGAGTTCCGCGAAGCGGCTGTCCCCCTGGGTGCGCGGTGTGAGTGCGGGCGGGTTCGGCACGGAGCCGCTGCGGGCGCGATGAGGCCGGCGCAGGGCGCGCGTGGCTGCTGCGGCAGGGGCCGTCAGCGCCGTGCGCCCGCGCGGGCTGCGGGCCCCCGGGCGGCCGGGGTGAGGCCTATGTGACCCGTGGGTGCCGACCCGCGGCCGTAGGGGCGCCGGCTGCGGGGCGGCGCCATCCGCCTTCCCAGGCACCGTTGCGCAACCGCCGCAGGCCCGGTGCCCTGACGACGGCGCGTACCTGGGCCCGCTGCCGCGCTCTCCAGCCGGTAGGCCGCGAGCGGCGCCTTGAAGACGGGCGTGGATGGCGGGGCTACATCCGTGGACGTCGGCGGGTCCGAGGCCCCCGGGAGGCGGTCGGTGGCCGGGGTGTCGTCGGGGGGTGGTGTGAGCGCCTTCGGTACGGAGCCGGCGTGGGCGCGCGTGGCGGCCGGGGGTGTCGTCCGACCTGATGACGAGCGGCGTTTGGGCCGGATTGTTCGGGGATCCGCGAGCACTGTGCGCCCGGCCGGCCGAAGGGGCGGCCGTGGGTCCGGAAGCACCCCCCGCCGGGAGGCGGTCAGTGGCCGGGGTGTTCGGCCGGCGTGTCGTCGGGGGTGGCGGAGGTCGCCCTGAGGCCGTGCAGGCGGCGCCAGAGCTGGGGGGCGGAGGCGATGAGGAGGGTGAGCGCGACGGCGAGCAGGACGCCCTGCCACGGCTCGGGGAAGAGGGTGCCGCCGAGGATGCCGATGAGCTGGTAGGCCGCCGCCCAGGCCAGGCAGGCGGGGACGTCGCCGCGCGCGAAGCGGCGGACGGGCATCTCGGCGAGCAGGCAGGCGACCATCACCGGGATGCGCCCGGCGGGTATCAGGCGGGACAGGACGAGGACGGCGACGCCGTGGTCGTCGAGCCGGCGTTGCGCGTCGGCCAGGCGTGCGGGATCGGCGCGTTGCTGGAGCTGCCGCAGCCAGCGCGAGCCGTTGCGGGAGCGTACGCCGCGGTGGCCGAGCAGGTAGAGGCCCATATCGCCGAGGAAGGCGGCGCCCGCGGCGACGACGAAGACCAGCGCGAGGGAGAAGGGGGCGGTCTGGTGGAAGGCGACGACGGCGGCGCTGCTGACGAGCGCGCCGGTGGGCACGACCGGCACGAGCGAGCCGAGCACGACGAGCAGGAAGAGCGAGGGGTAGCCGACCACCTGGCCGGTGGACTGGGAGGAGGTCTGCTCCGCGAGCAGGGTGAGTCCGCTCACCTGGCGGCCTCCAGCAGCATGCTCTCGCCGTGCTCCAGCCGGTGCACCGCCACCGCCGGTGCCAGCTGCCCGGCGAGCCGGACGAACTCCTCGCCGGGGGCGTGGAATTCGTGCGGCCGGACGGCGTCCATGCCGATCGGCCAGTACGTCCCGTAGTGGATGGGGACGGCGGCGCGCGGGGCGAGCAGCGCCAGGGCCCGGGCGGCGCGCCCGGCGTCGAGGTGGCCGGTGCCGAGGAACGGTCCCCAGCCGCCGACGGGCAGCAGGGCGGCGTCGCAGGGGCCGACCTCGTCCGCCATCCCGTCGAACAGCCCGGTGTCCCCGGCGAAGTAGGTCCGTTCCTCGCCCACCAGCACGTAGCCCAGCGCGGGGGAGCGGCGCGGCCCGTACGGCAGGCGCCGTCCGTCGTGCGCGGCGCTCACCACGCGTACCGTCAGCGCGTCCACCTTCACCTCGTCACCGGGGGCGACCTCGGTCAGCTCCAGCCGCCAGTCCGCCGCGAGCCGCCGCAGCCGGGGCACCGCGGCGGGGGCCCCGCGCGGCACCAGTACCCGGGTACCCCGGGAGAGCCGGGCCAGCGAGCCGGTGTGCAGGTGGTCGGCGTGCAGGTGGGAGATGACGGCGACGTCCGCCAGGGCCGCGCCCGGCGGCGGGACCGCGCCGCGCCGCCTGCGCAGGTGGGCCAGGCGCGGGGCGAAGAGCGGATCGGTGAGCACGCGCACCCCCGAGTCCCGCACGGTCACCGTCGCGTGTCCCCACCAGGTGATCTCGACCGCCACTCGTGCCTCCTCGTCTCGCCCCGAGCCTATGCTCCGGCGCGCCCGCCGTGTGCCCCCGGTGCGCCGCGGGGCCCAGGGGGACTGTGACAGTCTGGGGGTATTCGTGTTCGGGGACGCGCGGGGACGTGCGCAGACGTGAGGAGACGTGGAGAGGGTGGGCGTGCTGCGTCGGTGGCGGGCCGCCGGGGGCGCGATCGTCCGCGTGCTGGTCGTGTGGGTGGTGGTGACGGCGACGATGGCCGTGCTCGCCGGGATCCTGCCCGACTTCCGCATCCAGTCGCCCGGCGGCGACAGCCCCACCCGCATCGCGGTGACGGCGGCGGCCGCCGCCGGTGCCTTCGGTCTGCTGAGCGCGCTGGTCTGGCCGGTGCTGGTACGGGCCGTGCTGCTGGTGCCCGCGCTGGTGCTGGGCCTGCTGGTGTTCTTCCTCAACGGCTCGCTGCTGCTGCTCGCCTTCCGCTTCACCCCCGACTGGCAGGGTGACATCGCGCCGGCCACGGCCGTGGTGATCGCCGCCGTGATGTCGGCGGCGTCGTCCGCGACGAGCACGACGCTCGCCATGCGCGACGACGCGGCGTACGGCCGGCGCCTGGCGCGCCTGGCCGGCCGGCGTCGCGGGGGCGCGGGCCACGACCCCGCCGGCGCGGACGGCCCGCGGGAGCCGGGCTTCGTCTTCGTCCAGCTGGACGGCGTCGGGCACGACGTGCTGCGCGAGGCCGTGCGCCCGGTGACGCGCAAGGGGAGGCTGCGCCCCCCGGCGATGGAGACCGTCGCCGACTGGCTCGACGGCAGCCACCGCCTGGTGCCGTGGACCACCGACTGGAGCAGCCAGACCGGCGCCAGTCAGCTGGCCATCCTGCACGGCAGCAACGAGGACGTGCCCGCCTTCCGCTGGTACGAGAAGGAGACCGGGCAGGTCATGGTCTGCAACCGGCCCTCGTGCGCGGCCGAGCTGGAGCGCCGCGCGGTCGCCCGCACCGGGCGGGCGGGGCTGCTGGCGCCGGACGGCGCAAGCCGGGGCAACCTGTTCAGCGGCGGCGCCGAGCAGCTGGCGCTCGTGATGTCGGTGTCGACCCGTCGCCGGCGCTTCTCCGCCGACCGGCTCGCGATGGCACGGCTGCGGTCCCGGGCGGTCGGCGCCCCGGAGGGCGGCGATCCCGCGGCCGTCCTCGCCCGGGTCGGCGCCACCCGCTCCCGGACCGGCTACTTCGCGTACTTCTCCGACCCGGCCAACGCGGTGCGCACCGCCGCGTCCTTCGTCGCGGAGGTCGTGCGCGAGATCACGGAGTCCACCTCGGCGCGGCTGCGTCACGAGCGTCCCCGGGTGCGGCGCGGCGGCCTCTACCCCTTCCTGCGGGCCTTCGCCACCGTCGTCGAGCGCGACGTGGCGGTGGCGGCCGTCGTCGGCGACATGCTCGCCGGGCGGGGTGCCGTCTACGCCGACCTCGTCGCGTACGACGAGGTCGCGCACCACTCGGGGCCGCGCAGCCGGGACGCGATGCGGGTGCTGCGGCGTCTGGACCGCGCCATCCGCCTGATCGCCGACGCCTCCCGGTACGCGCCGCGCCCCTACCGGATCGTGCTGCTGTCCGATCACGGCCAGAGCGAGGGCGAGACCTTCGAGTCCGCGTACGGGCTGACCCTGCGGGACCTGGTCCGGGCGGGGTGCGGGCTGCCGGTGCGCCGCCGCGTGCGGGGCACGGCCAGCGGCGCCGAGGCGCGCGCGGCGGCCCGTGCGGCACTGCACCGCCCGGAGCACGGGGGCCGCGCGGGCGAGGAGCAGGAGACGGCCGGGCCGTCCTCGGACCCGGTGGTGCTGGCCTCGGGGAACCTGGCGCTGATCTCCTTCCCCGACCTCCCGGGGCGGGCGGACCGGCAGGGCGTCGAGGCCCGCCACCCGGCCCTGCTGCGGACGCTGGCCGAGCACCCGGGGGTCGGCTTCGTGCTGGTCCTGGACCGGGAGCGCGGGCCGCTGGTGCTGGGCGGGGACGGCGGCGAGCACGAGCTGGAGACGGGCCGGGTCACCGGCCGCGACCCGCTGGCGCCGTTCGGGCCGGGCGCGGCGGCCGCGGTGCTGCGCACCGCCCGCTTCCCGCACGCCGCCGACCTCATGGTCAACTCGGCGTACGACCCGGTCACCCGGACCGTGCACGCCTTCGAGGAGCAGGTGGGCTCGCACGGCGGCCTGGGCGGCGACCAGAGCCGGGCCTTCCTGCTGCACCCGTTCGACCTGGACGGTCCCGATCCGCTGGAACGCCTGGTGGGCGCCGGGGCCGTGCACGAGCTGCTGGGCGGCTGGCTCGGCCGCAAGCCCCTGGCGCAGGCGCCCCCGGTCGAGGACGGCAAGGACGAGCAACCGGTCGTCGGCTGACGCGCCGCGCACGGGACTGGTGTCCGGCGCGGGTCTCCTTCGGGTGGACCGCACGGCCGCCGGGGGCGCACCGGCGCAGGCCCGCCACGTACGGGTGATTGACCTACGGGCGCCGCTGCTGGACGCTTGCCCGCGATCGATCGGACGGTGTGCGCGGGCGGGGTCCGCGGGTGGGGGAGGCTGCGATGCCGTACTACGAGGACCTGAGCCCATACGCCTACTTCACAGAAACGATTCCGCCGGACGTCTCCGCCCGCGCCGTCGGCTGGCTGGACCCCGCCCGCCCCTACCCGCAGGCGGAGCCCTCCGAGGAGTTCGCCGACCGCCTCTTCGCCCTGTGCCGCGACCACCTGTGCGCCATCACCCACGGCTGGTACGGCTGCACCCTGTGCCGCCGCAGGCTGGTCGGGGGCGGTCGCTTCAAGCCGGTGAGCGTGTCCCGCGGTGGCGAGCGGATCCTCGTGGGCCACGGCGAGGTACGGGTGGAGGGCGGCGCCGGCACCTGGCTGATCGCGCCCGACCTGGTCGTCCACTACGTCCTGGCCCACCGCTACGCCCCGCCCGAGCCCTTCGTCGAGGCCGTCCTGGCCGGCCGCGTCGTCGTCGGCTGCCGGTAGGCCCCACCGGCTCAGGGACTGATCGCGAGCACCATGTACGCCGCCAGCAGGGCCAGGTGCACCGCGCCCTGCAGCGGCGTGGCGCGTCCCGGTATCACCGTCAGGGTGCCCACGGCGACGGTGATCGCCAGCAGCACCATGTGCGTGGCGCCGAGCCCCAGCAGCAGCGGGCCGGACATCCACACCGAGGCCACCGCGACCGCCGGGATGGTCAGCCCGATGCTCGCCATCGCCGAGCCGAGCGCCAGGTTGAGGCTGGTCTGCACACGGTCGCGGGCGGCCGCGCGCACCGCGGCGATGGTCTCGGGCAGCAGCACCAGCAGGGCGATGACGACGCCGACGAAGGAGGACGGCAGGCCGGCGTACTGCACGCCCTGCTCGATCGTCGGCGACTCCACCTTGGCCAGCCCCACGACCGCGACCAGCGCCACCACCAGCAGCGCCAGGCTGAACAACGCGGCGCGGACGGTGGGCGGGACGGAGTCGTCCTCCGAGACGTCGATCACCTCGCCGCCCGGCTTCACCGGCAGGAAGTACGCGCGGTGCCGCACCGTCTGCGTCGCGACGAACAGGCCGTACAGCACCAGCGACGCCAGCGCGGCGAAGGTGAGCTGGGCGGTGGAGAAGCGCGGGCCCGGGGTGCTGGTGGTGAACGTCGGCAGCACGAGGCTGAGGGTGGCGAGCGTCGCCACCGTCGCCAGGGAGGCGCCCGTGCCCTCCGGATTGAAGACCGCCACCCGCCGGCGCAGCGCCCCCACCAGCAGGCAGAGCCCCATGATGCCGTTGCACGTGATCATGACCGCGGCGAAGACGGTGTCACGGGCCAGGCCCGCGCTCTTCGGGCCGCCGTCCGCCGTCAGGGTGAGGATCAGGGCCACCTCGATGACGGTCACCGCCACCGCCAGCACGAGCGCGCCGTAGGGTTCACCCACCCGGTGCGCCACCACCTCCGCGTGGTGGACGGCGGCGAGCACCGCGACGGCCAAGAAGACCGCGACGACCACGACCACGGCCACCGGCAGCGTCCGTCCCCACGTCAGGGCCAGCAGGACCACCGAGAGCACCGGGACGAGGACCGTCCAGTGCAGGGCGGACACGGGGAAGCGAGCGGTCATGCCTCCGAGACTGACAGCTCGTCAGGGTCGGCGCGACGCGGGGCGCCCGGACGTGCCGCCGCTCATCGCCCGGCCGGGGGAAACGCCTGTTCGGCCCAGATGGTCTTGCCGGCGGAGGTCTGCCGGGTACCCCAGGACTGGCTCAACTGCGCCACCAGCAGCAGGCCGCGGCCGCCCTCGTCGTCGGACAGGGCACGCCGCAGGTGCGGGGCGGTGCTGCTGCCGTCGGACACCTCGCAGATCAGGGTGCGGTCGCGGATGAGCCGCAGCTGGATCGGCGGCGCGCCGTACCGGATGGCGTTGGTGACCAGCTCGCTCACCACCAGCTCGGTGACGAACACCGCGTCCTCCAGGCCCCAGGCGACCAGCCGCTCCGCCACCGCCTGCCGGGCGTCCGCGACGTGTGCGGGGTCGCCGGGCAGGTCCCACACCGCGACCTGGCCGTCGTCGAGCGCCCGGGTACGGACGAGCAGCAGCGCGACGTCGTCGACCGGACGGTCCGACGGGAGGGTCTTCAGGACGGTGTCGCAGGCCGCCTCCATCGTCGGGGCCGGGGCGGCCAGCGCGGCGCGCAGCCGCGCCAGGCCGGCGTCCAGGTCGAAGTCCCGGCTCTTGACCAGGCCGTCGGTGTAGAGCGCGAGCATGCTGCCCGCCGGCAGCTCCAGCTCGACCGCCTCGAACGGCAGCCCCCCGACGCCCAGCGGCGGGCCCGCGGACATCGGGACCATCTCGACCCTGCCGTCGGGGAGGCGCACGGCGGGCGGCGGGTGCCCGGCGCTGGCGAGGGAGCAGCGGCGCGCGATCGGGTCGTACACGGCGACCAGGCAGGTCGCGCCCAGCTCGCCGCTGGTCTCGGCGGGCGACACCTCCCGGCCGTGGCCGTCCTCGGGGTCCAGGTGCGAGACGAGGTCGTCGAGGTGGGTCAGCAGCTCGTCCGGCGCCAGGTCCACGTCCGCGAGGGTGCGCACCGCCGTCCGCAGCCGGCCCATCGTCGCCGAGGCGTGGATGCCGTGGCCCACGACGTCGCCCACGACCAGGCCCACCCGCGTGCCGGACAGCGGGATGACGTCGAACCAGTCGCCGCCGACCCCTGCCCGGGCCCCGGCCGGCAGGTAGCGCGAGGCGACCTCCACCGCGGCCTGCTCGCGCAGCCGCAGCGGCAGCAGACTGCGCTGGAGGGTCAGCGCCGTGGAGTGCTCCCGCGTGAAGCGGCGGGCGTTGTCGACGCACACCGCGGCCCGCCCCGCGAGCTCCTCGGTCAGCGTCAGGTCGTCCTCGGTGAACAACTCCGGACGCGCCCAGCGGATGAACACCGCCACCCCGAGGGTGATGCCGCGCGCCCGCAACGGCACCGCCAGCACCGAATGGATGCCGTACTCCTGGACCTTGGCGTCCCGCAGGCTGTTCTGCGCCAGCCACAGCGTGAAGTCCGGGTGCCCCAGCCGGCTGAGCACGGGACGGCCGGTCGCCAGGGCCCGGGACGGCGGGGAGAACTCCGGGTAGACGTCGAGCTCGCCGAGGTCGACGGCCGCGTCCGGGGCGCGGCCCGACGCGGTGCGGTGGGCGACCCGGCGCAGCTCCACGCCGAGGCCGGGCGGTCCCGGCGGGGGCTCCTCGCCGTGCAGCACCGAGTCCAGCAGGTCCACGCTGGCGAAGTCGGCGAAGCGCGGCACGGCCAGCTCCGTCAGCTCGTCGGCGGTGTGCACCACGTCCAGGGTGGTGCCGAGCCGTGCGCCGGCCTCGTTCAGCAGGGCCAGCCGCCGGCGCCCCCGGAACTGCTCGGTGCTGTCGAACGCCGCGCTCGCCACGCCCCGGATCCGGCCCTGCGGGTCCCGCACCGGCCACATCTCGGTGTTCCACGCCCGGTCGCCGACGGTGGCCCCGGCGGCGGCCGGGCTCTCGTAGTGCGCCGGCCGGCCGGTCTCCGCGACCTGCCGCAGGTGGGCGTTGAACCCGCGGCGACCCTCGTCGTCCAGGAGCGCCCCGGAGAACGGCCGGCCGGTCAGGTCCGCCGCCGGGACACCGATCATGTCCGCCGCGGCGTCGTTGACCCGGTGGTAGCGCAGCCCGGTGTCGTACGTGGCCATGGCCACGGACGACTGCTGGAAGGCCCACAGCAGGAGCGCGGTGTCCGGGTCGGCGCAGGAGGCCGTCACGACACAGCCGCCGGGCCGGTCGTCGGCGTCCAGCGCGGGGGAGACCCGTACGTCGAGGTCGAGTTCCCGCCCGTCCCGCCGGTGCGCCCGCACCCGGCCGCGCCACTCCCGGTCGAGCGCGATCGCCTGCGCCTGCGCACCGAACACCTCGGCGACGGGCCGTCCCACCGCCTCCGCCGCCGCGTGTCCGAGCAGCCGTCGTGCCCCCGCGCTCCATCCCGTGACCACCCCCCGCGCGCTGACGGTGACCACGGCCGTGGCGGCCGGGTCCCCGGGGTCACTCGTGTTCATCGTCGGCGATCACACACCCGTCGCAGTCCCTACCTCCCCAGGGTGCGCGCTCCGCAGGACACCATCAAATCGGCCGGGGCCGCCCCCGCGGCCGCTGTGATGGTGTCCTGCGGCCACTGTCGGTGGCGGCGGTGATACTGCCGCCATGCGCGCGAGCCGGCTGGTCTCCCTCCTCCTGCTCCTCCAGTCGCGGGGGCGGATGACCGCCGCGGAGCTGGCGGAGGAGCTGGAGGTGTCCGTACGGACGATCTACCGCGACGTGCAGTCGCTGCACGAGGCGGGCATCCCGCTGTACGGCGACGCCGGGCACGAGGGCGGCTACCGGCTGCTCGACGGCTACCGCACCCGGCTGACGGGCCTGACCGCCGACGAGACGCAGGCGTGGTTCCTGGCCGCCCTGCCCGATCCGGCCGCGCAGCTGGGGCTCGGGGAGGCCGCGGCGGCGGCCCGGCTGAAGTTCAGCGCCGCGCTGCCGCCGGCGCTGCGGGAACGGGCGGAGCGGGTGCGGGGGCGGTTCCTGCTGGACGCGCCCGGCTGGTACAGCTCCGAGGAGCAGGTGCCGCACCTGCCCGTGGTGGCCGACGCCGTGTGGAACCGGCAGGCCGTACGGGTGCGGTACCGCCGCTGGCGCGAGCCCGCCGAGACCGACCGCAGGCTCGAACCGTACGGTCTGGTGCTCAAGGCGGGCCGCTGGTACGTGGTCGCCCACGACGGGAGCGACCCGCGCACCTACCGGGTCGACCAGATGCTCGAGGTGCGCGCCCTCGACGAGACGTTCGCGACCCCGCCCGGCTTCGACCTCGCCGCGTACTGGCGGGAGTACCTCGCCGGGTTCCACGCACGGCTCCACCGGGACACGGCCCTGATCCGGGTGTCACCGCGCGGTGCCGAGCGGCTGCCCGCGCTGCTGTCACGCCCCGTGGCCCGGGCGGTGGCCGAGGACGGCGAGCGGGAGCCGGACGGCTGGGTCCGCGCCCGCGTGCCCATCGAGTCGGTCGCGCACGCGCACGGCGAGTTCCTCAGGCTCGGCGCGGACCTCGAAGTCCTGGCGCCGGCTCCGCTGCGGGAGCTGCTGGCGGAGTCGGCGCGGGCGCTGGCCGTCCTCTACGGGCCGCCGCGCTCCACACCGCCGCCCCTGCGGCCGCCACCGCGCTGAGACCGGCGACCGCCGCGAAGCCGGTCAGGAGTCCGGCGCGGGCGGTGACCGCCGAGGTCCCGAGCATCACGGCCACGGTCGCGGCGAGCCCGTACGCGTTCGCCGCCCCGAAGGCCCGCCCCACGCGGCCCTCGTCGACCGCGGCCATCAACAGCGTCCGCGAGGCGATGCGCGCCTGCCCGAAGACGAAGGCCCCGGCCGGCACGAGCAGCAGCAGCCCCGTCACGCCGAACCGGGGCTGCAGCGCGAACAGCACGGCGCAGAGCGCGAAACCGGTGAGCGCGAGCCGCAGGTCCCCCAGCCGGGCCCCCGTCCGCCGGTACGCGGCCGCCGCGAGCAGGAAGCCCGCACCGCCGAGCGCGTCCACCGCACCGACGACGGCGGCGCCCCGGTGCAGCTGGGCGATGACCAGCACCGGCATCAGGGCGTTGAAGACGGTCACCACCACGCTGCCCTGGGCGTACAGCAGGACCAGCGGGCCGAGCGGCGCCCGCGACGGGACCGGCCGCACCGCGGCCGAGGCGGCGGTGCCCGAAGTGACGGGCTTCCCCACCCCGCGGCCGGTCGCCAGGACGAGGACCGCGGAGGCCACGAAGGTCGCCGCGTTGAACACGAACAGCGGGGCAGGGCCGGCGAACTGCAGCGCGAGGCCGCCCACCGCCGCCGACAGCAGCATCCCGCTCTGCAACGCCATCTCGTAGTGGGCGTTGAACCGCCGCAGCCGCCCCGCGGGCACCCGCTCCTTGATCAACGCCGCGCTCACCGGCACGAAGAGCGCGGCCGTCACGGCCAGCGCGAAGTTGCTGCCGTAGACGACCGCCCCCCGCGGCCAGCCCAGGACCGTACCCAGCGCAGGCACCAGGGCCACGGCGGCGCTGAGCAGGTCGCAGCCCGCCCACAGCGCCCGCCGGTCGAAACGGTCGGCGACCCGGCCGAACAACGGCGACAGCACGGCCTGGGGGACGGCGACGGCGATGAAGAGCCAGCCCACGTCGAGCAGCGAGCCCTGGGCGCGCACCATCAGCAGGGCCGCGGCGATGAGCTGGATGTTGTTGCCCAGGGAGGTGATGAACACGGCGGGCAGGAGGAGACGTTGCGTTCGTCCGGTGGTGGTCACGGGGAACGATGGTCCGGCTTTCCGCTGACGTCTGCTGTCAGGGGGTGCGGCGGGGCGGCCCGGGTTAATCAGTGGACGGGCCGCCGTCGTTCCCGACAGCATTCCGCCGATGACACGAACAGACACGCCCACCGCATGGGACGAGCGCTCCGCGCTGACGACCCTCCTCGACTACGCCCGCGACACCGCCCGCGCCAAGTGCGAGGGCGTCACGCCCGAGCACGCCCGCAGCGCCCCGCTCCCGGGTTCGCCGCTGATGACGCTCAGCGGACTGGTCAACCATCTCCGCTGGGTCGAGTACTACTGGTTCGAGGTGGTGTTCCTCGGCGGCGAGGACGAGGGCCCCTGGACGGAGGAGGACCCCGACCGCGAGATGCGGATCGCCGTGGACCTCCCCCTCGCCGACGTGCTGGCGGACTACGAGGCGCACACCGCCCGCTATCGCGAGCTCGTCGCCGGGCTCGACCTGGACGCCGTCGCCAAGCGCCCCATCCGCGACGGCCGCCACCCCAACCTGCGCTGGATCCTGCTGCACCTCGTCGAGGAGACCTCCCGCCACAACGGCCACCTCGACCTCCTGCGCGAACTGGTCGACGGCACGACCGGCGTGTAGGTGTCGTCGGCCCGGATGCGGGTCAGGTGCCGGCGCCTACGGTCGCCGCGCCGCGGGGAGCCCGGCCAGTCGCGCGGCCGCCGCGTCCCAGGCCCGGCCGTCCGCGGCCGGCTCGTACGTCCGCAGCGGCTGGGTGGCCGCGACCAGCGCCCGCATCGCCGCCAGGCCGTCGGGACCGTCGCCGAACGCGCCGGCGGCGCGGGCCTGGACGAGGATGTTGCCCAGGGCCGTGGCCTCGGTGGGGCCGGCGACGACCGGGAGCCCGGTGGCGTCGGCGGTGAAGCGGCACAGCAGTTCGTTGCGGGAGCCGCCGCCGACCAGGTGGACGCGGTGGATCTCCCGGCCGGCGAGTTCGGCCGCCTCGCGCAGGGTGCGGCGGTGGGCGAGGGCGAGGCTCTCCAGGATGCAGCGGACGACCGCGCCGTGCGACGCCGGGGGCTTCTGGCCGGTCCCGGCGCAGAAGGCGCGGATCCGGGCGGGCATGTCACCGGGCGTCAGGAAGAGCGGGTCGTCCGGGTCGATGAGGGCGGCGAAGGGCTCCGCGGCGGCCGCCGCGGCGAGCAGTTCCTGCAGGGGCAGGCCCTCCTGCTGCTGCTCCCAGGTGCGGCGGCACTCCTCCAGTAGCCACATGCCCATGATGTTGCGCAGGTAGCGGATGGTGCCGTCGACGCCGCGCTCGTTGGTGAAGTTGGCGAGGCGCGAGGCCTCCGTGAGCACCGGGGCGTCCAGCTCCAGGCCCGCCAGCGACCAGGTGCCGCACGAGATGTACGCGAAGTGCGGCCCGGTGGCCGGGACCGCGGCCACCGCGGAGGCGGTGTCGTGCGAGGCCACGGTGACGACGGCGGTGTCCGCCGGCAGCCCCGTGTACGCGGCCACGTGGGGCAGGAGCGTGCCGGCGTGGGTGCCCGGGCGGCGCAGCGGCGGCAACAGGCGCGGCCCGATGCCCAGCCGGCCGGGGAGTTCCTCCGCCCAGGTCGCGGTGCGCGCGTCGAAGAGGCCGGTGGTGGAGGCGTTGGTCTCCTCGGCGCCGATGCCGCCGGTGAGCCAGTGGGTGAGCAGGTCGGGGATCATCAGCAGCGTCCTGGCGGCCGCGAACTGGGCGCCGTCACGGGCCGCCGCCAGCTGGAAGACCGTGTTGAAGGGCAGGTGCTGCAGCCCGGTGACCGCGTACAGCTCCTGCGCGCCGATGTCGTCCCTGACCCGCTCGGCGACGTGCTCCGTGCGGCTGTCGCGGTAGTGGTGGGGGATCCCCAGCAGGGCGCCGTCCGCGTCGAGCAGTCCGTAGTCCACCGCCCAGCTGTCGATGCCGACCGACGTGACGCCGTCCCCGGCCCGGGCCGCCAGGCGCAGGCCGTCCAGGCTCTCCCGGAACAGGGCGAGGACGTCCCAGTGGAGTCCGGTGGGCAGCCGTACGGGGGTGTTGGCGAAGCGGTGCACCTCGTCGAGGACGAGGTGGTCCGGGCCCACCCGGCCGAGGATGACGCGGCCGCTGGTGGCGCCGAGGTCGATGGCGGCGAATGGCACGTGGGCCCCTCGTGTTCTGGTCGTTCGGGTCGGAGCGACGGGTGCGGTCGGCGCGGCGCGGCGCGCCGCGGGGGTCGGTGGGTCGTACGGGTGCGGGGGAGCCGGTCGGCCGGCTCCCCCGCGCGGTGCGGTCGGCGTCAGCGCAGGAACGCCGCGGCCACGCCGGCGTCGACCGGGACGTGCAGACCCGTGGTGTGCGTCAGTTCCCCGCCGGTCAGGGCGAAGACCGCGTTGGCGACGTGCTCGGGGAGCACCTCGCGCTTGAGGATGGTGCGCTGGGCGTAGAACTCGCCCAGCTTCTCCTCCGGCACCCCGTACGTCGCGGCGCGCTGGGCGCCCCAGCCGGAGGAGAAGATGCCCGAGCCGCGGACGACCCCGTCGGGGTTGACGCCGTTGACGCGGATGCCGTGCTCGCCGAGCTCGGCCGCCAGCAGCCGGACCTGGTGCGCCTGGTCCGCCTTGGTGGCGGAGTAGGCGATGTTGTTGGGCCCGGCGAAGACCGCGTTCTTGGAGGCGATGTAGACGATGTCGCCGCCGAGCTTCTGCGCGATGAGCACCCGGGCCGCCTCGCGGGAGACGAGGAAGGAGCCGCGCGCCATGATGTCGTGCTGGAGGTCCCAGTCGCGGGCGGTGGTCTCCAGCAGCGGCTTGGACACGGAGATGCCCGCGTTGTTGACCACCAGGTCCACCCCGCCGAAGGCCAGCAGGGCCTCGTCGAAGCCGGTCCGGATGGCGTCCTCACTGGTTACGTCCACGGTGATCGCGACCGCCCGGTCGGGACCGCCGAGTTCCTCCGCGACGGCCCGCGCGCCGTCGGTGTTGACGTCGGCGACGACCACGCAGGCGCCCTCCGCCGCCAGGCGGTGCGCGATGGCCCTGCCGATGCCCGAACCGGCCCCGGTGACCAGGGCGATGCGGGTGGCCAGCGGCTTGGGCTTCGGCATCCGCTGGAGTTTGGCCTCCTCCAGCGCCCAGTACTCGATGCGGAACTTCTCCGCCTCGTCGATGGGGGCGTACGCGGAGACCGCCTCGGCGCCGCGCATCACGTTGATCGCGTTGACGTAGAACTCGCCCGCGACGCGGGCGGTCTGCTTGTCCTTGCCGTAGCTGAACATGCCGACGCCCGGCACGAGGACGATCGCCGGGTCGGCGCCGCGGATGGCGGGGGAGTCCGCGGTGGCGTGCCGGTCGTAGTACGCCTGGTAGTCGGCGCGGTAGGCGGCGTGCAGCTCCTCCAGGCGGGCCACGGCGTCCTCGAGCGGCGCCGTGGGGGGCAGGTCGAGGACGAGCGGGCGGACCTTGGTGCGCAGGAAGTGGTCGGGGCAGGAGGTGCCGAGCGTGGCCAGCCGGGGGTGCTCCGCGTGCGCGAGGAAGTCCAGGACGGGCGCGGAGTCGGTGAAGTGGCCGACCTGCGGGCGGTCCTGGGAGGCGATCGCCCGCAGGACCGGGGCGAGCGCGGCGGCCCGGGCCCGGCGCCCGGCCTCCGGCAGCGGCTCCCAGCCCGGCAGCGGGGCGCCGAACGGGTCCTGCTTGCCGTGGCGTTCCAGGAACTCCTCGGCGGTGCGGATGATCCACAGGGCGTTGCGCTCGCACTCCTCGGAGGTCTCGCCCCAGGCGGTGATGCCGTGACCGCCGAGGATCACACCGACGGCCTGCGGGTTGGCCTCCTTGATGGCGGCGATGTCCAGGCCCAGCTGGAAGCCGGGGCGGCGCCACGGCACCCAGGCGACCTTGTCGCCGAAGCACTCCTGGGTGAGCTTCTCGCCGTCGGCGGCGCAGGCCAGCGCGATGCCCGAGTCGGGGTGCAGGTGGTCGACGTGCGCGGCGTCGACGAGGCCGTGCATGGCCGTGTCGATGGAGGGAGCGGCGCCGCCCTTGCCGTGCAGGCAGTAGTCGAACGCCGCGACCATCTCGTCCTCGCGCTCGGGGCCGGGGTAGACGGCGGTCAGGGCGCGCAGCCGGTCCAGGCGCAGGACGGCGAGGCCGGCCTCGGTGAGCGTGCCCAGGTCGCCGCCCGAGCCCTTGACCCACATCAGGTCCACGGCTCCGCCGGTGACGGGGTCGGTGGCGGTGGCCTTGGCGGAGGCGTTGCCGCCGGCGTAGTTGGTGTTGCGCGGGTCGGCGCCCAGGCGGTGGGCGCGCTCCAGCAGCGCGGCGACTTCCGGATGGGTGGCGGGTGCCATGGGGGTGTCCTTCGGGAGGGGAGGAACGAGGAGGGGCGGGGAGGACGGGCGTCAGGCGGGCAGGGCCTACGCGCCCCAGCCGGCCTGGGTGCCGCCGACGCGGTCGGCCACGATGTGCTCCTGCCAGCCGGAGGCGTGGTATGCGGCGACGGGGTCGGGGGCCAGGCCGCGCTCCTCGCGCACCTCGCGCAGCAGAGGGCGCACGTCGGTGTTGTACGCGTCCATGAGCACGGCGTTGGCGGCGAGCACGTCACCGGAGCGCTGTGCCTCGCCCAGGGCGTCGAGGTCCACCAGGAGGGCCTTGGCGGTGGCCTCCTGGACGTTCATCACCGAGCGGATGACCGCGGGGATCTTGGCCTCGATGTTGTGGCACTGGTCGAGCATGAAGGCCACGCCGGTCGCCGCATCGAGGCCGCCGTTCTTGGCGACCTCGTGCAGGATCCGGAAGAGCTGGAAGGGGTCGGCGGCGCCGACCATCAGGTCGTCGTCGGCGTAGAAGCGGGAGTTGAAGTCGAATCCGCCGAGCTTCCCCTGGCTGAGCAGGAAGGCGACGATGAACTCGATGTTGGTGCCCGGCGCGTGGTGGCCGGTGTCGACGACGACCTGCGCCTTGGGGCCGAGCTTGAGGCAGTGCGCGTAGGCGGTGCCCCAGTCCGGGACGTCGGTGGTGTAGAACGCCGGCTCGAAGAGCTTGTACTCCAGCAGCATCCGCTGGTCGTCGCCGAGCCGCTCGTAGACCTCGGTGAGGGCCTCGGCGAGACGCTCCTGGCGGCCCACGATGTCGTCCTGGCCGGGGTAGTTGGTGCCGTCGGAGAACCAGAGCTTGAGATCGGCGGAGCCGGTGGCGTCCATGATGTCGACGCACTCCAGCAGGTGGTCCGTGGCCTTGCGGCGGACCCGGGGGTCGGGGTGGCACACGCTGCCGAGCTTGTAGTCGTCGTCCTGGAAGACGTTGGAGTTGATCGCGCCCAACTCCAGCCCGCGCTCCTTGGCGTGGGCGCCGAGCGCGGTGTAGTCGTCCACCCGGTCCCAGGGGATGTGCAGGGCCACCTTGGGGGCGACGCCGGTGAACTCGTGCACCTTCGCAGCGTCGTCGAGCTTCTCGTACGGGTCACGGGGCACCCCGGCCTGGGCGAAGACCTTGAAACGGGTGCCGGAATTGCCGTAACCCCAGGACGGCGTCTCGATCCGCTGGGCTGTGAGTGCGGCCTTGACGGCTGCGATGTCAGGCATGTCCACCTCGGATGGCTCGGTGAATCGGCTCAGTGAACCGGCTTCAGTGAATCGATTCATTCGCCTGTGAAGCTATCCACGTCCACCGGTGGCCGTCAAGAGGTCCACCGGTCTCGATCCCCGTTATTGAATCGTGTCATCCGTGCTGCAAAAGCGCGTTGTTGCTGTTCGTGCGGCATTGTCAGGCCTGTTACCTGCGGGTTTCACGAGGGTGCAGGTCAGGCGGGGGAGGCGGCGGCTCTTGACGCCTTCGCAGGGCGGGGCTAGCTTCCCGGCAACTCCGTTGAAACATTTCATAGCAGGAGGGCGCAATGACGCACCCCGAACCGGAGACCACTCCGGTGCTCGCGCTCGAGGGGGTGAGCAAGTCCTTCGGTGCCGTTCGCGCTCTGCGCGGTGTGTCGCTCCGGCTGCACGCCGGCGAGGCCCATGCCCTGGCGGGCGAGAACGGCGCCGGCAAGTCGACACTGATCAAGACCCTCGCGGGTGTGCACCGCCCGGACACCGGCACGGTGCTGCTCGACGGCCGGCCCGTGGAGTTCCACGGCCCGGGGGACGCCCGTGACGCGGGGGTCGCCGTCATCTACCAGGAGCCGACGCTCTTCCCCGACCTGTCGGTGGCCGAGAACATCTTCGTCGGCCGCCAGCCCCGCCGTTCGCTGGGCAGGGTCGACCACAAGGCCGTGCGCGAGGCCGCGGCCGATCTCTTCCGCCGCCTCGGCGTGGACCTCGACCCGGAACAGCCGGCGCGCGGACTGTCCATCGCCGACCAGCAGTTGGTGGAGATCGCCAAAGCGCTCTCCTTCGACGCCCGCGTCCTGATCATGGACGAGCCGACCGCCGCGCTCACCGGCAGTGAGGTCGCCCGCCTCTTCGGCGTCGTCAAGTCCCTGCGCGAGCAGGGCGCCGCGGTGCTCTTCATCTCCCACCGCCTCGAGGAGATCTTCGCCCTCTGCCAGCGGGTCACCACCCTGCGGGACGGCGCGTGGATCGCCAGCGAGCCCCTCGACGGGCTCACCGAGGACGACCTGGTGCGCCGCATGGTCGGCCGCGACCTGGACGAGCTCTACCCCAAGCAGGACGCCGAGATCGGCGAGGTCGCCCTCAGCGTGCGCCGGCTCACCCGCGAAGGTGTCTTCACCGACGTCTCCTTCGAGGTGCGCCGCGGCGAGATCGTGGGCCTGGCGGGCCTCGTCGGCGCCGGGCGCAGCGAGGTCGCCCGGGCGATCTTCGGCGTGGACCGCAGGGACGCCGGGGAGGTCGTCGTCGACGGCAAGCCGCTGCGCGGCGGCGCGCCGAGCCTGGCCATGGCCGCGGGGATCGCTCTGGTCCCCGAGGACCGCCGGGCCCAGGGCCTGGTGATGGACATGTCCATCGAGCGCAACATCGGCCTCACCGGCTTCGCCGCCACCACCAGGGGCGGTCTGATGAGCCGCAGCGCCGAGCGCAGCCGCGCGCTGGACTGGGCCGTCCGGCTCCAGGTCAAGTACGCCCGGCTGGCCGACGTCGTCGGCACGCTCTCGGGCGGCAACCAGCAGAAGGTCGTCCTCGCCAAGTGGCTCGCCACCGCGCCAGGGGTGCTGATCGTCGACGAGCCCACGCGCGGCATCGACGTCGGCACCAAGGCCGAGGTGCACCGGCTGCTGTCGCGGCTCGCGTCCGAGGGCGTGGCCGTACTGATGATCTCCTCCGACCTGCCGGAGATCCTCGGCATGGCGGACCGCGTCCTGGTGATGCACGAGGGACGACTGACGGCCGAGATCCCCCGGTCGGAGGCGACCGAGGAATCCGTGATGGCGGCGGCCACCGGCCGCGTGAGGAGGGCGGCGTGACCGTGACCGCCGACACCCCGCAGCAGATCGCCGCGGACGAACCGACCGCGTCCCGCCGCTTCCTGGACCGGGTGCTGAAACTGCGGGCGCTCGCCGTGCTCGCCGTGCTCGTGGTCATGCTGGCCGCGACCCAGGTCTACAACAGCGAGTTCCTGTCCCAGCAGGGCGTCAAGGACCTCCTGCTGAACGCCACCATCCTCGTGCTGGTCGCCATCGGCCAGGCCATGGTCGTCATCACCCGCAACGTCGACCTGTCGGTCGGCTCGGTGCTCGGCATCTCGGCCTTCGCCGCCGGCACCTACCTGCACGGCGGCGGCAACCCGCTGGTCGCCGTGCTCATCGCGGTCGCGCTCGGCGTGCTCTTCGGCCTGCTCAACGGCCTGCTGGTGAGTCTGGGTCAGGTCCCCGCCCTGGTGGTGACCCTGGGCACGCTCTACATCATCCGCGGCATCGACTCCATCTGGGTCGGATCCCGTCAGATCACCGCGGGCGACCTGCCGGCGAGCTTCGTCGACTTCGGTCACGACGGCCTGTCGGTGGTCCCCTACCTCGCGCTCCTGACGCTCGCGGTGCTGGTCGCGGTCGGCTACTACCTGCGCAGCTACCGCGGCGGCCGCGACCTGTACGCGCTGGGCTCCAGCCCGGAGGCCGCCCGGCTGGCCGGCGTGCCGGTCCGCAAGCGGATCCTGACCGCGTACGTGGTGTGCGGGGCGCTCGCCGGACTCGCCGGCGCGCTCTACCTCGCCCGGTTCGGCAACGTCGACTCCGGCACCGGCAACGGCTACGAACTGACCGTCGTCAGCGCCGTGGTGGTCGGCGGCGTCGCCTTCACCGGCGGCTCCGGCACCGTGTACGGCGCCGCGCTCGGCGCCCTGCTGCTGACCTCGATCAACAGCGTCCTGCCCTCCATCGGCGTCAGCTCGGTGTGGGTGCTGGCCATCGACGGCGTCCTGCTCCTGCTCGCCATCGCCGTCGACCGGATCGTGGCGCTGCGGGTGGCCGGCGTCCTCCGCAAGCGGGCCGCACAGATGAGGAGTGCCCACCATGCCTGAGACCACCAAGGCCCCCGCCCCGCTCGCCCGCCTCGGCGGCGCGGTGCGCTGGGACACCGCGGTCGGCGCCCTGCTCGTCGTGCTGCTGATCTGCTCCTTCTCCTTCGTGGACAACTTCGGCAACGCCCTGAACGTGTCCTTCCTGATCGGCAACACCCTGCCGATCGCGCTCATCGCGCTGCCGATGACCATGCTCGTGGTCTCCGGCGAGATCGACCTGTCCGTCGGCTCCACCGCCGGCCTGTCCGGGGCCGTGATGGGCGCGCTGTGGAACGGCGGCATGGCGATCGAGACGATCATCCCGCTCTGCCTGCTCCTCGGCGCCCTGTGCGGCCTGGTCAACGGCCTGCTCGTGACCCGGCTCGGCCTGCCCTCGCTCGCCGTCACCATCGGCACGCTGGCCGCCTACCGCGGCATCGCGCAGATCGTGCTCGGCGCCGACTCCGTCACCGACTTCCCGCAGCAGTACCTCGACTTCGGCGCCGGCCGGATCGACGGCACCTTCATCCCGTGCGCGGCGATCCCCTTCGCCGTCCTGCTGCTGGTCGCCGTCCTCGTGCTCCACGCGACCCCCTTCGGACGTTCCCTGTTCGCCGTCGGCGCCTCTGAGGAGGCGGCTCGGTTCGCGGGTGTGCGCGTGCGGCGGCTGAAGCTGGCGATGTTCGTGACGACCGGTCTGGTCTCCTCCCTCACCGGGATCTTCTGGGCCCTGCACTACGCCAGCGCGCGCTACGACAACGCCACCGGTCTGGAGCTGTCCGTCATCGCCGGGGTCCTGCTCGGCGGCATCGACTTCGACGGCGGGAAGGGCACCCTGGGCGGCGCGATCGCCGGGGTGTTCCTGCTCGGCGCCGGCCAGAACGTCATGAGCCTGCTCAACGTCTCGGCCCAGTCCCAGATCGTCGTCACCGGCGTGCTCTTGGTGATCTCCGTCCTCGCCCCGAGGATCGGCCGTCAGGTCTCGCAGGCCAGGGCGCGCAGGAGGTCGGGCGACGAGGCCCCGGCCGCGCTCGCCGCCTCGTGAACCCCCACCTCACCCCGCACCCGTCACACGGCACCACCAGCACCACCACCCGCACCCCGTCCCGTCCTCACTCCGGCACCCGCTCCGGAGGCGAAAGGATCACCATGTCCAGCAGAACCCTCACCCGTCGCGCCACCGTCGTCGTCGCCGTGACCGCGGCCGTCGCGCTCGGCGCCACGGCCTGCGGCGGCACCACCAAGAACTCCTCCAAGGACAGCGGCGGCGGAGCCAAGGCGACCGCGTCGGCCGACCCCAACGCGGCGACCAAGAAGGGCCTGACCGTCGCCTTCCTGCCCAAGCAGGTCAACAACCCGTACTTCACCATCGCCGACGGCGGCGGCAAGCAGGCCCTGGACGCGCTGGGCTCGACCTACAAGGAGGTCGGCACCAGCAACGGCACCGACACCGCCGGCCAGGTCAGCTACGTCAACACCCTGACGCAGCAGCAGGTCGACGCGATCGCCGTCTCCGCGCAGGACCCGGGCGCGCTGTGCACCTCGCTGAACCAGGCCCGCAAGAACGGCATCAAGGTCGTCACCTACGACTCGGACACCAAGCCGGAGTGCCGCGACCTGTTCGTGTCGCAGGCCAGCTCCGAGGACCTGGGCCGGACCGAGGTGCAGCTGCTGGCCGAGCAGATCGGCTACAAGGGCGAGATCGCGATCCTCTCGGCGGCGCAGACCGCCACGAACCAGAACACCTGGATCGACTTCATGAAGGACGAGCTCAAGGACCCCAAGTACAAGGACGTCAAGCTGGTCAA
This sequence comes from Streptomyces sp. PA03-5A, assembly GCF_033792725.1. NCBI lineage: Bacteria > Bacillati > Actinomycetota > Actinomycetes > Kitasatosporales > Streptomycetaceae > Streptomyces > Streptomyces sp. PA03-5A. The sequence continues at coordinate 59,578 of NZ_JARAVL010000001.1, read as the reverse complement.
GGTCGCCTACGGCAACGACGACGCCCAGCAGTCCTTCCAGCAGACCCAGGGCCTGCTCCAGCAGTACCCCAACCTGAAGGGCATCATCTCCCCGACCACGGTGGGCATCAAGGCGGCCGCCCAGTACCTGGCGGGCTCCAAGTACAAGGGCAAGGTCAAGCTGACCGGCCTCGGCACGCCCAACGACATGCGCGCCTACGTCAAGAACGGCACCGTCGAGGCCTTCGAGCTGTGGGACCCGGCCAAGCTCGGCTCGCTCGCCTCGTACGCCGCGGTCGCCCTGTCCTCCGGCCAGATCTCCGGTGCGGAGGGCCAGACCTTCAAGGCCGGTGACCTGGGCAGCTACACCATCGGCAAGGACGGCGTGGTGGTGCTCGGCAAGCCGACCGTGTTCACCAAGGACAACGTCGACCAGTTCAAGTTCTGAGAGCCGGGGCGTGGCGGAGAAGGGCCGCACGGTGGGGATCAAGGACGTCGCCCGTGAGGCGGGGGTGTCCGTGGGCACGGTCTCCAACGTGATCAACCGGCCGGACGCGGTCCCCGAGGCCACCCGGGTCCGTGTGCAGCGCGCCATCGCCCGGCTGGGGTACGTACGCAGCGAGTCCGCCCGGCAGTTGCGGGCGGGCCGCAGCAGGATCATGGCCCTGCTCGTGCTCGACATGGGCAACCCGTTCTTCGTCGACGTGGCACGCGGCGCGGAACGGGCGGCCCGGGCGGCGGGGCTCGGCGTGATGGTCTGCAACAGCGCGGAGAACCCGCAGGAGGAGGCCGCGTACCTGTCGCTCTTCGCGGAGCAGCGGGTACGCGGGGTGCTGGTGACGCCGGCCGACGCCGACGGCGGCAACCTCGCCGCGTTCCGGCGGCACCGCATCCCCTTCGTCCTCGTCGACCGGGTGGCGGCGGGCACCGCCGAGTGCTCGGTGTCGGTGGACGACGTGGCCGGCGGCCGGATGGCCGTCGGCCACCTGGCGGCGGCCGGGCACCGGAGGATCGCGTACGTCTCCGGCCCCGGGCACCTTCACCAGGTCCGCGACCGGCGCGAGGGCGCGCTCGCCGCCCTGGCGGAGGCCGGGCTGCCGCCGGAGACCCTGCGCGAACTGCCCACCGAACGGCTGGACGTCGCCGCCGGACGGGACGCCGGTCACCGCCTGCTCGGCCTCCCGGAGCGGCCGACCGCCGTGTTCTGCGCCAACGACCTGCTCGCCCTCGGGGTGCTGCAGGCGCTGTACGCGGCGGGGGTGGACGTCCCCGGCGAGATGGCCATCGTCGGCTACGACGACATCGAGTTCGCGGCCGCGGCGGCCGTGCCGCTCACCTCCGTGCGGCAGCCCGCCACGAACATGGGCGCGCTGGCCGCCGGGATGCTGCTGGAGGAGACCGGGCCGCAGGCCCGGGAGCACCAGCACCGCCGGGTCGTGCTCCAGCCGGAGCTGGTGGTCCGGGACTCCAGCCTGATCAGGCGCTGAGCCGGCCCGTCCGGGGGCCGGTCCGGGCCGGGTTGCGGTGCGGCGCTGGTTTCGGCCGCCCGGCCGCTGATCCGCGCGCACGTGCGTACGGGGACGGGATCGGTCGCTGGCCCGGGAGCACCGGTGCCGGTGCGGGTCTCCGCGTCGCCGGGGCCACCGGCCCGATCAGGCGCTGGGCCAACCCGGCCGATCCGGGCGTCCGGCCGCGGTGCGGCCCATGGTCAGCGCGAGCTTGCGCAGCCGGCGCCAGTCCGTGCGCACGCCCGTGGCCGGCACCCCCGGGCGGCCGCGGGGCACCCGGACCCGCAGCGCGCCGGGGCGGATGCGGCAGCGCACGGGCGTGGGCAGCACGAGCGCCTCGCCGTCCACGCCCGCGTCGATCTCGTCGGCGTCGGCCGTGGTCACCACCTCCCGCGCCGTCGCCACGGTGAGCCCGGAGGCAACCCGCGGGCCCATCAGCAGCCCCGCGGCCTGGGCCGCGTTGTCGACCTTGACGCCGAGCAACCCCAGCAGACCGGTGTCGAGACGGTCCCGGCGGCCGAGCCCGGCCGGGTCGTCGGTCCGGTACGGGTTGTTGCTCACCAGCACGGCCTGCGGCTCGTCGACGACGGTGTCCCCGGCCGTGGCCGTCAGCCGGGGCCCGGCGCGGTGGGTGAGCAGGTCGGGCAGGAGTTCCAGGATGGTGCCGACCTTGTCGTCCCGGTACGCGGGACTCTGCACGACGGCCGCGTAGGCGCCGAACGACACGTTGTTGACGAAGGGCCGGTCGCCCACGTAGCCGAGGTCGACCCGCAGCTCCACGCCGTCCCTGAGCGCGTCCAGGCAGGCCGCGGGGTCGGCGCGGTCCAGACCCAGGTCCATGGCGAAGTGGTTGCGGGTGCCCGCGCAGATCACCAGGAACGGCAGTCCCCGTTCGACGGCCACCCCGGCCACCAGCGCCTGCGTGCCGTCCCCGCCGGCCACCCCGAGCAGGTCGGCGCCCTCGTCGGCCGCCTGCCGGGCCAGCTCGGCGACGTCCTGCGGGTGGTCGGGGTCGAGCAGCACGACCCGGGCGCCGAGCGCCTCCGCCTTCTCCTTCAGCCCGAAGGCGCCGACCTTGCCGCCGCCGGAGCGCGGGTTCATGATCAGGAACGGTCGCCGCGGCCGGGCCGCGATCCGTTCCCGCAGCCGTGCCTCATGGGCCCGGGTGGCGCGCACCGCGTTGCGCCCGGCGCCGACGGCCAGCGCCCACAGCGCCAGCGAGGTGACCACGACCCAGAGCAGATTGGCCCGGTCGTAGAAGGCGAGGACGGCCAGCGGGGTCACCACGGTCAGCAGTACGGCCAGCGCCCGCACCACACCGCGGCGGGTCAGCACCCACCACGCCCCTGCCGCCGTCACCGCGGTGCCGCCCAGCGCGGCGCCCACCAACGCGATGCTGCGCAGCCCCGCGACCACCAGCGGCAGCGCCACGGCCGCCCCCGCCGCGGCCAGGGCCAAGCGGGCGAGCCAGCGTTGCGCGACGTGCCTGCGCGAGAGGTGCTCCATGCTCCGACAGTGCCACCGGACGGCCCCGCCCCGCCATCCCGGCCGTTCCCCCGGGTGTCGATCCGGCCCCGTCCCGGGGTGCTACGGTCCCCAGGCATCCGGCGGCGGACCTCACGTACCGTCACCGTCCCCCTCCCGAAGGAGTCCGAGCCCGTGACCGAAGGTGACGCCGCCGCTTGGGACTTCCCCCGTAGCGACGGCTTCTGCAAGCCCACGCGTACACCGCCGGCGGACGAGAACCTGCTGTGGTCGGTGGAGACGCTGGCGATCTCGTTCGGCAAGCGGGCCCACAGCGTCCGGCTGTTCCTGGAGGCGGTGGAGCGGGTGGTGTCCGGGGACTCTCCCGGCTCGTCGGTGAACACCACGACGGCGTTCGTGCGCGGACGCGACGACGGCGCGTTCGAGCTCTGCGACAAGTACGGCCAGTTCGAGAACACCGTGGTGTCCGCCCGGGAGCTGACCTCGATGCTCTCCGCGCTGGCGGCGCGGATCGAGGCCGGCTGACCTGCGGCCCGGGGCCGGCGCCGCGGTATCAGCTCGTGCAGCGCAGCACCCCCGCCGCCTGCTTGGCCGTGAGCACCCGCCGCACGCTGTTCGCGACCAGCGTCCGCACCTTCGGTTCGTGGCGCATGGCGTAGCGGATGCCCTCGGCCATCGTGGGGATGCCCTTGGGGGAGACGGTGAGGGTGAGGTCGCCGCCGGCGCGGAGGAAGGACAGGGCGCGCTGGCCGAGGGCGACGGACTGGGCGGAGGCGGCCTTGCCGAGGTCGTCGGAGATGATGACGCCCTTGAAGCCCAGGTCGCGGCGGAGGGTCTGATCGACGATCAGCGAGGAGAAGACGGCCTTGTGCTTGGGGTCGATGCGCTTGTACGTCGCCAGCGACACCATCACCAGCCCCGCGCCCGCGGAGATGCCCGCGCGGAAGGGGGCGATGTTGCTGCCGGTGCGGGTCAGCGTCGTGTCCGTCACCGAGGCGGTCGTGTCCGTGTTGCCCTTGACGCTGCCGAGGTCCGGGAAGTGCTTGGGCGTGGTCAGCACCCCGGCCGTCTTCGAGCCCTGGACGTACGCCGTGACGTGCGGGGACACCACGCCGGACGTCGCGCCGAACTGGCGGCCGTAGCGGCCGATGGGGGCGTTCGCGGTGCCGATCGAGGTGGGGACGATGTCGGCGACGGGGGCCAGGTTGACGTTGACGCCCGCCTTCTTCAGCTCCTTCGCCCAGCCCTCCGCGCGCGAGCGCAGCGTGGCGGTGGACCAGGTGCCCTGCGTCTTCCCGCTGGGGATGGTGGAGAAGCCGGTGCCCTTGAGGACCTGCACCTGACCGCCCTCCTGGTCCGTGGAGACCAGCAGGCCGACCCGCTGCCCGGCCACGGTCTGCCCGAGCGACTTCTGCAGCCCGTCCACCAGGGTCCGGGTCTTCGTCACGCCGGCCGTGCTGCGCCCCGCGAGGAACACCGACCCGACGGCGTACGACCGCATCGCGTCCTGGTCCGCCTTTGGCGGCGAGGGCAACTGGGCCGCCCCCATGAAGAGCTGACCGACACGCTGGGTGTCGTTCATCGCGGCCAGGACCCGGTCGACGCAGGACCCCTTCGGGGTGGCGGTGGCGGCCGCGCGCCCCGTGGCGACCATGGACTCCGGGGCGGACGGCGCCCCCTCGCAGGCGGTCAGGGCCAGCGTGGTGGCCAGCAGGGCGAGGGACACGCGTCGGGGCGTGGGGGCGTACGAGGTCACACATGCAGCGAATATCCTGATTGTCCGTTGTGTCAATCGGAGCGGGACGCCGGGGGAGGGGTCATGACGAGCCGTTACGTCGCCGTGGTGGGGCCCGCGGAGGCCGGGGAGCCGGAGCGCGAGGTCGCCCGCAGGGTCGGCGAACTCCTTGCCCGGCGCGGCGCCGTCGTCGTCTGCGGCGGCCTCGGCGGGGTGATGGGCGCCGCGTCCGAGGGAGCCCGCGCGTACGGCGGGACCACCGTCGGACTCCTCCCGGGCCGGGACCGCCGGGCGGGTGACCCGTCCCTCTCCGTGGCGATCGCCACCGGCCTCGGCGAGCTCCGCAACGGCCTGGTCGTCGCCGCCGCCGACGCCGTGGTGGCGGTCGGCGGCAGCTGGGGCACCCTGAGCGAGGTGGCGCTCGCCCTGCGGACCGGCAAGCCCGTCGTCGTGGTCGACGGCTGGGACGTGCAGGGGCCCCCGGCCGGGGAGACGTTCCTGCGGGCGGCCTCCCCGGAGGAGGCCGTCGATGCGGTGGAGGCCGCGCTGGCGGAGACCTCCTCCGGGGGCTGAGCGACGGGGGAGGCACCGCGGGTCGGAGCGCGATGGTCTTCAGGTCGGTGCAGTGGGCCGGCCCTGCCGCGCCGAGCTCACGGCCGCGGCGCCGTCGACGTGGAAGGTGCCCGTGCGGAACTGCCGCGCGACCTCAAGGCCGTGCTCCCGGTTCGCCGTCCGCACCTCGCCGCCCAGCCGGTACGGGGGAGTCGTTGGCGGTGCGGACGGCCTCGTCCTCGTCGTCGCAGGGGATGACGACCGGCACCGGACCGAAGGTCTCCGCACGTCGGTCCGCAACGCGTCGTCGACGTCGGCGAAGACGGCGGGACGCACGTGGTACCCGCCCTCCGGGCCCCCGGGGGTCCCGGGGCCGCCCGTCACGAGCCGGGCGCGGCCGGGGGAGTGGCGAAGGCCGTCCGCATCCGTTCGCGAGGGCCTCGGCGGGCCGTAGGGGGCGCGTGTCGCCGGGGTCGGGGCCGCGCTCCTGGCCCGCGGCGCGGCGGCCTGGGCCACCTCCCCGGGCAGACGGGCCCGGGCGGCGAGCCGCGCCCTGCCGGGCGCCTGGCGTCGGCAGCCGCACGAGGGACCTCGGGTCGCGGGATCGCCCACGGCCGTCCGGTCCGCGCCCGCGCGCGGCTCCGCCATCAGGCGCCGCTGGACCGGCAGGGCCCGCCCTTTGGGGGTGGTTCGTACCATCACCGGATGGTTCGCCGTGCCCTGGCGGGGGTCGTCGCAGGTTGCCCGAACCGCGCCGTGTCGCCGTTGGGACATGTCCCAGCTGTGACAGCTGATACCCGGTGACACCTCCCCGGCATCGGCAGATTCTGTCGGACAGCGCGTGACCCGGAGCTGTACGAAAGGTGTTTGGCTGATGGCATGGTTCCGCCTCACGGCGGCGATATCGACAGTGCTGGTGGTGACGCTCGGAGGCTCGACGACCGCCTCCGCAGGGACCACCCCGGACGGCCCGGCGCGATCCGCCGACCGTGACGGGACGTCCTCCACCACCGTCCGGCTGGTGAGCGGTGACCGGGTGACGGTGACGTCGCTGCCCGGTGGGCGGAGGACCGCCTCGGTCCAGCCCGGACCTGGCCGCGAACACATCCCCTTCCGCACGCTGGAAGCCGACGACAAATCGCTGACCGTCATGCCGTTCGACGCCGAGGCACTGGTGTCCGCGGGCACCCTTGACCGCCGGCTGTTCAACGTGACGGCACTGATCGCCGCCGGATACGACGAGGCGCACACCTCCACGCTGCCGCTGATCGTCTCCTCGCGGCCCGAGCCGTCACGGGACGGGGCCCGCGTGACGTCGCAGGCGGCGAAGACCGCCGGGGCGACCGCCGACCGGCTGGTGGCGCTCCGCGCGGACAAGACGTCCGCGCGCACCCTGGAGAGCATCGACGCCCGCTCCCTCCGGGTCGCCGGCGACGAACTCGGCGCCTTCTGGAAGACGCTGAACCCCGGCGGCGGGACCTCGGACGCCGCCCGGGCCGCGGTGACCCCGCGGGTCTCGCTGGACGGCAAGGTGAAGGCGGTCCTGGACCGCAGCACCGCGCAGATCAACGCGCCCGCCGCGTGGAAGGCCGGGTACGAGGGCCAGGGTGTGAAGGTCGCGGTGCTGGACACCGGTGTCGACGCGAACCACCCCGATCTCGCGGGGCGGATCGCGGAGGCCAGGAACTTCTCCGACAGCGCGAACACCGATGACCACTTCGGGCACGGCACGCACGTCGCCTCGACCGTCGGCGGCACCGGTGCGGCGTCGGCGGGGACCCGGCGGGGCGTGGCGCCCAAGGCCGACCTGCTGGTCGGCAAGGTGCTCGGCGACGACGGCTCGGGCTCGGAGTCGCAGGTCATCGACGGTATGGAGTGGGCGGCGGGCGAGCACGCCAAGGTCGTCAACATGAGCCTCGGTGCGGACATCCAGACCGATGGCACCGACCCGATGAGCCAGGCCGTCAACACCCTGACCGCGTCGACGGACACGCTGTTCGTCATCGCCGCGGGCAACGCCGGCCCGGGGCCGTCCACCGTCGGCTCGCCGGGCGCTGCCGACGCCGCGCTGACCGTGGGCGCCGTCGACCGGGACGACTCCCTCGCCTCCTTCTCCAGCCGCGGCCCGCGCTTCGGCGACGGCGCCGTCAAGCCCGACGTGACCGCCCCGGGCGTGGGCATCGTGGCCGCCCGTGCCGCGGGCACCACCATGGGCGACCCGGTCGACGCGAACTACGTCGCCGCCTCGGGCACGTCGATGGCGACTCCGCACGTCACGGGCGCCGCGGCGCTGCTGGCGCAGCAGCACCCCGGCTGGGGCGCGCAGCAGATCAAGGACGCGCTGATCAGCACTTCGCGCACGGTGCCCGGCACCAAGGTGACCGAGCAGGGCGGCGGCCGGATCGACCTGGCCACCGCCATCGGCCCGATCACCGCGACCGGCACGGTCGCGCTGCCCCCGGTCCAGAACGGCGGGACGGCGGGACGGCAGCAGGCGGCCACCGTGCGCTACACCAACACCGGTGACAAGACGGTCGATCTGAAGCTGGCCGTCAAGCTGTCCACCGGAACCGGGCGCGCGCTGCCCGACGGGGTCGTCACCCTCGGCTCCGGCACCGTGAGCCTCGCGCCCGGTGCCACCGCCGACGTCCCGCTGAGCACCGACGCGGCCCACGCCGCGCGCGGGAAGTACTACGGCTACGTCACCGCCGCGGCGGCCGACGGCACGGTTGTCGCCCACACCACCGTCAGCCTCAACGTGCACGCCCCCAAGCACAAGTTGACCGTGGTCGCCCGCGACCGCGACGGCAAGGTCATCGAGGGCGCGGCGCCGACGATCTGGGGCGCCGACGGGTTCGTGCAGTACAGCGGTGTCGAGCCCGCCGTCGCCGAGGTCGAGGAGGGCACCTACCAGCTCAGCTTCGGGACGCTGGACAGGGCCGCCGACGGCCAGGAGCTCCGCGAGGTGGTCAACCCGGAGGTGAAGGTCACCAAGGACACCACGGTGACGCTCGACGCCTCCAAGGTCACCGAGGTGAAGATCCGCACGCCCCGGCCCGCCGAGCAGCGCGGCATCCTCAGCTACCAGACGTACCGGAAGATCGACGGCAATGGCCTGATCCAGGGCGTGATGTTCTTCGACATCGCCAAGCGGATCTACGTCAGCCCCACCGCGCGCGTCACCGACGGCGACTTCGAGTTCGCCTCGCGCTGGCAGCTGGTCGCCCCGCAACTGCGGGCGAAGGTCTCCGGCACGTCGCCGGCCTTCACCCCGTACTACGTGCCCGCGTCCCCGGCCTTCGACGACAAGGGTGCCAAGCTGACCGCCGTCGACGCCGGCACCGGCACCGCGGCCGAGCTGAAGAAGGCCGGCGTGCGCGGCAAGCTGGCCGTGGTCCGCTGGGACTTCTCCGACGACCGGCAGCTCGCCAAGGCGGCCAAGGAGGCCGGGGCCAAGGCGCTGATGCTGGTCGTGGAGGAGGGCTTCTACCCCTGGACCCGGTGGAGCCCGACCGGTGACCGCATGGCCCTGCCGACCATGCGCGCCGGCACGGCGGAGGGCACCGCGCTCCTCAAGCGCATCAAGAAGCGCACCACCACGGTGGAGTTCTCCGGCACGGTGCGCAGCCCGTACCTGTACGACGTGATGCAGGTGTCCAAGGGCTTCGTTCCGAAGAACCTGGTGCACACCGTCTCCGAGCGCGAGAGCGCCGTGGTCCGCAGCACCTACACCCGTACCGGCGCCTCGCAGTGGGCGAGCGAGCAGCGCTTCGGGTGGCGTCCGTACCAGGACACCGCCTGGAACCAGTACAGCCGTGAGGTGCCGACGGGCCGGGAGCGCGTGGAGTACGTGACCGGCGGGGACACCCTGTGGCGCCACACCGTGCACCACAACGTCGTCTTCGGCATGGACACCCCGCTCGGGGCAGGCATGCGGGACGTGCCGCGCACCTACCGGTCCGGTCAGAAGGCCACGGAGCGCTGGTTCGGGGCCGTGGTCCGTCCGTCGATTCCGCGCGGCGCGGCCTGGCCGTCGGTGCGCAACGGCAACACCCTGTCCGTCTTCGTTCCGGAGTTCAACGACTCCGGCACCGGCCACTATTCGTTCTACGAGCTCAACGGCCTCGGTGGCGGCATCGGAACCGGCGCGGCCCGCGTCGGCGACGGAGCGCCGGTGGACGACACCGCCACCGCGGTGCTCTACCGCGACGGGAAGCAGATCGCCGCGTCCGACCAGGGCGCGTGGGGCGACTTCGAGGTGCCGGCGGGCGACGCGAAGTACCGGCTGGACCTGGCGACCACCCGGGTATCGGACGACTGGCGCTTCGGCGCCGGCACCCGCACCTCGTGGTCCTTCCGCTCCGGTTCCGCCGCCGACACGACGCTGCTGCCCCTGCTGCAGGTCGACTACGCGGTGCCGGTCGACGCCCGCAACGCGGTGGGCCCCGCCCGCCGGTACCAGCTGGGCCTGAACGTGCGGATGCAGGACGGCATGGCCGCGCCGCGCGGGGTGACCCTGCGGGTCGAGACGTCCTACGACGACGGGCGGACCTGGACCCGGGCGGGCACGGCCCGCAAGGGTGGCGGCTTCACCGCCACCGTGGAGCGTCCGTCGCGGGTGCGCGGCGACGCCTACGTGACGCTGCGCGTGACCGCGACCGACGCGGCCGGCAACAGCGTCCGGCAGACGGTGGACCGCGCGTACCTGCACAGCGGCGCACGGGCCTCCGGAGGACGGTGACGGTGGGGCGTCACCGTTGACACAGCGGCGGGTGCAGGGGAGTGTGGGCCCCGGCACCCGCCGCGCCATTGGCACGAAACATTTCCCGGGTATAGTCCGGCCTTTAACGAAATGTACGGCTTGTGCCCGCCCTGTGCGCATGCCGTGCGGACCCGTTCGGACCCGGAGGAACGCGGCATGCTCGAGGCGGCTGGCCTCACCGCGGTCGAGGAGACCGTCTACCGGCTTCTGGTCACCACCGCGACCGCCTCGGCGGACGACGTCGCGGTACAGACGGGCCTCCCGCCCGGGCAGACGGAGGGCGTCCTCGCCTCCCTCGCCACCAAGGGGCTCGCCAGCCCCACCGACAACCGCCCCCGGCACTACGCCGCCACCCCGCCCGACGTGGCCCTGCTGCCGCGTCTGCAACGCCAGGCCGACGCCCTCGACAAGGCCCGCACCGCGGTCACCGACCTGCTGGACAGCTACCGCAGTACGGCGCGCCGCCAGGACGCCGGCCAGCTCATCGAGGTCATCACCGGCAGCCAGGCGCTGCGCCAGCACCTGCGGCAGATGCAGGAGAACGCGCGCCACGAGATGCTCTGGTTCTGCAAGGCGCAGTACGTCGCCATGCCCTCGGGGAGCAACCGCGCCGAGTACGACGCCCTCGCCCGCGGCGTGCGGTACCGCGTCCTGTACGAGCGGGCGTTCTTCGACGACGACGGGGCCATTGACAACGTTGTTGAGGGCGTCCAGGCCGGGGAGATAGCCCGCTCCGTGCCCCATCTGCCGCTGCGGCTCGCGGTCGCCGACCGCACCATCGCCATCTGCCCCCTGGTCCCCGGCGGCCCGCACGGCAGCCCGAACGAGCCGACCGCGGCGCTGCTGCGCGACAGCAGCCTCCTGGAGGCGCTGACCGCGCTGTTCGAACGCTACTGGGAGGACGCGGTACCGCTGCACGTCAGCGCGTCCGGCGCGATGAGCGGCGCCGACGACGCGGACGGCTCCGACCCGCTGAGCGAGACCGACCGCCGGCTGCTGTCGCTGCTCGTCGCGGGCGTGGCGGACAAGGCCATCGCCAGCCAGATGGGCCTGAGCCGGCGCACCGTCCAGCGCCACATCCAGCACATGATGACGCTGGCAGGCGCCGCGACCCGCATGCAGCTCGCATGGCAGGCGGCCCGCCGCGGCTGGCTCTGACCAGGGGTGCGGAGGGGCCGCGGGCGTAGGGTGAGAAGTGGCGCGAGTGCCCAAGGCCCCGGAGCGTTGGTGCCATGTCCCGACGTCACACCGCTCCCTCCAGCAGCAGCGCCGAGGAGCTGTTGAACACACTCGGACAGCTCACCGGCCGCATCCTGGAGCGGATCAAGATGCAGCAGGCTCGGGTGGAGCTGGCGGCCGCTCTCCAGCGGCACACCCTCCGCGCCGCGCTCCCGGCCGTCCCGGGGCTGCGCGTGGCGGGCCGGTACGCCCCCGCGCGTGACGGGCTCGACATCGGCGGCGACTGGTACGACGTGTTCCCCATGCCGGACGGCAGCGTCGGCTGCGCGATCGGCGACGTGCAGGGCCACGACGTCGAGGCCGCCGCCTACATGGGCCAGGTGCGCACCTGCCTGCGCGCCGTCGCCGTCGCGACCACGGAGCCCGCGGAGGTGCTCGCCCGCACCAACGACCTGCTGATCTCCATGGGCTCCGGGCTCTTCGTGACGTGCACCTTCCTCCGCTTCGACCCCGCGACCTGCGAACTGGTCGACGCCCGCGCCGGGCACGTCCCGGCGGTGTGGGCCACCGACGACGGCCACTGCGAGGTCGTGCTCGACGAGGGCGGCCTGCCGCTGGGCATCCTCGACGGCGAGAAGTACCCGTCGACACGCCGCGTCCTGGCCGGCACCGGTGCCTTCGTGCTGGTCACCGACGGCGTGGTGGAGGGACCCGGCCATCCCCTCGACGAGGGGCTGGCCCGTGTGGCGGACCTGGCCGCCGCCGGCTGCACCGCCGACCCCGACGAACTGGCCGCCCGGGTGATCGCCGTGGCCGACCTCACCGGGCACAGCGACGACGCCGCCGTACTCGTCCTCGGCCACGGCGGTCCCTGCGGGACGGCACCGCGATGACCGCCGACGGCCACGGCGAGGGGCTCCGGCGGCACCGGGCCACGGCCCTGTGGATCCTGGTGATGGCCGCCGCCTACTACGGCGGGGCCCGCATCGGCCTGGAGCAGCAACTGGTGCGCGGTCAGGTCACCCCGATGTGGCCACCGACCGGGATCGCCCTGGTCGGACTGCTGCTCGGCGGGATCCGGCTGTGGCCGGGCGTCGCGATCGGCGCGTTCGCCGTGAACATCGCGATCGGGCCGTCGTTCCTGCCCGTGCTGGGGATCGTGGCGGGCAACACCCTCGCTCCGGTGTGCGCCTGCCTGCTGCTGCGCAGGGTCGGGTTCCGCGTCGAACTCGACCGGCTGCAGGACGCGCTCGCCCTGGTGTTCCTCGGCGCGCTCGGGGGGATGCTGATCAGCGCGACGATCGGCAGCGGCGTGCTGGTGGCCTCCGGTGCCGTGCCGGTGGGCGCCTTCTGGTCCACCTGGTCGGTCTGGTGGACCGGCGACGCGATGGGCGTGCTGGTGATCGCGCCGCTGCTGCTCGTCCTGCGCACCGTCCAGGCGCCGCGCGGGGTCCCGCCGTACCGCTGGGCGGAGGCGGCGGCGCTCGTGGCGGGCACCGCGCTCGTCACGTTCGTCGCCACGCACAGCACGCCGGGACTGCTCTTCCTCGTCTCCCCGCTGCTGATCTGGGCCGCGTTCCGCTTCCAGCTGGCCGGCGCCGCGCCCTGCGTCCTGATCACCTCGCTCATCGCGATCGAGGCCGCGGCGGACGGGTCCGGCCCGTTCGCCGGACTCGACCTGTTCGCCAAGATGGTGACCCTCCAGGCCTTCAACGGGTCCGCCGCGCTGACCGCCCTGCTGCTGTCGGCGACCGTCACCGAACGGGAGCACACCCGCCGCGAGATCGAGCAGGTCTGCCGCAGGCTCGGCGAGGCCCTTTCCCGCCTCGCGCCCGACGAGAAGATCGAGCACTGGGCGGCCGTGCCGCCCGGCGAGCGCGGCCACGAGTAGCGGAGCCGTTCCGCGCGTCCTCCCGCCGGGGTGGCGCTACTTTGAGAGGGGGCCCCCACGAGGGCCGCCACAGCGGACGGAGGTGCCGGTGGGGACTGACGGCGGCAAGGACGCCGAGGGCCTGCCACGGCTGCAGCTGGACGAGTTGCTGGACGAGCTGCAATCGCGCATCGACGCGGTGCGGGGGACGCGGGACCGGGTGCACAGCCTGCTGGAGGCGGTGCTGTCGGTCGGGCGGGAGCTGGACCTGCCACAGGTGCTGCGGCGCATCGTGGAGGCCGCGGTCCTGCTGGTGGACGCCGAGTACGGGGCGCTGGGCGTGATCGGCGACGACGCGCGGCTGGCCCAGTTCCTGACGGCGGGCGTCAGCGACGAGCAGATCAAGGCGATCGGGCCGCTGCCCTCGGGCCACGGCATCCTGGGCGAGCTGATCCGCCACCCGGTGCCGCTGCGCCTGGAGGAGATCGCGCAGCACCCGGCCTCCCACGGCTTCCCGGCGAACCACCCGCCGATGCACTCCTTCCTGGGGGTGCCGATCCGGATCCGCGACGAGGTGTTCGGCAACCTGTACCTGACGGAGAAGCGGGGCGGCAAGGAGTTCGACGGCGAGGACGAGACGGTGCTGTCCACCCTGGCGGTGGCGGCCGGGGTGGCGATCGACAACGCCCGGCTGTACGAGGAGGCGAGGTCGCGGCAGCGGTGGCTGGAGGCGAACGCGGAGATCACCGGCGGCCTGCTGTCGGGCATCGACGAGGACGCGGTGCTGGAGCTCATCGTGGAGCACGCCCGGAGCATCCTCGGCGCGGACCTCGGCGTGCTGGCGCTGCCCGCCGGGACCGGCGACGGCATCACGATGGCGATCGCCACCGGCATCGACGCCGACACCCACCAGGGGCTGACGCTGCCCCGCGAGGGATCGTTCACCGGGGCGGCCATGGCCGCGAACGAGCCGCTGACCAGCGTCGACATCCAGCGCGATCCGCGGGTGGTGGCGGGCCCGCCGCGGTTCGGCGGCCTGGGCCCCGCGGTGGCCGTGCCGATGGCGACCCCGCAGGGGGTGCGCGGTGCGCTGCTGCTGGCCCGCGCCGAGGGGGAGGCGCCCTTCACGGAGGCGGAGACCGCGCCGTTGCTGGGCTTCGCGGGCTCGGCGGCCCTGGCGATGGAGCTGGCCGAGCGCCGCCGGGCGGCCGAGCAGCTGGTCCTCCTGGAGGACCACGACCGGATCGCCCGCGACCTGCACGACCTGGCGATCCAGCGGCTGTTCGCGACCGGGATGACGCTGCAGAGCGCGATGCGGTTCGTGGACCACCCGCAGGCGAGCGAGCGGCTGCTGCGGGCGGTGGACGACCTGGACGAGACGATCAAGATCATCCGCTCCACGATCTTCGGTCTGCGCAGCCACGAGACCGGCCCCGGCCGCCAGGGGCTGCGGGTGCGGACGGCGAAGGCGGTGGAGGAGGCGGTGCCCGGCCTGGGCTTCACCCCGTCCCTGCGCATGGAGGGGCTGATCGACACGGACGTGCCCGCCGCGGTCGCCGAGCACGTGGTGGCGGTGCTGGCCGAGGCTCTGTCGAACGTGGCCCGCCACGCCAGGGCCGGTGCCGCGGAGGTCTCCCTGGTCGTCGGCTCGGGCACGCTGACCCTGACGGTCAGCGACGACGGCGTCGGCGTCCCCGAGGACGGGCGCCGCAGCGGACTGGCCAACCTCGAGCGGCGCGCGAAGGAGCTGGGCGGCACGATGACGCTCGAGACACCTGACCACGGCGGCACCCGCCTGGTGTGGCGGGTGCCGTCGGACGGTGGCCGTACGCGCTGATCAGCCCCGCTCCGCGGCCTCGTGGGCCGGCACCCGCGACGCACCGGCCCCGGACGCCGCGGCGCCGAACCGGATGAGCATCTGCACCAGGCCCGGACCGCAGTCCGTGGTCCGCATCGCCGCCCGCAGGTCAGGCCACTCCATCGCCTCGTGCAGCAGCGTCGCGTGGACGGTGTGCGCCGTCGCCAAGAGCACCACGTGCTCCATCGCCTGCCCCGCCCGCAGCCAGTCCGCGCACGAGTCGTGGGGCGTGCACAGCGCCGCGACCAGGGGCCGCCGTTCGGGATCGACGGCGGCCGCTCCGGCCCCCGCGTCCTCGTGGACCCGGCCCCCGGAACCCACGGCGCGGCCCGTGCCCGTCGTGCCGCGCTGCTCCGCCTCCGCGGTCAGCCGCAGCAGCCGCTGGGCCTCCTCGGCGCGCGGCAGGGTCAGCGACGCGCCCTCCGCGTGCGCGGCGTCGATCAGCTCCAGCACCACCGCCCCCGTCGGGCAGTGCGCGAAGTACGGCGTACGGCAGCTGTGCCGGCGCCAGATCGCGTCGTACAGGTCCCGGTACGGGCGGTCGCCGACGCGGAGCGGGCCGATCGGGCGCACGGCGGCGAGCAGGTCGGCGTCGCCGGGTACGGGCAGCAGCTGCACGGCAGGCTCCCAGCCGAAGTGGGCCAGCGCGACCCGCAGGTTGAACACCGCGGCGCCGACGGACACGTGCAGGGCGCGCGCCGCCGCTTCGGACTCCGGCACCCCCGGCTCGGGGACCGCGCGGACCTGGAACGTGCCGGTCTCCGGATCGAGGCGGTACCGCCAGGGCCGGCTCCCGCGGAACGAAGGGGCCGCCACAGCGGCGGAGATCAGCTTCTCCAGGGTCGCCCCGTTGAGTGTGGTGGGATTCATGGCGCGCTCCCTCCGGATGATGCGTCTCCCACCTTGCACGTCGCGACCCCCCACAGGGAGGGCCGACCGGCCCTACCGCCTGGGCCCGCCAGGGCATCCTCGCGGGGCCCCGCGTCCCGCGCCGACCGCACAGCCGACCGCACACGGGCGCGCCACCGCCGCGAGGCGAACGGCGGCACCCGGGCGCTGGGGGCCGCAGCTCACGGGCGCGCGGAGTCCCGGCGTCTCAGGGGGCGGAACCCTGTGGGCCGGGCGACGGCCGGGCCTGGGTGGCGAGTACGGGCCGCGGCGGTCACGTCTGCTCCGCCTCGGTGCGCGCCGACGCCGCGAGGCGGGGGCCACGGGCGCTGCCCAGCAGGACCGGTGCTTGCCGATGGTGCCCACTCGGCGCGGGGAAACGGTGGTGCCCACGCCGAGCGGTCGCCGCTCACCGGCGCGCGGAGTCCCGGCGTCTCAGGGGGCGGAACCCTGCGGGCCGCCGGACGGCTGGTGCTGGGTGGCGAGCACGGCGGCCTGGATGCGGCGCTCGACGCCGAGCTTGCCCAGCATCCGGGAGATGTGGTTCTTGACCGTCTTCTCGGACAGGAACAGCCGCTTGCCGATCTGCCGGTTCGTCAGTCCCTCGCCGATCAGCTCCAGGATCTCCCGCTCGCGAGGGGTCAGCCCGGCCAGTGCCTCGTCCTGCGGCTCCGGCGGCTGCTCCTGCTCGCGCAGGCTGTTCATCAGGCGGGCGGTGGTCGCGGGGTCGAGCAGCGACTGGCCCGACGCCACCGTGCGGACGGCGGAGACCAGGTCGGAGCCCTTGATCTGCTTCAGCACGTAGCCGGCGGCACCGGCCATGATCGCGTCCAGCAGGGCGTCGTCGTCGTCGAAGGACGTCAGCATCAGGCAGGCCAGCCCGGGCATGCGCGAGCGCAGCTCCCGGCAGACGTTGATACCGTCGCCGTCCGGGAGGCGCACGTCGAGGATCGCCACGTCCGGCCGCAGTGCCGGGGCGCGCGCCAGGGCGTGGTCGACCGTGCCCGCCTCCCCGGCGACCTCGATGTCCGGCTCGGCGTCGAGCAGATCGTGCAAGCCGCGCCGTACCACCTCGTGGTCGTCGACCAGGAACACCCTGATCGGCGCCTGCTCCGTGAACTCCCGTGCCTCACTCATCCCGGCCCCCAGGGCGTCTCTTTCCGATCCCGCGGCCTCGCGCCGCCCGGCCCGCGCACCCGCCGCGCCGGCGTTCCTCCGTCCACAGGGATCAAGAAGACACGCCCGCGCGCTCCGCCGCCACCGCTGCCGCCCGATCCCCCGGTCACTCCCGGATCATCCCCCGGGCGGCCCCGCGGCGACAGGGCCGAACGGACCATGCGCCCGTCAGTGCACCGTGCTGCCGCTGCCCTGCGGACCGTACAGGTCAAGGAGCCGGGTGCGGGCCCCCTGCAGCCGGTGCGCGACGATCTGCGCGACCCGGCGCGCGACCGCGCGCCCGAACACCGCGTCGGCCTCGCACAGCGCCCGTATGACCGTGGCGTCGAACTCGTCGGCCCGCACCGGACTCTGGGCCCGCGCGCCGAGGTGCCAGGAGTAGGGCGGGAAGAGCCACGACCAGCCGAGCAGGTCACCCGGGCCGAGGGTCTCGACCACGGCGGGCTGCCGGCCGGGCACGTGCAGGTCGAGGGCGACCGAGCCGGTACGGATGATCCAGAAGCGGTCGGCCCGGTGCCCCTCCTCGAAGATCCGGGCCCGGGCCGGGAAGGACACGTCGCGCGCGAGTTCCAGCAGTCGCCCGCGGGTCTCCGGGGGCAGTGCGTCGAGCAGGCCCGTCGTGGTGGTGGTCATCGCCGTCCTCCCTCTCGTCCGGTACGACGTCACCTCCAGGGTCCTCCGCCACCCGGGAGCGCGAGGAGGGGCCGACCGGCCCCAACACGGGGTCGTCGGGGAGGATGGGCCCATGCCGTCCGCCGTCTCCAAGCCCGCCCCGCCGCCCGCGAGGTCCGCCGCCAAGCGCGGTTGGCGCGGACTGCTGCCGGGCCTGGCCACCCTCGTCGGCTACCGCAGGGCATGGCTGCGCGGCGACCTGCTCGCCGGCGTCACGGTGGCGGCGTACCTGGTGCCGCAGGTCATGGCGTACGCCGAACTGGCCGGGCTGCCGCCGGTCGCCGGGCTGTGGGCCGCCCTCGCCCCGCTCGCGCTGTACGCCCTGCTGGGGTCGTCCCGGCAGCTGTCGGTCGGCCCGGAGTCCACCACCGCGCTGATGACGGCGACCGCCGTCGCGCCCCTGGCCGCGGGGGACCCCGGCCGCTACGCCGTGCTCGCCGCTGCGCTCGCCGTGGTGGTCGGCCTGCTGGCCGTGGTGGCGTGGGCGGTACGGGCGGGCTTCGTCGCCGACCTGCTGTCGCGCCCGGTGCTCGTCGGCTACCTCGCCGGGGTGGCCTGCATCATGATCATCGACCAGCTGCCCAAGCTGACCGGGGTGCCGGTCACGGGAGAGGAGTTCTTCCCCCAACTGGTCTCCTTCGTGACGCACCTGCCGCAGGCGCACGCGGGGACGGTGGCCTTCGCCGCGTTCGCGCTGCTCTTCCTCTTCCTCGCCCAGCGGTACGTCCCCCGCGCGCCCGGTCCGCTGCTCGCCGTGGTCGCCGGCACGGTCGTCGTCGGCGTCTTCGGGCTGGAGGCGCACGGCATCGCGGTCATCGGCGAGGTCCCCTCCGGACTGCCCCGGCCGGCCCTCCCCACCCCCGGCGACCTGGCCCACCTGCTGCTGCCCGCGGTGGGCGTGCTGCTGGTGGGCTACACCGACTTCGTGCTCACCGCACGGGCCTTCGCCGGACAGGACGCCGACCGCCTCGACAGCAACCAGGAGTTGCTCGCCCTGGGCGCCGCCAACCTCGGGTCGGGCGTCCTGCACGGCTTCCCGGTCAGCAGCAGCGCCAGCCGCACCGCGCTCGGCGTCTCCGCCGGCAGCCGGACCCAGCTGTACTCCCTGGTGACGCTGGTGGCGGTGGTCTGCGTCCTGTTGTTCCTCAACCCGGCGCTGTCCGCGATGCCCTCCACCGTCCTCGGCGCCATCGTGGTCTTCGCCGCCTGCCGGCTGATCGACCTCGCCGGTTTCCGCCGTCTGGCGTCGTTCCGCCGCCGCGAACTGGCGCTGGCCCTCGCGTGCCTGGTGGGCGTGCTCGCCCTGGACATCCTGTACGGCGTCATGGTCGCCGTCGCCCTGTCGGTGGCGGAGATGCTGGTGCGGGTGGCCCGCCCGCACGACGCCGTCGAGGGACTGGTGCCGGGCCTGGCCGGCATGCACGACGTGGACGACTACCCCCAGGCCCGCACGATCCCCGGTCTGCTCGTCTACCGCTACGACTCGCCGCTCTTCTTCGCCAACGCCGAGGACTTCCGCCGCCGGGCCCTGGCCTCCGTCGACCGGCAGCACGACCCGGTGCGGTGGTTCGTCCTCAACACCGAGGCCAACGTCGAGGTCGACATCACCGCCCTGGACGCCCTGGACGCCCTGCGCCGCGAACTCGCCGCCCGCGGCATCGTCCTCGCGCTCGCCCGCGTCAAGAAGGACCTGCTGGACGACCTGGACGCGTACGGCCTGACCGGGTCGGTGGGCCGGGAGCGCATCTTCCCCACCCTGCCGACGGCGGTCGAGGCCTACCGCGCCTGGGCGGAAGGCGGCGCCGACGGGGGCGGGAACGGGACCACCGGGAGCGGGGACGGGGCGCACTGACGGGAGCGGGCCACACGGCGCCGCCGTGAGGAGCACCCTGTGGGAAGGCCGCCACGGCACCGCGCCGCGGCCGCCGCCGAGGGGGACGCTCATGACCAGGCGGAAGCGGCAGGAAGCCCCGGGAAACCCGGACGTCCTCGCGCCGGAAGAGGTGTCGGAGTCCGAACGGCTGCTGTTCGGCGGGCCGTTGCGGTACGACATGGGCTGGAACAAGCACGACGGCTCCTTCCTGGAACTGGGGCTGCGGGCGATGCTCCGGCGGCTCCCGCAGCTCGTCGCGACCACCGTGCGGCTGGCCCACCGGGCCGATCCCCGGGCCCTGCGCGTCGTGGCGCTGGCCGAGGCGGGCCGCGGTGTCGCCCAGGCGGTGGGCCTGGTCGCCGTCAACTGGGTGCTCGCCCGGCTGCTCGTACCCGGCGGGACCGCCGAGCGGCTCACGGGCGCGGCCCCGGCGCTGGTGCTCGTGGCCGCGGCCGCACTGACCGGGGCGGTGCTGCGCTCGGTCTCCACGGCCGGCACCGGCAAACTGGAGCCGACCGTGGAACGGGCGGCCACCGAGATGTACCTGGAGCGCGTCGCCCGTGTGGAGCTCGCGGCCGTGGAGGACGACGAGTTCCACAAGCTGCTCGACTCGGCGTCCTGGGGCGCCGCGTCGGCCCGGCGGATGATCAACTTCTGCTCGTCGGTGGTCAACGCGCTGATCTCGCTGGTCGCGGCGGCCGGCGTGCTCACCGTCCTGCACCCCGGGCTGCTCCCGCTGCTGGCGGTGATGACCCTGCCCAGCGCCTGGAGCGCGCTCACCATCGCCCGCCGCCGCTACATCTCCTTCCACAACTGGGTGCAGCACGCCCGCGCCGGGCAACTGCTGGGACGCCTGCTGATCGAGACGGAGGCGGCGCCCGAGGTCCGCGTCCACGACCTGGGGCCGTTCCTGCTGGGGCACTTCAGGGCGATGGCCGAGAACGGCGAGCGGGAGCAGACCCGGCTCGCGCGGCTCGCGGCGCGCACCGGACTGGTCGCCTCGGCGTGGACCGGGGTGGCGACGGCGGCCACGTACGGCGCCCTGGGGACGCTGCTGTGGAGCGGGGCGATGGGGCTGTCCGTGGCCGGCACGGCGGTGATCGCCATCCGCACCGGGTCCTCCGCCCTGGACCGGCTGGTCGTCCAACTCGGCTACCTGCACGAGGAGGCGCTGTTCGTCGCCGACCTGGAGCGGTTGTGCGCCGAGGCGGACCGCCGGGTGATCCCGCGCGGCGGGCTCGACCTGCCGGAGCGGGTCGAGGCCGTCCGCTTCGAGAAGGTCACCTTCAGCTACCCGGTCACCGCCGCCGCGGCGCCCGGCACCCCGCTCGTGCGGCCGCCGGCCCTGTGCGAGGTCGACGTCACCATCCCCATCGGCCAGGTCGTCGCCCTCGTCGGACGCAACGGCAGCGGCAAGACCACGCTGGCCAAGCTGCTGTGCGGGCTGTACACGCCGGACTCCGGACGGATCCGCTGGGACGGCGTCGACGCGGCCGACGCCGACCGGCGGCAGATCACCGACCGGATCGCGCTGGTCTCGCAGGACGCCTACCGCTGGCCGTTCACCGCGCGGGTCAACGTCGGGATCGGCCGCCCCGACGCCCTGCTGACGGACGAGCGCCTGGACGCCGCCGCCCGCTACTCCGGCGCCGACGAGGTCGTCGCGGGCCTGCCCCGCGGCTGGGACACGCTGCTGGGCCGCGGGTACAAGGGCGGTCACGAGATATCCGGCGGCCAGTGGCAGCGGCTCCAGCTCAGCCGGGCCCAGTACCGCGACGCCCGGATCCTCATCGTCGACGAGCCGACCAGCGCCCTGGACGCCCAGGCCGAGCAGCGGGTCTTCGACCTCATCCGGGAGCTCGCCGCCGACGGGCAGACCGTCGTCCTGATCACGCACCGCCTGCACAGCGTCCGCCACGCCGACGTGATCTACGTCCTGGACGGGGGACGCGTCGTCGAGCACGGCGCCTTCGCCGACCTGATGCGGCCGGGCGCGGGCACGGGCGACTTCCGCGAGATGTACCTGCTGCAGTCCCGGCAGTACCAGCACCCCGAGCACAACTGACCCACGGGACCGGCCCGTCGGGGGGCCCGGCCGGGGGCGCGTTGCGGGGCCAGGGCGACTACCAGGTGTACGGGGACACCGGCGGCTCGCAGAGTTCGAAGACGAGCTCGCCCGCATCGGCGCGCTCCGTCCGGGCCACCCGCACGCGGGCGCCGCTGCGCACCTGCATCGGCAGGGCGCCGACGATCCGGCCCCGTACCGAGAAGCCCTCGGAGAGGTCGACGAGGGAGGCGTCCCGCATCGAGCGGACGATCACCCCCGTGCCGTCGCTGCGTACCTCGTCGAGCTCGGTGGAGGCGCAGGTGGGGCAGAGGAGGCGCTGGAAGGCGGTGTTGCCGCACCAACGGCAGCGCTGGACCAGCAGCCCGCCGTCAACCGATTCGTCGTGCGCGTCGAGAGTCCGGTCATTCATGGCGCACACGATATGGCACTCAGTGCACTTTGAAAAGGCACTCAGTGCCTTAAGTGAGGGAGTCCTCCTCCGTCAGGCCTGCCTCGATCTCCCGGACGACCCGCCACATGGGCGTCCGCCGCTTGGTGATCACGATCACCACGTCGTCCTCCGCCTCCGGGGTGCCCTGCCGGGGGGCGCCGTCCCCGTTCCAGGCGGCGCGGACGAACTCCATCGCGTGGTCCACGGCCGCGCCGGCGTCGCCCTCCGCACCGGAACGCAGCCATGTGCGCAGGCCGTTGTTGTGGGCGGCGACCACGGCCGCCGCGATCACGTCGGCGCGGAGCTTGCCGTCGGGGCGGTCCGCGTAGCGGGCCCCGAGGTAGTCGGCGATCGCACGCTCGTAGCGCCACACGACCGAGAGTTCGTACGCCCGCAGCCCGGGCACCTGCTTGGTGAGGCGGTAGCGCTGCACGGAGAAGGTCGGGTTCTCGGCGTACATGGTGAGCACCAGGCGCGCCGCGTCGCAGACCCGCGTCACCGGGTCGTCCGTGTCGGCGCTGGCCTCCAGGAAGCGGGTCATGTCGGCGAGCGCGCCCTCGTGGTCGGGGAAGACCACGTCCTCCTTGGAGGGGAAGTAGCGGAAGAACGACCGGCGCCCGACGCCGGCGAGGGTGACGATGTCGTCGATCGTCGTCGCCTCGTAGCCGCGTTCGAGGAAGAGCTGGAAGGCCGCTGCGACGAGGGCGTCCCGCATCGGGGGCTTCGTGGTCATGGAGGCGAACCTAACACCGGGGGTCAGTCGATCGATGGCACTGAGTGTGCATAATTGAGGGTACTCGATGCCATGGAAGCTGACGCGGACTGGAGTAACGGACGTGAGTGACAATTTCGACCTCTTCCGGACGTCGGAGGAGCACGACATGCTCCGGGACGCGGTGCGTTCGCTGGCCGAGGCGAAGATCGCGCCGTTCGCGGCCGAGGTGGACGAGCTCGGGCGGTTCCCCCAGGAGGCGCGGGACGCGCTGGAGGCGAACGACCTGCACGCGGTGCACGTGCCGGAGGCCTTCGGTGGCGCGGGTGCGGACGCCCTGTCGACGGTGATCGTGATCGAGGAGGTGGCGCGGGTGTGCGCCTCCTCCTCCCTGATCCCGGCGGTGAACAAGCTGGGCTCGCTGCCGGTGCAGCTGTCGGGCTCGCAGGAGCTGAAGGCGAAGTACCTCGGGGCGCTCGCACGCGGGGAGGGGATGTTCTCGTACTGCCTGTCGGAGCCGGAGGCCGGCTCCGACGCGGCGGGGATGAAGACGCGTGCGGTGCGCGACGGGGACTTCTGGGTGCTCAACGGCGTCAAGCGGTGGATCACCAACGCGGGCGTGAGCGAGTTCTACACCGTCATGGCGGTGACCGACCCGGAGAGGCGCTCCAAGGGGATATCGGCCTTCGTGGTGGAGAAGGGCGACGAGGGCGTGTCCTTCGGCGCCCCGGAGAAGAAGCTGGGCATCAAGGGGTCGCCCACCCGCGAGGTGTACTTCGACAACGTACGGATCCCCGCGGACCGGATGATCGGCGCGGAGGGCACGGGCTTCGCCACGGCGATGCGCACCCTGGACCACACGCGCGTGACGATCGCGGCCCAGGCGATCGGCATCGCGCAGGGCGCACTGGACTACGCCAAGGGCTACGTCAAGGAGCGCAAGCAGTTCGGCAAGGCGATCGCCGAGTTCCAGGGCATCCAGTTCATGCTGGCTGACATGGCGATGAAGCTGGAGGCGGCGCGGCAGCTGACGTACGCGGCGGCGGCGAAGTCGGAGCGTTCGGACGCGGACCTGACGTTCTTCGGTGCGGCGGCCAAGTGCTACGCGTCGGACGCGGCGATGGAGATCACCACGGACGCGGTGCAGCTGCTTGGTGGTTACGGGTACACGCGGGACTACCCGGTGGAGCGGATGATGCGCGACGCCAAGATCACCCAGATCTACGAGGGCACCAACCAGGTCCAGCGCATCGTCATGGCCCGCAACCTGCCGTAATCAGCAAACCGAGAGTGTGGAGGGACATCAAGTGAGCTTGAGGATCGTTGTCGCAGTGAAGTACGTGCCTGATGCCACGGGTGATCGTCACTTCGCGGGGGATCTGACCACGGATCGGGATGCGGTGGATGGTCTGCTGTCGGAGCTGGACGAGTATGCGGTGGAGCAGGCGCTGCAGATCGCGGAGGCTGCGGACGGCGCCGAGGTGACGGTGGTGACGGTGGGTCCGGAGGATGCGAAGGACGCGTTGCGCAAGGCGTTGTCGATGGGTGCGGACAAGGCGGTCCATGTCGAGGACGACGGTTTGCATGGCAGTGATGTGATGGGGACGTCGCTGGTGCTGGCGAAGGCGGTCGAGCACGTGGGGTTCGATCTGGTGGTGACGGGGATGGCGTCCACCGATGGGACGGCGGGTGTGGTGCCGGCGTTGCTGGCGGAGCGGCTGGGTGTGCCGCAGGTGACGTTGCTGTCGGAGGTGAAGGTAGAGGGCGGCATCGTGACGGGTCGTCGGGATGGTGACTCCGCCAGCGAGCTGCTTGAGGCGTCGTTGCCGGCGTTGGTGTCGGTGACGGATCAGTCGGGTGAGGCGCGGTATCCGTCGTTCAAGGGGATCATGGCGGCGAAGAAGAAGCCGGTGCAGTCCCTGGATCTGTCGGATCTGGGTGTCGATGAGGGCCAGGTGGGTCTGGCGGGTGCGTGGAGCACGGTGGATGAGGCGGTGGCGCGTCCGCCGCGGACGGCCGGTGTGATCGTGAAGGACGAGGGCGAGGGCGGCAAGCAGCTCGCGGAGTTCCTCGCGGGCCAGAAGTTCATCTGAAGCGTCTTCCATCGAGTTCGCAGGAGTAGGTAGTCCCATGGGTGAAGTCCTCGTTTATGTCGATCATGTGGATGGTGCGGTCCGCAAGCCGACGCTGGAGTTGCTGACGATCGCGCGTCGGCTGGGTGAGCCGGTGGCCCTCGCGTTGGGTGCCGGTGCGGAGGCGACCGCGGGTGTGCTGGGTGAGCATGGTGCGACCCGGGTGCTGGTCAATGAGGCTGCGGAGTTCGCGCAGTTTCTGGTGGTGCCGAAGGTGGATGCGCTTCAGGCGGCTGCGCGGGTGGTGAGTCCGGTGGCGGTGCTGGTGCCGTCGTCGGGTGAGGGCAAGGAGGTCGCGGCGCGGCTGGCGTTGCGGTTGGGGTCGGGCATCATCACCGATGCGGTGGATGTGGTGGCCGGTGAGCAGGGTCCGGTGGCGACGCAGTCGGCGTTCGCGGCGTCGTTCACGACGAGGTCGCGGGTCACCACGGGTGTTCCGGTGATCACGGTGAAGCCGAATTCTGCGCCGGTGGAGGCTGTTTCGGCGGCGGGTGCGGTGGAGGAGCTGGCGGTGGAGTTCGGTGCGCTGGCCGCGGGTACGAAGGTGGTGGCGCGTACGCCGCGGGAGGCGACGGGGCGTCCGGATCTGACGGAGGCCGCGATCGTGGTGTCCGGTGGCCGGGGTGTGGGTGGTGCGGAGAACTTCGCGGTGATCGAGGCGCTGGCTGATTCGCTGGGTGCGGCGGTGGGTGCGTCGCGTGCGGCGGTGGACGCGGGCTGGTATCCGCACACCAATCAGGTGGGTCAGACGGGTAAGTCGGTGTCGCCGCAGTTGTACGTCGCGGCGGGGATCTCGGGTGCGATCCAGCACCGGGCGGGTATGCAGACCTCGAAGACGATCGTGGCGGTGAACAAGGACCCGGAGGCGCCGATCTTCGAGCTGGTCGACTACGGCGTGGTCGGTGACCTGTT
This sequence comes from Streptomyces sp. PA03-5A, assembly GCF_033792725.1. Lineage (NCBI taxonomy): Bacteria > Bacillati > Actinomycetota > Actinomycetes > Kitasatosporales > Streptomycetaceae > Streptomyces > Streptomyces sp. PA03-5A. Next base: position 33,787 of record NZ_JARAVL010000001.1, on the reverse strand, counting down.
CGCCGTGGTGCCGCAGCTGACCGAGGAGGTCACCGCCCGCAAGAGCTGACCCCGGCACACCACCGGCCGGCAGCACACACCCACCGGAGCCCCGTGACGCCCCCTGACGGCACCACGGGGCTCCGGCGTGTCCGTCACCCGCCCAGGTAGCCCCGCAGCAGCCGCTTGCACTCGGCGATCAGCACCGGATCGCCCTCGGGGTCCCGGCGGAAGGCGAGTCGCAGGACCGCGTCGGCGGACTCGAGGGCGACGTGCAGCCGCACGCGCGCGGCGGCCTGGTCCTGGTCGCCGAGCAGCCCGCCGACGAGGAACCAGAGCCGGTCGGCGACGGCCGCGTTGTTCTCCAGCACCGCGTCGAGGAGGTGGACGCTGCGGGGGTCCTCGCGGCCGATCGCCCCGAAGTCCACCACGCCGAAGCCCGGTACGGCGCGGCGCATCGCGACGTACTCCTCGATCGCCAGGTCCACCATCGCCCCGATCCGCGGCGGGCGTTCGGCCTCCACCCGGCGGGCGAGCCGGTCGGCGAAGTGCCCCAGGTTCCGTTCGGCCAGCGCGCCCAGCAGCCCGTCGACGCCGGGGAAGAACTGGTACAGCGTCCCGATCGGGACGTCGGCGCGCCGGGCCACCTCCTTGGTGGTGAGCGCCGTGTAGCCGACCTCGTCCAGCAGGTGCGCGCAGGCGTCCAGGATCCGGTCGAAACGTTCCCGGCTGCGCTGCTGCACGGGGCGACGGCGGAGGGGGCCGGACGGATCGGTGGGTGCCTGCATGGTCCCACTCTGCCGGATCGGGTGTACGTTGGCGAGGCCCAACATGAGCAACCCTCATGTTCTCCGCGTACGGCAGAGGAGAGGATCCCGATGTCCCCGCTTCCCGCCTCCTTCAGCTGGGGTGCGTCCACCGCCGCGTACCAGATCGAGGGCGCCGTCGCCGAGGACGGCAAGGGGGCGTCCGTGTGGGACACCTTCAGCGCCCGGCCCGGTGCGGTCCGCGACGGCCACACCGGTGAGGTCGCCTGCGACCACTACCACCGCCACACCGCGGACGTGGCGCTGATGAAGGGCCTCGGGCTCGACGCCTACCGCTTCTCGATCTCCTGGCCGCGCGTCCTGCCGGAGGGCCGGGGCCGCGTCGAGCCGCGCGGACTCGGCTTCTACGACCGCCTGGTGGACGAACTCCTCGCCGCCGGCATCACCCCCACGCCGACCCTCTTCCACTGGGACCTCCCGCAGGCGCTGGAGGACGGGGGCGGCTGGCTGAACCGGGACACGGCCCGCCACTTCGCCGAGTACGCGGCCGTCGTCGCCGGGCGCCTCGGCGACCGGGTCACGCGCTGGATCACCCTCAACGAGCCCTTCGTCCACATGGTGTTCGGCTACGCCTTCGGCACCCACGCCCCCGGCCGCGCCCTGATGCTGGAGGCGCTGCCCGTCGCCCACCACCAGCTGCTCGGGCACGGGCTCGCCACCGCCGCGCTGCGCGCGCACGCCGCCGTCCCCGCGCAGGTGCTGATCGCCAACAACTGCACCCCGGTGCGGACCCGCGAGGGCGCCACCGACGCCGACCACGCCGCCGCCGCGGCCTACGACACGCTGCACAACCGGCTGTTCACCGACCCGCTGCTGCTCGGCGGCTACCCCGACCTGTCCGCGTACGGGCTGACCGACCCGACGTGGGGCGGCGTGGTCCACGAGGGCGACCTCGCGGTGGTCGCCGCGCCCCTCGACGGCCTGGGCGTCAACTACTACAACCCCACATGGATCGCCGCCCCTTCGGCGGAGGCCGGCCTGCCCTTCGACATCCTGGAACCGGACGCGGCCGTCCCCGGTCCCCCGTACCCGCGCACGGCCTTCGGCTGGCCGGTGGTGCCGGACGGCCTCACCGAACTGCTCACCGGTCTCGACGCGCGGTACGGGGCCGCGCTCCCGCCCGTCTGGATCACCGAGAACGGCTGCTCCCAGGCCGACCACCCCTCGGACGACGGCGAGGTCCGGGACGAGGCCCGCATCGACTACCTGCGCACCCACATCGAGGCCGTCGAGACCGCGCACGCCCGCGGGGTCGACGTCCGCGGCTACTTCACCTGGTCGCTGCTGGACAACTTCGAATGGGCCGAGGGCTACCACCAGCGTTTCGGGCTCGTCCACGTCGACTACGCGACCCAGCGGCGGACGCCGAAGGCCTCCTACCACTGGTACCGGGAGCGCATCGCGCAGGCACGCCGCACCGCGCCCTGATGCGTCCGTATCCCTTGGCGGCCCGCCGGCCCGGCACTACACTCGCGCGAACATGAGATGACCTCATGTTCTCGGGTGCTGCAGGGGGAACCGCATGCGCCACACCGGTGAGGACGCCGCCCACACCCCGGACACCCTGTCGGCCGAACCGGTCGCCCGGGTCCGTCCGGCCTGGACCGCCCTGCTCAGCCTGGCCACCCTGGCCGTCTTCATGGCCTTCATGACCCCGATCCAGATCCTGCTGCCGCTGCAACTGGAACACATCGACCCGGCCGGGAAGCACACGGCGCTGTCCTGGGTGACCGGCGCGGGCGCCCTGGTCGCGATGGTCGCCAACCCCGTGGCCGGCGCCCTGTCCGACCGGACGGCCTCCCGGTTCGGGCGCCGCCGGCCGTGGATCGTCGGCGGCGCGCTCGCCGGGGCGGCGGGACTGCTGGTCACGTCCGGTCAGCACACCGTCCTCGGCGTGGCCCTCGGCTGGTGCCTCGCCCAGGCCGGGCTCAACGCCATGCTCGCCGGGGTCACCACGCCCATCGCCGACCGTGTGCCGGTCGCCCAGCGCGCCGAGGTCTCCGGGTGGACCGGCATCACCCAGTCGCTCGGCCTGGTCATCGGCGCCGTCGTCACGACCACCGTGGTCACCGGGGTCGCCTCGGGCTACGCGACGATCGCGCTGCTGACCGTCGTCCTCGCGCTGCCCTTCGTGCTCCGCTTCGGCGAACCCGCGCTGCCCCGTGCGCTGCGTCCGCCCCTCGACCCGCGGCGCCTGGTCGCCGGCCTGTGGGTGAGCCCGCGCCGCCACCCGGACTTCGGCTGGGCCTGGCTGACCCGCTTCCTGATCAACCTGGGCAACGCGATGGGCACGCTGTACCTGCTCTACTACCTCACCGACTCGGTCGGCCTCGAGGACCCCGACACGGGCGTACTGGTCCTCACCCTGATCTACACCCTGTGCGCGGCGCTCACCGCCGTCCCGGTGGGCGTGCTCTCCGACCGGGCCGGCCGCCGCAAGGTCTTCGTCCGGCTCTGCGCCGTCGTCATGGCCCTCGGTGCGGTCCTGCTGGCCTGCGTCCACACCTGGCCCGCCGCCATGGCCGCGGCCGCGGTGCTGGGCGCCGGCTTCGGGATCTACCTGGCCGTGGACCAGGCCCTGGTGACCCAGGTCCTCCCGGCCGCCGAGAACCGGGCCAAGGACCTCGGCGTCATCAACATCGCCAACTCCGGCCCCCAGGTGCTCGCCCCCGCCGTCGCCGCCCCCGTCATCGCCCACCTCGGCGGTTACACCGGCCTGTACCTCGCGACCGCGCTCGTCACGCTGCTCGGCGGTGTGCTCATCGCCCAGGTGCGTGCGGTCCGTTAGGGCCACGGCGGATGAACTCCCCGGCGCGCCCCCGGGCGGATCGATAGAGGCCTTCGATCAAGCGATAGGAAGGCGGTCTTGGACGTGCCCCGCGCGGCGACGCCACGATCGAGGGCGTGATCCCCGTCGTCACGGAAGAGCCGCCGTGGGCCGGATACGGGGATGGTTCCGAGGAGTCCCCATGCTGATTCCGCGCGCCCCGGGGGCCTGTGCCCCGCCCCGCCCCGAGACCGGTCACCCCCATGGCGACTGACACGCCCGGGGCGACCAGGACCGCCGACGCCGCGCCCCGCCAGGCGGAGCCGGCGCCCGAACGCCGCCGCAAGCACCACCTGCCGCGGCTGCCCCCGCGGACGATCGCCTCGGCGGCCGTCACGACCTCGGTCGGACTGGCCGTGCTGGTGGCGCTGGGCACGCTCACGCACCAGACGGTGCTCGTGCCTCCGCTCGCGGCCACGATGGCGATCGTCACCGCGACCCCTGAATCCCCCCTCGCCCAGCCCCGCCACGTCATCGGCGGCCACATGCTGTCCTGCCTCGTGTGCTTCGGGGTGCTGGCCCTCGGCTGGCACGGCCCCTGGGCCGCCGTCGTGGGCTGCGGCATCGCCTGCGGGCTGGTGCTGCTGCTGCGGACGCCCCATCCGCCGGCCATGGCCACCGCCGTCATGATCATGCTCACCACCCCGTCCGCCACCCACTTCGTCCCGTTGCTGGCCGCCGGCACGGTGCTCCTCGTAGCGGTACAGATGGTCTCCTCCCGCTTGAGGCGGCAGGTCTACCCCACGACGTGGTGGTGAGGGCTCATCATCGCGCGGCCGGGATGTTGTGGTTGAACCGGAAGAGGTTGTCCGGGTCGTACCGCGCCTTCACCTCGCCCAGCCTGCGGTAGGTCTCCGGGGCGTACGCCGGCACGGGACGCCAGGAGGCTGGCGTCCGCCGTGTCGGGCCCCGTGCTGAGGCCCGGGGACGACGCCTACGCCGGCGAGTGCTCGGGGGCCAACCTCGCCGTGGCGCACGGTCCTCGGGAAGCATGGGCCGCGCGTGACCTGGCCGGGGGAGCAGCGGTTCCGCGGCCAACGCCACCGGGACCTCTGCCAGGCCCAGCCGGATGGCCACGGCGATCCTGTGGTTGCCGTCGAGCGTCGCGAACTCCTCGTTGAAGCCGAGGCGGAGCGGCACGAGGATCCCGTGCGTGCCGATGTCCGCCGTCAGCGCGTCGAGATGGCGCGGCGTGTCGACGAGGGCGGAGCCCACGACCTCCCGGTCGACCGCCCGGTACCTCGCGACGAGAGCGGTGGGCAGGTGTACGGGCGAATGCGGCATCCGCCCATGATGACCGCCCCGTGACCCGCTCGACCCGAGGCCGCGGTTGCGGCGCCCGGCCGGCAAGCCGGGCGCCGCAACCGCGCACCTCAGGCCGACGCGGTGACCGTTTCGCCGAGGTGCCGGGCGAAGAAGCGGACCGCGCTGTCAGCCTCGAAGCGGGGCAGCTCCTTGTGCTTGCCCGAGTTCACGTGCAGTGACTTCTCCTTCGAGGCGAAGGCGTCGAACAGCGCGAGTCCCTCCTCGCGGGAGATGTGCTCGTCGTCCCACTGCAGGTCGAACTCGACCGGAATGGTGATCTGCTGCGCCTTCTCGGCCAGGACGTCGGGCCAGTGCTGGCCGAAGACCGCAGCCGTGATCCGGGGTTCGGCTGCCACGAACGGCACGCCGATCGCGGTGCCCATGTTGATGCCCCAGTAGCCGACCGGCCCGTCGGTGCCGATCTCCGGAAGCTCCTGGAGGGCGTCCAGGAGCGCCCGGTACTCGGGCACGGCGAGCGCCGCCAGGTGGTCGTTGTAGCGGACGACGATCGGGCCTTCCGGCTCGCCGGCCGCCCGCGCCCGGAACAGCTCGGCGATCTCCGCTTCGTCGTGCGCCGTGCGCGGCCGGTCGCCGTGACCGGGAGCGTCAAGGACGGCGACGTGGAAGCCGCAGCCGGTCACCAGGCGCTGCGCCCGGCCGGACATCGCTGGGTGCTTCTTGTGGTTGCCGCCGCCGTGCCCCATCAGAACCAGAGGCGCGGGCTGGGCGCCGGCAGCCGGCGACCAGAGGACACCGGGGACCCCGTCCACGGTGAAGTCGCGCTCGACCACGCCGTTCGATGACGACTCGGCGGTGAATTGCAGAGAGTGCATGGGTGTGTGCCTTTCGGGAGTGCCTTGATGTCGAGGCGCTCCCGGCGACACCTATGTCAATCGCCAGACCGTGACGGCAAGGGGAGCACCCACAGAGATACCGCGTTCATGGGTCTCACCTCCTCGGGCGACGTCACGGGCAACTGAAGCTAACAGGTCGATCATCGGCCTGCCCGGGATTTTTGCCGACGCTTGATCAAGCCCGGGGCGGGGCGACCCCGGTGGGACCCCTTCTGGTTCCCGATGTGGGCTGCCTTCCCGGGAAGAGGCGGGATCCGCCATTACCCCGGACGTAATCGACCCCTCGTCGCCGCCCCGGCAGGGTGGTCGTACCGGGCGGACGGGGTGGCGCACTCCACCCCGTCCGGCCGGGCCACACAGCCAGGATGAGGAGGACCGTGATGTCGCAGAACCGGTACGAGGCCGCCGTCGCCCGTTACTTCGAGGCGTGGAACAGCGCCGCGGACGCGGAGGCGCGGGCGAAGGCGGTGGCCGCCGCGTGGGTGGAGGACGGCACGTACACGGACCCGCTGGCGCAGGTGGCGGGGCATGAGGGGATCGGGGCGTTGATCGCCGGGGTGGGGGAGCGGTTCCCCGGGTTCGTGTTCACGGCCGTGGGGGAGGTCGACGGGCACCACGACGTGGCGCGCTTCGCCTGGGAGCTGGGGCCCGCGGGGGCGGAGCCCGGGGCGGCGCCGATCGCCGGGTCCGACGTGATCACGCTCGCGGAGGACGGCCGGATCCGCTCGGTCAGCGGCTTCCTGGACCGGCTGCCGGCGGCGTGAGGGACCGAAGGGCGGCGGCGGTCTCCGGGTCGGCGGGGAGGAAGGTCTCGATCGCCAGCTCGGAGACCGTGACGTCCATGGGGGTGTTGAAGGTGGTGGCCGTGGAGATGAAGGACAGCACCCGGCCGCCGTGCTCGATGCGCATCGGCAGGGCGAAGGGGAAGACCTCGGTGTCGCCGGAGGTGGAAGGGTCCTCGGCGTGGCCGGGCGGGACGGGGTAGGCCGTGAGTTCCTCGTACAGGGCGCGCAGTGGCTCGTGGCCGCTCATCGTGATCTGACGCTCGATCCGCTCCAGCAGGTGCCCGCGCCACTGGCGGAGGTTGCGGATGCGCGGGGCCATGCCCTCGGGGTGGAGGGTGACGCGCATGGCGTTGAGCGGCGGCTGCAGCAGGTGCGGGGCGACGCCCTCGAGCAGGGCGCCCACGCCCTGGTTGGCGGCGACGACGTCGTACATGGCGTCCAGGACCAGGGCCGGGAAGGGGTCGTAGGCCGCCAGGAGACGGTCGAGGCTCTCGCGCAGCGGGTGCATCGCGGGGTCGCGCAAGGGGGTCTCCGGGTACGCGGGGGCGTAACCGGCGGCGATGAGCAGGGCGTTGCGTTCCCTGACGGGTACGTCGAGGTGCTCGGCGAGCCGCAGGACCATGGCCTGGCTGGGGCGGGAGCGGCCGGTCTCGACGAAGCTGATGTGCCGGGCCGAGCTGTCCGCGCGCAGGGCGAGTTCCAGCTGGCTGATCCGGCGCCGCTCGCGCCAGCCGCGCAGCAGCGTCCCCACCCCCGCCGTGGTCGTCGTCATCCCCCGACCGTAACCCAGGTGCGGGGCCGCAGCCGCGTCCGGCCGGCTGACCGGACCGCTCAACGGGCCGCCGCTGCAGGGGAGTCCTTGACGAGGGCGAGCAGCCGGTAGAGCGGGTCGGGGCGGGCGGTGTCCTGCCCGGGCAGCGCGGCCAGGCGGCCGGCGAGGGCCTGCGTGTCGCCGTCGCGCAGGGTGAGGGCGGAGGCGAAGTCGCCCGCCGCGATGCGAGCGGCCAGGTCGCGCGGGGTGCGGCCCTGGCCGTGGCCGGGGAAGCGGGCCCCGCCCGCCGGGCGCAGGCCGTGCGCGGCGGCCTGCCGCACCACCCGTTCCTCCGCGTCGTACGCCACCCGCGTGCGGAACGGCGCGAGGAGGGCGTCGACGTCGCTGCCCACGCCGTGCCCGGCGTCCTTGTCGACGGTGGTGACGAGCACCCCGCCGGGGCGCAGCACCCGTGCGCATTCGGCGATCACCGTGGGCGCGTCCGGCAGCAGATGGAGCAGCCACACGGCCGTCACCGCGTCCAGCGAGGCGGTCGCGAACGGCAGCCGGCGTACGTCGGCCTGGACGATCCCCGGCCCCACCCGGCGGGCGGCGAGCCGGGCCATGGCCAGGGCGGCGTCGGCCCCGAGCACGCGCAGCCCGGCACGGCCGGTGTAGCGGGCCGTGACCAGCCCGGTGCCGCAGCCGATGTCGAGCACCGTCCGGGCCGTCCGCGGTATCAGCCCGAGCACGGCGGCGGCCGCGGCCTCGGCCCGGGGGACGCCGCCGCGGGTGGCGTCGTAGATCGCGGCCTGCTCCTCGTAGTCCAGCACGTCCGTAGGCTAGCCGCCCGCCATCTACCCAGCGGTAACCAACTGCCCCTAGTCTCACGCTGTTTCCGCGACCGAGCTCCACCCGACTCCAGGAGAGCCCGTGAGACACGGCAGAGCCGCCGCCGCTTGCGCCTTCGTCCTGCTCATCGCCTCGTCCGCCGGTGCCGCCGGCACCGGAACCGCGGCCGCGGCCCCCACGGCCGCCGCCGCGCCCCCACTGCGGCTGGTCACCAGCAACGTGATGATGCTGCCGCGCACCCTCTACCCCAACTGGGGCCAGCTGCAGCGCGCCGACCTCATCGCCGCCTCCGGTTACGTCCAGGGCGCCGACGTCCTGGTCTTCCAGGAGGCGTTCGACAACGGGGCCTCCGACCGGCTGCAGGCGAACCTCAGGAGCCGCTACCCCTACCAGACCCCGGTGCTGGGCCGGTCCAAGAGCGGCTGGGACCGCACCGAGGGCGCGTACAGCTCGCTCACGCCCGAGGACGGCGGTGTGACGATCCTCAGCAGGTGGCCGATCCTGGAGAAGGTCCAGCACGTCTACGGCGACGCGTGCGGCGCGGACTGGTTCTCCAACAAGGGCTTCGTGTACGTCGTCCTCGACGTGAACGGCACCCGGGTCCACGTCGTCGGCACGCACACCCAGGCCGACGACTCCGCCTGCGGCAGCGGCGAGGCCGCGGGCGTGCGCTCGGCCCAGAACCGGGAGATCGACGCCTTCCTCGACGCCCGGGCGATCCCCGCCGCCGAGCCGGTCGTCATCGCGGGCGACCTCAACACCGACGCCGGCGGAGCCGGGTACGCCGGCATGCTCGCCGACCTGGACGTCGCGGCACCCGACGCCGACCCCGGTCCGGCAGCCAGCTTCGACCCCGCCACCAACTCCGTCGCGTACGACCGCTACCCCGACGACCCCGCGCAGCGTCTGGACCACGCGCTCCTGCGCAACGGCCACGCCCGCCCCGCCCGCTGGAACAACCGCGTGGTCGACGAGCACTCGCCCCTGTGGTCGGTCACCAGCTGGGGCACCACCTACACGTTCGACGACTACTCGGACCACTACCCGGTCGTCGCCGGCGACGTCTGACCGCGCGGGGCGGCGGCAGGCCCGCACGGCCCGCCGCCGCCCCGTGGCGCGTGCGTGCGTCAGTTGAACGACGTCGGGTCCGGGCCGAGGCGCCCGCCGTTGTCGAGGGCGTCGATCGCGGCCAGGTCCTCGCCGTCGAGCTCGAAGCCGAAGACGTCGATGTTCTCCCGGATCCGCGACGGGGTCACGGACTTGGGGATCACGACGTTGCCGAGCTGGAGGTGCCAGCGCAGGACGACCTGGGCCGGAGTCCTGCCGTGCTTGGCGGCGAGGGCGGCGAGGGCCGGCTCGTCGAGGAGGCCGCGGCCCTGGCCGAGCGGCGACCAGGCCTCGGTGGCGATGCCGTGGCCCGCGTGGAAGGCCCGCAGCTCGCTCTGGGGGAGGTTGGGGTGCAGCTCGATCTGGTTGAGGGCGGGTACGACGCCGCCCTCGTCGAGCAGGTGCTGCAGCTGGGCGACCGGGAAGTTCGACACGCCGATCGCCCTCGCGCGGCCGTCGGCGTGGATCTTCTCCAGGGCGCGCCAGGTCTCCCCGTACAGGCCGCGGGCGGGGGTGGGCCAGTGGATCAGGTAGAGGTCCACGTAGTCCAGGCCGAGCTTGTCCAGGGAGGCGTCGAAGGCGCGCAGGGCGTTGTCGTGGCCCTGGTCGGTGTTCCACAGCTTGGTGGTGACGAACAGTTCCTCGCGCGGGATGGCCGAGGCGGCGATGGCGCGGCCGGTGCCGCGTTCGTTGCGGTAGAGCGCGGCGGTGTCGATGCTGCGGTAGCCGGCCTCCAGGGCCGTGGCGACCGCGGTGGCGGCTTCGTCGTCCGGGACCTGCCAGACGCCGAAACCGAGCTGGGGCATGGTGACGCCGTTGTTCAGTGTGATGTCGGGAACCGTGCTCACGAGCAGGTCGTCCTTACGTCGTCGGAGGAGGACTCAACGTTGATCCACATTCCAACGATCTCCGCGGCGGCGGCATTCCCCGGCGCCCCCGTCGCCCCCGGCGCCCGCCTCAGGCGTGGTAGAGGGCGTCGATCTCGCGGGTGTACGCCTTCTCTATCGCCCTCCTCTTCAGCTTGAGCGAGGGCGTGAGCAGCCCGCCCTCCTCGGAGAACTGCCCGGCCAGGATGCGGAAGGTGCGGATCGACTCGGCCTGGGAGACGAGCGTGTTGGCGGCGACGACCGCGCGCCGGATCTCCGTCTCCAGGTCGGCGTCGTGGATCAGCTTGGCGATCGGCAGCTGCGGCTTGGCCCGCATCGTCAGCCAGTGCCCGACGCCCTCGGGATCGAGGGTGATCAGCGCCCCGATGAAGGGCCGGTCGTTGCCGACCACGACGCACTGCGAGACCAGCGGGTGGGACCGCACGCGGTCCTCCAGGACCACCGGCGAGACGGACTTGCCGCCGCTGGTCACCAGGATCTCCTTCTTCCGCCCGGTGATCGTGAGGTAGCCGTCCTCGTCGAGCGCGCCGAGGTCGCCGGTGGCGAGCCAGCCGTCGTGCAGGACCTCCGCGGTGGCCTTGGGGTTGTTGAGGTACTCGCTGAAGACCTGGTCGCCGTACACCCAGATCTCGCCGTCGTCCGCGATGTGCACCGTGGTGCCCGGGATGGGTAGGCCCACGGTGCCGAAACGTGTCTGCTCGGGCGGGTTGGCGACCGCGGCGGCCGTGGTCTCGGTGAGGCCGTACCCCTCGAAGATCCGCACGCCCGCGCCGTCGAAGAAGAGCCCCAGCTGCCGGTCCATCGCCGAGCCGCCGGAGAAGGCGTGCCGGACCTTGCCGCCGAGGGCGGCGCGCACCTTGCCGTAGACCAGCTTCTCGTACAGCTGGTGCTGCATCCGCAGCGAGGTGCTGGGGCCGGGACCGGTGCCGAAGGCCCGGGCCTCGGTCGCCTCGGCGTGCCGCACCGCCACTTCCACCGCCTTCTCGAAGGGCCCGAGCTTGCCCCCCGCCTCGGCCTTGCGGCGGGCGCCCTGGAAGACCTTCTCGAAGACGTACGGGACGGCGAGCACGAAGGTCGGCTGGAACGAGGCCATCGCGGGCAGCAGCTCGGCCGCGGCCAGGTTGGGCTGGTGCCCCAGCCGGACCTTCGCGCGGACGGCCGCGACCTCCACCATGCGCCCGAAGACGTGGGCGAGCGGCAGGAAGAGCAGGGTGGACGCCTCGTCGCCGCGCTTGCTGTGGAAGACGGGCTCGTACCGGGCGACGACGTTGTCGCTCTCGGCCATGAAGTTGCCGTGGGTGATCACGCATCCCTTGGGGCGGCCGGTGGTGCCCGAGGTGTAGATGATCGTCGCGGTGGCCTCGGGGGTGACCGCCTCGCGGTACTGGTGGACCAGGTCGTCGTCGACGGACAGGCCGTGCCGGGCCAGTTCGGACAGCGCGTCGGAGTCCAGCTGCCACAGCCGGGTCAGGTGGGGGAGTTCGTCGATGACCGCGCCGATCGTCATCGCGTGGTCCTCGTGCTCGACGACGCAGGCGACCGCCTCGGAGTCGTGCAGCATCCAGCGGACCTGGTCCGAGGACGAGGTGGGGTAGATCGGGACGGGCTGGGCGCCGATCGCCCACAGCGCGAAGTCCAGCACGGTCCACTCGTAGCGGGTGCGGGACATCAGGCCGACCCGGTCGCCGAAGCGGATGCCCTGGGCCAGCAGGCCCTTGGCCACTGCCAGGACCTCGTCGCGGAAGCGCGCGGCCGTGACGTGCTCCCAGTCCGTGCCGTCCGCTCCGGCGCGGCGGCTCAGCACGATCCGGTCCGGCTCCTCGTCGGCATTGGCGAACACGGCGTCCGCCAGACCTCCGACGTGGGGTGCCGTCACCAGTGGGGGAATGGTGAACTCGCGCAACGTCGCTCCTCGACCGCCTCGGCGGTCACAGAACGTACCTGATACCACGTGCGGAGGGGAGGGGCGTGACAATCGGCTGTGAAGGCCCGCTTGGCTCCCTCACACCTTCGCGACGAGCCGATTCCCGGTTACCGCAAGGAACATGGCGCCGGAGGACGGTTTCCGGGCGGACCGAGGCCCGCCCGGACTCTCCACCAAATCCCCCCGCGGGGATCACGGCCGCTCTACAGCCCCCACAGGCTCGGATGCCGCGGCCGGCGCCGGCGCACCCGGCCGCTCCCGTACCAGGACGAGCACGACCGCACCCGCCAGCAGGCCGGCGACGCCGGCCGCCAGGGCCGCCGCGTCCAGGCCCGAGGTGAAGGCGGCGTGCAGCGCGTGGTCGGCCGCCGCGCGCCGGCCGGAGGGGACCCGGGCCAGCAGCTCCCGCGCTCCACCGCCCGCGAGCGCGCGGGCCGTCGCGTGCGGGGCGGGGGCCCCGGCGTCGCTCAGCGAGTGCTCCATCCGCGTGGTGAGCAGGGTGCCGAACACGGCGACGCCGAGCGCGTACCCCAGCTGCCGGAAGGTGTTGACCGCCCCGCCCGCCATGCCGGCCCGCCGCGGCGGCACGGAGGCCAGCGCGGCGCCCGCGATCGCCGGATTGACCAGCCCGACGCCGAGGCCCGCCACCACCAGGCCCGCGGTCAGCGCGGCCCAGCCGGAACCGGCGTCCAGCACCGCCTGGGCCAGCGCGCCGGCCCCGATGAGGACCATTCCGCCGCCGATCACCAGCCGGTACGGCGCCCCGTGCAGGAACCGGCCGCCCACCGCCGAGGCCACGAACGCCGCCAGTGCCAGGGGTATCAGCACCAGGCCGCCGCGGACGGGGCTCAGGCCGAGCAGCGTCTGCAGCCACAGCGAGGTGTACGGCAGGAAGCCGAAGGCCGTCGCGCTGAGCGCCAGCGCGCCGACCATGATCGCGGTGAAGGAGGGGTTGCGGAACAGCGCCAGGTCCAGCATCGGCTGCGCGGCGCGCCGTTCGACCACCACGAACACCACCAGCGCCGCCACGGCGCCGCCGAGCGTCCACGCCGTGCGGCCCGAGGCCCAGCCGGCCTCGTCCGCGCGGATCACGGCGAAGGTGAGCAGCCCGGCGAAGGCGGTGAAGGACGCCGTGCCCGGCCAGTCGATGCGGGCCCCGCCGTGGCCCCGGGACTCCTTCACCACCCGCAGCGTCAGGGCGATCGCCACGACGCTCACCGGCAGGTTGACGTAGAAGATCCAGCGCCAGTCCAGCGCCTGGGTCAGCAGGCCGCCCAGCACCGGCCCGAGTGCCGCCGCCGCGCCGCTGACCGCGCCCCACACGCCCAGCGCCACCGAGCGGTCGCGGCCCTGGTAGGCCGCGCCGAGCAGGGAGAGCGTCGTGGCGAACATCGCCGTCGCGCCGACCCCCTGCACCGCGCGCATCGCCACCAGGACCCCCGCTCCGGGCGCGAGTCCGCACGCGAGGGAGGCCGCCGCGAACAGGGCCGTCCCCGCGACGTACATTCGGCGCCGCCCGATCACGTCGGCCGCGGAGCCGGCTCCCAGCAGCAGGGCGGCCAGTGCCAGCGCGTAGATGTCGATCATCCACTGGAGGTCGGACAGCGAGGCGTCCAGGGCGTCCGCGATGTCGGGCAGCGCGACGATCACGATCGTCACGTCGATGAGCAGCATGAAGGTGCCCAGGCAGACCGCCACCAGCGGTCCCCACTTGCGCATGTCCTTCTCCGTTCCGTTCTTCCGTTCCGTGGTGGGTCCTCCGTACCATCGCGAGAACACCCGGGCTTCCTCCAGCCACAGGCGCCATCCCGCTGGAATCCGACACAATGAAGGAGAAGAGCGATGGATTCCCACACGCTCGATGAGCTGGACATGCGGCTGCTGCACGCCCTGCAGCTCGACGGGCGCGCCCCCTTCAGCCGGATCGCCGACGTCCTCGGCGTCTCCGACCAGACCGTGGCCCGCCGCTACCGCAGGCTCCGCGGCGACTTCGGGATGCGCGTGCTCGGGCTCCCCGAGCAGGAACTGCTCGGACGCACCCGCTGGGCGCTGCGGCTGCGCAGCACCCCCGAGGCCGCCGAGTCCCTGGCCAAGGCCCTGGCCCGGCGCGACGACACCGCCTGGATCTCGCTGATGTCGGGCGGCACGGAGGTGATCTGCGTGACGCGCCCGCGCAGTCACGACGAGCACGACGCGCTGCTCCTCGGGCGTCTGCCGCGCACCCCGAGCATCGTCGAGATCGGCGCCCACAGCATCCTGCACACCTTCTACGGCGGCGCCCTGGGCTGGTTCGCCAAGCGCGGCGCGCTCTCCGACGCGGAGGTCGCCGCGCTGCAGCCGCCCCCGCCCGAGCCGCCGTCCGGCACGGTCGTCCTCGACGCCACCGACGAGGCGCTGCTGGCCGTCCTGGCCAGGGACGGCCGCGCCTCCTACCCCGAACTGCACCGCGCCACCGGGCTGTCGGAGTCGGCGGCCAAGCGGCGGCTGGAGCAGCTGCGCGGCTCGGGCGTGCTCTACACCGACGTGCAGCTCGACACGGCGTGGATCGGCCACGACACCCGCGCCATCCTCTGGATCACGGCCGCCCCCTCCGCCCTGTCCGCCGTCGGGCAGGCGCTGGCCGCGCACCCCGAGACCGCCTACGTCGCGGCGACCACCGGATCGTCCAACCTCGTCGCCGTGGTCATCTGCAGCAGCACACCGCAGCTCTACCGCTACCTGAGCGAGTGCGTCGGCGCCCTGGACGGGGTCCGGCACGTGGAGACCGTGCCGTCGCTGCGCCTGGTCAAGCAGATCACGACCGAAGGGATCCGCTGAGGATCGCCGCCGCGAGCGCGTCCGCCGCCTCCTGCGCCGCGGGCCGCCGCCGGCCGTGCAGCAGCACGAAGTCGACGCCGCCGAGCTCCGGCAGCCCCGCGCGGGCCGGGACCCGCACCAGACCGGGCGGGATCAGCCCCTCGGCGTGCGCCATCACCCCGAGCCCCGCCCGCGCCGCGGCGACCAGACCGCTCAGCGAGCCGCTGGTGCACGCGATGCGCCACGCACGGCCGTGCCGCTCCATGACCTCCAGCGCCCGCGCCCGGGTGATCGCGGGGGCCGGGTAGAGGATCAGCGGGACGGGCCGCTGGGCCTCGGGGCGGTACCGCTCGCCGGCGATCCACACCAGCCGGTCGCTCCACACCAGTTGACCGTGGCTGTCCCCGGCCGCGCGCTTGCCCAGCATCACGTCCAGCCGGCCGGCGGCCAGCTGCCGGTGCAAGGTGGCCGACAGCTCCACCGTCAGCTCCAGGTCCACCTCGGGGTGGTCGCGCCGGAAGCGCTCCAGGATCTCGGGCAGCCGGGTCAGGACGAAGTCCTCCGAGGCGCCCAGGCGCAGCCGGCCGCGCAGGCGGGTGCCGGCGAACCAGCCCGCGGCGCGTTCGTTGGCCTCCAGGATCGTCCGGGCGAAGCCGAGCATGGCCTCGCCGTCCTCGGTCAGTTCCACGCTGTGCGTGTCGCGGGTGAAGAACCGCCGGCCGGCGGCCTCCTCCAGCTTGCGCACGTGCTGGCTCACCGTCGACTGGCGCAGGCCGAGCCTGCGGCCGGCCTGCGTGAAGCTCAGCGTCTGGACGACGGCGACGAAGGTCCGCAGCTGCACCGGATCGAACACGGTGCCAGCCTACCGCCGCTCATCGCGATTCGTGATGACAGTGAGTGCGGTCAAAGTCATTTACGATCTCCCGGTCACCGGGCACCCTGGAGAGGGCCCCGTCCAGCACCGATGAGGAAGCCCATGCGCCGCCTGCGTTACCCGTCCTGGCTCCCCGTGGACCCGTACATCGCGGCGCTCCTCGGCACCGTGCTCCTCGCGGCGCTGCTGCCCGCCAGAGGCGCCGGCGCCCACCTCGCGGGCGGGGCGTCCACCGGAGCGGTGGGGCTGCTCTTCTTCCTCTACGGCGTGCGCCTGTCCACCCGCGAGGCGATGGACGGACTGCGCCACTGGCGCCTGCACGGCACCGTCCTGGCCGCCACCTTCCTCGTCTTCCCGCTGCTCGGCCTGGCCTCCGGCGGACTCGTGCCGTACCTGCTGACGCCCGAGCTCCACACCGGCCTGCTCTTCCTGTGCCTGGTGCCCTCGACCATCCAGTCCTCGATCGCCTTCACCTCCGTCGCCCGCGGCAACGTGGCCGCCGCCATCTGCGCCGGCTCCTTCTCCAGCCTCGCCGGGCTCGTGCTCACCCCGCTGCTGGCCGCGCTGCTGCTCGGGGGGAGCGGCGGGGGCTTCACGGCGGAAGCGGTGCTCGGCATCGTGCTGCAGCTGCTGGCGCCCTTCGTGGCGGGTCAGCTGCTGCGCCGCTGGATCAGCGGCTTCGTCACCCGTCACAAGAAGGTGCTCGGCCTGGTCGACCGGGGGTCGATCCTGCTGGTCGTCTACGCCGCGTTCAGCGAGGGCGTGGTGCGCGGCATCTGGCACCAGGTCACGCCCCTGCGCCTGCTCGGGCTGCTGCTGGCCGAAGCCCTGCTGCTGGCCGCGATGCTCGCCGTCACCTCGTACGGCTCGCGCAGGCTCGGCTTCCCCCGCGTGGACCGGGTGACCATCGTCTTCGCCGGGTCGAAGAAGAGCCTGGCGGCCGGACTGCCCATGGCCTCCGTGCTGTTCGGGCCCCAGGCCGGGCTAATGGTGCTGCCGCTGATGCTCTTCCACCAGATGCAACTGATGGTGTGCGCGGTCCTCGCCAAGCGGTGGGCCCGGCAGGCGGAGGCGGCCGCGCCCGCCGCCGTCCCGGCCGCCACCGCACGGCCGCGGGAGGTCGTGGCCGGCCGGAGGTGAGCCCGGCCCGCCGAGGCGGCGTGCCCGCTCAGCGCAGGGCGTCGACCACCAGGACCGCCACCGCCATCGCCAGGAACAGCGCGTACGCGGCCAGGGCACGCCCCCGGTGACCGGAGCGCAGCTGGCACAGCAGCACCCAGGCGAAGATCCCCGCCGCCAGCGCGGCTCCGGCCACGCCGACGGGAGGGTGCCACAGCCCCACCAGGACCGCGACGGCGCCGAGCGTGTGCAGTGTGCCGAGCAGGGTGACCACCCACAGGCGCCGCCCCTCCAGGACACCCAGCCGGGTCAGCTCGTCGAGCCGTTCCAGGCCGGGCCGCGCACGGATGAGCTGGGCGACCGCGGAGGGGACGACTTCCAGCAGCAGGAGGACGGTCGACACGACGGCGAGTGCGAACACCCGGACAGTCTGCCGTACGTTCGAAAACCCTCAGTCCCCGCGGCAGATGACGAAGTCCGGGTAGGCGTGGCGTCCCGGCCGGTCGCCGATCTCCTCGACGGCCCGCCGGACCTCGCGGAGCTGGTCGACGGTCATCTCCAGCGGCGGCTCGTCGGGCTGGTGGGTGGTGCGGACGGGGTAGTCCACGCCCGGCTCGCGGGTCATCTCGATGTGGCAGCCCAGCACATGGGTGACCGGGCGCTCCCCGGCGAAGGCGACCAGCCGGTCGAGGGTGCGCCGGAAGGCGGCCCAGTCCTCGACGTACAGCCGGCCCGGGTAGACCGTGTCGCCGGTGAACAGGAAACCGGTCGCCGGGTCGTAGTAGGTGACGGCCGAGGCGTGGTGGCCGGGCGTGGCAAGGCACTCCAGGACCCGCCCCCCGAGGTCCAGGCGCGCCACGCGGTCGGGGTCCTGGGTGAAGCCGAGGAAGTCCCAGGCGCCGTCGCGGTCCGCCGGTACCACGACCGTGTCCGGGCGGCCGGCGAACTGCGCGTCGCCGGCGACGTGGTCGCCGTGGGCGTGGGTGTGCAGCACGAGCAGCTCGTAGCCGGGACGCTGCAGGGCGGGCGGCCGCAGTTCGAACAGCTCGTCCACGACCTCCCGCAGCGGGAAGAACTCCTCCTCCGGCGTGGCCCCGGTGTCCAGGAGCACCGCGCGGTCGTCCCCGAAGAGCAGGAAGAGGAACGGCGCCTCGTAGTGGACCGCCTTGTTCTGCCGCAGGACGAAGGTGCGTTCGTCGTACTCGAACACCTGGATGTCGGGATCGGTGTTGTGCTTGGCCGATGCCGACCCGTGGATCCAGCGCACGTCGAGCGGCTCCGGCGCCGGAGGGGCGGATGCGTTCATGACCTCTTCTCCTGCCGGGAGTCGTGGCGCCGGCCGGACCGGCCCGCGGGTGCGCCCCGCCGGGCGGCGCGGGCACCGTTTTGTGCGTCCCACCGGTCGGGAGGGACACTGTCCACGTGACCTCACAGGCAACAGTGGCGATGTTCATCCAGCCTATCGGCGTCCTCGCCCCGGACCGCGAGGCCGGGTGCGCGGCCGGCGGCGACACCGAGGCCATCGAGAAGGAGGTGGCCCCCTGATGGCTCCGCGCCTCGTGCTCGTGCGGCACGGCCAGACCGAGTGGTCCAAGAGCGGCCAGCACACCGGCAGGACCGACATCCCGCTCACCGAGGAGGGCCGGGAGGCCGCGCGCCTGCTGGGCAAGCGCCTGGCCCGCGCCCCCTGGCACGACTTCCCCGGCGCCCGGGTCCGCACCAGCCCCCTCCAGCGGGCCCGCGACACCTGCGAACTCGCCGGGTTCGGCGACCGGGCGCGGACCTGGGACGCGCTGCGGGAGTGGGACTACGGCGAGTACGAGGGCCGTACGTCGCCGGAGATCCGGGAGGAACGCCCCGGCTGGGTGATCTGGCGCGACGGTGTCGTCGGCGGCGAGACCTCGTGGCAGGTCGCCAACCGCGCGGACGAGGTGGTGGCCTGGGCCAAGGAGGAGGACAGCGACGCGGTCGTCTTCGCCCACGGCCACTTCCTGCGCACCCTGGCGGCCCGCTGGCTGCGGCTCGACCCGATGCGCGGCATGGTGCTGAGCCTGGCCCCGGCCTCGCTGTCGGTCCTCGGCTGGGAGTACGGCGACCCCGCGATCACCCTCTGGAACGACACCGCCCACCTGCAGTGACGCGCTGACCCGCGGGGCGCCCGGCGGGTTCAGCGGGCCCAGGGCGGGCTGATCCGCGACCCGTCGGCGAGCACCGCCTCCAGACCGACGCCGGTGGTCACCCAGACGGAGGCGGGGCCCTCGCCCGGGTTCTCCAGGGCCAGGCGGGAACCGGCGGGCGCCGTGGCGACGTCGCCGGGGGACAGGTCGTACGCCTCGCCGTCGATGGTCAGGCGCGGGCTGCCGGACAGGACGAGGAAGACCTCCTCGCGGCTGATGGTGTGCGAGGTACCGGCGGTCCCGGCCGGTACCTCACCGCGCCACGCGCACAGTTCGGTGCTGCCGGTGGCGGTGCTGGCGTACGAGACGAAGCGGACGCCGTGCAGGTCGTGGACGACGGCGTCGGCGGAACGGACGACGGGCATACGGGCTCCTGTTCCCCGATGGGCAAGCAACTTGAGCAAGTTGCTTGCCCATATGCTCAAGCTGCTTGCGCACTGTGTCAAGGTGGCCGCATGAAGGACGAAGAGGCCCTGGCCATGGCCCTGGGCGTCAACCTGCTCGCCGCCGCCGGCGCCCTCACCGCAGCCATCCACGACGGCGTCGTCGCCCGCGGCTTCGACGACCTGCGCCCCGCCCACGGCTTCGCCTTCGCCCGGATGGCGGCCGGCGGCGCGACCGTCACCGAACTCGCCGCGCACCTCGGGGTGACCCGCCAGGCGGCCGGGCAACTCGTCGACGAACTCGAGGCCAAGGGCTACGCCGAACGCCGCCCCCACCCGGACGACGCGCGGGCCCGGCTCGTCGTCCTCACCGACCGCGGCCGGGCCTGCACCCGCGCCGCCGACCAGGCCGCCGCCGACGCCGTACGCCCCTGGGCCGACGTGCTCGGCGAGGACCGGCTGCGCGCCTTGTCCGCGGACCTGGGGCGGCTCGCCCCCGGCGGCCCGGTCCGGCCGGCGTGGTAGCCGGGACCCCGGCGACGGACTTCACCGGAGACTTCGAGACCCACTTCACGGTGCCGGCGCCGCGGCCCGGGGACGAGGAGCGGATACGCCACTGGGCGGAGCGCAACGGCCTCAAGTACACCCGCATCGTGCTCGACCGGGGCGCCACCCCCGACCAGCCCATGCTGACGGTGCGCGGCCGCGGCGCCCTGCCCGCGCAGCGCGCCGCCGCCGCCCGGTGGACCGGACGGCTGCGCGCCGAAGGGATCGGCGTCGCGCGCGTGAAGATCGAGGCCGCGCCCTGGAACACCGGTGTCCCGCGCACCCGCGGGCAGGCCCGTGCCCTGCCGCCCGGCTGCTACTTCGAGCACCACGTCAAGCTCGTCATCACCGACCCCGTCCGCCTGGACGAGGTCCGGGCGATCGCCGGGCGGCACGCCGCCCACGTCTCCCGCAACGCGCGCCGTGACCTCGGCGACCGCGGCCACGAACGCTTCGTCACCCAGCGCTGCCGCGACGTCGGGCGCCCCGAGGCGCGGCAGCGGCTCGACCGCCTCCTCGCGGACCTCACGCAGGAGGGCCTCACGGCGGTGGAGGTCGAGGAGGAGTTCGTCGTGCACGACGACCGGCCCGCCCTCGACGACGGCTGGATCGACGAGGCGCAGGCCCGGTGACCGCCCCCGCGGAGCGGGACCCGGCGGCCGCCGCCCGGAGGGCCGTCCTGGACCACCTGCTGGGCCTGGTCGCGCGGTCCCCGCTGGGCGAGTACCTCGTGTTGCGCGGCAGCATGGTGCTGCCTGCCTGGGTCGGCGCCGCCGCCCGCGAACCGGCCGACCTCGACTGGATCGTCCCGCCCTCCCTGGCGGTGCCGATCGACCCGCTCCACCCCTACCCGTACGTCGACGAGCGGGCCACCGTGCAGCAGTGGCCGGAGGCCGCCGACGGCGCCGTCCGCCCCGAGATCTGGACCGACGAGGAGTTCGGCACCGGCGGGCAGCGGGCATACGTCCCGCCCGAGGGCCTGCACTGGATCGCCGACCCGGAACCGGACGGCTCCGACGGCTCCGACGGCCCGCCCGGCGAACTGCTGGAACTGGTCCGGGCCCACCCCGACGCCGCCCCCGGCGTACGCCTCGACCCGGAGGGCGCCCGCGACGACGGCAGTTGGACCTACGCGGAGTACGACACGCCCGGCGTGCGCCTGGTCGTCCCCTGGCACGCGGACGGCCTGCCCCCGGGCGAGGTGCGCTTGGACTTCGCCCGCGACGAACGGCTCCCCGAGCCGCCCGTCCTGACCGCCGTGCCGCGCGGCGACGGCGGGCCCCCGGCCGTGGTGCTCACCGCGAGCCGTGAACTCTCCCTCGCCTGGAAGCTGCTGTGGCTGCAGGCCGACGCCGCCGCCGCGGGCCGCGCCCAGGGCAAGGACCTCTACGACGCGGTCCTTCTCGCCGAGGCGCCCGGCACCGCCCTCTCCCCGCGCCTGCTGCGCCGGGTGATGAGCCGCGAGCCCGGCCACCCGGCCTCCGCACCCCGCCTCACCGAGGTCGCCCCGCACTCCGTCGACTGGGATACCTTCCGCGCCGCCCACCCCCATGTCACCGGCACGGCCGCGGAGTGGCTCGACCGCCTGGCGCGTGCCCTGGACGGCGTTCTGACGGACGGTCGCTGACGCGCCGCGACGCACCCGGCGCGGCCCCACTCCGTGTCCGTCGCGCCGGGCGGTCGCCGGAGGCAGAAGAAAACGGCGCTCCGGCACTGCGCCCCACGGACTAGCCTCGGCGCTCGTGACTGCTGACCCCGCCTCCATACCGGCCGAGTTCGTCCGCTTCGCGGTCGCGCTGGAACCCGGCGAACTGGCCGTCGGCTACGCCTCCGGCCGCGTCACGGACGCCGACGCGCGACGGCTGGCGTTCCTGCGCCGGTGCGACCTGGGGGAGTTCGGCGGGAGGTTCGCCGCCCTGATGGAGGCGGAGCCGCAGGTGTGGCGGAAGGTCGCCGCCGACGCGGGTCCGGAGGCCGGGCGGGTCTGGGCGTACCTGGAGGGGGCACGGCGCGGGGAACCGGACGCCGCCGGGCGGGGGGAGTTCCTCGTCGGGCGGGCGGCGGCCGGGCGGGGCATGAACTGGGCGGACTCCGCTGTGCTGCTCGGGACCGACCGGCCCGAGGAGGTGGACGCGGCCTTCGCGCGCGAGGAGCCGCTGGTGGGCGTGGCGGTCATCGGGCTGGCGCTCAACCACCCGGACGCCGCCGCGATCCTGCCGCGCGTCGCCCGGGCGCTGGAGGCGCCGCATGAGGAACTGCGCCGGCAGGGCGTCGTGGCCCTGGCCCACGTCGCCCGTCTGCACGGCACCGTCGACGACCGGTGCCTGGAACTGCTGCGCGGCCTGCCGCCCGGGACCGAGGCGCATGACGACATCCTCGCGTACGTGCCGCTGCGCCGGCTGCCGTGGTGGCTGCGCCGATCCGGCTACGCGGGGCGCCTGCGGACCATCGTCCGGCATCCCCGCATCGTCCTGAGGCGCCCCGGGAAGCGGTAGGTGTCGCGCGGACCGGGGCCCACGGGGGGCGAGGGGGCCGTCCCGCTTCGGCCGGTGGCGGCACGTGAGGGCGGTTAGCATGCCAGGAGAACGTGATCGCGGTTAAGGAGGCGGGTCCACCATGGCGGACGACGTCACGATCCCCGGCATCGACCCCACGTCCGAGCCGAGCGGCGCCGGCTGCGCCGACTGCGGTGCCGGTCAGGGACCGGGCTGGTGGCTCCACCTGCGCCGCTGCGCGCAGTGCGGGCACATCGGCTGCTGCGACTCCTCGCCCTCCCAGCACGCCACGCGGCACGCGCTCGAGGAGGGCCACCCGTTCATCACCAGCTACGAGCCCGGTGAGGACTGGTTCTGGAACGTCGAGACCGAGCAGTACTACGACGGTCCCGCGCTGTCCCCGCCGAACTCGCGCCCGGAGGGCCAGCCCTCCCCGGGCCCCGCGGGCAAGGTCCCCGAGGACTGGCAGGCGCAGTTGCACTGACGGCGCACCCCTTGGTCGGCACGGCCGCCCCCGGAGGGCACGGCCCGCGGCACGCGGCCGCTACGCGGCGCCCTCGGGCAGCCGCACCCGCGCCAGCTGCCGGGACTGGGCCACGAGCCGGCCCGACGAGTCCCAGACCTCGGCGTCCTCCTCCATGTAGCCGTCCGCGAAGTTCCGGGTGGAGTGCTTCAGCCGCAGCCACCCCGGCTCGGGCGTGGCCCGCACGTGGGCGGTCAGCTCCAGCGTGGGGGCCCAGCCCGGGACGCCGAGGTCGAAGCTGACCGGCGGCAGGCTGTCCACGGCGAGCAGCAGCATCAGCGGGTCGGGCTCGCGGCCGTCGGGCATCCGCAGCCAGCCCTGCACCATGCCGCGGCCCGAGGGGGCGCCGACCGCCCAGCCTGCGGTGTCCGGGTCCAGCCGCAGCTCGATGCGCTCCAGCATCGGGGATATCTTCAGGAACTCCGGCGGCGCCACGTCGGTCCCCACGCACTTCTCCGGCGGCGGCATCTGCGGAGGAGTGGCGGAGGTGCGCACGTCGCCCGCGTGGTCGTGGCCGTTCAGGTCGCCGTAGGTCGCCACCGCCCGCAGCCGTTCCTCGCCCTCCTGCTCCAGGGACACCATGCCGGTCGAGACGGTGCGGCCGCGGCGCAGGGTCTGCGTGCGGGCGGTCACCGGGCCCGGGCGCGACGTCGAGAGGTAGTAGGCACTGATCGAGAACGGATCCCGGTGTCCCTGCCCGTCGCCGCCCAGCTCCTCGGCGAGCGCCCGGCCGGCGAGGGCGAGCAGCAGCCCGCCGTTGACGCCCATGCCGATCCGCCACCCCTCGTGGAGTTCGGCGTCGTAGACCGAGGGCTCGCCCGGACGTGCCGTGACGGCCGTCTCGCGGTCGAATCCGTACTTCTCATGCATCGTCAGTGTTCCTTGAGGTCGAACGAGGTGAACAGCGCGTCGAGCGCTTCGTCGATGGACGCGGCGCCGGTGCCCAGGGCCAGCGAGCCCCACAGCCACAGCTGCGCCACACCGTGCAGCCCGGACCACACGGCGCCGGTGAGCGCCCGGGTGTCCGCGCCGGGCCGCCAGCCCTCCGCCTGCGCGGCGCGCACGAGCACGAGGAGGTGGTCGTCGAAGGCCGACATGCCGGCCCGGCCCAGTTCCTTGTCCCGGGGGTCCAGCAGGTCGTGCCGGAACATCAGGGTGAACATCGCCGGCCGTCCCAGCGCGTACGCCACGTAGCCGCGGGCCCCGGCCCGCAGCCGTGCGGCCGCCGGCGCGCCTTCGGGGCACGCCCGTACGGCCGCCTCGGCGCGCACGTTGAGTTCCCTGAACCCCACGGTGGCCACGGCCGACAGCAGCGCCGCCCGGTGCGGGAAGTGCTTCAGCGGCGCCCCGTGCGACACGTTGGCGCGCCGTGCAATGGCCCGCAGGGTCAGCCCCTCGACGCCGTCGTCGTCCAGGACGGCGAGGGCGGCGTCGAGCAGGCGCGCGCGGGGAGCGGTGGTCATGGTGGACAGTGTCCACCTCGAGGTGGACAGTGTCTACCTCGGGTCCTCGGATACGGCGGGACAGGCCGGCGCAGGGGGCGCACCTCGCCGGCCGGTCCCGCACGCGTGTACGCGTGCTGGGACGGGTCAGACCCGCCCGGCCGTCGGCGCGGGCAGGGCGATCCGCTCTTCGCCCGCGTACACGTTCATGGAGGTGCCCCGCAGGAAGCCGACGAGCGTGAGGCCGGACTCGGCGGCGAGGTCGACGGCGAGGGAGGACGGGGCCGAGACGGCGGCGAGCACCGGGATGCCGGCCATCACGGCCTTCTGGGCGAGTTCGAACGAGGCCCGCCCCGAGACCATCAGGATCTTCCCGGCCAGCGGCAGCAGGCCCTGCTGGAGGGCGCGGCCCACGAGCTTGTCCACGGCGTTGTGGCGGCCCACGTCCTCGCGGACGTCGAGCAGTTCGCCCTCGGACGTGAAGAGCGCGGCCGCGTGCAGTCCGCCGGTCCGGTCGAAGACCCGCTGCGCGGCGCGCAGCCGGTCGGGGAGCGCGGACAGCAGCGCGGGTTCGAGCCGCAGCGGCGAGGCGTCGGCGATGGCCCAGCGGGCCGTGGTGCGTACGGCGTCGAGGCTGGCCTTCCCGCACAGGCCGCAGGAGGACGTCGTGTAGACGTTGCGCTCCAGCGTGATGTCGGGGACGGGGACGCCGGGGGCGAGACGTACGTCGACGACGTTGTAGGTGTTGGACCCGTCGACGGTCGCGCCCGCGCAGTACACGATGTTCGCCAGTTCGTCCGCGCTCCCGAGCACGCCCTCGCTGACCAGGAAGCCGGCCGCGAGGGCGAAGTCGTCCCCGGGGGTGCGCATGGTGATCGCGAGTGGCTTGCCGTTGAGCCGGATCTCCAGCGGCTCCTCCGCGACCAGGGTGTCCGCCCGGTGGTCGACCGCTCCGTCCCTGATCCTCAGTACCCGACGCCGTTCGGTGACCCGTCCCATGTCGATCAGTCCCGGTTCTGTACGTGCTGGAAGCCGTATCGGCCCTTGATACAGAGGTTGCCACGGTGACCGCGCCGTCGTGCGGCAAGATCACCTCGACGAGTCCGCCGGCCCTGGGTTCTCAGCCCCGGACGAATACTGTGTACAGTATTCGTCTCCA
Source organism: Streptomyces sp. PA03-5A (assembly GCF_033792725.1). NCBI lineage: Bacteria > Bacillati > Actinomycetota > Actinomycetes > Kitasatosporales > Streptomycetaceae > Streptomyces > Streptomyces sp. PA03-5A. The sequence goes on along the minus strand of NZ_JARAVL010000001.1, from coordinate 8,175 downwards.
TGGGGTCAAGGGGTCGTAAAGGCGGTCCCGGCCGACGTTCCGGCGGAGGGGAGTTCCGTTCCGCCGAGGGGAGTTCACGGGGAGAAGGGCAGGTCCACGAAAGCGGCGACGACGAGGTACAGCCCCACGGCGAGCAGCGAGAGCCCGGCGACGCAGAACAAGACCGCCAGCCCCGCGGGCTCGGACCACGTGCGCGTCGTCCGCTCGGGGTTGCGCGGGTCGTAGGTGATCTCCGCCCGCAGCGGGTCGCCGTCCACGTCTTTGCCCTCGCCGAGGTGCTCCCGGGGCACGCCCTCGAGGCCGGTGAAACGGTAGACGGGTTCGCGGCCGCCGTGCCGCTGCCTGCGGTCGAAGGTGGCGACCACCGTGATGCCGCGCCGGCGCAGGATCCGTGCGTCCCGCGCGGACCCCCATGCCCCGTGGAGCAAGCCCCCGGCGGCCAGCAGGGGAGCGGCGCCCAGCGCCCACTTCGCGACGGCCGCGCCGTCCCCGGTGACGGCCAGCCAGACCAGCACGGCGAGGTAGGCCAGGGCGCCGCCGGCCCCCGGGGCGTAGGTCCAGAAGCCGTCCGGCGCCCCGTCGTCAGGTCTCGCCCCGTCCTTCGCGGGGGGCGGCACGGACAGGACCTCGACGAGCGTGCCGCCGTCCTCCCGCGGCTCGTCGGCGTCGCGGGGCGGGAGCACGGAGTTGACGGCGGCGGCGAAGGCCGCGACCGCCTCGGCGCTGTGGTGCGTCAGTGCGTGGACCCTCGCGGGCCCTCGCGCCGCGGTGAGGACGATCTCCACCGTACGGCCGTGCCGCCCGGCGGCACGGACCTCCTCGATCGCGGCCGGCGGGATGCGCCGCCGCTCCGTCCCCTCGTCCAGCAGTACCTCGCCGGCCCGCAGACGGGCGGTCGCGCCGCCCCCTCGCAGCACCAACTCCGGTATCCCCGCGGCGGATGCGTCGCTCGTCACGGCATCACGGTAGGGGACCGGCCGGAGCCCCGGAATAGCATCGGCGTACGACGGCCGCGGACGGACGCGGCCGGGCGAGGAGGTGTGCGGTGGCCGGGGACCCGTTCTCGGTGGGCCGGGGGACGTGGTGGCGCATCGGCGTCCCGCTGGCCGCCGCGGCCCTGCTGGTCGCCCAACTGGCCTGGGGGAACGGCCCGCGACGGGAGGCGGCGGCGGTCTCCCGGCCGGGGGAGTGCGGCAAGGGCGCCGCGCGGCAGGTCGGCGAGCCCGGCGTGACACGCGCCATGGTCATCGGGAGCTATGGCGCGGACAACCTGCCCCGGATGAAGGGCAGGCCGACCTTCAAGGTGCGCCTCACCGTCTCGCCGGGACCGGACCGGCGCCCGCTGACGCTGCGGACCCCGCTGGTCGGCGCGGTCACGGTGCAGGTGCACGCCGGGCGCGGCGGCGGCCTCCTCGCCGGCGCCCGCGGCCTCACCGCCCGGATCGACGAGGAGATGTACGGGGCCGGCCAGGCCCCTCCCGCGACCGGCACCGTCCGCGTGACGCAGGACGACGTCCTCCGGCTCGTCGTCGAACTGCCGGACGGTGCCATCTGCCCGGGAGTCACCATGGCCGACCTCATCTCCATGCGTCCCGGCGGCAACGACGCCGCCGACCTCACCGTGGTCACCGTCGTTCTCGCCGACCGCGCATCCGGCCTGCACATGGAGGCGCAGAGCGGAGTGGTTTGACGCACCGTGCCCGGGCTGGGTACAAACGTGCGACTCCACGTCCCGTACGCCGCATGGGGGGCCTTGCGCTCGTGAGCACCACGGACACCGATCAGGGCACCGAGCCGCCGGTCACCACCTGCTACCGGCATCCCAAGCGCGAGACGTACGTGCGCTGCACGCGCTGCGACCGCTCCATCTGCCCCGACTGCATGCGCGAGGCGGCGGTCGGCCACCACTGCCCGGAGTGCGTGAAGGAGGGCGGCAGGAGCGTCCGCCAGGCGCGCACCGTCTTCGGCGGCCGCGTGGCGACCTCGGGCACGCCGGTGGTGACGCAGATCCTGATCGCCCTGAACGTCGTCGCCTACCTCGGCGAACTGGTGCGCTCCGACCTCGTCGCGCGCTTCGACGCCCTGGGGCAGGGGCTGTTGGGCCCCGACGGCGTGGCGTACGTGTACGACGGCTCGGCGTACCCCGGCTTCGAGGCCGTCGGCATCGCCCACGGCGAGTGGTACCGGCTGATCACCTCGGCCTTCCTCCACCAGCCGCCGGGCCAGGGCACCTTCGGGATCCTGCACATCCTGTTCAACATGTACTCGCTGTGGACCCTCGGCCCGGCCGTCGAGGCCCAGCTGGGCCGGATCCGCTTCGTCGGGCTCTACCTGCTCTCCGCCCTCGGCGGTTCCGTGCTGGTGTACCTGATCGCCCCGCACACCGGCGCCGTCGGTGCCTCCGGCGCGATCTTCGGCCTGGGCGCGGCCTACTTCGTCCTCAGCAAGCGCCTCCACCACGACCCGGTCGGCGGGCGTCAGCTCCTCATCGGCCTGCTGGTCTGGATGGCGGTCTCCGCCGCCGTGACCTCCTGGCAGGGCCACCTCGGCGGCCTGCTCACCGGAGGTGCGGTCGGCCTCGTCCTGGCCCACGCGCCCCGCAGGCACCGCGCCTTGTGGCAGGCGGCCGGGATGGCGGCGGTGCTGCTGGTGCTGGTGACCCTGGTCGTCCTGAAGACCTCCCAGCTCACCGGCGCCGCATAGCGGGCGCCGCGCCACCGGTGTGAAGCGCGTCACGCTTGGGTGCGGTGTCCGCGCCGGGGTCCTGCGCGCGTAGACTGTAGACGAAAGCCAATCATCCCCGGGAAAGGTTGGGGCCTCGATGCTGTCCAGCGGGCTGTCGCAGGGATCCGTGCCCAAGCTCCAGCGTCCGGGGCCCCTGCGTGAGCAGGTGTACGAAGCGCTGCTCGAGCTGATCATCACCCGCTCGCTCACCCCCGGCCAGCACCTGGTGGAGACCGAACTCGCCGGCCACCTCGGCGTCTCCCGCCAACCGGTGCGCGAGGCCCTGCAACGGCTCAACACCGAGGGGTGGGTGGACCTGCGCCCGGCCCAGGGGGCCTTCGTCCACGAGCCCACCGACGAGGAGGCCGACCAACTCCTGGTCGTCCGCGCCCTGCTGGAGACGGAGGCGGCCCGCCTCGCCGCGGCCAACGCCACCACCAAGGGCCTGGAGCGGCTGGACGGGCTGTGCGAGACGGGCGAGGCGGCCGTCGCCGCCGACGACGTCGACGCGGTCGTCGCGGCGAACGCCGCCCTCCACGCCTGCGTCATGGAACTGGCCGGGAACGCGGTGCTCGCCGAACTCGCCCGGCAGGTCGAGCGGCGCGTGCGCTGGTACTACACCCCGGTGGCCCGGCAGCGCGGCATGCAGTCGTGGGTCGAGCACCGCGAGCTGATCGCGGCGATCGCCGACCGCGACGGGGAGCGCGCCCAGCAGGTCATGCGCGCCCACACCGAGCACACCAGGACCTCGTACCACCAGCGCTCCCACGAGGACTGACCCCGCCCCGCCCCGCCGGGCCCCGCGGGCTCAGAGCAGCGGCTTGCCGTCGAAGTGGCCGAGGTCCTCGCGGTACAGCTCCACGTTGACCCCGTTGGGATCGCGGATGTAGAGGCTGTCCTCCACGCCGCGGTCCGGCCCGAGGTACTCCACCCCGGCCTCGTCCAGCCGGCGCTTCGCCTCGGTGAACTGCTCGCCGGTCACCGACAGCGCCAGGTGCTGCAGTCCGCCGATCGTCTCGTGCTGCTCGGGGTGCTCGTGGCCGGGGAAGTCGAAGAACCCCAGCAGGTTGTCGTGGCCGATGTCGAAGAAGAAGTGGCTGGAGCCCGCGTAGTCCCGGTTCTCCACCAGCTCCACCAGCGGGAAGCCCAGGAACTCCTGGTAGAAGCGGACGGTCTCCTCGACGTCGCGGCAGATGAACGCGACGTGGTGCACCCCCGCCGCCCGCGTCGCCGGTCGTTCCGCCGGTTCCCGCAGGTACCTCCCGCGCAATTCCTCCCGCCGGGCCCGTACGGCCTCCAGCTGCTCGCCCTGCGGCTCGCCCATGATCGATCCCGCCTCCTTAGACCCCGCGCTTAATGCGGTGCGCCGGAAGATATACCCGATTAGCCTCCGGGCATGGTGTCCATCGACCGACTCGCGGCATTCGCCCTGGTATCCCTGGTGCTCGTGGTGATCCCCGGCCCCAGCGTCCTCTTCGTCATCGGCCGCGCGCTCGCCCACGGGCGTCGTGTCGCGCTGACCTCCGTCGCCGGCAACACGCTCGGCTCCTACGTCCTGGTGGTCGCGGTCGCCCTCGGCGTCGGCCCCGTGGTGGAGCGCTCGGCGCTGCTGTTCGCGGCCCTCAAGCTCGCCGGCGCCGCCTACCTGGTGTACCTGGGGGTCAAGGCGCTGCGGCACCGCGGGGCCCTGGCCATGGTGTCCGGGGACGCGGGGGCGGCGCGCGGCGCGCTGCGCACGCTCGGCGAGGGCTTCGTGGTCGGGGTCTCGAACCCCAAGACGATGGTGTTCTACGCGGCGGTGCTGCCGCAGTTCGTCGACCGCCCGGCCGGTCACGTCACCGTGCAGATGCTGCTGCTCGGACTGGTCTTCAACGCGATCGCCCTCGTCTCGGACAGCACCATGGGCCTGGTCGCCGCCGCGGCCCGTTCGTGGTTCGCCCGTTCCCCGCGCCGCCTGTCACTGGTCGGCGGTGCGGGCGGCCTCGCGATGATCGGCCTCGGCGTCACCGTCGCCGCGACGGGACGTACCGACTGATCGGCGTCCCGCTGGTTAGGCTGGGCGGATGGACGACGGACACGCGGACGACACAGCCGCCCTGGAGCGGCTGCGCCACCTGCGCGGCAGCATCGACAACCTGGACGCGGCCCTGGTGCACCTCCTCGCGGAACGCTTCAAGGCCACCCAACAGGTGGGTGAGCTCAAGGCGGCGCACAACATGCCGCCCGCCGATCCCGGGCGCGAGGCGGAGCAGATCGCCCGGCTGCGCCGGATGGCCGAGGAGGCGCACCTCGACCCGGCCTTCGCGGAGAAGTTCCTGAAGTTCATCGTGGAAGAGGTCATCCGGCACCACAAGGCGATCGCCGCCGACCGCTCGGGCTGACGGACAGCCGCGTGGGCCCCAGCCGTGGCGTCCCACGGCTGAGGCCCACGTCATTCCGGCACGGCCCCCTACGACACGGGGGTGGTCCGGGGACGCCGCGGCGGACGGGAGGGACACCCGGTCGTCGGGCACGAGGTGCCGTGCCGGAGCCCCGGGTGCTCTCCGGCGGTCACGTCAGATCGCCTCCCTGCTGATGGGCTGCGGATTGGGCTCGATGTCCTTCTTCCTCGGACGTCCCGGCGGGGTGAGGAAGAGCGCGACGAAGCCGGCAAACAGCGAGATCGAACCCGCGAGGGTGAACGCCCCGCTGTGGCCCCAGTGGCTGACGACGAAGGCACCCATGCCGGAGCCGAGCAGACCCGAGACCAGCTTGGAGCTGTAGACCAGGCCGTAGTTGGACGCGTTGTTGTTCTCACCGAAGTAGTCGGCCGTCATCGCCGCGAACATCGGGAAGATCGCGCCGCCGCCGAACCCGGAGATGGACGAGAAGATCAGGAACAGCGGCAGGTTCTTGATGTCCGCCGACCACAGGATGCCGTACTGCGCGAGGCCGAGGACGAGGCAGACGAAGATCAGGCACTGCTTGCGCCCGTAGCGGTCGGACAGCCAGCCGATGACGCCGCGGCCCGTGCCGTTGACGATCGCCTTCAGGGACATGGCCGTGGCCACGATCCCGCCGGCGAAGCCCGCCTCCTCACCGATGTCGACCTGGAAGGCGATGCCGAAGATGTTCACGCCCGAGGTGCACAGCAGGCAGAACCACATCAGTGCGACCCGGCCGGTCCGCCACGCCTCGGCGGGGGTGTACTGCCGGACGGCGGGCGGGTTCTTCTCCATGGCACGCCGGGCCCGCGGGTCGTCGGGCACCTTCAGCGGGTCGACGTCGGCCGGCCACCAGTTCTTCGGCGGGTCCTTGAAGAAGTACCCCGCCACCGCGACGGTCGCCGCGAGGAAGACACCGACCGAGACCAGCACCCAGCGGAAGTTGGTCAGGTCCATGTAGCCGGTGAAGAGGAAGACGAACGGCACCGAGCCGTAGGCGAAGCCGCCGTTGACGAAGCCGGTCTTGCCCCCCTTCCGCTCCGGGTACCACTTGCCGACCATGTTGACGCAGGTCGCGTAGACCATGCCGGCGCCCATGCCGCTGAACATGCCGAAGCCGATGTACGCGACGACGACGTGCGGTGCGTACGCCAGCGACAGGTAGCCCAGGAAGGTGCCCAGGGCGCCGCACATCATCGCGTAGCGCGCCGGCAGCTTCCCGGACTCGCGGAGCTTGCCCGCCGGGAAGGCCACCGCGGCCTGGAAGAACACCCAGACCCCGAGCATCCAGAAGATGTGCAGGCTGCTCCACGAGTGCGCGGTGTGGAGCGTGTCCTCGGCGGACGCGAACGCGTACTCCGCCGAACTGATGCCCATCATGCCTACCCACGGCAGGATGACCATCCACTTGCGCTTCCGGCCCATGATGTCCATGTCGGACTCGCCGACGCGGAACACCCGGCCGTTGTGGTCGGTCACCTCTCGATAGGTGACGGGTGGTTGGGACGTCGATGTCGTTGACGCCATTGTCATGATTCCCCTGCCTCGAAAGAGTCTGGCCAGCGCCCCCTGGACCTGGGGCCGGCACGGGTCGGTCTCCGTGGAGACCGACCCGTGCCGGCCCCCGTGCTCTTTTCGTGCTGCGCGGCGGGCCCGGTCCGCGCGGTTCACGCGCGCCCGGCCCCGTCACGGGTGGTGCGTCGGGTCAGGGCAGCCCGGCTGCCCCGGCCCACCGGTGGGCGGTGCCCAGCACCGCCACCGGCTGCTCTGTGGTGTGCGACCGTACGTCCTCGCGCCGCCTGGCGTCCGCCATCGGTCAGATCACCCCGCCGGTCCGCAACACGCCCAGCTCCTCGGCGGAGAGGCCGAGTTCGGTGGTGTAGATGTCGTGGTTGTGTTCGCCGAGGAGGGGTGAGCGGTGGATGGTGGTGGGTGAGTCGGAGAGTTTGAGGGGGTTGCCGACGGTGGTGTAGGTGCCGCGTTCGGGGTGGTCGACTTCGACGACGATGTCGTTGGCCTTGAGGCTGGCGTCGTCGATGATCTCCTTGGTGGACAGGATGGGCCCGCACGGGATGTTGTGGGTGTTGAGCTCTTCCAGGACCTGCCATTTGGGCAGGGTGGTGGTCCATTCCTCGATGAGCTGGAACATCTTGGCGAGTTTGGGCAGCCGGGCTTCGGGGGTGGCCCATTCGGGGTCGTCGGCGAGTTCGGGGTGGCCGATGAGTTCGGCCAGGGGCTGCCAGCCGACGGGCTGCACGATGACGTAGACGTAGTCGTTGGGGCCGCCGGGGGCGCATTTGACCGCCCAGCCGGGCTGGCCGCCGCCGGAGGCGTTGCCGGAGCGGGGGACTTCGTCGGTGAAGTCCTCGTTGGGGTACTCCGCGAGGGGTCCGTGGGCCAGGCGTTGCTGGTCGCGGAGTTTGACCCGGCACAGGTTGAGCACCGCGTGCTGCATGGCGACCTGGACGCGCTGTCCGCGGCCGGTGTGGGTGCGCTGGTACAGGGCGGCCAGGATCCCGGCCACGGCGTGGACCCCGGTGCCGGAGTCGCCGATCTGGGCGCCGGTGGCCATGGGCGGGCCGCCTTCGAAGCCGGTGGTGGCCATCGACCCGCCCATCGCCTGCGCGACGACCTCGTACGCCTTGAACGCGGTGTAGGGGCCGTCCCCGAAGCCCTTGATGGAGGCGTACACGATCCGCGGGTTGATCTCCTGGATCCGCTCCCAGGTGAACCCCATCCGGTCCACCGCGCCCGGCCCGAAGTTCTCCACCATCACGTCACTGCGCGCGATCAGCTCGGTCAGGATCTCCCGCCCGCGCGGGGTCTTGGTGTTCAGCGTGATGCTCCGCTTGTTCGCGTTCAGCATCGTGAAATACAAGCTGTCCACCCCCGGCACATCCCGCAACTGACGCCGCGTGATGTCACCCCCCGGGGCCTCCAGCTTCACCACGTCCGCACCCAGCCACGCCAGCAACTGCGTCGCCGACGGACCCGACTGCACATGCGTCATATCCAGGACGCGCACACC